>JAWLBG010000035.1:0-62056 GCA_041395065.1 Prosthecobacter sp. | reverse complement strand
ACGTAAAGCGTACCATCCGGCGCTGCGGCGACAAAGACCGGATAGTTTGCCGCGGCGCTGTTCGCGAAAAGACTGACCTCAAAACCATCCGCCACCTTCACATCCTTCAAGATGGCTGCCTCCTGCTCCGGCGTGAGTTTGACGATCTTCGGCGTGATGTTGCCTTCCTTCGCATACGGATCGTTCGCCTTGTCCTGCTCTTTCTTCTGCGCGTCGCTAAGTTTCGGCGCGACGGCCTTGATGTCCGGGCCCTTGAGCTTCACCTCGCGAATGCTCGCCCAGCCGCCGCTGGTTTTGCCCAACGCATGGATCTTCACGAAGCGGATCCCGTCCTTCTTGGCGAAGTCGTCCTTGTAGGGCGCGTTCTTCGTGTTGTTGGAAGCATCCACCAGCGTGCTCCACGTTTTGCCATCGGCGCTGGCCTCGATCTTGTAACGATACACGCCGCCGTTTTCCCAGACGCTGTCGATGCCGGTGAGCGCCTGCGGTTTTTCAAACTCAAGCTGGAGCCACTGCGGATAGCTGGCGTTGCTGGCGCACCAGCGCGTCTTGTCATCGCCGTCCACCGCGCGCCAGGCGAAGTTGTTCTTGCCGGTTTCCTCGCTGCTCGCCGTTGCCTTGATGCCGGTGGCGTTGGACGGAGGTGCGGGAGGTGGTTTGGGAGCCTCGACCGGTTTCGCCGGCACAAAGGTGATCTTGTTCTTCCCCTTGAACGGCATGAGGTAATCCGCGTTCAGCTTGTCGCAGGCCCACAGGAGGCCGCGCGTGATGAGATCGAGGTAGCGTGCATCAGCGACGGTGTCGTTGTTGTGGCCGATGGTGGTGCTGAAGCTGCGGGCGCCGACTTTCTCATTCGTCCACGCGACGACATAGTCCACATCCTTGCCTTTGACGACCTGCTTGCCCATCGCGAGCGGATGGCCGTCGAAGATGTTCACGTTGTTGTAGAGTTCCTCCTTGATCGTCGTCCAGTCCTTGAGCGGCTTCGTGATCGGATGCTCGGGATCGACAAACGTGATCGCGATCGGTTCCTGCGGGCCATGCGAAGCGGACTGGATTCCGAGGTGCTTGAACCAGCGGTCCTCGCCGGTGCGGAAGCTGTGCATCGCGCAATGCAGATGGATGGACGGGATCGTTTTGTGCGCGTCGAGGATGCGCGTGAGCACCTCCTTGTTGTTCATGCTCGCGGCACATTCGTCGTGAATGATCACGTCGTAGCCTTTCGCCCAGTCGGGATTGTCATACACGGGCAGCGGCGGATTGGTGGACTTGTCGTCGGTCCAGATCACATCCACCTGCACATTGGCGCGGCTTTGAATGCCCTCCGAGATGATCAGATGCTGCTTCGCATAGTCATGGCAGCAGCCACCGGTGATCAACAGGGCTTTGAGGGGCTCGGCAGCGGAGAGCGAAGAGCTGAGGGCGGAGAGGAAGATGACAGCGATGGCTTTTTTCATGAATCGAACGGGGAGGACTGAGACGCGACAAGGAGACGTTTTGGTTGCGGCGCTTATCACCGGCCAAACCGAGCCCTGAGCAGGTGACTGCCGAGAATCCACAGCTTGTGCAGCTTGCCGAGACGACAGCGCTTGGTGAAGACGGGGTAGCGTTCGCGTTTGAGCTTTTCGAGGATGCGGCTGTAGATGGCGGCCATGATCTCGGAGGCGACCATGTTTTTGCGGTCTTCCGGCGGCAGAGCCTTCTGTGCGGCGGCGTAGTAGTCGCGGGCGCGCTGATACTGAAAGTCCATCATCTTGACGAAGCGCGGACTGGGCCGGCCTTCCAAAATCTCGCTTTCCATGACGCCGAACTTCTTCAGTTCGCGCTGCGGCAGGTAGATGCGGCCCGTCTCTTTCGCATCCTGCCCCACGTCCCGAATGATGTTCGTGAATTGGAGCGCGTAGCCGAGATTGATCGCGTAGTCCTTCGTCGCCGGATTCGTGTGACCGAAAATCTCAATGCTGACGAGCCCGACGACGCTGGCGACCTTGTAGCAGTAGGCGAGCAGTTCCTCGAAAGTCTCGTAGCGCACTTTGGTGATGTCGCTGGCGACTCCGTCGATGATTTCGGCCAGCCAAGCGCGGGGGACGCCGTAGCGCTGCGGCAGCGTCACCGCCTCATCGAGGACGGGATGCCCGGGCGGCTTCCCTTCCTCCACGCAGCGGCGCCAGTGGCTAAGCTCCTTCTCTTTTTCCTGCGGGCTGACATCCGTGGCGTCCGCAATGTCATCCACAACACGGCAAAAGGCGTAAAACGAGATCATGTCCCGACGCCGCTCCTTTGGCAGACAGGCGAGCGCGAAAGCGAGGTTCGACTTGGCCCGCCGCGTAATCTGTTCGGGAGAAAGCGTGCCGCTGGTCATGCGGTTGGGGGACGTGGAAAGCCGTGGCGCAGCATGATGAGAAGAGCGGCTAGCAATAGCCAGCAATCGAGCATGGCAAGCACCAAAGCGTCCAGCGGCAGCACGACAAAGCGCCACAGCGGCGAATCCGCCACCAGTGCGTGGGCCATGGCGGAAGCATAGCGCGCCAGCAGCACGACTGCGAACGCGGTAAAAGCGAGACCCAGCAGCGGCAGCACTGAGCGCAGCAGAATCTTCAAAGCCGCCGCTCCCTGATGCCAAAACGGCCCTGAGACCGAGGCCACCGCCAGCGGCAGCGCGGCAAAGAGCAGAAGGTATTCGATCCACAGCCACGCACCCAAACCTCCATTCACACCCGGCTGCCACAAGCGCCACAGCATCCAACTCAAATTGAAGCCAGCCAGCAGGCACACGCCCTGCCAGCGGGCAAAGGTGTGCTCCAGCGCATCCGTCGCGTCGCGTTCGGCATTTGTGTCCTGCGGCTTTTCCCAGGCGATCACCAACCGCGCCAACCAGACCTGCATGCCAGCGCCCGCCAAAGCGGTGAAGACGTAACGCATCGAAAGCTTCAAAGTCTCCAAGGCCTCGGCCTGCATGCTGCGCAGGCTGGACGCCTCCAGGGCCAGCCAGCCAACGCCCGCCAGCGTCGCAACCAACAGCGCCGTCTTTTGCTCCACTCCGGGGCGGCGCTCACCGTAGCGATAAGGCCAACGCCAAATGCGAATGGTCAGGATGGCGAGTGCAAACGGTGTCAGCAGGGCCAGCGGCCACGGCTGAATCAGCACATGCGGAAGCTGGGCCAGATGGGCCGCCGACTCGCGGGCGAGCGGCAGTACCACTTCCCTCCATCCGCTGAGTTGAACCAGCGTGAGAGACGCCGGACGAATCTCAGCCACCGCGGATGCGAGCAAGGCAGCCCCGGCGCACAGTACGACCAGAAACGGCCTGAAACGCACCAGATCCCACGCATCGGACAGGTGACGCCGCAGCGGATGCCAGCGCAGATGCAGCGCCATCCCGGTAATGAAGCCGAGCAGCGCGAGTGCGGTGGATTGCCAGTGGGTGAGGTTCAAGGTTGTCGATCAATTCATGAAAACAACTCGACATGCCAGCCCGTATTCGCTTCTCTCTTTCCGCCATGAAAATCACCGCCACCTTCCTGCTCGCCTCGTTGTCGATTCACTCCGCCGTCTTCGCCGAAAACTGGCCGAACTGGCGAGGTCCAAATCAAGACGGCTCCAGCAGTGAAACCGGCCTTCCCGAGAAATTCAGCACGACGGAAGGCGTGTCGTGGTCGGTGGACGTTCCCGGCATTTCCGCATCCGTGCCCGTAATCTGGGGTGACAATGTTTTCATCACCGCCCCCATTGAAGCTGAAAAGAAACTCGTCGGCCTCTGCTACGACAAGCAGACCGGCAAAGAGAAGTGGCGCACCACGATCAGCGAAGGCAGCGAAATCCAGTGGGACGACAAGAGCAACCTCGCCAGTCCCTCACCCGCCACGGACGGAGATCGCGTTTACTTCCTCTTCGCCAACGCCGTGGCCGCGGCCTGCGACTTTGACGGAAAGATCGTGTGGAAGCGCGATTTCAAGGAAACCCACGGTGCTTTCGGCACACAGTGGACCTACGGCTCCAGCCCCACGATCGACAGCGGCAGGCTCTACATCCAGGTGCTGCAGCGCAACGAGCCCTTTGAATTTCACGGCTTCAACAAAGGCACGCCGGGCAAGGACATGAGCAGCTATGTGCTTGCAATCGACCCGGCCAACGGCAAGGACATCTGGAAGGTGATTCGCCCGAGCACGGCGAAGATCGAATCTCTCGAGGCTTTCAGCAGCCCGGTCTTCACGACCTACAAAGATCAGCGCCTGATGCTGATCTCCGGCGGCGACACGCTCACCATCCACAACGCGGCTACCGGCAAGGAATTCTCCCGCATGGCCACCTGGAATCCTCCGGGTGACGGCTACAACAGCTTCTTCCGCCTCGTGCCATCGCCCGTCGTCGGCGACGGCATCGCGCTCGTCTGCGCGCCGAAGAATTCACCCGTCTTCGCCATGCCACTCGATGCCAAAGGCGAAACCCAGCCAATGTGGCAAACCGAACCCAAAGGCGTGACCAGCGACGCCCACGCCAGCGTTTTACAAGGGCAAGTTCTATGTGCTCGATGGCGGCAGAAGATCCTGAGCTGCCCTCGAACCCAAACCGGCAAGGTCCTGTGGTCCGGCGAACTCGGCGGCAAAACCAAGTTTGAAAGCAGCCCGACCGTGGCCGACGGCAAAGTCTACTGCATCAACTTCTGGGGCGAGGTCTACGTCGCCAAGGCGGACACCGACAAGTTTGAGCTTCTCTCCGTCAATGAGATGGGTAACGGCTCCAAGCCCAACGGCAACGCCGCCAGCGTTCGCGCCAGCATCTCGGTCAGCGACAGCAGCCTCTTCGTCCGCACGCAGGACAAGCTGTTCCGCATCGGCGGCGCCACCAAACCGCTGCCTTGATTGATCCGGCGCGCCGGCGGGCGGTAACCGCAAGCCGGAAACGCCGTCCATTTGAACCGCCTGCCCTCGCCGCACATGCTCCAGCGCCTCCTCACACTTCTTGCCGCCTCGGCGGCGCTCGCCCACGCGGCTCCCGCCGAACACGTCATCCTCGTCAGCATCGACGGCTGGGCGCATCACTACTTCGATGATCCCAAGTGCCACATGCCGGCGGTGAAGGCGCTGGCGGCAAACGGCGTGCGGGCCAAGCGCATGGAGTGCTCGTTTCCGACGGTGACGTGGACGAATCACACGACACTCGTCACCGGTGTGCATCCGGGCAGGCACGGGGTGCTGGCCAACGAATACTTCGACCGCGAGCAGCGGAAGAAGATCCCGCTCATTCCCGACCCGATCTTCAACAAGGACGAGATCGTCAAGACGCCGACGATCTACGATGCGGCCAAAGGCGCCGGTTTGAGCACTGCCGCCGTGATCTGGCCGGCCTCGCGCGGCGCGACGACGCTCGACTGGACCGTTCCGGACGTTTTCGATCAGGCGTTGTTCGAAAAGTATGGCACCCCTGCACTCCTCGAAGAAGCGCGAGCCGCCGGCATCCCGATCGAGAAGCAGATGGAGTGGTGCAAGCTCGGCAACGCCGGCAAGGCGCAGCGCGACTACATGTATGCGCAACTCGCCACGCACATCATCAAGAAGCACAAGCCCAACTTCTTGGCTATCCATCTCGTCAGTCTCGATTCCTTCGAGCACGCGCATGGCCGCCAGGTGCCGGAGGCCTACTGGGCGGCGAATGACTCCGACAACCGCGTGGCGGACCTGATCCGCGCCACCGAGGAAGCGGGCATCCGCGACAAAACCGCGTTCATCATCACCACCGACCACGGCTTTGTGACTTTCACGAAATCGATCAACGCCAACGCCGCGCTGCGGAAGGACGGGTTTGTCAAAGCCGTGCTGGGCAAGAACCTCGCGCCCGACTCGCAGGTCTTCGCCATGGCCGAGGGCGGCGCGTGCTTCGTCTATGTTCTCGATGCGGCGAATCGCGAGAGCATTCTCCAGAAGATCACCCCGAAACTCGCGAAGCTGGAAGGAGTGCAGAATGTCGTCGAGGCGAAGGACTTCGACAGCAAGCTGCACCACGTCACCGCCGCACAGGACGGTCGCGAGCCCGATCTCGTCCTGCTGGCCGCCGACGGCTACACTTTCACCGACTCACTGGCCGACAACGAGGTCATCATCCCGAACGATCCGCCCAAAGGCGCGCACGGTCATTATCAGCTCGATCCGAACCTTTACGGCATTTGTGTCATCAGCGGCGCTGGGATCAAGCAGGGGGTCGTGCTCGACGAGATCAAAAACATCGACGTCACCCCCACCATGGCGAAGCTGCTCGGCATCCCCTTCCCTGATGCGGATGGTCGGACACTGGACGAGGCGCTGAAATAGCACTCCCCGGGGTTTACAGCATCCCCGGCGCGTAACGCGGACGGGAGGCTCCGCTGCCCAGGCGCTGGCGCATCAACTGGTCGTCCAGAGCCTTGTCCACCGCATCCTGTAGGGCGCGGGAGGTCAGCTCCTGAAGAATGGGCACTGGAGATCCGGAACCCGGGCGATAGGCCGTGCTTTGACGCTCGCCTTCGTAAATTCGGGTGAACACCGTCTGACCGGAGGCGGCGTCCACAATGTTCACCCGAAGGCGGGCGTAGCCGTAGGGATGCACCAAGAGCTGGGAGCGCAGGTCGATGACATCTCCGGTGACCCGATACTTCGCTTGTTTGTCTGCAGCGTTCATGCCGCGGACTTCCAGAGCGTAGGCGAAGGCGTTTGAGACAATATTGCTGACCGGCACTCTGGTCTGGATGGTGTCCACTTTGGGACCGACCGGCAGGCGCACGGTGCCAAGCTGCTGCGGCGGCACCCGGCGCAGGTCGCGGAACGCGCCCACTGCGAATTCAGGCGTCCCCTGAACCACTCGGCCAGCCCTTGGAACGTAGCTCAAAGTCACCACGGAGGTGTTGGAGCAGGCGGAAAAGCCCAGCAGGGCCGCAGTTGCAAGGAAGAGGCTCGAGCGCCGGAAGTTCATGAGTCCATCCATAGAGCGCACCATCAGCGAATCAATCCCGCAGATGAGGCGAAGACGTATCAGGGGTAAAAAAACAACCCTGCCGGAACTCGGAACTCAGGAAAAAAACCCCCAAAACCTGAATCCAATTAACCCGGCAGGGTTGATTAATTAAATTTATATTCGGAAACTGGTCCCCCATGCAATACCAAAAAATTTGTCTTCAAAAAAAAGCGTCCGCAGCACTCCTTGCAGCCGCCCTAACGCTTCTCCTCCCCGGGCTCAGTCAGGCTCAGCTCGGGCGAGCCGTAAGGCAGGTCATCGTAGCCCAGGCTGAGACGTGGAATTCCAACACAGCAAGGATGCAATGCTGGCAGCGGGGTTCCAGCCGTGACCCGTGGCAGCCGGTTTTCACTGGCACCGTCCCCGTTCTCTTGGGAAAAAAGGGGCTGGCCTGGGGACGCGGCGTTTTTCAGGTGCCTCAAAACGGCATCCCCGCCAAGGTTGAGAAAGACTGGCGCGCACCAGCTGGAGTCTTCCAGCTCGGCAGTCTCTTTGGCTACGCGGCCACGCCCCCTCAGGGCGCGCGCTGGCCCTACATCCAGGTGGGCCCCTGGGACGCCTACGTGGACGATTCAAACTCGCCCTACTACAACCGTCACGTCCGCATCGACCCCCGCCGGGGCATTCCGCCCTGGTTTGAAAAGCAGAAAATGCGCCTCGGCGACTCTGCCTACAAGTGGATGCTCGAGATCCGCCACAATCAGCAGCCCACCGCCCCGGGCTACGGCAGCGCCATCTTCTTCCACGTCCGCCGCGGTCCCTCTACGCCGAGCGCTGGCTGCACCACCATGGCGGAGACGGACCTCGTGCGCCTCCTCGGCTGGCTGGATCCTTCCGCGTCTCCGCACTACGTGCTGCTGCCGAAGGCGGATTATGCTGCACTCCGCGGAGCGTGGGGCCTGCCATGAGTGTTCAAAACAACACAGCTTCTTGACTCTCCCCGCCCCTTCTGGCATCTCGGCATTTCATTCCTGATTTTCACCCAGCATCCATGGCCGCCTCCCCCGATCACAACTACACGGAAGACAGCATCAAATCCCTCGACTGGCGGGAGCACATCCGCCTGCGCCCCGGCATGTACATCGGCAAGCTGGGCGACGGCTCCCTGCCGGAAGACGGCATCTACGTGCTGCTGAAGGAGGTGATCGACAACTGCATCGACGAGCACGTCATGGGCTTTGGCAATACGGTGGAAATTGAGATCACCGAGGATCAAACCGTCACCGTGCGCGACTACGGCCGCGGCATTCCGCTTGGAAAGCTCCTGGAGTGCTCCGCGCAGATCAACACCGGTGCCAAGTATGACAGCGAAGCCTTCAAGCGCTCCGTCGGCCTCAACGGCGTCGGCATCAAAGCCGTCAACGCCCTCTCCGAGTTCTTCGAGATTCAGGCAGTGCGGGAAAACATGACCCGCTCCATCGAGTTCAGCCAGGGCCTCGTCCAATACGACATGGGCAAGCCCAAGCCCTGCGAGGAGCCGAACGGCACGCGCATTTCCTTCCGGGCCGACGCGGAGACCTTTGCCGACGACACGCATTTCCGCTTCGACTTCGTGCGCGAGATGCTGCGCTTTTACTCCTGGCTGAATCCCGGCCTCACCCTCATCCTGCGCACGCCGGCCGGTGAGGAGAAGTTCCGCTCCAAGGACGGCCTCATGGATCTCATCCGCTCCAAGCTCACGGAGCAGCCGCAGTATCCCATCATCCACATCGACGGAAAGGACGTGGAGATCGCCTTCACCCACGGCACCGGCTACGGCGAGGAATACTACTCCTTCGTCAACGGCCAGCACACCACCCAGGGCGGCACCCACATCGCCGCCTTCCGTGAGGCCATCGTGCAGGAGTGCCGCAACTACTTCAAAAAGCAGTACGATCCCGCCGACGTGCGCGGCAGCATCATCGCCGCAGTCAGCGTGAAGGTGCAGGAGCCTGTCTTCGAATCGCAGACCAAGACGAAGCTCGGCTCCTCCCACATGGAGCCCGACGGCCGCAACCTGCGCACCCACATTCTCAACACCGTCGTCTCCCAACTCGACAACTTCCTGCACAAGCACGCGGACGTCGCCAAGGCGCTGCAGGAGAAAATCGAATCCAACGAAAAAGAGCGCAAGGAGATCAGCGGCATCCAGAAGGCCGCCCGCGAAAACGCCCGCAAGGCGAAGGTCCACAACAAAAAGCTGCGCGACTGCCGCATCCATTTTGACACCAAGGACAAGCGCCGCGACGACAGCACGCTCTTCATCACCGAGGGCGACAGCGCCTCCGGCAGCATCACCAAAAGCCGCGATGTCGAGACGCAGGGCGTTTTCTCCCTTCGTGGAAAGCCGCTGAACTGCTTCGGCCTCACCCGCAAGGTCGTCTACGAAAACGAGGAGTTTTACCTCCTCGCCAACGCCCTGCAGATCGAGGAGGACCTCGAAAACCTGCGCTTCAACCGTGTCGTGCTTGCCACTGATGCCGACGTGGACGGCATGCACATCCGACTGCTGATGATCACCTTCTTCCTGCAGTTCTTCCCGGAACTCGTGCGCAAGGGTCATCTCTACATCCTGCAGACCCCGCTCTTCCGCGTTCGCAACAAGAAGGACACCTTCTACTGCTACAGCGACGAGGAGCGCCAGCGCGCCATCCACCTCTGCGGAAAGAGCTCGGAGATCACCCGCTTCAAAGGCCTCGGCGAGATCAGCCCGGACGAATTCAAGCACTTCATCGGCCCGCACATGCGCCTCGAGCCCGTCACCATGCCGGAGCACAAGTCGATCAAGGAGTTCCTCAGCTTCTACATGGGCAAGAACACGCCCGACCGCCAGACCTACATCGTCAACAACCTCCGCATCGAGAAGGAGCTGGACTTCGACGAGAACGGCAAGCTCAAGACGCTCCCCGCGGCAGCCTGAGCGGCGCAGGTCAAGCCGCCGGCAGCGCCATCAGCCAGTCGGCGTCCGGCAGCGCGAAGGGCCTGAACGTCTCCATGCGGGCCTCGTGCTCGGAGTAGAAAATCGCGCGGTTCAATCCCAGCGATCCCGCCTTTGGCGAATCAATCAGGCTGGCCGAGTCGTTCGCGCTCATCTGGAACAGCACCCGCATGCCGAGTTCACTCAGCGCCTTGCGGCTGAGGCAGCGATTGACGTTGTTCAGCGTGTCGAGGCTGGTGATGAGATGCACGCCCAGCGGCGGCCCTTCGGCAATGATTTCGTTGAGCTGATTGCCCGGCTTCGGCGTGTCGTCTCCGCCAAAGGAGAAGTCTTCCTCGTAGCGCAGCTTGCGGAACTTCTGCAGCCCATGCACGAGCAGAAAGACCGGCGGATCGCCCGCGCCGCCTTCATCCGCCCGGCGTCTCATCTCCGCGTGAATCTCCGCGATGAAATCCGCCGCCTCGTGCCCCTGCGAAACCTTCGCGCCGGTGCGCGCGGCCGCGGCTTCGAAGAATTCGCAGTCCGGCGTGTCGTTGAGGGCGCTGTGGATCAAGTAAAACTGCGGTTGGCGCTCCCGCGGATGCTGCGCTGCAAGTCCGATGACGGCCAACCCCATGATCGCGGCGATCGCCTCGTCGTTCTGACCGACCAGCAGCAGATGGCGTCCGCTCTGACGCGGGAAGACCGCTTCCGTGGGGCCCTTGATTGCGTTCGGCAGGCCCAGCCAAACGCGCGGATCGGCGGGCGCTTTGACCGGCGGATTTTCGAGCACGGCTGCCAGCGCAGGATTGTCATGAACCTCAGCCGGCATGTTGCCCTCGAATACGATGGGACGCTTTGCGGCATGACCGCGCTCGCGGCTCAGTTCGGTGATCTGGGCGAGATGCGCGTCGCGTTCCTCGTCGCCCAGCCAGACCACCTGGAATGGGGAATTTCCCTCAAGAGCACCAGCGGCGTCGTTGTAGATGCCCTCACCCGGCCGCGAGAGCATGCGGGCGGCCGTATTGCCGTCTTCCATGATCAGGGCGGCGTCCGCCTCGTTGCACTGAAGGGCGATGCGGATGACCATCTGGCCCAGGGTCGAACGCGCCAGCGTGTAGGCGCCGCCCAGCGTCTGCGAGCCGAGGAAGACGTGGATGCCAAACGCGCGCCCCTGCCTCACGATGCGGTCCAGCAGCAGCGCCGCGCCCTGCGCCACCGAGTCGTCCTCCACGAAAAACTCCTGAAACTCGTCGATGATGAGCATCGTTCGCGGCATCGGCTCCGCGCCCGCCGTCTTGCGGTAGCCCGCCAGATCCTGCGCACCCGCCTTGCGGTAGAGTTCGCCGCGCCGCTTCAGTTCCTCGTCGATGCGCTGCAGCACGCTGAGCGCGAACTCGCGGTCACTCTCGATGGCCACGACACGCGCGTGCGGCAGCCCCGCGTCGGCGTAGCACTTGAACTCGACGCCCTTTTTGAAGTCGATGAGGTAAAACTCCACCTCCTCCGGACTGCAGGTCATCGCCAGATTGGTGATGATGATGTGCAGCAGCGTCGATTTCCCGGAACCCGTCTTCCCCGCGAGCAGCGCGTGCTGTTTCGTGCCCTTGCCGATCGCGAGATACTGCAGCTTCGTGGCTCCGGTGCGCCCGATGGCGATCCGCAGTTCCTGCGTGGTGCTCTCCGTCCACAGCTCCTGCGGAGCGACAACGGAGAACGGCACCTGCACGCGGTTGGAGTCGATGCTCGCCTGGCCAATCTTGTGCGCCAGGTCGGCGGCGACCTCATCGCTGATCGGCGGATCGAGCGTCAGCGACAAAGTTCCGCCAAAACTCACCACCCCTTCTCGCGCACGATGTGGACGCAGTGCTTTCAAGTCTTCCGCCGTCAGTCCCTCCGGCAGCGCCTGCCGCCGGTCCCAGTGCGCCACGACAAACACACCGCAGCGCGGCCCGCTGGCCAGAATGCTCTTCAACCGTGCCATCGCCGTCTCGCTGAAGGCGGCCGGTAGTCCGGCGATGACGAGGAAGTGATATTTCTCCGCCACGCTGCCCGCCTGCGCGTTGTACTCGCTGATCGTGGCAAACTCATTGCGCAGATACATCTGGATGACCTTCTCCACGTGCTCGTTCAGCTCCGCCAACCGCTCCTCGATGTGATCCCGCTGCGTCCAGATGCGCCGGTTGATCAGCGCTGGCTCGTAGTCTGCCAGATGCATCAGTCCGGCAAAGCTCTGCCCCAGCCCCACGGGATCGATGATCGTGAAATGCGCCTTCCCGGGTGGTGCGCCGCACAGGATGCGGAACACGAGGCTGTTCATCACGCCCGGCACCCACGCGCCGCCGTCGTCGTCCGTTTCTAGAAGCAGCGATCCGTCCTGCGGAAAAGCCAGCGCCAGCGGCAGCCGCACCTTTTCATGACCGCTCAGTCGCAGCGGCGTGTCCGCCTCCAGCGCGGCGGCATCGCCACTCAGATCCAAATGCATGTCGCCAAACCGGCTCGCCTCGGGAAAGCTCGTCGCCGGCGTGTAGTCCGTGCTCCATGGCTCGGACTTTGAGGCCGCGGCGGCTTCGTCGATCTGCTCCAGAAGTGGCGGCACTTTTGCGTCCCACTCGGTTTGCAGGGTCTGCCAGCGCTTGTGAGCCTCCTCTTCCACGGCGGCCATTTCCGCCGCCTGCCGTTCCAGCAGTTGCTTGCGCCCCAGCGCCGCCGGTGCGCGAACCTCTTCCTCCAGATGCTCCTCCCGCTGCTCCTCCAGACTGATGAGGTTGCGCTCGCGCAGGCGCTCGTTGCGGCTCAGGCAGGCCGGGATCTGCGTCTCCAACCGTTTCAGCATTGCCTTGCGATATTGCTCCGCCACCTCGTCCGCTCGCTCCCAGTCCGCCGTGATGCGGGCATCCGTCTTTTGAAAGTCCGCCTCGATCGCCGCCTCCGCGTCATCGCGTGATGCGTTCATCTCCGCCGCGCACTTTTCATAGTCCAGCACTGCCCGGCTGAGCTGGCCCATGTCCACCTTCGGGCGCGAGAAGAGTTTTTTCAGTCCGGTAGTTCTGGTAGCTTCGAGCTGCTCCTCCAGCAGCGTGGCGTGGCGCTCGATGCCCTCCACGCGCGCCGTCATGTCCTTCAGCGCGATCTGGGGTTCCGGCTTCGCGTTCTCTTTGCGCTGCAAGTGCTCGCCCGTCGCCTTCAGGACCGTCAGCATGCGGGCCATGACTTTCTCCAGACGTTCCAGCAGCGCGTTGGCCAGTTCGCGGGCCTGCGCCTGCTGGCGGATCCTGTCCGCCTCCGCCTGCTTGCGCTGGATCTGCAGTTTGCCCAGCCAGCTCTCACGTTCTTTCTGCGTCATCACCGGCAGGTCGCGGCGGATGCGGTCCTCGTAGCGCTTGAAAGCCTCCGCCCTGTCCTCGTGGCGCCGCTTCACCTTCCCGGCGAAGGCGTCCCACTCCGCGTTCATCGCCGCGACCGCCTCCGCCGTCTGCGTATTGTGCTCCTCCAACTGCCGCAGGTGCGCCTGCTCCGTCGAGTAGCGGCGGGAGCGCAGTTCGCGGGCGATCCGCGTCCCGCGGGCGGCGAAGTCGGCCGCCGAGTCACGCAGAGAATCGTGCAGGAAGAGAATGCGCGAGGCGCTCAGGTCAATAGGTCGGCTCACAGTCTTTGCGGATCTTTTTCAGGAGGGTTTCCAGATCATTCATGACCGTATTCGTCTTGCTGATCAAGCCCGGCAGCGGCTCCAGATAGCGCTTTTCAAACTCCTCCGCTTTAGCGTCCCTCCAGTGCTCCCTGGTCAGGAACCATTGATCGGAAAGAACGCGGCCGTTTTGAATGAGATTCATGAGATCGTTGGAGTGAATGCCCGACCTGAGGCAAACCCCGGTCGCGGTGAAACATTACGCACCATTTGCCAGAAGCGACCACGCCGCCATCACTTCCCTGCGATATTCTGCTCACTCCGCGGCAAGCGGAGGGGCGGTGCTTTCGTGGTAGCCTTCGAGGATTTTCTGCATCTCCACGAGATGGGCGACAGCCTGGGCGAGGTCGTTGTCGATGTAATCGCGGAGGGAGTCGAGGGTGCGCATCATGGGGTCCACGGCGCGGTCGTATTCCCGCGCCCACGCCTTGGTGCGGCGGAGCTTTTCCTCGGACTCCTGGAGGGCGGTGCGCGCCTTGCGCACGGCCATCTGCTGCACGACGGGGGAGTCGATGAATTCGGAGAGCCGGGCGCTCATGAGTTCGGCATTGGCCTGCTCCAGCTTTTTCTGCTGCCGCTTCATCTGCTCCGACCAGTAGGCGGGCTGCTCGAGCTGCAGCCAGTTGCGGGTCTTTTTGACCGAATCGCTGGCGGCGTTGATGGCCTGACGCGTCTTGCTGATGAAGACGATCAATGCGGAGCGGAAGGACTCCAGGGCGTCAACGTCGGTGATGCGAGCTTGGTCGGCCATGCGGAGGAATCAGCGCTGGTTGAGGTAGTCCTCGATGCGCTGGGCCTTGCGCAGGAGGAAGGGGGTGTGCTGCTCGGACATCTCCATGAATTTTTTGATGGCCTTCATGGTGGCGGAGAATTCGGCGCCGAACTTTTCATGCTCGGCATCCTGCCAAGTCTCCCCGAGTGCGGAGAAGCGGCTCTGCAGCGAGGAAACGCGCTGCTGCATGTCGGTGTTGAAGCGCTTCAGTTCCGCCGCGAAGCGCCGGACCTCCTCGGGGTTCATGATTGCCTGGGCCATGCGCGGAGTGTGGCCCGGCGCACGAGAAATGACGAGTCCTTTTCCGCCGGAATCGCGGGCGTTGGCCGTTCGGGGCGGAATTTTTCATCGCACGACCGGTGCGACTCGCCATCGTCGGGTTCACCACCATGTTTTTTGCCTATTACCTGCACGATCTAAGCCCGCACCTGATCAAGATCACGGACAGCATCGCCGTGCACTGGTACGGTCTGGCCTACGTCCTGGGCTTTTACCTGACATATCTGGTGATGCTGTTTCTGGCGAAGCGAGGCCTCTCCGAGATCAAGCCAGACGCGGTGGCGGATTTCATCACGCTGGTGGCGTTGTTCGGCGTGGTGATCGGCGGGCGCCTGGGCTACATGCTGCTGTACAATTTTGACGATTTCATCCGAGCGCCGTGGATTTTCTTTCTGCTGAACCAGGGCGGGATGGCGAGCCACGGAGGCATCGTGGGCGTGGCGCTGTTCTGCCTGTGGTATGCGCGGAAGCACAAGATCTCGTGGACCGGAATCGGGGACACACTGGTGTGCGGCGCGCCGCTGGGGGTGTTCCTCGGACGCATCGCGAATTTCATCAATGGCGAGCTGTTTGGCCGGGTGACGCAGGTGCCGTGGGCGATGAAATTTCCCACGGAACTTCTGCACGAGGACTTCTACCGGCAGGGTGGCCAGCCGGGGCTGATCCCCGAGGGCCTGCGACACAGCCCGGAGATCATCGCCTACTTCGAGCAGCAGCGCGGCGGACGCGCGGAACTGGAGGCGGTGCTGCACCCGCGGCATCCCTCGCAGCTTTACGAGGCGCTGGGAGAGGGGCTGTTTCTCTCCCTCATCCTGCTCTTCATCCGCGTGCGGTTTCCGCGCCTGCGCCACGGGATCATCACAGGACTGTTTTTCATCCTCTACGCCATCGCCCGCATCTCGCTGGAGTTCGTGCGGCAGCCGGACAGCGGGTCGGAGCTGATCCTGGGACTGACGAAGGGGCAGTTCTTCTCCACCTTCATGATCGTGATCGGCCTGCTGTTCATCGGCCACGGCGTGAAATGGGGCAAGCCGCCGCAGGCACAGGCATGAGCCGATAGTGCCGGTGCGGTAATTTTACACCGTAAACACACAAAAACCGAATCAGGCGACGTTAGGCAGGTCAAAACCCCCATGCCAAGCATGCCTGCTTCTTTTGACTGGAAACGAACCTTTGAACAAGTCGCCCCACAGCTGGTGCTGTATGCGCGGCAGATCGTCGATTCGAAGGCGGACGCGGAGGACGTCGTGCAGATGGCCTTCGTTCGCTGGTGGCGCCGCTTCCCGGACGGCGACAGCGCGCACATCCCGCTGCTCTACGCCGCCGTGCGCACCATCGCTCTGGATCAGCGCCGCTACGATACCCGCCGGGTGAAGCGCGAGTCCAAGGCCGAAATCGCCCTGCCACACGAAAACGCGCCGACCTTTGACCCTGAACCCGGGCAGCAGGAGATCGCCTCCATCGTTGACGAAGCGCTGAAAAGGTTGCCCGGCCAGCAGCGCGAGGTCATCACCCTGAAGCTGTGGGGCGGTCTGACCTTCAATGAAATCGCGGCGATGACCGGCGAGTCGATCAACACCGTGGCTGGTCGCTACCGCTACGCCTTGCAGACCCTGCAAAAGAAACTCGCCCCGATGAAAGACGAACTGCTGGGCGAATCCACCCCGCCCGCTCTGAACGTGCTCCCATTTCCCAACGCCAAGGAGGCCCTGTCATGAACGAAGATCCTGAAGAAACCCGTCTGGAAAACGCCCTGCGCCGACTCGCGCCCGCAGCCCCGTCCCCCGCTCTCATTCAGGGTGTGGACGAGGAACTCAAACTCGACATGAACTGGCTCGGCGCCCCTTCGCGACCGCGCCGGAAAACCGGCTGGCTGCACTCCACCGCCTGGGCCGCGCTGGGCGCCGCCGCCGCCGTCACCGTCATGAGCTACCTGCCCGGCACCGCGCCGGACGCTCCCGCCACCGCGACAACCGGCGGCATGGCCGCCGCGCCCATGGTCCTGCCGATTTCCACCATCCGCGAATGGGAGGACGTGCGGAACGACGGCATCCACTACAGCCGGGAGAACGTGCCTGAGCAGCACCTCCGCGTGCTGGCCCGGGAACGCCAGACGTGGATCGACCCGCGCGATGGTGCCGAGATGACCGTGGAATACCCGCGTGAGCAGAAGGTCGTCCTGCCGGTCTCCTTCCAATGATTTCCCCCTCCAAAACCTGAACCCACCCCCCAACCATGAAACCCCATGCCTCTCTTCTCCTCGCCCTGCTGGCGACGGCGCCGCTGAGCGCCCTGCGGGCTGAAGGAAATCCCCAACCCACGGCCGGCAGCGCCTCCGCTGCCGCCATCGCAACCGAAAAGCCTGCGAAACCCAACTCGTCCGAATCCAAAAAACAACACGCCGCCCGCAAACCCGGGCCGTCCACACCGCATCTCAAGCAGGACCCCGTCCCCTACATCGGAGTCATGACCCGCGAGGTGCCGCCCGAGCTGCGCTCCCACTTTGCCCTCCGACCCGGCTTCGGCGTGATGGTCGAGGGCGTCATGCCGGACTCCCCTGCCGAAAAGGCGGGCCTGAAGTCGCACGACATCCTGCTCAAGCTCGACGACCAGCATCTCGTCAGCATGGAGCAGCTCGTTGTGCTCGTCCGCGACCACAGCAAGGGCGACGTCGTGAAGCTGACCGTCATCAGCGGTGGACGCGAAATGGAAGTGCCTGTCACCCTGGGCGAGCACGACATGCCCGCCATGAGCATCCGGCAGCCGTCCATGGGTTCACCGTCACATGGCCCTTCCTTCCTCATGCCTCCCGGCATGCCGCAGGGAGGCATGCACGCCTTCCAGTTCCCGCCCCAGGACTTCAAGGATCAAATGGACCGCTTCCAGAAGGAGATGCGCGAGTACCAGCAGCTCGTCCAGGAGTGGGCCAATGACGGCGCCAAAGGCCCCATGCCGCAACCTCCGGTGTTTCAGCACCCACCCGCCATCCGCCCCGGACATCATCACAGCAAGGGTGCCGCCGCGACGACTGCCGCGCCCCCCCCGGTCGCCTCCGCAGGTCCGGCACAAATCAGCCAGTTCAGCATCAACGAGACCCATGCCGCCTCCTCCGTGACCCGGCGCGACGACAGCGGTGAGTACACACTGAAGCGCGACGACGGCCAAGCCGTCTTCACCGCCCGCCCGAAAGACGGAACGGAACAAAGCTGGCCGGTCAACACCGACGCCGAACGTGCTGCGATCCCCGCCGAGTTCCGCGAAAAACTCCGCCTCATGGACGGCCCCGGAAGCGGTGTGAGGATCGAAATCAAACCTACGCCTTCCTCCGACGGTGGAAACGCTCCCGTGAAGCCCGCCGCACCCGCACCCTCAGGCGGCACCATCTGATCCCTCGTATACAAGAAAAAAGCTGCGAAGGCCCACGCCCTCGCAGCTTTTTCATTGATTCACGACCGGCGGATCACTTCGCCGCAAGAGCTTCCTTGATCGCCGCCATCACTTCAGGCGCGTCAGGCTTTGTCTTCGGCTCGAAGCGCTTCAGGATCGTGCCGTCCCTGCCGACGAGGAACTTGCCGAAATTCCATTTCACATCTCCGGGAAACGGCGCCTGCGGACCGCTCAGCACCTGGTAGATCGGACTCTTGTCCGGCCCTTTGCACACCACCTTGTCGAACATCGGGAAGGTCACTTTGTACTTCGTCGAGCAGAACTCCTTGATCTCTTCATTGGTCCCCGGCTCCTGCTTGCCGAAGTCGTTGCAGGGGAAGCCCAGCACCGCCAGCCCGTCCTTCGCGAACTCCTTGTTGAGCTCTTCGAGCTGCTTGTACTGCGGAGTGTTGCCGCACTTCGACGCCACGTTCACGATGAGCATCACCTTGCCCTGATAGTCCTTCAGGGAGGTTTCCTTGCCGTCGATATCCTTGAGCGGGACGTCATAGACTGATTTGGGAGCGTCCGCCGCGCTCAGGGCAGCGGCGGTGAGGAGGGTGAAAGCAAGGCTGGTGATTTTCATAGGGTCTCCATCAACGCCCGGGGCTCGGAGTCTGTTGCGATCTGCCGGCAGAAATCTTCGCCTCGACCGCATTTGCAGAAGAAAATCAGACGGCGATGTCACGGACGCATCCGAGACCGCACCGGGAGCACTGGGCGCAGAGCTCGCACCCGCCGGGAGCATGGGCGGGGGATCCCGGCTGGCAGCGCTCGCAGTGAATGCACAGCATGCAGACAAACCGCGCACGCTCCGGACGCGTCGCCAGCGCGGGCGGCGCTGACGCGTTCATGGCACTCCCGCATTCGAGAAGCGGAAGCGACAGTGGATTCGCGGGGAGTGACTGGGACATGCGGGAGCAGAGTGTTCATCTCCCCCTTACCGGTTTTTTCCCGCAAGGTTACAGTCCGACCGAAACTCTCTTCACAAATGTCAGGGAACCTTGTCGGCGCCCCTGCGCATGGCCTCTCGCCGCCGCCCCAGCAGCCACTGCAAGTCCCCGACCAATTCCGGCGAGTAGAGCGCCGCGTGTCCGAAGACGTCCCCCGCTGCCGGATCGGCCCAAGCGCGAAGGTAGGCGAGGAGGTGGGCAAACTCGCCGCGCGGATTCATGGCCATCTCCGTGACGAGTCGATCCGCGATGGAATGCACGCGGTCGCTCTCCTCCCTGCCCGCCTGTGGAAAGGCGGTGGAGAGAAAGTGCTGCTCGAAGAGCATGCGGTAGAACTGCAGCACGAGCTCCCGCGGCGGCTCGCGGCAGAGGGCGTAGTCCTCCGCAAACTTCCGCCCGCGCTCGTCCTGCAGCACGGCATTGAAGGTGGCGAGCCATGCGGGATCGGAGAGGAAGACTTGGTTGAAGGCGGCCTGCGCGTCGGCGCTCTCTTTGCGGGAGAGGTGGCGACCGGCGAGGGTGGTCAGCACCTCACCCGCACTGCGCAGATCCCAGCTCTGGGTGAGGCTGTGGAGTAAGACGCGGTCACACAGATGCATGGGGTGCTTCATGGTGACAGTGCGGGCAATCTCGCGGGCTTTCTGCCAGGCGCTCTGCGCCTCGTCCTCGTCGCCCTGCATGCGCAGCAGCATGCCCTCCAGCAGCCAGGCGCTGGTGAGGACGCGGTTGTCGGCGTTTTCAAAGGGGCGTGTCGCGCGGATCTCGGCGATGGCGGTGCCAAGGTCCGCCGTACGGGCGGCGCGACGGGCCTCCTCCATGTGCCAGATCGTCTGCACGCTGGGATTCTCCGGCAGGGAGCCGTGCCAAAGCCGAAGCAGAGTACCAAGGCGGTCGCGTCTTTCGACCGGCTTTAGGCGGCACCACTGTTCGAGGCAGTTGATGACGGCCTGCAGATCCTTGGGGTCGCGGAGAGAAGCGTCCGGGACCGCGAGGGCCGCCCGAAAAAGTTCCTGCGCGGCAATATCGAGCCCGGCACTGTGATGTGCCAGAGCGAAGCGGCTGCCTGTCTGCATGGGAGAAACGCCCAGCAGCCGGTAGGCCTTCAGCGCGTCGGTCACCACGTCCGCCTCCACCCTCGGCAGGGCGGAACACATGCCTGCGGATGCATAGGCTGACTCGATCTTTTCAAACTCCGCATCATTCCGCTGGATCTGGCTTTGCAGTGATGGGGGCAGCGGCTCGGTGATGCGGCGCAGCCAGGGGGCGGCCTGCGCCAGCCC
This sequence comes from Prosthecobacter sp., assembly GCA_041395065.1. Lineage (GTDB taxonomy): Bacteria > Verrucomicrobiota > Verrucomicrobiia > Verrucomicrobiales > Verrucomicrobiaceae > Prosthecobacter. The sequence goes on along the minus strand of JAWLBG010000035.1, from coordinate 41,775 downwards.
ACTTGTGGAGGTGGCGTGCGAAATCCAGAGGCGAAAGATCGCACGGTCCCGCCACTGGGAGGGCGGCCCCGCGGCGAGGTGTTCCCAGCGTGCGACGGCGGCACCGGTATCCTGCGTGAGATGCAGGCACTCGGCCAGCTTGAACTCCGCCTCCACCCCGTGGGCGGGATCGCCAATGAGGTTCTCGTACAACTTGCGAGCGGAGGCCCATTTCGCCTGGGAAGCGAGGATGTCCGCCTCCTCCAGCGGGCTGGTGGCGTCGGAGCGCCGGGTGCGCAGGGTGAGTTGCTCCAAGGCCACGTTTTTCGGCCAGATGATGCGGCACTGGTTGCCTGCCTTCGAACTGCCCAGTGCGAAGGGCACGTCCATGCGCACGCGCCATTGGCCGTTGATCTCGGCCTCGGCCCAGTCGCGCTCGACGAGCAGGGTCATGTGCAAGGGCATGTCGAGAAGATGGCTGTCCGGAATGATGACGACCTGCTGGGAGGAATTGTTGTGCGAGATAAAAAACACAAAACTGTCCGGGGCGGCACGGGTGAAACCGGCGCGTTTCTTGAACCCGCCGGACGCCTCCGAAACACGGTAAAGATACGCGGTGGCGCGACTCTCCTGAAATGTGAGATCCAGCGCGAGGCGCCGGAAGTTCACCGGATCCGCCAGAAAGGTGGCAGACATCTCCATGGGCACGGAGATCTCGTCCGTCACCATCACCATCGGCGCGGCACCCAGCTTTTCGCTGTAATCCGGACGCAGCACACCGCCCTCCTCTCGCACGGTGATGCCGGGGAAAAGGCGGGGCAGCGCGTCGAACGGTGCCCGCAGATCCACCCAGGTCTCCCAGCGCCCCTTGCGCTCGGTGATCAGTGTCTTCAGCCTCGCGGACTCCGCTGGAAGTTCCGCGCCTAGCCACATTGAGGTGGCATCCAGCCATTCGAAATCTGAGTCCTGCAAATGATTCTGCTGAAGGCGGAGTTCGACGTCATGCACCACGTCGCTGTGAAACAACTGGCGCTGCTTTTCCGCGAGTTCCGGTTCTCGGCGTTCCATTGCGACGAGTACACTCTGCGCCTGCGCCAGACTCTTGGCGTTCCATTCGCCATCCTGCATGGCAGTGGCGAGCCCGGACTCGAGAGCATGCACTTCGCGCTCGACGTGCTGCCGGTAGCCATTTCCCAAAGCGACCAGCCCAAAGCCGATGCACGCGGCGATAGCGAGCGTGAGCGCTGGCTTCCGGCGCGCCTGCCGCACCAGGTAGGTCATGCGTGAAAGCGGCCGCGCCATGACAGGCTGCCCCGCAAGAAAACGCTCAAGGTCGTCTGCCAAAGACTTGCCGTCCGGATAACGGTCTGCGGGTCGATGGGAAAGTGCCTTGAGCACGACGCACTCGAGATCACGCGGCACGGCGGGATTCAGCGCGGAGGGGGATGCTGGACGGACCTCGTCCGAATGACGGCGGATGATCTGCGCCAAATCGCCCGGATGCGGATGCACCTGCGTCAGCAATTCATAAAGCGTCGCACCGAGTGCATACACGTCGGTCGCGGGCGTGACATGACCGCGGCTGCGGTCGAGCTGCTCGGGCGCCATGTAGGGCGCGGTACCGAGCGCCTCGTTGGTCAACGTGATGGGCAGGCCGTCCTGCACTTTCGCGATGGAAAAGTCCACGATCACCGGCTGCCGCGTGGTGGCATTCACGAGGATGTTCGCCGGCTTCAGGTCGCGATGCACGACCCCGAGGGCGTGAAACCAACCGCAGGCACGCGCCACGTCCGCGACTAGCCGCACCCTTTCCTGAAGGTCCAACTGATGCGCCTCGCACCATTTTTTGAGATTCGACCCCGGGATGAATTCCATCACCAGGCAGGCGTGCGAGTCCGTCAGCTTGAAATCGAGAATGGGAACGACGTTTGCGTGCGCACCCGCCTCCCGCAGCTTCAAGAGCGTGGACGCCTCAATGTCGAGCCGGGCGAGCGTCTGCTCGTCACCCACGCGCGAGGGGTCGAGCATTTTCAGCGCGACGGCCTTCTCCGTCTGCCTTTCCCGCGCCAGCCACACCTGGCCCATCGCCCCGGTGCCGATGCGGTCCAGAAGCTCGAAGCGCCCTTCCCAGCCGAACGCGCGCAGCAGATCAGGCATGGGCGGTCGCGGAAGATCGGGGGAAGTCATTGAGGCGATGGACACTCGGGTATCTCCATCGAAAGTCACCGGGCATTCTTTGCAGCAAAAAAGCCCGCCCCGATCCGCCGTATCTTCCCCGTGCTCTCCCCCACCGTCTCCCAGCCCACGCCCCATGGTCTCTTCCCGCCAACTTCGCACACGCTGCTGGCCGACATTCATGTGCCCGATCAAAAGACGCGCGAGGTCTCCCTGGCGCGCTTCTGCACGCTCTACTACCCGGCCATTTACGGTTTTGGCCGCAAGCTGGGCCTGACGGTGGAAGACGCGCAGGATCGCACGCAGGACTTTTTCATGGAAATCGTGAGGGACGGCCTGCTGAAGCGCTTCGATGCTGAACGCGGCACGCGATTCAGCACCTGGCTGATGCGGTGCTTCAAGAACCTGGAGCTGAATCATCGCGCTGCCAAAGCGGCCGTGAAGCGTGGCGGTGGACGCACCTTTGTGGAGTTCGATGCGGAAACCGTGGAGCACAGCTATCAATCCGTCTACGGCACCGATCTCCCCCTCGGGCCGGCGTTTGACCTCCTGCTGGCCCGCGGGTTGTGGGAGATGACCTGCGCGCAGCTCCGCTCCAAACACGAAAGCATCGCCGCCCTGATCCATGATCTGCTGCCGCTTCTATTGACCGAGCGCTGGCCCGCCGCGCCCGCACCGAGCCAGGAGGAGATGGCCGCCAAGCACGGCACCACCACGCCGCGCCTGAAGGCCTTTTACAATCGCACGCTGAAGACCCAGGCCCGTCGATTTTTCGCCCAGACTGCCGCCCATGCCAGCCCCGGCATTTCGGATGCGGAGATCCAGGACCTATGGTCCCTGCTTTGTTTGTATGGCGATGGGTGATCACCGGCGCCGGGGCAAACTTCCAGTTCCTCCGTGAACGTAACGACTCCGGCGAACGTTTTGTGTGACTCACTCATGCGCACGCTCCTTTACTTCGGTCTCATTGTTTCGTCCCCTCTTTGGGCGGCTCCCTATCCGGAAAAGACACCTGACACGCCCGGCAACAAACTGCTGAACCGTTACTTTGCGGAGCAGACCCGGGAGATCGCGGCAAACAATGGCGTGAGCCACATCACCAGTGGTGACGAATGGCGCAAGCTCGCCCCCGAGTATCGCCGCCAGCTCTTCGACATGCTGGGACTCGATCCGCTGCCAGAGAAAACAGAACTCAAGGCCACAAAGACCGGCGAGCTGAAGGGGGACGGTTTTGTCGTGGAGAAAATGCACTTTCAGTCGATGCCCGGTCTCTATGTCACCGCGAACCTCTATCGTCCGGAGAAAGTGGACAGGCCGTTGCCGACCATCCTCTATGTGTGCGGCCATGCAAACGTGGTGAAGGACGGAGTCAGCATGGGCAACAAGACCGGCTACGAGCACCACGGCGTGTGGTTCGCGCGGCACGGCTACGTCTGCCTGATCATCGATACCGTGCAGCTCGGTGAAATCCGCGGCGAGCACCACGGCACCTACAGCAAGGGCCGCTTCTGGTGGTGGTCGCGCGGTTACACGCCGGCTGGCCTGGAGGCGTGGAGTTGCATCCGAGCCTTGGACTATCTGGAAACACGGCCGGAGGTGGACAAGACGCGCTTCGGCGTGACCGGTCGCAGCGGCGGTGGCGCCTATTCATGGTGGATCACCGCGCTCGACGATCGCATCAAGGCCAGCGCCCCCACCGCAGGCGTCACGGACATGCAAAACCAGGTCATCGACGGCTGCGTGGAGGGCCACTGCGACTGCATGTTCTTCCAGAACACCTACCGCTGGGACTTCGAACGCATGGTCGCTCTCGCCGCACCGCGCCCGCTGCTCATCTGCAACACGGACAAGGACGGCATCTTCCCCATCGACGGCGTCTTCCGCATCTACTCGAACGTTCGCCGCATGTACAAGCTGATGGGACAGGAGGCGCACATCGGACTCCAGGTGGCGGAAGGTCCGCACAAGGACGTGCAACCGCTGAACATGGGCGCCTTCCACTGGTTCGAGCGTTTTCTGAAGAAGGCCGACAACATGCAGGTCATCGACGAAGGGGCGAAAAAGTCCCAAGATCCCGCCTCGCTGCGCGTCTTCACCGACCTCCCGCAAGACGAACGCAACACCACGATCGACGAGAGCTTCGTCCCGATGGCCAAGGCGCCTCCACCCGCAACCAACGAGACCGACTGGAAAAAGCAGAGCGATGAATGGATGAAGGCGCTGAAGGAAAAGGTGTTCAACGGCTGGCCAAAGGACATCGCGTCCGTGCATCCGCAGAAAGAAGGAAGCGCCGAGCGGGACGGCATTCGCATGAGCGCCTACGACTTTGAGAGCCAGTCCCCCTACCGCCTGCGGATCTATCTGGTTCACCGCGACGGGCTTCGACCGGAGGATCTCGACCTCGTGGCATTGAACGTCCTTGATGAAGAAGGCTGGGACGATTTTTGCGCCACCTACCACTCCCGATTTGGCAAGCTCGTCGAGATCTTTCCCGGCGCTCCAGACGACGACGCAGCCTTCGAGCAGGAGAAAAAGATGTTCACAAACTTCAAATGGGGCATGGCCTACGTCTGCCCTCGCGGCATCGGCCCCACCGCCTGGACCGGCAGTCCAAAGGCGCAAACACAGCGCCTCCGGCGCTTCTACCTCCTCGGCCAGACTCTGGACGGCATGCGCGTGTGGGACATCCGCCGTGCCATCCAGACCCTCCGGGCCGTAACCGGCTTGAGAGAGACGCCGCTGTGGCTGCAGGCGCATCGCGGGATGGCTGTCGATACGCTTTATGCCTCGCTGTTTGAGGATCACATCACCCGCCTTGACCTGCACGAACCGCCGTGGACTCACAACGGCACGATCGCCGGCAATGCCGAAAACGTCGCTCCGGCGATGCTCAATGTCCTGCGCCATCTCGACCTGCCGCAGGCGGCCGCGATGGCCGCCATGCGTAGTCGTCTGGTCATTTATTCACAAGACAAAGCGGCTTGGGATTACGTCGAAACCGTTACAAAAAACCTCAACAAGGAAAAGCAACTGCAGCTCCGCGAACCAGTGAAACCAGAATAGCTTATCTAATGACTTGAGCGTAACTACAAATTAACCCAAACGAACGACCACGGTGCGATGGGCGTTCATTAGCCCACGCCTTGATCGACTCGAAAAAACCAATTCACACTTGAGCTAAGGCCGTCACCCACGAGATCCTTTATGTAACGCTTTTTAAAACACGTCGATAAAGAAATAAATGGCATTATATCATTTATGACACGTGTTTTCTAACCCATTTCAGCAACAGCGTCGTCAACAGCAGAATCAAGCACATCAAGCGCTTCTTCCAGCGCCTCTTGTGTAACGGTAAGAGGCGGACATATTTTCACGGTCTGACCCCAAGCACCCACTGGAGCGAAGAGCAATAGACCCCGTTGATAACACAGCTCGATGATGCGATGCGCAAGATCGTGGTCCGGCTCTTTTTGACCCGCTTTAACGGTCTGGATCCCTGCAACAAGCCCCGCGCACGTCACGTTGCCAACGACGCTTGGATGGCGTTGCTGAATCACTGCTGCAGCGCTCGAACAGAATCGGGCCCGGACGGGCGGCATTGCCAGTCAGATCCTCAGCGAGGAGCTTTTTGATGTTCGCCACGGCAGCGGCACAGCAGACAGGATTCCCGGTGTGCGTGCTGGTCATGCTTCCGGGCGGGAAGTGGTCCATCAGGTGCTGACGACCAATCACGGCGCTCAGCGGCATGCCGGAGCTGATCCCCTTCCCACAGCAGATGAGATCCGGCGTGACACCGTAGTGCTCGAAAGGCCCAGAACTTGCCCGTGCAGCCAAAGCCGGACTGGACCTCGTCAAAGGTGAGCACGACCTGATGTTCGTCGCACCAGGCGCGGAGCTTTTCGATGTATTCAACCGGCACGCAAAGTCGGGACCCACCCCCCTGGTAGCTTTCCATGATAACCCCGGCAGTCTTCTCAGGCTTCATGCTGCTGGCTTCGACCGCCTTCAAAAACCCGTCGAAACTGCTGTCACCCTCCCAGTAGCCATCCAGAACGGCACGTTGAAGATGGCCTTGTCCAGGTTCACAATCCACGACTTCTGCCCGCTCATGCCGCCAGCCTGCTGGCTGGCCAGTGTGCGACCGTGATAGCCACGGTCAAAGCCGATGATGCCGATCTTCGACGTCCCGCCGACCTTGATGCCGTGCGCTCGGCTGAGTTTGATGGCGCACTCCGTCGCCTCGCTGCCACTGCTGAGCAGAAACACTTTTTTGAGCCCCTCAGGAGCCACGGAGGCGATGATCTCCGCCGCCTGCAGGCGCTCCTCGCTCGGGAAGACGTAGTTGTGGATCAGTCCGCTGTTGATCTGGTCGATCATTGCCTTGCAGATCTCCGGCGCAGCATGGCCCGCGTTGGTGACGAGCACCCCGCTGCTCCAGTCCAGCCACTGATTCCCGTATTTGTCGAAGACGTAAATATCCTGCGCCTTTTCCCAAATGATGGGCGGCATGCCACGCATGGAGAGCGGTTCCACCTCGCGCATGCGCTCCAGCATCGGAACGCTGTCCGGGTGCGGAATCGCCGAGACGATGCGGCGGTGGCAGGTTTCGACGAGAGGAACGGTTTGAGGAACGGTGCTGAATTCTTTGCCCATGAGGCGAGCATGCATGACCCACAGAGGCGCTGCTACGCGCTTTGCGGCAGGTCGCGGTATTTTTGTGCGCGAGTTGTTTCCGACTGAAAATGACCGCACTGACATCCATGAAGCAAAGACCATCCCGGATTTCGTGTAACGCCCGAAAGGTTGCGTTGACTCCCCGTCGAACCTGCATCAAGAGGCTGTATGCGCCGCCCATGGATTAAAATCGAAGTCTCCACTCCCGACAAGCCGGAGGTCTGTGCCATTTCCACACGCTTGAAAATCAGTGAGGACACCGTCATGGGAAAACTCGTCCGCTTTTGGTCCTGGCTGGAGATCAACCGAGTCAATCCAAACGATTTAGGCGTTACTTTTGAGTTCATTGACAAGTTGGTATCCAAGAAGGGATTCGCCGCAGCCATGGAGGAAGCAGGTTGGCTCAAGTCGGAGGACGACGTGCTATCCCTGCCCAAGTTCGCTAAGTACAATGGCAATGACGCCAAGGTGCGCGGCCTCACGGCGAAACGCGTTGCTCGTTTCCGTCAGCGGAAACTCGCCGAACAGTCAGAGTCCGATCCACCAGCGCCCGCCAGGAAGAAAAAGGAAGCGACCGCTCCAAAGATCTCCCCGGTCGATAAGACACCGGAAGAAACTCCTCCGTCGGAAGAACCCGCGCAGAACGAACCTGAAACCATCGTCGCCGAGGCCAGCCCCCCTGCCCCGTCGCCCGAACCAGAGGCCATCGCCCCCCAGCCGAGCGAATCCATTCCTGAAGTGATTGCCACTCTGGAATCCGCCCTTGAAAACGAAACACCGCCTAAGCGCCGCTCGAAGGCGGAACGCCAGAACGACGACCAGCCGATGCTGTTCTGATTCGCGTCGGACGCCCCCACACCCCAAGTCGGGTTGAAGGTCGGGAAACCAGGCGGCCACTCCTCAAGGATTTTCCATGCTGGATTCCGGTCTCATCCTGCCCTTTTCTCCTGAAGGCCAATAGGCACCGTCTTCGATCCACTCTCGCAGCATTCCGATTTGGTCCTCGGTGAGACTGACATCGGTGCGGGGCATCATCTTGGGATGCGTACCGCCACGCTGGACGGCGCTGATGAGCAGACTGCAATCCGGGTCCTCCGGCAGGATGTAATCCCGACCGCTGGCACTGCGCGTCAGGGCCGCCTCCCGGCTGGTCAGATTCAGAGCCGGCGGAGGCATCGAGCCATTGTGACATCTCAGGCAATGCTGCTGGAGGACAGGTTTGACCTGGGTGAGGAAATCTCCTCGCGATCACCGGGACGGACGGCGCAGGCGGACAGCAAAACGATAAGGAGAAGGGCAACACGCATGGATGGAGCGTATCAAACTCGCGCCACGAGGTCTATGCAGACCTTGCGCAAATTGCGGCGGCTCCTTGACGTAGCGCATGGACTGTGGCGGGTTGAACCATGAAACGCCACCCCCATGCCAATGGCCGTTGCCGCATCGTCCTAACCGGCGGTCCCGGCGGCGGCAAAACGACCGCCGCAGATCTCTTCCGCCGCGAAATCGGCGAACGCGTCATCCTCGTGCCGGAAGCCGCAACGATGGTCTTCAGCGGCGGGTTTCCCCGCTCCACCGAACCCATGGCGATCCATGCGGCTCAGCGCGCGATCTATCAGGTCCAGCGCAATCTCGAAGACGTACAGGCTGCCCTCTACCCGGAGCGCGTGCTGCTCTGCGACAGGGGCACCGTGGACGGAGCCGCCTACTGGCCGGGGGAGCCTAAGCATTTCTTCAACGAAGTCGGCACCTCGCTGGAGGCCGAGTTTTCACGCTATGACGCGGTGATCTTCTTTGAAAGCGCTGCCGTGGGCGGCATGGGCATCGAAGGGGGGAATCCCATCCGCAACGAGTCGCTGGAGGAAGCGGTGAGGCTGGATCACAAGCTGCGAGGCTTGTGGTCGAAGCATCCGAACTTCGTCCTCGTGCCCCACAACCCCTCCTTCTTCAAAAAGATCTCCTATGGCCTTGCGGTGCTGGAGGGCATCGTCACCGACCATGACCGAAAGAAGCAAAGGCGAAAGAAGGATTGATCCATGGACTTCGGTGCGCGTAATGAAACGCGCATGAGAGTCGAACTCGTCAACACAGGCACGGAGCTTCTCCTCGGAGACACCGTGAACACAAACGCGGCCTGGATCGGCCAGCAACTGGCCGCCTTGGGCATCCAAGTCACGCGGCAGACCATCGTGCCTGATGGCGCGGTCATCCGCGTGGCCATCGCCGAAGCGGCGCAACGTTCGGACGTCGTGCTGGTTTCCGGCGGCCTGGGGCCGACGAACGACGATCTCACTCGCGAATCCACCGCCGAACTGCTCAGTCTGCCGATGGAGTTGAATGAAGGCGTTTTGGAGCATCTGAACGCCTACTTTTTCAAACGCGGCAAACCGGTGACCGAGGCCACCAAACGCCAGGCCATGGTGCCCCGCGGAGCGCAGGTGATGCCAAACCCGTTCGGAACGGCCCCAGGGCTGTACTTTCCCGCCGCTCTGGGCGAAGCCCTCGGCTGGAACGCCCACATCTTCCTGCTGCCCGGTCCACCGCGCGAGCTAAAGCCGATGATTGAAAAAGAAGTCGAACCCCGCCTGCGCGAATGGCTGCCGGACGGGGGTTCCCGGCGGGTGCTGTATTTGAAGATCACCGGCATTGGCGAATCAGACATCGTCGAGGCGGTGGAAAAGCGCCTCGAATGCGTGCCGGGCCTCGACTTGGGCTATTGCATCCGGGGCGGTGACGTCGACGTGCGTCTGGCGGGATCGGGAAGCAGCGTCGATGCAGGCGCTGACATCGTTCGCGAGGCCTTTGGCGACTGCATCACGTCCGAAGATCGACGGATCATCGAAGAAGTCGTCGTGCAACTGCTCGCCGAGCGTGGCGAATGGCTCGCCACCGCCGAATCCTGCACCGGCGGCACCATTGCCAGCCGCATCACCGATGTCAGCGGTGCCTCCCGCGTCTTCGGCCACGGCTGGGTCACCTATGCGAATGAAGCCAAACAGCAGCACCTCGGCGTACCCGCCGGCTTGATCGAAAAACACGGTGCCGTGAGTGAGGAAGTCGCTCGTGCCATGGCCGAAGGAGCGCTCAAAAACAGCGGCGCGGATCACGCGATCTCCGTCACCGGCATCGCCGGGCCGACCGGTGGCACACCGGAAAAGCCGGTCGGCACCGTATGGATCGGACTCGCTTCGAAGAACGCCGAGACTTGGACCGTGAAGCGCTTTTCACCCGGTGCCCGTGACCGGTTCAAGCTTCTCACGTCCCAATTCGCACTCGACATGCTGAGACGGAGGCTACTGGGCTTCAACCCGCGGACCTAAGCAGCACGCAGGACGAATGTCCACCGTGCATGTCCCCACACTTTTCGAGCCACCCAGCAGACTGAAAGCCTCCCTCCTTGAAGGGCATATATAGTTCGCGATTGAGGCCGTTCATGCCTCAAGATCTCCTCGCGAGGCGTGGTTGAGCGCAGCCGGACCGGAGCTTTGGGCTGGCTAGCCGGGGCTGCCACCCTGCGGCTGCGGTGCGATGAAGGCTGGGGGGCGTGCCCGCAGGGGTGGGGTCGAGGTGGCGGTAGCTGGCTGGGCACAGCCCCGGTGCCTCCTTTTCGATGCCTTCGGGGTGGTCGTGGGCAGGTTAAAGGCTGCGACGAGGGCGCCTGAGAGGTGGTCCCCCCCACCCCCAGAGGTGGGGGGTGCCCCCCCTGGGGGCCTCCTCTGCCACCCGGGAGGGGCCTCGTTTTTGTTTCACAAGTGGCTTGTGATCAGTGACTTGCGTGCCTTCGATGTGCCTCAGGTCGTCGGGGCGGGGTCTTCCTCCCCGTCGTCTCCGGAGACTCCGGGAAAGCGCTGTTTGAGATCGTCGTAAAGGGTATCTGCCCCGGCGACGTCGCGGCGGGCGGCCTGCTTGACGGTCTGGTAGAAGGAAAGGTCCGCCATCCAGATTTCACTGCCGACGAGCATGAGGGTGTCGTCCACCTTCTCGCAGAGCTGGCGCAGTTCGCGCCAGATATCTGCCAGCACGAGACGCAGGGCGCGATCCTTCGCCTCTTCGGCGGGATCGACGTAGGGCGGGACGAGGTTGGGATTGCTGGTCATGTAGCTGGCGCACTGCTCGTCGAAGCCGAGGGACTTGGCACCGAGTTTGGGCAGCTCGATGCGCTCGGTCTTGGTGAGGTTGAGGAGAAAGGGCAGCAGGGTGCCGATTTCCGTGATTTTGGTGAGGATGGCCGCCTTGTCTGCGGCGCTGACTTCTGCACTGATGCGGTTGTCGTTGGGCATGGTGGTGGTTGGTTGAGCCACAAAACCGTCCCACTGAGCGTCTGGAGTATCCCAGGCTAAGTTAGAGTCCCATGTGAGCGGCTGCGGCATGATGCTTCTTCTATCAGGTTTCACTCATTTTAACAAGCCTATTGTTTAATACGTAGTTCCTTTTTATCTACGCTTTAATTGCATAGCAAGACAGAGACTAGGCCAAACCATCAGGAGATATCGTGTCGCTCTTGTCACGCTATCTTGGAGGAAAAGAACGTGATTGTGGTGAATGAGGCGGGCTTCATAGGTCGAATGGCCTAAACCAACCGCCGATTATGCATTCCCCTCTCCGCACCGTTTCTTCGTTTGCACTGTTGTTGCCCCTGCTTCTGACGGCTACGCTCCGAGGGGCTACGGACGCTCCGATGTTCGCGGGCACCACCCTGACGATCCACGGTGAAACCTATACCTGGACCAGCCCAGCGGTGGAAGACGCCAGCTTCCACACAGACACCTACACCAATGCGGCGAACCAGACGGTGACGGTCAACGGCCTGAAATGGTCTCCGGGATTGGCGACTGTCAACGGGACAAGCGGACAGGGTGTGGTCAGCGGTCATCTAAGCGGCGGCGTCTATAGCGACAATGCCGTGGTTACGACGGAAAACAGTGGCGGGCCGTTTGTGGTGCACGGTGTGGAATTCACCAGCCGGACGATCAGCTGGAATTTCCAAGTGGATTTGTTTAATTCATACCTCGAGTCAACGGGCACTGAGGACTGGTCGGGGCCAAACGGCAGCTACCACCGCACCTGGTATTCCTACTACGACGAGGAAGGGGACAACTGGACGATCACCGAACTGGCTCAGAACCAAAGCGGGCACTCCAGCGTAAGTTTGTTTGGTGTTACCTTTGGTTTTGTTGAGTCATCGAAGAGGGGAAGTAGCATCGCCGGCAGCAGCTACTATGTAAGCGAAGGTTGGACAGACAGCTATCAAAGCGTGGACGGTTCCCCCCTCAGTCTCTTCTACGATGAGTACTCCCCGGCGAACGGAACCACAAAGGTGACGGCGTGCCTGCCGGGCGCTGGGACGTTTGTTTCCGACGTGTATGCCGGGGTGCCGGACTCGGGGCTTTCCGGTGTGACGTGGAAGCCGCGCAGCGCTCCGAGCTTTGCCAAAGGCCAGCTCTGGCTGGATGGGAAACTGCTCAACTGGCAATCGGGGGGCGTCTCCCCGACGGGAGTGATAACGGACAGCTACAGCGGTGCGGGGATGACCTTGACGATCCATGCAGCGATCAATGACTTTTTTGTTTCTGGAGACGACGCGGTGGTCACCATCACCAGCGGTGAAGATGGCAGCGGCGCCGTCTCTCCTGCGGGCGTCTTCAGCATGGCGGGCCACACGCTCCAGAACGCTGCGCCCAACCGCAGCGAGCCGTTGTTTACGGGCACTTCCACAGTGTTGAAGATTTCTTTGTCAAGCTATGCCTTTGCGGGGGGCTACGAGGACAGCCTGGGCAACCGCACCGACGTCTATGTGAACTCGAGTCTGGGAACGATCGCGTTGTCGGGGACCACCTCGGATCCGTCTCACGGTACAGTGATGGTCAGCAATAACGGCTTCGTGTATTCTGGCACCTTTTCCAATTCCGGCAGCACTTTCTCGGTGCCTGGAGTGTCCATCACCAAACCAACCTCACAGCCGAATGTGTACGGGCCTCCGGCCTTCTGGGTGCGGGGGGAGTTTTACACCCGCACCGGCAGCACGGCACTGACGTATCAGTCTGCGGTGGGCAACACCATCACGCTGGGCGGAAATGCGAACGCCCCCACGCTGGCGGGAACCGATGCGTCCGGCACCCTGCTCTTCAGCGGTGCCTTCGCCCGCGAGCCGCTGGGCGTCTTTCTGGTGCAGGACGCGCTGGGCACAGCCACGGTGCCGGTGCTGCCTGCCAATGCGAATGATGCGGACAATGATGGGTCCCTGCATTTGTCCTGGGAGGCTCCGCCCGGGGACTTCCCGCCTGCGGTGATGCTGCCGGATGGACGCATCTGGGTCTATGTCGGCACGGCCGCGGAAGACACCAACACCGCCAATGGCACCAGCGCGGCTTATTACATTGGCGCAGAAGTTTCCGACCAGAGCCATGAGATGCTGAAACTGCGAACCGACGGCAGCGGCGTGGTCACCTGCACCGACTATGCCAGCGCGGAGAGCGCCGTCGGAACCTACAGCACCACCACTCATCTGTTTCAAACGAGTCCACCGCAGTCAACCGGCGAACCTCCGGAATACTCCTTCCCGGTGCCGGTTTATGGCGTGGACCCCAACGCCAACTTCGCCTTTTGGGGCCTCACCCAGCCGCCAGGTGGATTGCCGGCCACCTTTGTCGTTCGTGACGAGGCGTGGAGGCTGGCCTCCTACGACGCGATGACGGATACGGCGTTGTATCAGGGCTATTACACGGGGCAGACGATGAGCCTCGGGGAGGCGGAAGAGGGCACCGGCCAGCGGCTCGTGACCCTGAGCGATCCGCTGAACAACGATGGGGACACCACCTCCGGCACCCTGAGTGGAGAGCGCAGGAGCGTGCGGCTGCGGGACGGCACCCTGGTGCTCTCCGGCGACGATCAGGGAGATGCCGTGGCCGTGCAGTATGACGATGAATACAAGCTGGAAACCATCTCGGCGGACCTCGACATCATCGGCAACAACCTCTCCTTCGGCATTCTGGAAGGAGATGCGAGTCTGGCGGGGGCGCTGTTCCAGTTTGCGGATGTTTCCGCCGCTGCCAGCCTTCACAGCATCCTGAGTCGTCCGCAAGCGCAGTGGGGCTGGTGGAAGGCGGAAGGGCTGGACGGGGACACGCTGAGCCCGGTGATGTGGCTGGGGGCTGATCACCGGCTGAACCTTTACAAGGCGGGAAGCTACGACGCCCCGGCCATCGTGCTGGATCCGGCGGGCACCAGTTCGTTCCAGGGCCCGGTGCGCGTGCCGCAGAGCGGGGACATCCCGATGGGCATCTATCAGGAAGGAGATCCGCCGTGACCGGCAGGCAGTGTGTCTGTGGACGGTAATCAGTGGGCAGTGCGTCAGTGAACGAAGAACTCCGGCCTCCCATCCCTCATCTCCTTTTTCTCTTTTTCGGCCATGAAATCTTTCCGTGTCTTCCACGTGTTCCGCAGGCACTCCTGTCGTGACTTCATCGCCGCGTGTCTTTGCGGCGCGTTGTTGCTGCAAAGCGCCACTGCTGTGGCTCCCGGCCCGGCGTGGTGGGACACGCAAAACGTGACCGATCCGACCGCTGCGCCGGACGACTTCGCCGTGGCCAACGCCGGCCAGCTCAAGCACATGGCCCGCAAGGCCATGGAGGCCATGGACGCGGAGTTGCCCGGCGGGGCCGGGGAGACGATCCATGCGCTGGTCGATCCCTTGGGAACGACGGAGGAGACGGCGTCCAAGCCGGAAAACGGGCTGGCGATCAACCAAGGCCAGCTGAAGCATGTGGCCACGCCGTTTTACCAGCGCCTCGGCCTGCCCTATCCCTGGGCGGGAGCTTCCGCAGTGACGGACAATTACGCGCTGGTGAACCTCGGCCAGCTCAAGCATGTGTTCTCCTTTGAGCTGAAATTCCGCACCTTCGGCAGCGTGACTGCGGTGACCATCCCGACCGAGATCGAGCAGGCGGCTCTGGCTGCGTGGAACGCGTTGGGGACTGCGAAGCCACTGGGATCGAGCGCGGATGATTTCGATGGCGACGGCATTCCCAACCTGCAAGAATACCTGATGGACCCGGACAAGCCGCTGTTCGACACCGACGACTACGACGGCGACCGCATTTCCAATATCGACGAGCAAAACAGCGGAGTTCTGAACATGCTAAACTTTGCCGATGCGGTGTGGGACATCGATACCGACGGGATGATCGAGTACTACGACAGCAGCTGGAATGTGCACCATCACGGGGATGGCTTGATGAATTACGAGGAAATGCTGCTGGGGCTGGATCTCAATGCTTCGACCACCAATGCACGCACGGACGGTCTGAGCGATGTCGAGGTGCTGGTCTGGACGCTGAACGCCGGTGCGCCGCTGGAACCGGATCCGGCCACGGATGCGGTGCGGTTGTTCTGGGAGGGAATCGACACGGACTGGCTTGGAGACAACGTGGGCATTTCCTACAGCGGCAGCTTCGCCGGGTGGCTGGAGGTCGCAGACCTGAACAGCAACCAAATCCCCGACGGGTTGGAGGCTTTTCGTTCAGAGGTGCTCGACGCCTGGCTGTGGTGGCCGCAGCATCCGAGTGTTTCGATCATCGAATACCCAGGCCTGGCCAGCGACCCGGGATGGCAACTGATCGACATGGACGGTGACGGAGCCATCGACTCCGACCGTGACAGTGACGGCCTGCCGGACTTGTGGGAATATCGCTACGAGTTGAACCTGCGCGATTCGCAGGACAAGTGGGACGATCCAGACGGGGATCTTTTGACCAACTGGGCCGAGTTCCAGAACGGCACCAACCCGCGCCTGGCCGACAGCGACGGGGATGGTTATGACGACAAACTGGAACTGGATTACGGAGGCGATCCGTTGCTGGCGGGTGTTGTGCCGACGGTGCCACTGGTCATGATGATCGTCGGCTCCGGTGCGAAGGATATTTATACCGGACAGACAACGCCTGCGCTCGCAGTGAAGGTAACCCAGGGCGGGCAGCCGGTGAAGGGTGTCAGTGTGACGTTCAACCTGACAGCGGGCACCGGCACGCTGCAGCCTGCTGCGGAGGCGGCGGCCATGTCAGGATTGATGCAAAGCGTCATCACGGACTCGAACGGCATGGCGGCGGTAACTTACACGACGGGCACGCAAGAGGTGGGGACGGCCACCGTGACAACGACGGCTGCCGGGGTGGCGTGGACACCGTCGTTCTCCATTTCCATCCATGCGGTGCCGGGAGTGTACGGTGCCAGTGACGGCAGCGGAGGAGGAAGTGCCGGGAGCACCAGCGTACCACCACCACCGCGCAGCACGGCGATCGGTGCCACGGCCATCGCGGCGGCCACGGGCGATGGCTTCAAGATCCTGGTCCGCCAGAAGGACGAGCCGGACGGTTTTTACCCGTACGACATCGTGCCGCACTACCTACCTCCCATTGGGATGAGCCCGACGGCGTCGGTGGGCTGGCAGGATGGGTTCGATATTCACTCCTGGGTTCGGCACACCCGGCTGGAGTTTCAGGCGCTGCCGGTGACCGGTCCGTACAGGGAACCTGTGGTCCCTCAAGGAGCGCGGCGCTATCTCGTGCTGGTGTATCAGGGCGAGTATGTGGACCCGGGCACCCCCGACGCCCCGAAGCACGTGGGTGTGCTGACCTTTCAATACAGCAATACCGGTGCGCGCATGATCACGCTGACAGGCAGTATCCCGGAAAAATTCGTCAAGTGTGATGGCAACGCCGCAGTCACCTTCGAACCGCCCCTAGCCGCCAAGTCCGAGGAACGAGTTTGGATCACCCTCCTCCCCATTGAGGTAATGCAGCCGAAGGAAAACGCAGACGGAACTTTTGGGGATTTTGTGGCCGTTTCTGAGCTGCGTGCCACTAGATGGAGGAACATGTTTAGAAATGGCAATGAGTCCTTGATTGATGACCCCGACCAAATCCAGATTCGCATACCAGGCCTGCGGAGTTCACAGGAAACCTTCAGGCTGAAACTTGGTGTTACTGGGATCACAGGCAAGAGCAGCTCGATTTCAAAGGATGAAGATGATGTTGTGGCTGCCTGGCAGGCTAATGACGCCGAGGTGCCGCCGCTGCATCTGGTCACGGACAGCACCGACGACAATTTTAGCGGTCGGGCAGAAGAATCGACCACCCAAAAGGACAACTATGTGGGAGACCGCACGCACATCGTAAGCTTGGGGGCGACCGTTGAAATCAAGATCGAAGGTTCTGAATCCGGCGATTTTCCGCCCATCCGAATTCCGGTGAAAGGGCCTGATGGCAAGGTCGAGTTCCGAGTTTTTGTCTTGTCGCCAAATGGTTTGGGTGGCGGCAACCAATTCGACCCGATCAGCAATGAGGCCAAGATTGCTCACGAGGTGTATGAGCAGATCGGCGTTTCGATGGATTGGTTAAGCACCGTGACCGCACCCTTTCCTGAGGGCTTGCCGTCCAGCATTCCTCTGAACGATGTTGATCACGAGTTAACAGACGACGAGGTTCGTACGTTGGTTGGTTTGTTACCTGATCCCACGGACAAGAGCGTCATCGACGTTTATTACATTCCTTGCAAAATTAAGGGAGTTAATGGCACAGCAAGCGGTGTGTTTGTACCCAGTTTGAAACCAGGAAAAGGGAAGTACGGCGTGATACTCATCAGCATAGGAATCAGGAATACGCTCGTCTTGGCCCATGAACTGGGGCATGCCTGCAATCTTGGTCACCGACCAGATATCTCTTTTTGGCTGATGAAAGACGGTGGTGTGATTGACACCAGGGACATTTACAACTCGAAACGGTTTCACTGGCAGGAGGAGAACATCATCAAATCCAACGAAAATGCGTACTACGTCCCGCTTCATTAGGCTGCTTGCAACCCTGATCACTCTAGCCTGTGGTGTCAAGGGGCTCGCTCAGGAGCTTAACCTCAAGGATTTGGCCTTCTTGGGGGGGGTGAAGTGGGATGGTTATGGCTTTCCATATGATATTTCGGAAATTTCCAAGATGCCCAATGATGACCCACGGTTGATCGCTGGCTACATTGTGGTGCTGGATGCTGAAAGCATCACCAAAGATTGGGTTCAGGCTTTTGCGGATGACATCCAGAGGCGCGGAGAGGCCGCCGGTCCCATCTTGCTCAAGATCGTGAAGGATCGCTCCAGTTGGACGAAAATGGCACGAGAAAACATATTCTTTAATCTAGACCGCTACCCAGGGTTCGATCACCGGCCTTTCATCGAGGCCGCGCGTGAAATCTGGCGTGAGAACAAATTCAAAACACCGCTCCGCATGTGTCATGCCATCTGTGAGTTGCTGGAAACCGAGGGCGAGGCATCAGACATCCAAATCATCGAGGAAATACTGACTCATCCAGAGGCGGAGATACAGATTGTCAATACCAGTCGGCCTGAGCGGATGAGAAAGCGTCTGTCTGGCAACTTGCTTCCCTCGGAATGGCACAATGCAAGTGGTCTGCCACCCGCCGGTTATGAGTGGATTCATCCGCAAAGTAAAAAAGCATGGCGGTTTGTCGGAGCAGCAAGGCGCGAAGCAACGCCATCTGAGCCAATACCAAGCGAAGAACCAGCCTCATCAACCCCGTGGAGCATCATCATCGTGTTGATCGTGGCAGCTTGTGGCTTGCTGTGGTTGGTGCTCAAGCGGCGTTCGTGAGCGTGGGGCAAGTGCAACGCTGCTCCGGCCTGCAACGTCTCTCCCCACCGCGCCGGAGCCTGAGCTTGGCAGTCATCGGCAAGGCCGATGACTCGTCACGCATCACGAGGCTGCGACTGATGAAGGTGGCGGAGGGCGTCTGGGTTTATCTGGGCAGGAAGGGGGCAGGGGGGCAATAGTTGACAGAAGGCTCCTGCCGTCGTTGCCTCGCTCCACCCGACGCCCCTTACAACAACGCCGACAGCGACGGGGACTTCCTGACCGACTGCGAGAAACTGCTCATCTTCCACACGAACCCGCTACAGGCCAAGACGAGATGCCAGGCAATATGAGTCCACATCATGCGTTAAGTCGCTGGTCTGCGGTCCATTGAACGTGGTTTGATGCCGTCGAAAAATGACGCGTTCGGGAGCAACTGGGATCCGAATGGCGTCAACAACGATCTCGGCGGTGACGAGGACGGCCACCCCAACGAGCAGCTCTCCCCGGAGGGCATCGTCATGGAAGCGAGGACAGCCATCCGCGTGATCCCCTTCGGTGGAGCGACTGGAACGGCGACGGCTGGTTCAGCGGGCGGCTTTCACCTCGTCCCAGACCTTGCTGTATTTGGCGAGGTCGGGGCCAAGGTCTTTGATGACCTCGCACTTGGCCTGGAGCTCGGCCGGAATGGTGATGGCGGGATTCTTGAGGAAGTCGGCGCTGACTTTTTCCAGTGCGGCTTTGTTGGGGCAGTAGTAGCCCATCCATTCCATGTTTTCGGCGGCGATATCTGGATCGAGTAGAAAGTTGATGAAGGCGTGGGCGAGATCGACCTGCTTCGCGGTCTTGGGAATGACCATTTCATCACAACCGATCGTCACCCCCTCGCGGGGAATCAGGATTTCCACCTTGGGGTTTTCCATCTGCACTTGGAACAGGTCGCCACTGTAGCCGTGAACGAGATGAAACTCGGCGGAGTCGATGCCGGCCTTGTAGCCCTCGTTGTCGAAGCGGGCGATGTTCTTCTTCCAGCGAATGAGAACGTCGCGGGCGGCAGCAAGCTGCGCTTCGTCGCGGGTGTTGATGCTGTACCCGAGAGACTTCAGCGCCGCACCGATGCTCTCTCGCATGTCATCGAGAAGAGTCACCCGCCCTGCCAGCGCTTGGCGGTCAAACATGGCCCAACTCGGCTCGGCGTCTTTGACCTTGTCCTTGCGGACCGCGATGGCGGCATAGGCAAAGGTGTAGGGCACGCTGTGGGACATCTCTTTGTCCGTCACCTGGACGAGCACGGCGGAATCGATGTTCTTGAGGTTCGGCAGTTTCGCGTGGTCAAGGCTGGCCAGCATGCCCTGGGCATGCATGACCTCAATCATGTAGGCAGTGGGAAAGACGAGATCGTAGCCGGTGGCGCCGGCCTTGAACTTCGCGAACATGCTCTCGTTCGAGTCGAACGTGTCGATCACCACCTCGCAGCCCTGCTGCTTCTCAAACTTCCTGACCACATCCGGACTGACGTAGTCCGCCCATGTGTAGATGTGCAGCGTCTCGGCCGACACGCCGGTGGCGAGAAAGACGAGCAGCAACAGCGACCTCATGCGGCAGCGGAACGGAGCAGCGGGATGGACTTTTGGCGGCGCACGGAAGCCTCGGTGTTGTAGGCGGCCAGCAGCAGGAGGCTGAAACCGAGATCGCTCACCAGCGAATTGCGCAGGAAAAGGTAAGTGGGCACGAAGTTCGGCAGTCCGGTGGTCATCGCCTGCACCCAGCCGGCCAGATTTTTCACATAACCCGGATCTGCGAACCACGAGACGGTGTTTGTGATCAGATAGAAGCCGACGCCGCAGCCGATGACACCAGCCACGGCGCCCAGCAGGCCGACACGCCCCCGCAGACGTCCGGCAAACAAAGCAGCAGCGGCAAAGCAGGCATAAACAAACAACGCCTCCCAGTGCAGCACGCCGGAAACTCCGGTGGCAGCAAGATCAACACCCAGCAACAGCAGGGGGATCGACGCCCAGGCCATCCGCTGCGGAAACACCAGCGTGCCGGTGAACGCGAGGGCCATCCAGGGTGCAAAATTTTCAAGCGCATCGACCGTGACGAGTCCCCGGAGCTTGGCCCAGCGGAAAGCGGCGGCGGCCAACACCAGGGCGACAGGGATCAGACAGGCGCGGGATGTGCGGGAAGAATCGGAGGATGTCATGACGGGAGAGCTTTGGGTGAAGAATGAACGCGGATCAAGTTCAGAGAGTGAGTCCCTTCTGCCGCAAAAAGGGCACAAGTTCGTCCACGCCAAAGTCGGCCAGGACCTCACCGTCCCAATCCATCGTGGGTGCCTTGCTCTGGCCGCTAAGGTCGATCATGGCCTGCATTGCCTCGCGATCACCACTGACGACGATCGTTTCACAATCGATGCCGCGGGCGTCAAGATACTCGAGGACCTCCTCACACCAGGGGCAGCCGGTTTTGACATAGACGATGGGTTTGACCATGCGCACATGATGCCGCTGGAGCGGTCGAGAGCAAGCCGAGTGTCCGCTATTCGCGGTTGACCGTGCGGGGGCCCCGCTTATCATCGCGGCGCTATTTTTAGAGCACCCCAATGCTCCGAATCCCGTCCCCCTGACCGAAAAAAACCTGATGCGCCATCTCAGATACCAGACAGCGCCGATGGAGACTTTCCGCGGGACGGAACGCCAGAGAGTGACCTTCCGTGTGGCCCGAGTGCCCATGGAAATGTCCTTTGAGCCTGACAGCGGGCCGATGAAGCCCCGCTCTGAAAATCGCAGCAGCCCGTTGTGGCGCTGTGGCTGGCCGCTTGTGCGGTCCGCCATGTGCCGCGGAGTCGAGGAAGAGGCAAGACGCCCGTTCCCGCCCGCCGCCTCCCTCAGCGCCCCGGAACTGCTTGAACACGCGCAACCCCAGCATCCATACCGAAAACCATGTCTGACGAACCCAATCGTAACCGCAATCGCAACAGAAACCGCAACAGAAACCGCAATCGCGGGCCCCGTCCGGATGGCCCTCGTGCCAGTCGCAAGGCTGAGCCGACGGGAATGCAAAAGTTTCTGAGTGTCATCAGCTTCGGCCTCCTCGGCAAAGCCAAGCCCAAGCCCCGCCCCCGCTCAAAAGACCAGCGTGCCGAGTCCGCCCCGCGTCCGCAGCGCGAACCGCGCCAGTGCCGCGAGGCTCCTGCCCCGGTCAATCCGGCTGACATCACGACCGACCGTCTCTATGTCGGCAACCTGTCCTACGACGCCACCGAGAGCGACCTCTTTGAACTGTTCAACGGCGTCGGCAGCGTGCGCAACGCCGAGGTCGTCGTCAACAGCCGGACTCAGCGCTCCAAAGGCTTTGCCTTTGTGACCATGGCCAGCGTCGATGAAGCCCGCCGCGCCGTCACCGAGTTGTCGGGCAAGGACTTCATGGGCCGCCCGCTCCAACTCAGCGGAGCGAAGCCGAACACCCGCGGGGACGGTTCCGGCTCCAGCTTCCAACCTGAGGAAGAAGCAGCCCAGGCCGCCTAATCCGTCTGCAAATCAATTCTCGCGCCCGCAGTGTTCCCGATGGAGCCTGCGGGCGCTTTTTTGAAGGGGACGTGTGCGAAAATTCGCCAAGCAGTGAACAAAACCTCCCCACATCCCACCAAGACTGAAGTCACTCATGCCCGCCTCCCCCCTGTTCGACCAAGCCCCCAAAGATGAGGTCCCCGCCACCGGCGGCACGGACGCAAATGTCACGACGGAAGAAATCCGCGACGACGAACGGTACTGCCGGCAGTTGGAGGACCGGGCGTTGCTCAGCGGTCCCAACCGGCGCCTGCGCGACCTGCAACTGCTCTTTGGTGTGGCGAAGGATTTCATGGCCGGCTTCCGCGCCCTGCACTTCGTCGGGCCATGCATCACGGTGTTCGGTTCGGCGCGTTTCGACGAGAATCACAAATACTACAAGCTGGCCCGGGACATGGGGGCGGCGATCGCAAAGATGGGCTTCACCGTCATGACAGGCGGCGGACCCGGCATCATGGAGGCAGCAAACCGCGGCGCGAAGGATGTCGGCGGACGAAGCGTCGGCTGCAACATTCGCCTGCCCTTCGAGCAGGACCACAACCCCTACCTCGATCGCTGGGTGACCATCGAGCATTTCTTTGTCCGAAAGACCCTTCTCATCAAATACAGCTATGGCTTCATCATCATGCCCGGCGGCTTCGGCACCATGGACGAAATGTTTGAGGCGCTGACCCTCATCCAGACAGGCAAGCTTCGCGGCTTTCCCATCGTGATCATGGGCAGCGACTTCTGGCCGGAGATGCGCCACTTCATGGATCACATGATCAAAGGCGCCACCATCAGTCCCGAAGACATGGATCTGATCAAATGGACCGACTCGGTGGAAGAAGCCGTGGCGCACCTGAAAGTGAAGGCCGTGAAGCAGTTCGGACTGCGCCGCGCCCGGGTGCCGGCGCACAATCCGTGGCTCGGAGAAAAGGCGCTTGATGGCAACCTTTGAACCACGAAGCTTCACGCACGCATGCCCGAACACACCTTCACCCTCTCCAACGGCCGTCAACTGGGCTACGCGGAATACGGCGATCCGGCCGGAGAGGTGATGTTTTACTTCCATGGCTGGCCCTCTTCGCGGATTCAGGGTTCTCTCTTTGATGCACATGCAAAGAAACACCGCATCCGCCTGATCTGTCCAGACCGGCCAGGCATCGGTCTCTCCGGATTTCAACCCCACCGCAGTCTGGCCGACTGGCCGGACACGCTCGAACAACTGGCCGCGCATGTTGGCGCTGACAATTACCACGTCCTCGGCTGGAGCGGTGGAGGCCCCTACGTGCTAATCACGGCGCTGAAGCTTTCCAAGCGCCTGCTCTCCGCCTCCATCGTCTGCGGAGCACCTCCGCTAAAGTTTCTCGGGGATCGGGAGATGTTCTGGCTCTATCGCTTCATGATCCGCCTGCGACACAGCTTTCCAACCATCCTCGGCACCATCCTCCGGCTCGGTGGTTGGGTCGCCAAAGGGTCGCCGGACAAAGCCCCGCTGCGCTGGCTGATGAAGCTGCTCGGCGAAGAGGACCGCCGCGTACTCATGCTCCCCGGAATCTACGAAGTCGTGCGGGACGCCACTCTGGGAGCGCTGGAACGCGGTCCGCGCAGTGTCATCGCGGATGCGGACATCTATCTCAGCGAGTGGGGCTTCGAGGTCAGCCACATCAACTTTCCCATCCGCTTCTGGCACGGCAAGCAGGACCGCAACATTGCCTGGACCTACACCCAGCGGATCGCCTCACTCATCCCCGCCGCCACGACGACCTGGTCGGAGATTGACGGTCATTACTCACTGCCCATCACCCATGCCGAACAAATCCTCGCCGCCGCTTTGGAAAAGCCGCCCTCAACGGGAGACGCGGGGCAGCAGGATGGGGATGCCCTCATCGACGGTGAACTGCTGGCTTCCGTCCTCCGTCGTCAGAGCCGCTGAAACACCCCACGTTGCGCACTCCTCTGGCGTGGCGCGACGCAGGGGCCGGTGCGTGTCCGGGCAGCGCAACCATGGAATAAAATCATCGAGCCAGGATGTGTCTGTCGGCATCAGTATTCAGGGATGGAAGGATCGATCTCACGTGCCCAAGCCAAGATGCCTCCGGTCACATTCCAAACATCATCAAAGCCTCGCTCGCGGAGTTTGCCCACAGCCTTGGCACTGCGCACGCCGCCCTTGCAGTGAATCAGGATTCGCCGCCCTTGTGGGAGTTCATCGATGCGACTTTCAAGCTCACCCAGAGGAATCAAGACCGCCCCGTCGATCCGGCAGATGGCCTCTTCATGCGGCTCACGCACATCGAGGAGGAAGTGATCGTCTCCGGCATCGCGGAGTCGTTTGAGTTCTTGGACGGTCATGGCGGGAAGGTCGGAGGTCATGGAGATTTTGGAGAGGCCGCAGAAGCCTTCGTAGTCGATGGGTTCAGTGATGGTCGGATGCTCGCCGCAGACGGGACAATCGGGATCACGACGCAACGCGAGGGTGCGGAAGCGCATGCTCAGCGTATCGACATGCAACAGTTTGCCGAGCAAGGGCTGGCCGATGCCGGTGATGATCTTGATCGCCTCCAGCGCCTGCATCGTGCCAATGAGACCTGGAAGCACGCCGAGCACGCCGCCTTCGGCGCACGATGGCACCAGCCCCGGCGGTGGCGGCTGCGGGCACATGCAGCGGTAGCACGGCGCACCCAGATGCGGAGCAAAGACGCCCACCTGACCGTCGAAGCGCAGGATGCTGCCATAGACGTTCGACCTCTTCAGCCAGACCGCCACGTCATTGCTAAGGTAGCGCGTCGGAAAGTTGTCCGTGCCGTCGATGATCACGTCGTAGTCCGCCGCAATGCGCATGGAGTTCGCTGCCGTGAACAGCTCCGGGTAAACCTGCACGTCGAGGTGCGGATTGATGTCCAATAGACGGTCGCGAGCCGCGTCGAGCTTTTTCCGGCCGAGATCTTTTTGGCCGAAGAGAATCTGCCGCTGCAAGTTGGTGACCTCGACAGCATCCGGGTCCACCAAGCCGAGGCCACCGACGCCCGCCGCAGCGAGATACATCGTGATGGGTGAACCCAGCCCCCCAGCCCCGATGCACAGCACTCGTGCCGCCTTCAGCTTCCGCTGTCCTTCCATCCCGAACTCGGGAATGGCCAGATGCCGCGCATAGCGGCTCAGTTCGGCGGGAGTGAGGTCAGACATCGGTTGGGGAGACGATAAAATGGCATGATGCAGCGCTGGCGCAACGATTCCTGCGGTTGCGGCCCCGAATGCGCCGTATAACCTCTTGTCATGCCCGATTGGACAGCCCCAACCACCGTCAATCTGGTCGACCTTGGCTTCATGGACTCGCGTTCGAAGCTCATCGACCTCGCCGCCTTCCTCGACCGCGTCCAGCGCGCCGGCCAGGACGGTGACTTCCGTGTTCAGGCGCTCAAGAATGCCATCGCCCTGCTCTCCCAAGACGAACCGCAACGCGCCAAGAACGTCCTCCTCAGCTTCAGCGATCCCAGCACCGAACCGATCGCCAAAGCCACCATGCAGGGTGCCATCGGCACCTTCAAACCCTGAACCGAGACCTTCAGGATGAACTACATTGAACCTCACGGCCACATGGTCAGCCGCACCACGGATGACTACGAGCGCATGGCCATCGCCGGTTGTCAGGCCATCTGCGAGCCTGCCTTTTGGGCCGGTTTCGACCGCGCCAGCGCCGACGGCTTCTACGACTACTTCCGACAGATCACCGAATATGAGCCGAAGCGCGCCGCGAAGTTCGGCATCCAGCACTACTGCTGGCTTTGCATCAATCCGAAGGAAGCCGAGGATCTCAAACTAGCCGACGACGTCATCGCTCTCATCCCGCAATTCATCGACAAACCCGGCGTGCTCGGCATCGGCGAGATCGGCCTGAACAAGAACAGTCGCAATGAGCTCAAGATCTTCGAGCAGCATGTGCAGATCGCGCAGGACTACGATCAACTGGTGCTCATCCACACGCCGCACCTTGAGGACAAGCTCAAAGGCACGCGCCTCATCGTCGATGCACTGAAGAACTTTCCCAAGATCAAGCCCGAACGAGTCATCATCGACCACGTCGAGGAGCATACCATCGACCATGTGCTCGACCACGGCTTCTGGGCTGGCATCACCCTCTATCCCGAGAGCAAGTGCACGCCAAACCGTGCGATCGACATGCTGGAACATCGCCAAGCTGAGCGCATCTGGATGAACAGCGCCTGCGACTGGGGCATCAGCGATCCGCTTGCCGTGCCAAAGACCATGCAAGCCATGCGCCAGCGCGGATGGCCCCCCGAAATGATCCAGCGCGTCGCCTGGGACAATCCGCGAGCCTTCATGGGACAAAGCCCCAAGTTCTCCCTCTGAGCCAATGACCGTAAACCTCGACTGCGTGGCCCTCATCGCCGGAAACGGCATCTATCCGGAGACTTTCGTCACAGCGGCGCGGAAGGCGGGCGTGAAGAAACTGGTCGCAGCAGCCTTCACCAATGAAACAAAGTCGGAACTCGCAGACATGGTGGATACCATCGAGTGGTTCCGCGTGGGGCAACTCGGCAAGATGATTGCCTTTTTCAAAAAGCAGGGCGTGACGCAGACGGTCATGGTCGGCCAGATCGCGCCGAAGAACCTCTTCGACCTGCGACCGGACTTCCGCACGCTGATCATGATGGCGAAGCTCAAGCAGCGAAACGCGGAGACGCTCTTCGGCGGCATCGCCAACGAGCTGGCGAAGGACCACATCGCCCTCCTGCCTGCCACGACCTTCCTCGAAGACCTCATGCCGGGCGCGGGCCACGTCGCGGGTCCGCAGATCAAGAAGCGCAGGCAGGAAGACGCGGAATACGGCTTCAAAATCGCCAAGGAGAGCAGTCGGCTGGACATCGGGCAAACGGTAGTGGTGAAGAACGGCACCGTCTTGGCAGTAGAAGCCTTCGAGGGCACCAACGAAGCCGTGAAGCGCGGCGGCGCGCTGGGACGCGGCGGGTCGACGATGGTCAAAGTCTCCAAACCAGACCAAGATATGCGTTTTGACGTCCCCGTAGTGGGACCGGACACTATCAAGACGGCTGCAGGAGCGGGAGTGGACCTGATCGCCGTGGAGGCGGGCAAGACGCTGCTCCTTGGACGGGAGGAAGTCTCCAAGCTATGCGGCGATTTGAAGGTGAGCGTGGTGGCCTTGGCGTGATTTTTTTCTCGCCTTTCAGCCTCCAGTTCGGTCTAATGCAAGTGGATTGAGGGAAATCTCCCGCAGTCCGCATAACATCATAAACCAACCCACAAACGCACTCATACAATGAAAACGAAACGAAACCACGGCTTCACTCTGATTGAGCTGCTCGTGGTGATCACGATCATCGCGATTCTCGGCAGTCTCGCGATGTCGCAGTTCACCAACGCGCAGAAGACGGCCAACCAAATGAAGGGAGTCAGCAACGCCAAGCAGATCATCATCGCGCTGAAGCAGTTCGCGGCTCAGAACAACAGCATGTATCCGGACTCGGTTAGCCCGCTGCAAGGCGCTGCTGGCGGACTCGCTCAAAACTCCAACGACGCCTTTCGCAACCTGTTCATCGAAGGCATCGTGACTGACGAGCGAATCTTCGGCTGTCCCGGTGGCTACAATTCGCGTGACCAAAACAACATCGGCACGCCTCCCGGCTACAGCCTGGCCCTTCAACCCGGTGAAAACCACTGGGCCATGACCCGCGGGCAGACCGACACTGCGGTCGGCAATATGCCGATCGTGTTTGAAAACGCCGCAACAAACAGCTGGCCTCCGCAATGGGACGTCGACAAGGCAGGCCAGATCGCCCCCGGGCGTGCTTGGGCGGGTGGACAGGTCATCGTTGGTCGCAATGACGGCAGCGTCGAAGTCGTTCAGCTGGCTGCAAAGCAGGGCATGTCTCCTCCTCGCCAGTCTGGCGGTTTTGACATGTTCACCCAAGCTTCCCAGGGCCAGGTGCTCCAAATCCTCAATGTCATTCCCATGGGTGGAGTTGGTGCAGGAGGTGGCAGCTTTGGTGGTGGCCAAATGCCAGGAGGGCTGCCCGGTGGCCTCCCAGGAGGTCTGCCTGGGCAACCTGCCCCGCTACCAGGTGGCGGCCTTCCAGGACAGCCAGCTGGCGGACTTCCACCTTCTCCGCTGGGACAGTAAACTCATAGGCTGAATTTGCCCTTCACCGCCGGATGCCTCGCGTGTCCGGCGGTTTTTTTATGGATAGGAAAGGCCTGATGCAGGGTAAAAGACTTGACCCTTCCGATGCTCCTTCGCTTACTGTTCCCAGACTCACTCGACCGTTTATAACCGCTTTCCTCCCCCTCGAACTCAATGCCCGGCTACGCCTACCTCCCTTCGCGTTTCTTCCGAGTTCTCAAAACCTGCGTCTTTCTCGCAGCGACCCTCTTTGCATCAGGGCAGGCACAGGGTGCTTTTGACACGGTGATTCTTGATCCGGGTCATGGCGCCCATGACCGGGGAGCGGCGATCGGCTATGTCTATGAGAAGCATCTTGCGCTAGATACGGCGCGGCGAGTGGAGGAACTGCTGAAAAAGCAGGGTTTGAAAGTCATCATGTCCCGCAGCCGGGATGTCTTCATTCCCCTCCAGGACCGTTCGGCGCTGGGCAACAGCAAAGGCAACGCAATCTTTGTCAGCATCCACTACAACTACAACCGCAGCGGCAGCGGTTACGGAGCGGAGACCTACTACCACTTCTCGAAGAGCTACATGCTGGCAGCCTACATTCAGGCCTACCTCGTGCAACGCACAGGGATGACCAATCGCGGAGTCAAGAGCGCCGGCTTTCACGTCATCCGCGCCACCACCAAGAACCCGGCCGTTCTGGTCGAGTGCGGCTTTGTGAGCAACTCCAGCGAGCGCGCTCGCATGATGACCGGAGAGTATCGCAAACGCATCGCCGAAGGCATCGCCCAGGGCATCATCGCCTTCAGAAAGTCGAAGTAGCTTCGCCGTTCCGCGAGGACAATGCGACCACGAGGAGGGAATGAGAGAATAATGCGAAATGCGACGGGCTGCTACGCGGCCTGAGCCTTTTCCGCGATGGGGGCTTTGGCATGGGCGCTTTTTGCCTGACGATCACTCCAGGCCAAAATCACTCCATACACCAGCAGACCAATTTGGCTGACCCAGTAGCCGTAAATCTTCGGCCATGTTCCGTCCGTAAAGCCATAAGCATGCAGGCCCACCCCCAGTTGGTTCACGCCGAACCATGAGAAGATGACAATGCAGCCGAGGACTAGATTGCAGCAGTGCAAACCGACCTCGCGAATGTAGCCGCCGAGGCGGGCATGCAGAATGACGAGGCACATCAGCACAATCATGAGCGCGCCATTTTCCTTCGGATCCCATCCCCAGAAACGCCCCCAGCTGTAGTTCGCCCAAATGCCGCCGAGAACCGTGCCAACGAGCGAAAGGAAGAGACCGGCGGCAATAAAACCATAAGCCACGCGAGTCAGGAATCGACCGTCGTCCGAGTTCACTCCAATTCTTCCGAAGAGCCGCTGCACAAAATAGATCATTGAGATCAGCGCGGCCACCATACAGGCGGCGTAACCGAGATTGATCATGGGCACATGGGTCGAGAGCCAGAAATTGGTAATCAATACCGCCTGAAGCTGTTGAAGCGTGTCCGTGGCCTCAGAGGCCTCAAACTGAATCGCCAGGAACATGCAGGCCGTGCCTCCCACCGCAGCGACGAGGAGCCCGATCCCGCGTTTGGTGAGCCATTCCGCAATCAGCCCAAACAACGCCACAGAGCCACCGATGAAGAGAATGGTCTCGTAAAGCGTGGTGATGGGTGGACGCTCCATGATTATGCAGCGCACCACGACTCCGGTGACAGCGTATCCCGTCGCCGCAAGCAGCAGCGCCCATGCGGAGATCTTGGTCACTTTCTCAAGCTTCGATCCTGGGGCCACCCATGTCAGGGCCACAGCGACGAATCCCACTAAGAACAACCATTGGGCATAGAAAAAATAGTCCGCCTTCATGGCCCTCCGCTCCAGAGCCACATGACGGCCCTCTCCGCGCGCTTCTGCAGCCGCCTGGATTTTTCCGAGCAGGGCCTTGGCGGCCGCTTTGAATTTGGCGGCATCGGGCAGCGCGAGATAAACATCTTCATAAGACGCCAGCCAGGCAAGCTGCCCGGCATCGACTTCCTTCTCCCCGTTGATGGATTCAAAAATAATTTCACCCGGCCCGAGCCAGACTTCGTCACTCTTCGGTCCCGGCGGGAAGATGCGCAATTGCTGTTCGGGATTGCCACTCATCATGGCCCCAAGCGCACTTTTACCGAACTCGCGAAACCATGGAATTTGCATCGGTGGAACACCACTGTTGCGCACGACCGCGGCGATGGCGTTGAGACCCTTGGAAAGGCGCACAGGGCGCTCGATCTCCGGAGGCAATTTGTCAGCCTGATCACCCACCGGCGAACGCACGAAGTCAAAATGACCGGTGATCATTTCGAAATCGAGAAAGTTCGCCGCAAGCTGGACGATCATGCGCTGCTCCGGCGTCTGCTTCTTCGGCGGGATTTCGCGGTATTCGCTCATTTTCTCCATGAGCGTCTGCCGGGCCGGCTCGATGTCGTTAAAGCTGTACTGGTCGCGCTTGGCCTTCGCGGGAAGACCGAGCTCAACGATTGCCGAGGAATTGTCCACCTTGAACAAGGGCACGGTCTTCGCGATGTCTGGCCTGAACCAGCTCATCAGAAGCCATTCCATTGCCTGAAGTTTCAGCGGCTTTCCATCCTCCTTGGTGATCGGCTTTTGCGTCACGGGGTCGACGAGCGGTTTGCCATCCGACATCTCTCCGTTGTCTGTCAGCCAGATGCTGCGACGGGCGCGAAAACGCAGCAGGCGGTAGCTGGCGACGTTCTCCAGCGGTTTGATGCGTCCGGATTCCAGCACAGGAATGGAAGCGAAGGTGTCCACAACCTCAGGGTCGCGAAGCAGGTCCAGCGGCGGCAGTTCGGCTGCAGCGAGGCCTGAAACCGCAAACAGTGAGACAAAGGCAAGCAAAAGGGTTTTCATGGCAGTCGGCGGCAGGGGTGATTCAAAGCAGCTTCCACATGGCGAGAACGAAGGCCGCATTGAAGACAAGTATGAGGCCGATGGAGAACTTCCACGGCTCCACTTTGATAAAACGAGCCAGCATCATCAAAAAGTGCAGGAGAAGCCCCTCCGCCACGATGATGCATGAAATGAGAGGCCAGTGGTCGGACGGATTCTCCACGATCTGAAACCCCGAACGCTTCACACCGCTGCCGCTGCGGGTGCCGTCATCAAAGGTCTGCTGAAACACCGCGTAGCCGGAGCTGCGCACGGGTTCGTTCATGGTGATGACCTTCTTCTCCTCGCGCCCGTCGGCGATCTTCGTCACCCAGCTGGTAAAACGACGCGCACGCTCGGTGCCGGGGTGTTTTTCCTGCTCGGTTTTGTCGAGGCGGATGGCGAAAGGCAGCTTGTAGCTGCGGTGATCGAGCGAGATCAAAAACTTGTCGCCCCCGACACTGACCGTCCACGGAGCCGCGGCAAACTCCCAAAGAATTCCCTTTTGTTCCTCTCCCGTTTTTTTGTCCCGAACAATCGCGACGCAGGCGCTGGCGAGTTGTTCGTCCGCCAAGGCCGCGCCTGATTCGTCGAGGGTGCTGAGTTCCTGAATGTAGTAGCCGTCCACAGCGTCGCTGCGGTCACTGGTGGCCCGCTTCGGCTGCGCGTGCCGCTTCCAGTTCGTGATGACCAGGTCAAAAGGCAGGCTCGCATGCGTGAATACTCGCTTTTCGCCGGCACCGAGGTCGCGGTATTGCCCGTCACCGATCACCAGGGCGCTGCGCGCTTCGTCTTTCCCGACGACGACCTTCTCGATCTCGATCACACGTTCATGGAAGCTGCGAAACTCGTCACTGACCCGGCCTTCGGCCAATTCCATGCTGCCCTCCTTGGCGAAGTGGTAGCTCACCGCGCCTGCGGCGATCATGAACAGGATCGCGAAGTGGGAAATGATCACGCCGATCGTCTTCGGTGACTTGCGAATGCGCACGATGCCGCCTAGCAGCAGGTTTACAAACAGCACCGCCATCAGCGTGTACCCGCCCGGAAGAATGTAGATGGGCAGAACAATGTTCCCGATGTCAAAATACGCGTTCAGCGCCAGCGCCCGCCAGCAGGCACCGATGTCGATGCGATCCACGAAGAGCGATTCAAAGTAGCGCGCCTGACTGGCGACCAGCCCATACTCGGCCTGTTCCAGCGTCCCCAGAAGAGTGAGCAGCAGGAGCAGCGCGAGCGTCGCGGTCGCGAGGCCAAAGCTGGTGAGAAATGCGAATATTTTCGCGATGGAGCTGGAAGGGGAGGACACGGAAAAAATGACTGGTGAGTGAATCAGAACGACGAATATGAGACCGCATGTGAACGGAACGGGAGGGACATACCCCCTTGAACCTTTGTCACTGCGCCAACGTCCGTCATTCCTGCGGCAGGTTGGGTTTGACCGACTGGCAGAAGGCGTCAAACGCCGCCGCATTCTGCTCCACGAGCGCCTTCGGGCCGGTGAGTTTGACAAAAATCGTGGCCTGCTCGGCGCTGTGAATCAGGCCCAGCATGCGGTATCCCGTCTGCGCCTCCTCGGCACCGAAGCCCTTAAAATCACCGTCAAATGCCACGAAGGAAGCGTCACGGTTGAAGAACGGTTTGGTCGGCAGCTTCTCAATCTCTTCCGGTGTGTAGGGTGGTTGCCCCATCTGTGCCCGCCAGCGGTTCACGTTCGCCTCCAATCCACCCGCCGAACCGGGCATCAGCGTGATGTAGCACTCCCCTTCCCCGTTGGCCCCAAAGCGCAGATCGACAAGACGCATGCCCATCGGATCAGGCTGCTCGGATTCCTTCCATCCTTCGGGAACCGTCCAGGTCAGCAGATTGCGGAAATCCGGACGCGCCTGCGGCTCGTCACGTGCATCGTCATAAAAGCGAGTGGCGCTAACGATGTCGACGTTCGGCGCCGGGGCATGACTGGAAATCTCACGCACCTCCGTGATGGCCACGCTGTCTCCCGGACGACCGCAACCGGTGAAGGTGAGGCAGCAGAGCAAGAGCACGCAGCATGGCTGGGAGAGTTTCATCGTGGGGTAACGCATGGGGGAATGAGATGATTAGCAGCATCCGGCGGGATGACGAACACAGAATGCCGGGCACCGAAGATTCGAAACCCGACACTCAGACCGCCTGCGAAGGTTTTTCGCTGTTCGAATGACTTCGAATTACGATTTCTTGTGATCCGCGTGGCATGCCTTGCAGTTCACGGCCTCCTTGAAAGCGGCAACGCCGGCGGCATCCTTCGCTTGAATTTTTTTCAGCGCACCGATGACGTTCTGGCACTTTTTTACCCAGGCGGCCTTTTCCCCCTTCGGCGGCATGGCGGCGCACATCTCCTGATAAACTTTGAGAAGCGTGGCGAGATCCGCGTCACTGCCCTTGCCAGCGCTCACCGTCTTGCAGATGGCGTCATCGGGTTTGTGATACTTTTTCATCGCTGTCTTGATGACTTCGGTGTTTCCCGCGGCAGGCTTGGCGGCGGCGGCTTTTGGATCGGCCTTCTTGGGTTCCTCCTTCTTGGCTGGAGCGGGAGGGGGCGCAGGCGGGGGAGCAGTCAACTTGGCGATCTCCGCCTCGCTGAGACCGACATTAACCTTGAGACCGGGAAGCTTGCCTTCGAGTGCCTTCGCCCCGTTCTGGGTGACGCCGGTCTGCCACACGAACAGCTTCTTCAGAGCCTTCGCGGCGGCCATTTTGGAGATTCCTGCATCAGTGACTTTGTCACCGTAGAGATTCAGATATTCCAGCTTCTGAAGAGCGCCGAGTTTAGCCAGGCCCGCATCACTAAACTTGGTGTTTTCGAGGTGGAGTCTTTCCAGATTCACCATCTTGACCAGTGTGTCAGCGGCGGCGTCCGTGATCGTGCTGCGAGCCAGATCCACCCAGACGACGTGCTTGGCAATGGGTGCCAGCAGGGCCAGTTCCTTGTCACCAAACTTGTCGGCGGCATTGATGACCCCAAGACGAAGCTGTTCTGTGTCCTGAGCAAGTGGCATGAGCGATGCATTCAACTCCTGCATTTTTTTGGTGATCTCGGCGACCAGCTTTTTCTCCGCTTCGGTCAGCGGCTGAGGCTTCGGCTTCTCTTCCTTGGCGGGAGCGGCCACCTTCGGCAGTCCCTTGGCCAAAATCGTAGCGAGCGCGCCTTCGACATCGGCGGATGGCTTTGCGGCGGCGACAGTAACGGAATCGGACGCACCGGTTTCGATCCACCATTTCAGGATGGCCAACTCTTCCTTTGTAAGCTGGGGTTCGTCACTCGGCGGCATGTGGTCGTCATCGTCCGTCGGCAGGTTGGCGCGCACCAGCAGGAGACTGTCCTTAGTGTTCTTGGGAATGACGGTCGTTTCACCGTCACTGCCGCCGAGCATCATGGCTGCAAAGTTGTGAAGCTGAAGTTTGCCCTTCTTCTTCTCTTCGCCGTGACAGCTCACGCACTTCGCCTGCATGATCGGAGCGATGAGATCGCGATATATCACGGCCTTCGCCGCAATCGCGGGATCAAGCTTGGCAGCGGCAGCAGGTTTTGCGGCAGTTGCGGGTTTTGCTGCAGCGGCAGGTTTGGAGGCTGGAGCGGGTTTAGCAGCAGCGACAACGGCGACCGGCTTGGCATCATCCTCGGCCGTCCATCCGTTGTTGATGTGAGCCAGGGGGAGTTTGGTCTTGAGAGCGGCCACGCCGGCTTTTGTCACCCCGCTCTGCCAAACGTAGAGCGCCTTCAGTTTTCCCAGCCCTGCCAGCTTGGCGATCCCCGCGTCTGTGACCTTGGTGTTGTAGAGATTGAGGTATTCGAGGGAAGCGAGCCCCTTGAGATGATCGAGGCCTGCGTCGGAAATGGCGGTGTTTTCAAGATGCAGTTCCTGCAGGTTTTTCATGGCCGCGACTTTGGCCAGTCCCGCGTCTGTAATCTTAGTGCGGGCAAGATCGAGGGAAGACAACTTGTCCGCGATCGGCGCGATGGCATCCAGCCCGGCATCGGTGAACTCCTTCGCCACGTTCAGAGCGGTGAAACGAAAAGTCTTCGCGTCTGCGGCGACGGGCATCAGTGAAGCACCGGTCGCATTGACTTTCTGCATCGCGGCCGCGACGGCGGGATCGGCGGCTTTCTTGTCGTCAGCGGCATTCGCACTTAGAGCGAGGACCAGGGCGAGGAGGAATGAGGCGGGTTTGATCATGGGGCGTGTTTTGTGAAAATGTAGGCGGGAGGAGATGGGCAAATGCGAAAAAATGGCGGCGATGCAATACGTCACTTCACCGCCGGATTCGTCATTTTAACACAGCTTCGGCAGTTGCCTTCAATTCTGCGGGAAGAGTGGCCAGATCGAGCTTCTGCGTGTTGCTGGCGCCCTGCTGAATCCACCACTGAATGATGGCGGTCTCCTCCTTCGTGAGCTGATCCTTGCCTTCCGGAGGCATGTGTTCGTCATCGTCTTCGGGAAGCAGAATGAGTTGCATGCTGACACTATCCTCCGGCTTGCCGGGCACGATGTTCTTGTCACCGCTGTTTTCCCCGCCCTGCATCGTGAACTCGTAGGTGTCGAGGCGAAGTTCGCCCTTCTGCTTCTCCTCACCGTGGCACTTGTTGCACTTGGCAGCAAATATGGGCTGAATCAAATCGGCAAACACCAACTTGTCCGCGCTGGCGGCGGTGAGAGCCGGTTCGGGCGTCTCCGGCTTCGGTTGCTCGACGAAGCTTAGTATCCACTTCTCCATCGCGATCATCTGGCTTTTGAGGGGTTCAGGGGCCTTCTCTGTCAGGAATTTGCTGCCGTGGCTCATGTTGCCTCCGTGGGCGCCCAAGTCCCATCACGGCAAAACTGAGAAAATACAGCGCCCGGTAGGCACCCAGCAGTTCGAACTTCCGCGTCCCATCGCCGTGATTCGCGCCACCAGTGCCAGCAGGACTCCTGCCGTGCCAATGATGGCCATTGTCTGGTGCAGGCTGAAGTTCCCCCCCGTGTAACCCCCTTCGCGGGAAAGCATGATGCCCGCCAGCACCGCCGACACGGAACCGAAAGCCCCGACAATCAGCGTCAAAAGAGCGGCATCACCGTATCGGGCCTCTCCCTTGGCCCGCAGGCAAACCACTTCCAGCAAGCAAAGCAGGCCCAGCGCTCCGATGGGCAAATGCAGCAGGATGGGGTGGAACCTGCCGATAAAGAGCACGCTCTCCGAAGCCTCCGTCGTCGGCGCCTCGTACATCGGCGGGAAGACCAGCAGGCTCAAAATGAAGGCAACGATCAACAGAACGGCAAGAGTCCACGCAAGGGTGAAAGACTTCGCTTCATTGGCTATGGTCGCGGGCTGAGACATGGTTGGGAGAAAATGGAAAATGGGGATATGACCATTCCAATAACGGTGGAGCAATCCATTATTCATCACCAACCTGATGTCGGAACCGGGGTATCGCACGGCGATTTTTGCGAAAACCCGCGTCGATTCGCGAGTGCGGAGTCCAAAAATCCCGTATTGCAAACTCCTGCATTGTCGGGCTTGATCGCTTGTCCGTCCTATCAAGCTCATGTGGCAGGAACTCACCACTCTTTGGCTCAACATCCGCGATCCGGAATATCTCCACCTTTTGCTGGAGCCTCTGCCGCTTTTCGGACTGGGCATCGGACTAACCTTTCTGATCGTTGCCTTCGTGTTTGGCGAGGTCCGCAGTCGCATGCTGGCCCTGGCGGTGATTTGCGCGTCATGCGCCAGCGTCTGGCCCTATGTGGAGCTAAGGGACAAGGCAACCCCGCGAATTTTGGCCACACGATCGCCTGAGTACGCCCAACTCATCCACGACCAGACCCAGCGGCGCAAAGATTGGTCCTGGCCCTACTATGTGATGACGCTCCTCAGTCTGGGAGCACTCGTGACTTCGCGCTCAGCCAAGGGCCGCTTCCTACTGCTGGCCGTCGTGATCTTCGGCGCGGCGCTGTTTTGGTTCAGCATTTGGATGCATAAAAAGGAGTGCGAGGTGTATCACCGCAACATTGTCCGCTTCATCCCGGTGCGCTGAAGGCTCTGCTACTTCAGATACTTCTCGTAGTCCGCGGGCAGCGCCCCTTTGCCACCCAGATCGCGGCAGACCAAGGCGAGTGACTTGGCCTGTTTGACGAGTTTTTCATCTCCTGGCGTAGACTGTACTTTTTCGTCCGTCAGCCGCAGGGCCGCGACCGCCGCCATTCGCAGCAGAGCCGGATTGCTGCCGAGATCGAGCGTCAGCGCACGATGGTAATCAAGCAATGCCATGTCCGGCTTTTTCTCGCCATGCTCGTTCAGATTGGCGCGCAAATAGCACAATTCGGCCAAGCGGGCGGTGCGCACTCTCTTGAAAGGTGCCTGGGGGAGGTTCAGCGGATTGCCGTCCTCAAACTTTTTCAAGAACACGCCCAGCGACTGCCAGTCCTTTTTGCCAAGCAGGGACCAGCCTTCGAGATCGACGAACTCTTCGAGATAGAGAGGCCCAAGACTGAGGGGATTTGCCAACTGTTTGTCCATCGCCGCTCCCAGCACCTCCAGTTTTCCCAGCGCCTTCATGCACAAGAACTGGTAGAGTCGCGCCAGCGAACCGTAGCCATCCTGCATCGGCACGATCTTCACATGCTCGTCGGCGATCCTGGCAAACATCCCCTCCGCCGCGTCGTACTGCCCTGCACCATAAGCCTGCATGGCGGCAGACCAGCCTGTCGGCTCCTGCACAGTGATTTCGCGAATGTTCGCCATTGGCAGCTTGTAGCTGTTGCCGCCGTTCGCCGCAGTGCTGATGAAAATGCCATCCTTGTCGGCTGACACGAGAAATGCCGCCGTAGGCTCCCCCGACTGCGAAGTGATCTGAACGGAGAGCGTTTCGGCGCGCAGAACACCCGCCGCGGAGAGGAGAAAAATGAGAGCAGATTTCTTCATGATCATACCTCTTGATTATTCGCGCACGCCCCAAAGCCCTTCGTCGGGGTGTTCGGGTTCGTTGAGCTTCTTGCGGAGGGTTTTGTAGTGCTCCTTGGCCTTGAGGATGAAAGGGCCAGCCACCTCGTGGTTTGAAAGTTTGTACATGCGCGAAACGGTGTCCTTGATCAGACGGAAGGCCTTGTCGTCATTGCCCTTCTTTATCTGGATTTCTGCGGCACGAAGGCGGGCTTCGGCGGAATACTGGACCACATTCTCCAAAGGCGGCCCGACAAACGGCGTGTAAGCCTCGAGCGCATTGTCGGTCTCATTGAGGTTTTCGTAGCATCTGCCCAGCGTGTAGTAGCACTCGGCCCGTGTGCGGGTGAAGCGCTTG
The DNA here is from genome assembly GCA_041395065.1 of Prosthecobacter sp. Classification (GTDB taxonomy): domain Bacteria; phylum Verrucomicrobiota; class Verrucomicrobiia; order Verrucomicrobiales; family Verrucomicrobiaceae; genus Prosthecobacter. The sequence continues at coordinate 3,367 of JAWLBG010000035.1, read as the reverse complement.
TCGGAGGCCATTTTCAACAGCGTGTCCGCGGACTCCCTCCACTGCTTGCGGTTGAAGTAGATGCGGGCCTTCTCGATCATCGCCTCCTCAACGTAATCTGGTTTGTCCTGCAGTTCGCGGATCACCTGGTTGAACGCGGAAACCGCCTCCTGAAAGCTGCCTGCCTCGCCGGTTTTTGCGAGCACCCGGGCCTTGCCCATCAGAGCCAGTGGGTAGTGCTCCGACTGCCCCCGGTCCATCACTGCCTTGAACCAATCCAGCGCCTCCTTGTCCTTGCCGCGGTCCACCAAGTCGCGACCGACCTTGACCAGAATGTAGGAGGAGAGTTCGTCCTTGTTGAAGGTCTGCAGGTCTTCGTAGGCCACCTGAATCTGCGCGACGCGCTTCGGAAACTTGTCCTTGTAGCTGTCGTTCTCCAGCAGATCGATCTTCGCCATGTTCAGCCACGCGCGGAGCGTGTTGTTGATCGGAGCCCCGTCCTTGGGCACGAAATTTGTGAGACGATTCAGCAGAGGTTCGGGCCCGACGATTTCCAGATAGTTCTGCGTGTAGGAGCCGATCGCCTCCTCGATGCCCGTGCCGCTGTCTCCGCTGCCCAGCCGGACGATGACCTTCTCCAGCGCATCGAGCGCCTCCTTGCCGCGCTCCACGGCCTTCAATGCCTCCAGAGATCCTACAATGACCTCTGCATCATAAAAGCCACCGCTGTACTTCGCCATGTAGTCGTCGTAGTAGGCGACGATATCCTTCGGCTTGTTCAAGGCCTTGGCGACGCGCACAAGCTGCACCAATACGCGGCCAACAATGGCTTTGTGGCCATCTCCCTCCATCGACTCGCCGAGTTCGCGCGCCTTCAAGTAAGCCGTTTCAGCCTTCTCGTTGGCATTAAGCATGAGGTTCGCGTCTCCGCGCATCGCCAGCGCACGATCCAAGTCGGGAAGATTGGGCCTGCGCTTCTCCAGAGAGTCCACCACGGCGAGACACTTGTCGTATTTCGCGAGTTGAAAGTGGGCAGTGGCAAGGTCCAGCAGGGCGAATCCGATGTATTCGGATTCTGGGAAAGCCTTGTCAAAAGCCTCAAGTTTCGGTACAGCCTCCTGCCACTTTTTCATCCGCACGAGGCTGGAGGCCTCGAAGTAACGGGACGCCTCCTTGAATTTGCTCTCCGGGAAGCGATCCGCGTGCGAGGCCAGCTCCTTCTGCGCCTCCTCGATGCGACCGAGATTGAAAAACGACGCGCCCATCACGAAATCGGTCAGATCGCGGTCCTCCGAGTCCGGCGGCAGCGACTTGCGGATGTTTTCGGCCAGTTCGACAGCCTGCTCATACTGCTTTGAGAAAAACACGTTCTCCAGCAGCAGCGTGTTCACGTTTCCGGCAAACTCGTGATTCGGGAACTCTTTGCGAAACTGCTCTCCCAGCGTCTTCGACAACTCCTGCTGCCCCGTCGCCAGCGCTGTGCGCATCGCGCCGAAGAGCATCATCGGCCGGTGGGAGCTTTTCGGCGCGGTGGTGATGCAGTAAGTGTAGATCGCGTAGCCTGCGGGGAAGTTTCCCAGCCGTTCGTAGCAACTCGCCAGGGTGAGCATCGCGATCCAGTCCAGACCATCGTCGTTCTGCCACTCCTTTGTGTATTTTTCGATCTCCTTCTGCAGCAGTTCCGGTACGCGTCCGTTGTAGCGCAGTGCGCGCAGCTGCAGGTCGCGAACGATTGCGCTGCTGTCCGCGATGAGACTGAGAAGCCGGATGGCGAGCGTCTGCTGATTGTTATCTGAGGCGGCACGCGCGAGTCCGAGCAAGCGTCCGTTGAAGTCAAACCGCGCCATGTCGAAGGGGGCAAGTTTCAACTTCGGACCGTTGGAGTCGATGAACTCATGCGCCTGCTTCTCCGTGGCGGCGTGATCGGCGTCCTTGGCCGTCCAACTGTCCAGCAGGGAAAGAAAGGCGCGAAAAACACCATCCGCCTTCGGCGCCACACCACCCTCCCCGCTGATCAACTTGTCGAGCAGCGCCTTCGCCTTGTCTGGCATTCCCGCCTTCGAATAGCAGGACGCCACCTGCACGCGAAACGCCGCCTCATCGTAGTTCCCTGCCGGTGCCGGATTGCGGGCAAAGGCCTCGTAGTCCTTGATAGCATCCTCATAGCGTCCGAGCGCCTGTTTGATGATGCCCATTTCCAGCAGGGACAGTTCCCAGACGGGATTCATTTTATCCCTCGGCGTGTCCTTGGAGTTCTTGCCTTCGTTGTAGCAGGTCTCGTAGGCTTTGAGGGCGTCCTCCAGCCGCTTCAGGTTCTTCAAACAAAAGCCATAGCGGTAATGCATCACGCCGAAGGCCGGACCGAAGTCCTGGTAGCCGCTCGGCCCGTATTCCTTCATGATCGTTTCCAGCGGGATCAGCGCACCGGCCCAGTTGCCCTCCTCCATCTCCGTGCCCGCTTTTTCAAACAGCGTCTGGATGTTCAAGTCCTCCTCCTGCGCCCATGCGTGGGAACCGAACAGGCCGGCGAGGACAAAAACCGTGAACAGAGAACTGCGAACTGAGAACAACATGGCTACTTCCCTTTTTCAAAACCCGAAAGGGTGATGGTGGTGATGCCGACCCGCGCCAGCGCGTTCATGAGATCCACGAAACGCTGCTGCTTCGCATCGTCGTCCGAAGCCACGATGACCAGCGGTTGCTTGTCCGTGGCGTCAGTAAGCTGCTTGTAGCGGTCCAGTTCCGCCTCCATCTGCGTGTCGTCCGCCATCACCTGATCGGCGATCGTGATCTGCCCCTGGGCCGTCAGGCGGATCTTGAGCGGATCGATCTGAATGCTGCTGGCCTTGCCGCTGTCCGTCGGCATTTCCATGCTCAGATCGGACTCCCGTGGTTCCAGCGTCGAAGTCACCAGGAAGTAGATCAGCAGCAGAAAGCTCACGTCGATCAGAGAGGACATGTCCAGCGCGGGCTCCTCGATCTGATCGGATTGAAAGCGTTTCTTGGTGGCCATTCGTGTCGTGGAAGAAATGGAGAATGCTATTTAGCTGAGGGGAAGGCGCTGAATATGACCGTGTTCACCCCCGCGTCGCCGGCGGCCTTCACCACCTGCTTCGAGTACTTAACGAGGCTGCGCTTGTCTCCGCGCAAAAGAATCTTCGGCGTCACACCGGGTTCGATGTTCTCCTTGTGGCGCATGACGTATTCCGTCACGGCCGCCATGTCGGGCAGCGGTTCCTTGTCACGGCTCGCCCCGCCAAATCCGCCGTCTTCATACACATGAACAACGATACGACCGGCTGCCTGTTCCGGCGGACGCGCATTCGGTGCCACCGGAATCTCCACATTCGGGTCGATCTGGTTGGTGAGCAGCCGACTGCTCACCATG
>JAWLBG010000034.1:0-65156 GCA_041395065.1 Prosthecobacter sp. | reverse complement strand
AGAGTTCGTTTATGTGGCCGCGCCGTCGGCGGGAAGGCTGCAGAAGCTGAACGTGCGGCGCGGCATGGACGTCAAGGCGGGTGAAGCGCTCTTTTCTCTGGAAGCGGTGGCTGAAAAGGCGGTACGAGATGAAGCCATGCATCGTCTGGAACAGGCGAAGGCCAATCTGGAGGACGCACAAAAAGGACGCCGCCCTTCGGAAATCGCAGCCCTCAAGGCCGGAGTGATGCTTGCCGAGGATGCCCTGGCCCTGACCCAGATGGAATTTGCGCGTCAGGAAACACTCCGCAAAACCGGTGCCGTCTCGATCGACAGCATCGACCGGGCGCGCAGCGCCTACGCACAGGACCAGCATCGGCTGGAACAACTGGAGGCCGAACTGAAAACGGCGCAAATGGGCGCCAGACCGGATCAGATCAGCGCGCTCGAATTTGAAGTCAAAGCGCGCACCGAGGCGCTGGCGAAGTCGGAGTGGGATCTCTCGCAGAAGCAGCAGAAGGCGCCGCAAGCGGGTGCGGTTTACGACACGCTGTATCGTGAGGGCGAATTCGTCGTCGTCGGACGTCCTGTGGTCTCGCTGCTGCCGCCTGCGAACATGAAGGTGCGTGCGTTTGTGTCCGAGACGAAGCTGGCAAACCTGCATCCGGGCGATGCGGCCAAGGTGCATGTCGATGGGCTGGCGGAAGCGATCACGGGCAAGGTGAGCTTCATCTCGCCGCACGCGGAGTACACACCGCCGGTGATCTACAGCCAGGAAAACCGCAGCAAGCTCGTGTTCATGATCGAACTGCGGTTTGAAGACGCGGATGCGGTGAAGCTGCATCCCGGACAGCCGGTGGACGTCGAATTCTCGCATGAGCCATGAACGGCGACCTCGCGATCGACGTGAAAGGCATGACGAAGCGCTTCGGGACGCGCACGGTCGTGAACGGCATCGATCTGCAGGTGCGATCCGGCGAGATCTACGGGTTCCTCGGTCCGAACGGCAGCGGCAAGACCACCTTCATCCGCATGCTCTGCGGCCTGCTGAACGCAGACGCCGGCAGCGGCACCTGTCTCGGCTTTGACGTGATCAAGGAGAGCGAGGCGATCAAAACGCAGGTCGGCTACATGACGCAGCGCTTCAGCTTCTACGAAGACCTGAGCATCCGCGAAAACCTCGACTTCGTCGCACGCATGTATGGCGTGAAGCATCGACGCGATGTGGTGGACGAATCCATTCGGGACCTGGGCCTTGCAGGACGTGAGCGACAGCTCGCGGGACAGCTCTCCGGCGGCTGGAAGCAACGGCTCGCACTCGCCGCGTGCCTGATTCACTCGCCGAAGCTGCTGCTGCTCGACGAACCGACTGCGGGTGTCGATCCGAAGGCGCGGCGTGATTTTTGGGAGCAAATTCACCGGCTGGCCGCCAAGGGACTCACGTTTCTCATCACGACGCACTACATGGACGAGGCGGAGCGCTGCCACCGTCTTGCCTACCTCGCCTATGGCAATCTGCTCACGCATGGCAGCGTCGCGGAGGTGATCGACGGCGCGAAGCTCACAACCTGGGCGGTGCGCGGCGCGGATCTGCTGGACCTCGCTGAAAAACTACGCCAGTGCCCGGGCGTGAATCAGGCCGTCGCGTTTGGCACGTCGCTGCATGTCAGCGGCGGCGATGCGGCCGCGCTGGAGCAGGCCATCGCGCCGTTCCGCAGCGATTACGAGTGGACGCTGATTCGTTCCGGCCTCGAGGACGTGTTCATCCATCTGATGGATCAATCGAAGGACAACTTCGCCGCATGAGCCATCGCTTCTCCATCACCCGCTTTCTCGCGATCATCACCAAGGAGTTCATCCAGATGCGCCGCGACCGCGTGACCTTCGGCATGATGGTCGGCATTCCGATGCTGCAGCTGCTGCTCTTCGGCTATGCGATCAACTCGGATCCGAAAGACCTGCCGGCCGCCGTGCTGATGAACGACAACGGCCCGCAGGCGCGCACGCTGCTCGGCGCCATCCGCAACAGCAGCTACTACAAGTTTGTGAAGCAGCTGCACAGCGAGGACGAGGCGCGTGAGGTGCTGGAGCACGGCGAGGTTCAGTTCGTCATCACCATCCCGCAGGACTTCTCGCGCGACCTCCTGCGCGGCGACAAACCCTCGCTCCTCGTCGAAGCCGACGCCACCGATCCCGCCGCGACGAGCAATGCGATCGGCACCGTGCGCACGCTGATAAACTCCGCGTTGCAGAACGACCTTAAAGGACCGCTCGCCTGGCTCGCCGAGACCGACGTGCCCGTCGATCTCCGCGTGCATGCGCTCTACAATCCGGAAGCCATCACGCAGTATAACATCGTGCCCGGTCTTATGGGCGTCGTGCTCACGATGACGATGGTCATGATCACCGCGCTCGCCATCACGCGCGAACGCGAGCGTGGCACGATGGAAAACCTGCTGTCGATGCCCACGCGCCCGTTTGAAGTGTTCCTCGGGAAAATCATTCCCTACATGCTCGTCGGTTACATCCAGGTCGTGCTCATCCTCGTCGCCGCGCACTTCCTGTTTCACGTGCCGATGGTCGGCAATCTGGGCCTGCTCTTCGCCGCTGCGTTCGTCTTCATCGCCGCGAATCTCGCCGTCGGCATCACCTTCTCGACCGTCTCCACGAACCAGCTTCAGGCCGTGCAGGGCTCGTTCTTTTTCTTCCTGCCCTCGCTGCTGCTCTCCGGATTCATGTTCCCCTTCCGCGGCATGCCGCAGTGGGCGCAAAATATCGGCGAAGTCCTGCCGCTCACCCATTTCCTGCGCATCGTGCGCGGCGTGCTGCTGAAGGGAAACACCTTCACCGACATCTCACTCGAACTCTGGCACATCTCGATGTTTGCCATCGTCGCCCTGATCATCGGCGTGCTGCGCTACCGGCAGACGCTGGATTGAGAATGTGAGTCAGATGCTGAAACGATGACGCAATTTGTGACGTGACGACGGTTCGTCGAACTCCCTTTCCACACTATCTCGATGGTCGCGATCCAAACGCGCCCAGCGAGTCACTGGTTTTTCAGCATCCGTATCGAAACCGTTTGGCATGAGTATTCCGATGAGATTTGAAATCAGATAGCGGTCGTGAAAGTCATCCCAAAAAAATACCTCAACCTTTAAATCGGCCTCCCTCACAACTGTACCGAGTGTATTCCGAAAGCGATTCTCCCACTCGCTATACTTGTCCGCCGTGATGATCTGGCGTTCGCGGCCTGAGCCAGAATAACAGACGCGATGAATTTGAATCCTCGCCGCAGGCTTGCGTGGCCCACAGGCCCTCAGCAAGTCGGAGAAGCCGCGATAATCGGGGCGGTCTGGATCAAGATGGGGGTCTACAAACCAGATGGAATTGGAATGACGGAGCGTCGGTCCTAACGCCTCCAGATAGTCGTCGGTAGTTCTCTTGAGTTCGATGGAGTTCTTTCCTCCCGTCCACCAAGTTTGTTCGGTCAATCGTGGCACCGGCGCTACCAGCTCGTTCGCCGTGAACTCTGCCGCTGTTACTTCATCAGAAATCACTCCAGCTAGCGGAACCTGCTCATGTGAAGCCAGCGCCTCCGCGCACCACGCCAACCCGGCTTCCGGAGCCTCGACCGCACAACCGGTTGCTTCACTGAGCCTGCCTTGCTGTTTCAGTTTCTTGAGCAACTCCCGCCCGCGTTTATCCCAGCGATCTCTATGCGTTTCCACAAACCGCCACCATCCACCTCCGTGGAGGTTGCGGACCAACCCCCGGGCAATGATGCCTTCCTTCAATTCTCGGAGATGCTTGTCACACGTCTCAGCAGAGGCGTAGCCTGCTGGATCGAACACATCAGGGATGAGGGCGTATTCAGAGAGCATGGTTAAAACATTTCGTTGAGGGCCTCTTCAAAAAAACCGCCCGGCCAGCCTTTGATCAGTTCACCACGTTCGTTGAGTGGCATTTCCCGCACAACGCTCCCGTTCTCGCCTGGTTCGACATAGAGAACACAGACTTCATCTGATGTGATGGGGTGTTTCCCTTCGGGCAGCCTGCCTTCAAACGTCTCACGAATCCGTCGCATCACCCGCAGGATCAAATGCTCGCTGTGAGTCTCGATGAGGTAACGGTTTCCACGCTTCTTGGCCGACTGAATAAAAAGATCGGCGAGTTCGGTTTGCAGGGCGGGATGAATATGGAGTTCCGGCTGCTCGATGGCGATCAGTTGGCTTTCGCAGGTGAAGGCGGAAACAACCAGCGGGAGCATCTGGCTGAACCCAATACCGATATTCGACGGCGGGATTTTTGTCTTCGTGGCAACATCTTCAAAGTAAACATCTGCCTGCTCGGCAGGCACTTTGTGTTTATTCGCAGCCTCCTTCTTCAGGCTGCTAGCACCAGCCAAAAGAAATTCCAGCGCAGCATTCAGGCCTTTCGATTGGTAAAGCTCATCGAAGTGTGCCCGGCCACGCTCCCGACCTTCTCCAAAAATTACATAATAGCTTTGATCCAAGGCCTCCTCTTTGGAATCATACTCGCACTTGCTTGGATCATTGTCGTCCCAGGTCGCATGGAGATGGTCCTCAACGAGCTTGTCTCTGAACTTCTCGTCCGAATTCCATTTTGCGTGAAACGCTTCTTCAAGCGCCTCGTCAGGCGTCACTTCAGCTCCGATTTCTTCGAAAAGGTTTTTCAAGCGCGAACCTGGCACGCGATAGTCAAAAACCAGCTCATGGCGCTTGGTGTGGGGGTTGCCTGCAAGCCATTGGTTTACTTCCCTGAGCAAAGGAGGAGGATTAAACCTGAGCAAAGGAGGAAGATCAAACGCCAGCTTCCACCATTCTGAGAGCAGGGGAATGTCTTTGTCTGCGTGTTCGAGCCGCTTGGGCACCGGACGCACGGGCCCGTGATACACCATGTTTTCAAGATCGGTTTCCACGTTTTTGCGCACAACTTGGATGACATCCTGAATCTTCCTCCGTAAACGATCTCCCTCTTTTGAGAATGCCACATCATCCCCCAAAAGATCTGAAAGTTCGGGAAACTGGCAATGCTCCAAAAAGTCCACAATACGGCTCCCCGGAAGCGCCGCAGTTGGGGTGAGGCAAGCATGGCCTTTCAGTAACTCGTCCGGCATTTGATGCGGCGCATTTGCTGCCCCGCCTAGGGCTTCTGAAACTTCTGGATGAATGAAAGTGGCTGTCAGCCTTGTGGTCTTGGAAACTTCTTCGGGTTGTCGTTCGAATAGCTGTGAGAGGGAAGGGTGATCGGAACTGGCTGTCTCGGCACTTCCTTCAAACCGAAGAAGTTCTTCCTTATTGCGTAACACCTTCATCGAATGTGTCTCCACGTTGCCGACCCCATCGGCCTTCCAGAGCAAATCGATCCGGCACAAATCCGACTCTTGGCTGGCCGTGAACGAGACTTCCAAGGGCACTTGCTTATTACGGACAAATCCCTCAGGGTTGCCAGGATGCCGTTCATGTGAGCCGACGTTCTTGGCCAATGTTTCATCCACGATGGCTTGTCTGGCTAGCAGCAAAGACCGTAGGAGTGCGGATTTCCCGGCACTATTTGGCCCAAAAATCAAAGTGATGGGCTTCAGCGGCACCTTTTGTGGAGTGCTGAATGCCTGATAGTTGCCGATGGAGAATTCGGTGAGCATGAAATCAGTGAATTGGATTGGGGATCATCTTAGGAGCCTCATGTCATCTGCATCGCTTCGAGGAAAGATGGGAACTAAAGAACCATACGGCTATCAATAACGCCAGACCCACCGTGCCGAGAGGATGACAATGCCGGTATTGATGCCGGTGGCAATGGTGTTTGCGGGGCCTGCGAGCAGTTGCGGTGCTTTTTCTGGAATGTCCTGGAGCATGTCGTGGCCGCCATCCGCGATGACTAGCATGCTGGCCGTCAGTCCTCCTGTGAGAATCAGTGACTTGCGCTTGTCGAGCTCGTTCAGAATCCAAACGCCATGTTTCTGCCATCCATCGAGCAGAGTCGCGCGGATCTGGTTACTTTCTGCCCGTGCAGCATAGCCGACGAGACGTGTGACTTCCTCAGCCGGTGCTTTTGATAATGGTGCCAAGGCTCCGCGACCCAGCAGGGTAGCTGCTTTTTCGGCCATGCCTGGCGTTCTGGCTTCAAGAAGCAAGGCATCATCACCCAGGCGGGCAACGAGGCTCATGCCCTCCTGTGGACGCATCCCGAGATAGCGGGCTGCATCGGTTACTCGCGCTGCATGGCGCAGGATATCGTCGCCGTAATGAAGACTGGCTTCCAAGAGTTCCAGCCCGCCACGCTGAACGATTTTCTCGGCGGCTTCGCCACCCAGAACGCGGATGGCATTCGCGGCGGCGCGTTCCATCGCTTCACGGGCACCAACCTCCAAGGCTTCGCGGCCAGAGACTTTCATGGCTTGAACGACCAGATGACCTGCCAAGGACCTGGCCTGTGCGGCAGTGGCAGAGAGGAACGAAGCGACGAGCAGCGTGAGAATGGATTTCATATGGTTGTTCTGGTTGGAAGAGGCATGTTCGGGTCAAGGGCCAACGCAGGCTGCACGGCCTGCTGGCGCTGGCTTTTGAGCGTCTTCAACATTCGGGCAGACGCTTCATCGAACGCTGCCAGAGCCTGGTCTCGCATGTTGTCGATTCCTTGGCGCAGTGTTTTGGCAATCTCACCCGGCAGGTTCCGGCTCAACCAGTAGATGTCCCATGCCGTCCACAAGCCAAAGCCAATGTCGCCAAGCAGGGCCACCACATCCCCGAATGGCAAAGGGCCATCCGCGGCGATCAGGGCGACATTCGTCCCGAGCATGGCAGCAGCACGACGGGCGTAGGGCATCAGCAATCCTGCAAACAGCTCCCGCGTTGCAGCAGCTGTCCAGAGAATATCCACCGGCAGCAGCACGGCGGCGGCTCCCAGCTCGAGTTGCTGCTGCTGAACGGAGTCCATCATGCCTGTCAGGGGTTGCATGACCGACATGTCCGGGACCCCGACAGGAAGCTCGCGGGCAGACTGCAGCAGTTCCGCGCACAGCACATGAGTGCGCCCCAAGGCCTCATGGTGCAGCGATCCCAGCGCCGCCTGTGCGGCACCTTGCATCTGCGTGGCAGAGGACATCATCGCTGGCAGGCATGAAGCAAGATGTTGCGATGCCGAGTTGCCGCCCTGCACCAAGTCCTGGGCCAGACGGGCAATCATGCCAGCGCAGTTCCAGAAGCCGCCCAATTGCTCGCTAGCAGCCGGGATGGCCGACAGACCGGACGCATGCGCCTTTGTGAGCTTCTCAACCAACACCGAACGGTGCTGGCGCATGGCAGCGACATCTGCCTTGTCCGCTTTTTCCACACCTTGGCGCGCTTGCTTTTGCAATGCCTGCAAAGCAGTGCGCTGACGGCGTTCAAGCTCCGCACGCGCAGCCGTGGTGGTGAATTGTCGATGAGCCAGGAAAATGCCACCGACACAAAGCAGCGAGGCGGGAATGAAGGCACGGCGGCTGAAACGGCGGACAGCAGGTTTCATCTGGGTCGCATTCGCCAACGTGCCAACAGTCAGAGCGTCTGGTTTTGGGCGGAGTGGAGGCTGAACGACGACAGTTTCGGCCATTTGAGTTTGAATGTTGTTATTCATATGATGGCAAAAGTATTGCCGGAAATCGGAAGTCTTGCCACTGGCACCGTTGCATGTAGTATGACTGCATAGTCATGTTCAAGCATCTCGCTAACCAGTCAGGGTTTTCCCTCGAACGTCTCGCCTCGCTCTGCGAGATAGCGGAGGCGGGGAGCATCGGACAGGCCTCGCGAGGAGACGCGAACAAGCAGAGCCAGCTCAGCCGGCAGATTGCGGAGCTGGAGGCGGTGTTTGGCGTGGCACTGCTGGCACGACAGAGCCGACCGTTTCGGCTGACGCAGCAAGGAAAGGAACTGGCGCAGGCGGCAAGGCAGTTTTTCCAATCGGTGGACGATCTGCAAAAGTTGGCGTGTGAGCAGGCGCAGCGTGTGGTGATCGGCGCGGGGGAGACTCTGATTCAGTGGCTGTTGTTCCCGGCCGTGGAAGCGATGAAAAAGCAAACCACTGGCATGGCCTTCGCCTTCAAGAACCTGGACAGCACACGCCTTGTGGATGGCCTGCAACAAGGCGAGGTCGATCTGGCACTGATCCGCAAAGAAGATGTGCCATCGAGTCTGCTGCATGCGGGTGACTGGCGCTATGCGCATACCGCTTTCGTGCCGAAAGCCCTGTCCCGCACCACGGCTGATTTGAAGATGGACGAACTTGCATCGCTGCCCTGGGCCGTGCTTGAGGGTCAGGGGCATTTCCGGCAGTTTCTGGAGAGCAAGGCACGCACCCGTGGCATCAAGCTGAACGCCGCTCTGGAGTGCTCATCCTACACACAGGTGGCGATGGCAATCGAGACCGGACGCTATGCCGGTTTCCTCCCTGAATTTGCCAAGGGCACCGCCATCAGCGCCGGCTCTGCCGTTCTTCAGCGCCAGACCGAGAAGGCCCTGAAATATGAGCGCACGCTAACGCTGGCGTGGCGCGAGGCAACCGTGAGGTCAAGGCCGGTCGTGGAGCAGTTGATTCCGGCGCTGAAAACGCAGATCGGCAGGCTTCTCCCGTAAACTCACGGATGTGCGATTTCGGGATCACCAGAACGCCAGAAGCTCTGAAAGTGACGCAGGTTCAGGGTTTAGAATTTTTCCATGCCATGATGCCGGGCGGAGACGAGGTGCAGGTAGTCGTAGATGGCTCCAGCGCGCACGCCCCGAGACTCGGCTTCATCGAAACCCGGAGGCCAAAAACTCGACAAGACAGCCGCAAACGGCTATTCTCCGCCCGAATCACTTCGGCACACCATGAACGCGCATCTTCATCTCGACGACGACCTCGCCCATTACCTGAACGAGCAGGCGAAGGTGGAGCAATCCACACTGGATGTGGTGCTGAATCGTTTGCTGCGCCGGGCGATCCCGGCGAAGCCACCCGCCAAGGTCAGCCTCGTCAAAGACGAATGCACCGGGCGCATGGTGCTCGCGCGTGACGCCAAGCTGCCGCTGATCACGACCGAGATGGTGAATGACATCCTGAACGAGCTGCCATGAGCCACCTCCTCGACACGAACGTGCTGGTGGCGGCGTGTTGGAAGGTGCATGCGCATCACGGGGCTACGACCCTCTGGCTTGCGAATCAGACCCGCTTTGCCACTTGTTCTTCTGTGCAGTGCGGCTTCCTCCGCGTGAGTCTGAGTCCGGCGATCGGAGCGAGCTTTGACCAAGCCAGCATGGCGCTGGCCCAGATCACGGACATGCCGGAGCACTCATTGGTGGTGGATGACATTTCCGCATCCACCCTGCCGACGGTCAGCGGTCACAAAGAGGTGATGGATGCGCACCTCGTCTGCCTCGCACAACGCCACGGACTGAAGCTGGCGACACTGGACCAGGCGCTTTGCACGAAACCTTGGGCTCAAGGCGTGGCGGAATTCATCGGATAAACAGCAACGCATTGAACAGCCATTCGCCCCGTCTGCGCGAAGTTGATGAGCGGCGTGGTGTTGGAAATGATCAACGCGCTTTCCATGCGGCGAGGTTTTCAAGATCCTGCGCCAAGTCCTGCTCCGCCAGGGGCTGGGTGATGCCGCGCTCACCGAGCAGGTGCTGAAACTCCGCCTTTTCCATGCCCGCCATTTTGCACGCGGCGGCACCGGACAGGATGCCGTCCGAGAACAGCGCCATCGCCAGGCGCCATCGCAGCTCCCGCTCCAGATCACGCGGCGGGATGCGGACACCGACGAGAGATTCGGCGGGCAGGGTGAGGGTGAGGGCTTGCATGGGCGGAGCTTAAGCGGCAGGCGGCATCCTCGCCACCCGAAATCCGTCCCACAGCTTGCGTTGGTCGCTGGCAGGACGTGAGGAAATGATCTGGTTCAGGCAACGCATTCATTGCGCAATGGCATCTTTGTACAGTGGCCCGCCGAGGAGACAGACGGGCCAGTCACTCACCTGCCTGCCGGAGGACTTCCGCCACGATGCGATCCGAAAGCCAGTAGCCGTTGTTGCGGATGGTCTCGATCAACGGCTTAACGGAGGTGATCAAACCTGTGCGCCTAGCCTCGACCAGAATGCGTCCGGTGCCGACGACCTGCAGGCCATAAATGTCGCGGGCCACGCGTCTGCCGCGTGCCTCGTCCATGAGCAGCACGGCGTCTGGCTGGCGGAGAGCAAGCTCAATGGTTCTTGCTTCGCCAAGGTCAAGCAGCGACGTGAGCAAAGGATCGGGAGGAGTTCCAAGATCGACAACTTGAAGCCAGGAGGCGGCGCGGAAAGCTTCGAGGCCCGTTTTGGAGACGCCACCAGCCTGACATTCAGCAGCCACTTCCGCAGCGATGCAAACGATGCCGAAGAGGGATCGAAGCAGGCCAAGCTGGTCAACACCGCCGAGCGCGATCAGCGGCCCTGAATTGCAGACAATCGTGCTCATGGGCGCTGCACCGGCAGAGTCCCGCTGAACTCCGCCGCGAGGTCTTCCTCGTCCCAATCCACGCTGGAAACGCCCCACTGACGGCAGGTGAGCAAGAACTCCACCCGCGACATGCCTGCCAACTGGGCTGCCTGCCCGCTGGAGAGCCGGTGACGCTCAAACAGCTTCATCGCCGCCGCGATCTTCGTGTCCGCCGCGAACTGTGGAGCATCCACGCCCATGGCCGCAAGCCAGGAGGGCGGATATTCGAGAGTGATCGTGCTCATGCGCGGAAGCTAACTTCAAATGACAGGCGTGCAACGCCGGGCGCTCAAACCTTCAGCTTGTAAAACCGGATCGCATTGCCGCTCCATAGTTTGCGTTGCTCGCTGGCAGGACGTGAGGAGACGATCTGTTTCAAGGCGTCCACCCAGCCGCGCACGGGACTGCCGAGGCGGCAGACGGGCCAGTCGCCGCCGAAGAAGACGCGGTCGGGGCCGAAGGCATCGAGGCAGTGGTTCACGACCGGCGCGAGGTCTTCCGCATGCCATTTCCCCGGCGGCACGAAGGCGACGATGCCGCTGATTTTGCACATCACATCCGCACGCGAAGCGGCGACGGCATCGATGCCGCGTTTCCAACCGTCAATGGTGCAGGTGCGTTTCAAACCGGGGCCGAGTTTCGAATTGAAGGCCTTCGGATCGCCGTTGCCGCAGTGGTCGAGCACGAAGGGCGTGTCAGGGCACTGCTTGATGAGTTTTGCGCCGTCGGCCAGTTCCATCGGACGCATCGTGAGCTCGAAGTTGAGGCCGTGCTGGCCGAGCGCCTGAATGCCGCGCACGAAATCCTTGCCCAGGCAGAAGCCGGCGGGTGTGGAATCGCCATGCAGCACCTGGCGCAGACCTTTGACGATGCCGTTGCCCGCGTAGCGCTTCACATAGCTTTCGAAATCCGCGGAGGCAGGCCGTCCGCCGATTGTGGCGGCGATGGTCGGGGTGTGTTTGGCGCGGCATTGCGCGACGATGCCATCGGCTTCCTTGATGTGATTGTTCTCAGCGACATCGACCTCCATGTAGATCGCCTTCACGTTCAGACCCGCGAAGGCCTTTTGATAATTCGCGGTGAGATAATCATGCCGCAGCACCTCCGGCGCGCCTTTGAGCCACGGCAGGTTCAGAACACGCCGGTCCCACAGATGCTGATGGGTGTCGATGATCAGCGAATCCGGTGCGCTGAGGGTCGTGCAGGAGGCGAGCGAGGTGGCGGAGGCGGTCTGGAGAAACTGGCGGCGGTTCATGGTGTCGTGACTCATACGGAGTCGCTCACCCTTTTCTCTTCCTGCTTCCCCGCTTGGGCTTGCCGTAAACTACGTCTTTGCGCTGTGTCACCGTGCCCGTGTCGTCGGTGTTGAGGCCGGCGCGTTTTTTGAGTTCACGAATCTGGTCGCGCAGCAGGGCGGCGCGTTCGTATTCGAGCTTCATCGCGGCTTCGGCCATTTCCTGTTCGAGTTCGCGGATGGTTTCGGTGATGGCGTAGTCGCCGCCGCCTTCCTTCACGACGTTTTCTTCGATCTCCTTTGCCTTGCCGAGGATGTGCAGGCTTTCCTGCACGGCACGGCGCACGGTTTGCGGCGTGATGCCATGTTTCTCGTTGTGCTCGGTTTGCACGCGACGGCGATAGGTGCTGATGTTCGTCAGCGCCTGGATGCTTTGCGTCTGAATGTCGGCAAACAGCACGACTTCACCTGCGACGTGGCGCGCGGCGCGTCCCGCGGTCTGAATGAGGGAGGTCTCACTGCGCAGAAAGCCTTCTTTGTCGGCATCGAGGATGCACACAAGACTGACCTCAGGCAGATCGAGGCCTTCGCGCAGCAGATTGATGCCCACGAGCACATCGCAATCGCCCGCACGCAGGCTGCGCAGGATTTCGACGCGCTCGATGGCGTCGATGTCGCTATGCAGGTAGCGAACCCGGAAGTCGAGATTGCGCAGATAGTCGGTGAGATCTTCGGCCGTGCGTTTCGTCAGCGTGGTGACGAGCACGCGCTCGCCCTTCTCGATGCGCTGACGGCAAAGTTCGATCGTCTCGTCGATCTGGCCCTTCAACGGCTTGATCGTAATGATGGGATCGAGCAATCCTGTTGGACGGATGATCTGCTCGACGACGAGCGACCTTCCCTTGGTCGTCACATCGAAGCTTTCGACCGATTGGGCGTTGCCACTCACACGCACGGCCTTGCCGGGAAGCGCGGCAGGAATGCTCTCCTCCATGCCGATGCGGTCGCGCTGGTGCGGAATGTAGTTCGTGTTGCCAACGACGCTGTTCTCCATCTCGAAACGCGCGGGCGTGGCGCTGACATAAACAAGCTGCCCTACCTTGCCCATGAACTCCTCGAAACGCAGCGGGCGGTTGTCGAGAGCGCTGGGAAGACGGAAGCCATGCTCGACGAGCACGGTCTTGCGTGACTTATCGCCCTCATACATGCCGCCAATCTGAGGGATGGTGGCGTGGCTTTCATCGATGAAGACCAGCGGCGGCTCGGGGAAGAAATCGAGCAGCGTTCCCGGCGTCGCGCCCGGTTCGCGACCGGTGAGATGGCGGCTGTAGTTTTCGATGCCCTGGCAGAAGCCCATCTCCTGCATCATTTCGATGTCATACTGCGTGCGCATCTTGATGCGCTGGGCCTCGAGAAGCTTGCCCTCTTTCTCAAACCACGCGACGCGCTCCTCCATTTCTTCGCGGATTTTCACGATGGCCTTGCGCAGCTTGTCGCCGGGCGTGACGAACTGCTTGGCGGGGAAGATGGTGTAGCTAGGCAACTTGAGCGTCACCGTGCCGGTGAGCACGTCCACAGCGCTGATGCGGTCGATTTCGTCGCCGAAGAACTCGATGCGGATCGCTTCGTTTTCGAGGTAGGCCGGAACGATTTCGATCACATCACCCCGGGCGCGGAACTTGCCACGCTGAAGCTGGTAGTCATTCCGCTCGTAGAGCATGTCCACCAGCTTGGTGAGCAGCGTTTCGCGGGTGATCTGCTGGCCGGTGTGCAGGGGCACCATCATGCCCTCGTAGTCTTCGGGAGAGCCCAAGCCGTAGATGCAGCTCACACTTGCCACGACGATCGTGTCCCGCCGGGTAAGCAGCGCGCCCATGCTGGAGAGGCGGAGACGCTCGATCTCGTCGTTCACCGACGAGTCCTTCTCGATGTACGTGTCCGTCCGGGCGATGTAGGCCTCGGGCTGGTAGTAGTCGAAGTAGCTAACAAAGTATTCGACCGCGTTGTTCGGGAAGAAATTTTTAAACTCCGAGTAGAGCTGCGCCGCGAGCGTCTTGTTGTGGGAAAACACCAGCGCGGGTCGGCCCATCTCCGCGATGACGTTCGCCATCGTGAAGGTCTTGCCCGACCCAGTGACGCCGAGCAGCGTCTGATGCCTGTTTCCCGCCCGGACCGACTTCAGCAGCTTGGCGATGGCCTGCGCCTGGTCGCCACGCGGATGAAATTCGGGATTGAGCTGAAACGACGGTGAGTCCACACGACAGACTACGCCGCGAGACCGATGTCAGCATCGTTTTGCTGACGCAGTTTCTTCGCATCGCGGAAGCTCACCAGCCTGCGGTTCTTCTCGTCCCAGAGGCGGAGATTGATGCACTTCAGACTGGAGAGCAGCGTGAGCGGCTTCACGGTGTGAAACATCGGGTGCGAGAAGTGGCAGCGCTCGAGGTGGTAGTTCGGGATGCGCGAGCTGAGGTGGTGAATGTGGTGGAAACCGATGTTGCCGGTGAACCACTGGAGGATTTTCGGCAGCTTGTAGAAGGAGCTGCCTTCGATGGCGGCGGTGGTGTAGTCCCAGCCTTCGCGGCTTTCCCAGTAGGTGTCCTCATACTGGTGCTGCACATAGAACATCCAGATGCCTGCGGCCCCGGCCACAAAGGTCACCGGAATCTGCATCATGAGATAAGCCTTCCACCCAAAGAGCCAGCAGAGGCCCGCCACCATGAGCGCGATGGCGAGGTTCATCCACATCACCGAGGCGCGGTCCTTGCCCTTGGCGCGCGGCGAGGGGAAGCGTTGATAAAGCAGGAACAGGACAAGCGGCCCGAGCACGAAGAGCACGAAGGGATTGCGCACGATGCGATACCACATCCGCTTGTTCGGAGAGGCCTTCTCGTATTCGTCGACGGTCATCGTCCAGATGTCGCCGTCGCCGCGACGGTCGAGGTCGCCGGAAGTGGCGTGGTGGACGTTGTGCTGCCAGCGCCAGTGGCCGTAGGGCGTGAAAGTGAGCAGGCCGCAGATGAAGCCGAGGATGTCATTGGCGCGCTTCGATTTGAAATAGGAGCCGTGGCAGCAGTCGTGGAAAATGATGAAAACACGAACCAGAAGAAGACCTGCGACGGCGGCAATGCCGAGCGTGAGCCAGTAAGAAACCGAAAGGCTCATCCACATCAGATACCAGAGGGCGGCGTAGGGAACCAGGGTATTGACGATCTGCCACACCGCACGCGGGACGGAGGGCGTCTGAAACGGCGCGATGATCTGTTTCCACTCGGAGATGGAGGCCTGTACTCGTTCTTGCGGTGCTGTCATGGTCGGTCGAAGCGGTCTAAATAGCAGATTTTCAACTGTTTGCCCCATATTTTTTTGAGCATGGCCGTTTCGGGCAAGGAATGTGAAAGAATAACAAGATACGAAAAACCGGCCTTTTCGTGCTCAATAGTCGCGGAACGGTCCCCTCGGCTCCGCGGCATCCATTTCCGCCCGCCAGGCATCAAAACGCCCGCGCATCATCCTGGCGATCTCCGGCTTTTCGGCGGTCAGATCCTTGGTTTCACCCAGGTCCGAGCTCAGGTCGTAGAGGCCGCTGCCCTTGGCGGACTCGAGCCACTTCCAGTTTTCAAAGCGGGCTGCCCTGTCGCTGCGGCGCTGCCAAAACATCTCTTTTCGCGGAGACTTGGCCTCGCCCCGCAGGATAGGCAGCATGTCGAAACCGTCCATTTTCACGCCATCCGGTGCCGACGCGCCGGTGGCTGCGAGCAGGGTGGGCACAAATTCAAGCGAGGTCAGGAATTCGTCCGTGACCTTCCCGGCGGGCAGTTTTCCAGGCCAGCGGGCGATGAAGGGCACGCGCAGGCCGCCCTCCCACATCGTACTTTTGGAGCCTTTCAGCGGAGCGTTGCCGCCGTTGCCGCTGCCGCCATTGTCGGAGATGAAAAGAAAGATCGTGTTGTCCGTCTGCCCCGCCTTGTCGACCGCGCTCATCAGCGCGCCGATCACCTCGTCCATGCAGGTGACCGCGCCGCAGTAGCGCGCGAGTTTCTCGTCCTTCACCGTATCGCGATACATCGCGACGTATTTCTCCGGCGCCTGCACGCCGACGCCTTTTTTCTTCACACCCTCTTCCGTATCTTCGGGGAAGGAAGACGCACCGTGCGGAGCATTGAAAGCCAGATACAGGAAGAAGGGACGGTTTCCGGCGTGCTCGTTGAGGAAGTACAGAGCCTCGCGACCGAAGACGTCGGTCGCATACTTGCCCTTGTCCTCCTCAGTGCGGTTGTTGCCGCGGAAGAGCGAGGGGACGCCGTAGCGCTCGTGTGTGTAGTAGTCGATGCCGTTGTTGCCGTGGCCGTAGAAGAAGTCGAAGCCGCGCTGCAGCGGAAGAAAGCGCTTCGCCTGCCCCATGTCCCACTTGCCGACGCAGCCGGTGGCGTAGCCGGCCTTCTTCAGCATGTCCCCGATCGTCACCTCGCGCACGTCCAGGCCCAGGGTCATCTCCGGGGATACCGCGTATTCCTCCGGGGAGTACAAGTGGCCGAAATTGACCATGTCGTTTCGCACCATGTCATACAGGCCGTTGCGCTGCGGGTAGCGTCCGGTCAGAATGCTGCCGCGGGACGGCGTGCAGGCCGGCCACGTCACATAGAAGCTCGTGCCGCGCACGCCTTCAGCGGCCAGTTTGTCGAGATTCGGCGTGATCAGCGGCTTGCTGCCGATGCATCCAAGATCGGGATAGCCCTGGTCGTCGCTGATGATGAAAACGACGTTCGGCTGCGCGGCGAGGCACGCAGCCGAGAGAATCAGGAAGAGAAAGATTCGCATGCCGGATTCAACGATGTCGGGCGGCGGATTACTTCACCTTGAAGAGTTCCACGTCGAAAATCAGCGCCTCATTCGGGCCGATGTCGCGTCCAGCGCCACGGGAGCCGTAGGCGAGTTTTGAGGGGATGTAGAAGCGGAACTTCGAACCTTCCTTCATGAGCTGCACGCCTTCCGTCCAGCCGGCGATGACGCGGTTGAGCGGGAACTCGATCGTTTCACCACGCTTGTAGCTGCTGTCGAAGACCTTGCCGTCGATCAGTGTGCCTTCGTAGTGGACTTCGACGGTGTCGGTGGCCTTCGGGCTCTTGCCGGTGCCTTCCGTGATCACTTTGTACTGGAGGCCGGAGGCCGTGACGGTCACGCCTTCCTTTTTGGCGTTGTCTTCGAGAAATTTTTCACCTTTGGCGAGTGCAATGTCGGACATGGGTTGTGAGTGGGTGGTTGAAGTTGGGGTAGTGAGGCTAGCGGAGTCGGGGGATCAATCAAGCTGCGGACGCATGGAAAATGGGTCTTGGTCTTTCCTGCGGGTTTCAGCTACTGTGCCGCATGAATCGCGACCGCTTGTTTTCGCAGCTCACCGCACACGGTGGCCCATTTGACATCGCGATCATTGGCGGCGGCGCCACGGGGCTCGGCGCGGCGGTGGATGCCGCGTCGCGGGGGCATTCAGTGGTGTTGGTGGAACAGAGCGATTTTGCGAAGGGCACTTCCAGTCGCAGCACGAAGCTGGTGCACGGCGGCGTGCGCTATCTGAAACAGGGGAATGTCTCCCTCGTGCTCGAGGCATTGCGGGAACGCGGCCTGATGGTGCGCAACGCGCCGCATCTGGTGCACAGCCTGCCGTTTGTGATTCCGAGCTACCACTGGTGGGAGGGGCCGTTTTACGGCATCGGCTTGAAAATGTATGACGCGCTGGCGGGCCAACTTGGTCTGGAGCCATCACGCTGGCTGACGCGGGAGGAAATTGTCGGGAGGCTGCCGACTCTGGAGACGGAAGGACTCGACGGCGGCATCGTGTATCACGACGGGCAGTTTGATGATGCGCGACTCGCGATCCATCTGGCGCGCACGGCGGCGAATCACGGCGCCATCCCGCTGAATCACACGCGCTGCGTCGGGCTGATGAAGGAAAACGGTCATGTCGTCGGCTTGATGGCCGAATGCGAGGAAAGCGGCGCGCAGCATGAAATACGCGCCCGCTGCGTGATCAACGCCACCGGCGTCTTCGTCGATGGTGTGCGACAGATGGACGACGCGACTGCCGGGAAGATCGTCGCACCCAGCCAGGGCGTGCATCTGGTGCTGCCGCGCGAGTTTCTTCCTAGTGACTCGGCCATCATGATCCCGAAAACCGACGATGGCCGCGTGCTTTTCGCCGTTCCCTGGCACGGGCGCGTCATCGTCGGCACCACTGACACGCCGGTGGAGCATGCGGTCGTCGAGCCGCGCGCACTGCCAGATGAAATCGAGTTCCTCATGACGCACGCCGCGCGCTATCTGACGCGCGATCCGCTTCCGTCCGACGTCCTGAGCGTTTACGCCGGACTACGCCCGCTCGTGGCGATGAAGAATGCGGAGTCCACCGCCGCGCTTTCGCGCGACCACACCATTCTCGTTTCCGACTCCGGTCTGATCACGATCACGGGTGGAAAATGGACCACTTACAGGCGCATGGCGGAAGACGTCGTCGATCATGCCGAACTGATCGGTGGCATTGGGGTGAGGCGCTGTGTCACGCATGATCTCATGATCCACGGCGGAGCGACGGTCCTCGATCCGGAGGATCCGCTCGCCGTTTACGGCAGCGACGCCGCAGAGATTCGGGCCCTGATGAAAAAAGAACCTGCATGGGCCGGGAAGGTTCATACGAAACTCGATCTGACCTGCGCGGAGGTCGTCTTTCACGTCCGTCACGAAATGGCGCGCACCGTGGGCGATGTGCTCGCGCGACGCAGTCGCAGCCTGCTGTTCGATGCACAGGCCAGCATGGGCGCCGCGCCGCGCGTGGCCGCGTTGATGGCGCCCGAACTCGGCTGGGACACTGAGGAGACCGAGCGCCAGATCGAGCGCTTTCAGACGCTTGCGGCCGGTTACATCCTTGGCGCATAGTCCGCAGCGCCGCCCGCCCTGTCGGCATGGGAGATCAGATGTCACCTGGCAAAGGCTCGTTGTCGGGCAAACCTCGCGTGCTGGTTGTCTTCGACCGGCCCTTTTCTGTTCATTTTTCCCCGGGGAAAGGTTTCTCGAAATGACAGAAATGCGGCGGGCGTTTTTCTTTTCCCCCTTTCATGCATTTCTCTCTTCGTCCGTCGCCATCATTCATGCCGTCTTTCCGCCGTCACGCCTGCGCCGCGTTGACTGTCAGCCTGGGAGCCGGAACCGCCGCCGCTGCGGACTTTAAAAAAGACATTGAGCCCATCCTTTCGCAGTACTGCTACGACTGTCATGCCGACGGAGTGGCGAAAGGGGACTTCGCCATGGACGACTACAAGTCACTGGAAGAGCACCTGGCCGATCAGCCGCTTTGGCTTCGCGTTTGGGACAATACACGCTCCCATCTCATGCCGCCGTCCAACAAGGACCAGCCGACGGATGCCCAGCGGAACCAGCTGGCGAGGTGGATCGAAGAGAAGGTCTTCAAGCTCGATCTCGACAATCCCGATCCGGGTCGCGTGACGATCCGCCGCATGAACCGCCAGGAGTATGAAAACACGGTCAAAGACCTCTTTGCCGTCAGCTTCGACGCCGAGGACGCGCTGCCGCCGGACGACACCGGCTACGGTTTCGACACGATTGGCGACGTGCTTTCCATCTCCCCGATGTTGATGGAGAAATACCTCACCGCGGCGCGGACAATCGTCTCGCAAGCCGTTCGCACGCATCAGGCCAGCATCCCGACCTATTCGATCTCGGGTGACAAGTTCAAGTCCGCCGCGCCCTCGAAAAAAACCGGCAAATACCTCGCGTTCAACCAGGACGCCACGGTGTCCTACAAATCGGTCATCGATCATCCGGGCGAGTACAAGGTGACTGTCGAGTACAAGGTCGGGGGATCCTCCGAAGCCTCCGACCACACGGCGAATCTGACGACTCTCGTCAACGGCAAGAGCGTCGATGACGAAAGCCTCGGCTGGGACAATCGCAAGAGCATCACCTATTCCACCAAGACGCAGCTCACCGAGGGCGAAAACCTGCTGAGTTTCAGCATTGCGGAAAAGTCGCCGCCGAAGGAGGACGACAAGCCGCTGAACATGAGTCTGCTCAAGGTTTCTCTCCAGGGACCTCTCGACGGCAGCCACAAGGTCTATCCGCGCGAATACTACCGCGTCTTTTTCAAAGGTGGTCCGCCGGCGGATGCGAAAGAGCGCGAGGCCTACTCACGCGAAATCCTGCGCCGCATCGCCGACCGCGCTTTCCGCCGTCCCGTGGACGAGGCCACTCTCGACCGGTTGGTCAAGCTGGCGAATCTTGCGTCGAAGGAGCCGAAGGCCACCTTTGAGAGCGGCATCGCCCACGCCACGACCGCCATCCTCGCATCCCCGCGCTTCCTGTTTCGCGCCGAGGTGCAACCTGAGCCGGACAACCCGGGCAAGGTCGTGCCGCTGGACGAGTTCGCGCTCGCCTCCCGCCTGTCCTACTTCCTGTGGAGTTCGATGCCGGACAC
Source organism: Prosthecobacter sp. (assembly GCA_041395065.1). Classification (GTDB taxonomy): domain Bacteria; phylum Verrucomicrobiota; class Verrucomicrobiia; order Verrucomicrobiales; family Verrucomicrobiaceae; genus Prosthecobacter. The sequence goes on along the minus strand of JAWLBG010000034.1, from coordinate 44,943 downwards.
GGAGCTGTTTGAACTCGCGAAAAAGGGGGAACTGCGTGAGAACCTCGACGAGGAAATCGACCGCATGCTCGCGGACTCGAAGACGCAGCGCTTCATCGAGAATTTCGTCGGCCAGTGGCTGCTCACGCGTGACGTGGAGGGCATCAACGTCGATCCGCGTCGCGTGCTCGGCATCAGGGATCTAGGCGACGCCTTCAAGGTCTTCGGCTCCCGGCAGCGTCGCGCCATGCGCCTGGAGACGGAATATCTCTTTGCCTATCTTCTCAAGGAGAACCGCAGCTCCCTGGAACTCTTCACCGCCGACTACAGCTTCCTGAACGAGCACCTCGCGAAATTCTACGGCATCCCGGGTGTAAAGGGGGAGTCGATGCAAAAAGTGTCGCTGCCGAAGGACAGCCACCGCGGCGGCATCTTCACGCACGGCAGCCTGTTGGTGGTCACTTCAAATCCCACCCGCACCTCGCCGGTGAAGCGCGGCCTGTTTGTGCTCGACAACCTTCTTGGCACGCCCGCGCCGCCCGCGCCGCCGAATGTGCCGACACTTGAGGAGGCCAAGAAGGCGCACAAGAACGCCACCATGCGCGAGATGATGGAAATCCACCGCGAGAAACCGCTCTGCGCCTCCTGCCATGCCCGCATGGATCCCATCGGACTCGCCTTGGAGAACTTCAACGCCGTCGGCATGTTCCGCGCCGAGGAAAACGGCAAACCCATCGACACCGCCGGCAAGCTCATTACAGGCGAGACTTTCTCCTCGGTCGAGGAACTCAGCCGCATCATGACCACCACCCGTCGCACGGATTTTTACCGCTGCCTGGTTTCAAAAATGCTCACTTACGCCATCGGTCGCGGCACCGAGTATTATGACGCGCCCACCATCGACCGCATCGTCGCCGATCTGGAAAAAGACGGAGGCAAACTGCGCACCGTGGTCCGCGGCATCATTCACAGCGCCCCGTTTCAGAAACGACGCGGCGACGGCTCGCTGCGATAATGACGCATTGTAAACGTATTGATCTCAGAACCCCCATGATCCAGCAATCCACCTCCAATCGCCGTCACTTTCTGCGCGGTCTCGGCACCTGCCTCAGCCTGCCCGCGCTGGAGTCCCTCGTGCCTGCCCGCGCCGCTGCGGCCGCCGCGCCGCGCCGCATGGCTTTCCTCTACATCCCGAACGGCGTCATCCTCGACAAATGGCGTCCGCAGGGGGAAGGCGCTGACTTCAAGTTCGGCCCCACCATGGCGCCGATCGAAAAGTTCAAAAAGGACCTGCAAGTCTTCACCGGATTTGAACAGGCGAATGGCTGGGCCGGATCCGACGGCGGTGGCGACCACGCCCGAGCAAACTCCACCATCCTGACAGGCGCCCGCCCGCGCAAGACCTCCGGATCTGACATCCATGTTGGCATCTCGGTCGATCAAGTCGCCGCTCGCGAAGTCGGCGCCGCCACGCGTTTTCGCTCCCTGGAGCTCACCTGTGACGCTGTCCGCGCCTCCGGCGGTTGTGACTCCGGTTACTCCTGCGCCTACCAGTTCAATCTCTCGTGGCGCAGCGACACAAGCCCCGCGACACCCGAACCCAGTCCTGCGCAGGTCTTTGAGCGTCTCTTTGGCGCGGGCACCGGTGCCGAACGCGCACGGTCCTATGTCGCCCGTCAGGAAAAGCAGCGCTCCATTCTCGATTTCGTTCTCGATGACGTGAAGAGCTTGGAAAAACAGCTCGGTCGCAACGATCGTAACAAGCTCGACGAATACATCACCGGTGTGCGTGAAATCGAGCAGCGCGTCGCGGCGTCCGAACGATTCGGTCCGCCGCCTGATCCCGGCATCGATTCGCCTGAAGCTGGCATCCCTTCCAATTACGAGCAGCACATCCGTCTGATGATGGACATGCAGCTTCTCGCCTTCCAGACCGACAGCACGCGCATTTCGACCCTCCTGCTAGCGCACGACGGCAGCAACCGCAGCTTCAAGGAGATCGGCGTTTCCGACGGTCATCACTCCCTCTCACACCACCAGCTCGATCAGGCTAAAATCTCCAAGATCGAGAAGATCGACCTCTTTTACATGCGGCAGTTCGCCTATTACATGGAGCGCATGAAATCGCTCAGGGACGGTGATGGCAGCTCGATGCTGGACAACTCAATGGTCGTCTACTGCGGCGGTCTTTCAGACGGCAACCGTCACCGGCACGACGACCTGCCTGTGATCGTCGCAGGCCGTGCCGGCGGTGCCTTCAATCCCGGTCGTCATGTGAAGCTGCCGGACAAGACACCCATGTCGAATCTCTACGTGCGCATGCTGAACGAAATGGGCGTGAAGACGGATCTTTTCGGCGACTCCACCGGCAAGCTTGCCAACATCTGATTCACCGATGAATCGCCTCGCCGTCCTTTTCTCCTTCCTGTCACTCGCCGGCTTCGCCGCTGACATCCCCTCGAAACCTGTCGCGGAAAAAGGCGAGTCCTTGTTTGCCGATGACTTCGAACGTTCCGATCTCGGCGAGTGGAAGCCGGTCATCCCGACCTTCACCGTGGAAGGTGGCAGCCTCAAAGGCGTGCAGACGCGTGATGACCATGGCGCCGTTGGCCGCGTCCATCGCCCGATGAAGGACGTGGTGGTTGAGTTCCGCTTTCAACTCGACGGTTCCACCGGCTTCAATGCCGTGTTTGACGATCAGAAGTTCAAGGGTTCGCATGCCGGGCACATCTGCCGCGTCGCTTTCGCGCCCAAGCAGCTCCGCCTCGGCGATGACAAAGAGGGCGTGATGCGCAACGACATCTTCGAGATGCGCAAAGATCCGGCACGCAAGGCGGAGGCGGACAAACTGCTGGTTGGACGCGGCTCGGCGGCGAGCATCGTGCTGGAGCAGAAGAAATGGTATCAAGTGTCGATCGAGATATCAGGCGACGAGATGCGCGTGAGCATCGATGGCAAACCCACTGGATACCTGAAGTCACCCGGGCTCGCGCATGAGACGAAGAGCAGTTTCCATTTCACGGTGAACGGCAAGGGCGTGCTCTTCGACGATGTGCACATCTGGGCGGCGCGTTGATCGATCCGGCTTGTGTTATCATAACACGTTGAATTACGATGCCGCTTCGCATTCGCGGCAGCGCATTGCGTTGTTCGTTCCCGCCATCGCATGAAACACATTCTTCTGACTCTTCCTCTTCTCGTCCTGTCAGTCTTCGCCCAGGACAAGGCGTTGCAAGACCTCTCGCTTGAACCGCCCTTCATTACTACGAGTCCAGGATTGGACTACGATGCGGACAAGCGTCCGGGGAACATGATCATCGGCCTCGATCGCACGCCGAAGGGCCGCCTGTGGGCTGCGTGGGTGGGGAATGGCGATTCGCCGAACGGCTTCTTCATGCTCGCCACCAGCGACAACGATGGCAAGACGTGGTCAAAACCGCGCGTCGTCATCGATCCGCAGGATGGAGAACTCAACGGCGTGCGCTACGAACGGCGTGCCCTCGTCGGCAATCTGTGGACCGATCCGCTCGGTCGTTTGTGGTGCTTCTTTGACCAAAGCCTCGGCTACTTCGATGGCCGCGGTGGCGACTGGTACATCCGCTGCGATGATCCTGACGCCGCGGAGCCGAAATGGACTGCACCGGTGCGTTTTGCAGACGGTTGCACGCTGAACAAGCCGACGGTGCTCTCGAATGGCGACTGGCTGCTGCCAGTGTCGCTTTGGACACGCGACCGCATGCACGGTCCGGGCGTGGACAAGGAGGCACACAAGGATCTCGACGTGATTCGCATGGCGAACGTGTTCGCCAGCACCGATCAGGGCAAAACGTGGACGCGTCGCGGTGGTGTCGCGTTTCCACGCACGGATTTCGACGAGCACATGATCGTTGAGCGCAAGGACGGCAGCCTGTGGATACTCGCACGCACGAAGGATGGCATCAGCGAAAGCGTCTCGACCGACAAAGGCGCGACGTGGAGCGAACCGCAGCCGAGTTCGATCCAAAACCCCAGCGCACGTTTCTTCATCCGCCGTCTTGCCAGCGGCAAGCTCCTCTTCGTGAAGAACGGCCCCATCAACGTGCGCCTGCCGCGTCGCTCCAACATGAAAGCCTTCCTCTCCGACGATGACGGCAAGACCTGGGGCAAAGGCTTTCTCATCGATGATCGCGCCGAGGTTTCCTATCCCGACGGCTTCCAGGCGCCGAACGGCGACATCCACATCCTCTATGACTGGAACCGCCATAGCGACGCCGAGATCCTGCATGTGAAGTTCACCGAGGATGACATGCAGAAGCAAGCGGAGATCGGCAAGCTCACGATGGACCCGGAGGAGATTAAACGCCGCTCACGCGTCGGCAAAACCGTGGTGAACAAGGCGCATGCGCCACGTTTGCCTAAATCCATCACGCCCGATCCCAAGTGGACCGCGCAGGCCATCGAGGATGCGAAGCAGGACTTCAAGAGCATCCCCTATGACGGCGTGACGCCGAACAAGATGGTCTGCGACACCACGCTTCGCGAACTGCCGGACGGCTCGTGGATTCTCTTCATGCTCGCCGGTGGCGACACGGAGCCCTCGCCGCTCAATTACACCGGCGTCACCCGCAGTCACGACATGGGCAAGACGTGGACACCGCTGGAGCAGTTTGATGTCGGCTTTCCACGCGAAGGCAAAACGATCGGCCAGGGGCCGACCGAACTCATGATTCTCGGCCAACGCAGTACGTTGTTCTTCTCCACGCACTCGAAGCATTGGGCCAATGACTGGCGTTCGTGGTTCCTCACCAGCGACGACTCCTTCAAAACATGGAGCAAGCCGCTTGAAGTGCCCGGCCGCCTGAAGAACCGCACGTTCATCCGCAAGCACATCGTCTGCAAAGACGGCCGCATCATGATTCCGTTCCAGCATTACATCGGCCCGGACGACCAGCAGAAGCGCGCTCCGCTCGACCGCGACTTCACCAATCCGCGCAACGGCGTGCTCATCAGCAAGGACAACGGCGCGACGTGGACGGAACACGGCAACATCCGTCTCACGCCGAACAGCCGCTACTTCGGCTGGGCGGAGAACGATCTCTTCGAGCATCCCGACGGTCGCATCACCATGGTCATCCGCGCCGACGGCCTCGGCGGCATGCTCTACAAGGCGGAGTCCAAAGACGGCGGCCTGACGTGGCCCGAATTCGCCAGCCTCACGCCGATCCCGAATCCCGGAAGCAAGACGACGCTCTACAATCTCGGTGGCGATACCGTCGCGATCCTCCACAATCCCAATTCAAAACATCGAAGCCCCATGGCGCTGTGGATCAGCTTCGATGGCATGAAAACGTGGCCGTATCAACGCGTGCTCCAGCAGGAGTCTGTCGACGGCCCCAAAGGCCGCATGAACTATCCCGACGGCTTCGTCAGCAAGGACAAGCAATGGCTCCACTTCGCCTTCGACGACAACCGCCACCGTGCTGTGCATTACTCGGCCAAGCTGCCGCCGTTGAAGTAGGAGCTACCGCATCACCGGTGGCTGTCCTGTGCAGGCGAGCACGCTGTGCCAGAGCTCCTGCGTGGGATCGACTTTGCGGCGGCCGTGGATGACGAGTTCGAGCGGGAGATGCACAAAGGATCCGTGCCAGCGACCGACGAGCATGTTGGTCTTGCCGGCGAGGGCGGCATGGACGGCGCATTGGGCCAGGCGGGAGCAGTAGACGTTGTCCGCCGCATTCGCGGGCACGCTTCGCACAATGTAGCTGGGATCGATATACTTGAGATTTACCTCGGTGCGGCGCTCCTTGAAGAAGGCGTTGATGCGGTCCTTCATGTATTGGCCGATGTCGCCATAGCGTTTGTTGCCGCTGGCGTCCGTGGCGTCATCGGTCTGCATGAGGTGCTGACCGGCCCCTTCGGCCACGACGATCACGGCGCTTCCGCGCTTCGAAAGACGGTAGCGCAGGGTTTCCAGCAGTCCGCCCGGCCCTTCAAGCTCGAAGGGCACCTCAGGGATGAGCACATAGTCGACATTGCTGCCCGCCAGGGCGGCATAGCAGGCGATGAAGCCCGAGTCGCGGCCCATGAGCTTCACCAGGCCGACACCGTTCACCGCGCCGGTGGCCTCGACGTAGGCGCATTTCACGGCCTGAACGGCGGCGGCGAAAGCTGTTTCGAAGCCGAAGCTCTTGTCGAGGAACATGATGTCGTTGTCGATGGTCTTCGGAATTCCAACGACCACCTTCTTCAGCCCGCGCCTCTCGATTTCCTTCACGATCTCGGAGGCCCCGCGCAGGGTGCCGTCACCGCCGATGACGAAGAGAATGTCCACCTTCATGTCCTCCAGCGTGTCCACCATGTCGCCGATCTTCTGCTGACCGCGCGAGCTGCCGAGCAGGGAACCGCCGAAATTGTGCGCCTGCTCCACCGAAGACGGCTTCAGAATGACGGGCGTGTGGCCGTAGCTTTCCACGAGTCCCTCGTAGCCGAAACGGAAGCCGTAGATGCGGTTGATGCCGTATTGCAGTGCGCACTGGTTCACGATGCCGCGGATGATGTCATTCAGTCCGGGGGAGAGGCCGCCGCAGGTCACAATGCCGACCGTCGTCTTCACCGGATTGAAATAGAGCATCTCGCGGGCGCCAGCCTCTTCAAAGCTCGGCGTGGACATGTCCCGTCCTTCTTCCAGCAGATGACTGTGGTAGAGGATGCGGTCGGTTTCGTCGCTTTTGAAGGGCGCATCGACCCCGCCGATCCGGTGCAGGGGGGAGTGAAAATGGCAGGGCCCGAGGGTCGGGATTGTCGTGTGGATCGGGGCAGGCGTCATGGTTGGAGGCAGGAATCTGCCCGTTTACAGCGGTAGCACAACCAGTGCCAGTCGCCCGTTGGAAGCGGGCCGGGTCGTCAGAAGCGCACCCGCAGGTAGGTGCCCAGCACGGATTCGTGTTTCCAGTTCGACGGCCCGGATTGCGAAAAGACCATGTAAAACAGGTCGAGGTCGCATTGCTTGCCCAGCTTCAGGGTCACCCCCAGCGGCACGAGGCGGTTCTCGCCCCACACATGGCGGTGCAGGTCCACCAGAAACTCGTTGCTCACGAACAGTCGCGTCACCGGACCCACGGGCTGCGGCAGCGTCCAGCCGAGTTGCAGCCGGTGCCGGGTGCGACTGGTCGTGAAGGCCTCGCCGTCATTCTTCCGCCACTCCATGCGGTTGCGCCAGTCGAGGCGAAGCTGGCGGGTGAGGTTGAACTTGGGATTGAGCTCAAATTCCGGCCGCCCCTGCCAGTGCCTGTTGTGGGTCGTCGTGTTTTCGATGTTCAGCAGCGACAGGCCCACCCCGGTCTCGAGCCACGGCAGCAGTTGATACTTCACCCGCGGGCTGGCGATCTGCACATAGGAGCCATCTTCGGTGTCGAGCCGGTTGCCCAGAAACAATGCTCCGCTCCACGGTTTCTGTTGCCACACTTCGAGGTTCGTCCACCCCCACCACTCATCGGCATGCGCTGTGGAGAGGGTCAAAAGCAAGGCGAGGACTGTCAGCGTGCGCATGGGGTCGGTTGGTTCCCAAGCATCCGCCGTGCCGTGTTTGGGCCAAGGCATCGCTCGAAACGAAAATGCAACCACGTGCGATAAGCGGTGCCTGCGCTCGTTCTCAAGAACTTCCGACCATGAAGCGCAGCCTCACCCTCCTTTTTTCTTCATTCCTCATCGTAGTTTCGTCCTTGGCTGCAGCGCCGCCGAACGTTGTCATCATTTTCATTGATGACATGGGTTATGCCGACATCGGCCCCTTCGGTGCGACGAAGCAGAAGACGCCGAATCTCGATCGCATGGCACAGGAGGGCATGAAGCTCACGTCATTCTATGCCGCGCCGGTGTGCAGCGTGTCGCGGGCGCAGTTGATGACCGGCTGCTACGGCGCGCGCATCTCCGTGCCGGGCGTTTACGGGCCGGGAAGCAAAAACGGCCTGCATCCGCAGGAAAACACCATCGCCGACCTGCTCAAGGCACAGGGCTACGCCACGCAGTGCGTCGGCAAGTGGCACCTCGGCGACCAGCCGGAGTTTCTCCCCTCGAAACAGGGCTTCGACCACTATCTCGGCATCCCGTATTCCAATGACATGCTGCGGACTGACAAGGAAAGCGGCAAGCGCGTCGTGCCCCTGCTGCGCGACGACAAAGTCGTGGAACTGCTCACCGAGGAAGATCAGAGCCGCATCGAGGAACGCTACACCGAGGAGGCGGTCGGTTTCATCCGCGCCAACAAGGACAAGCCGTTCTTTCTCTACTTCCCGCACACCGCCGTGCACACGCCCATCTGGCCCGGCGATGCCTTCCGCGGCAAATCGCAGAACGGCCGCTTCGGCGACTGGGTGGAGGAGGTGGACTGGAGCGTCGGTCGCGTGCTCGACACCCTGCGCGAGCTGAAGCTCGATGAAAACACCCTCGTCCTGTTCACTAGCGACAACGGCCCCTGGCTCATTAAAGGCGCGGACGGCGGCAGCGCTCTCCCACTTCGTGGCGGCAAAGGCAGCACGTGGGAGGGCGGCGTGCGCGTGCCCACCGTTGCCTGGTGGCCCGGCAAGATCGCTCCCGGCAGCGTGTGCGATGCCGTCGCCGGTACCATCGACATGCTTCCCACCTGCGTGTCCCTCGCCGGCGGTAAGGTGCCCGCCGAACCCGTCATCGACGGCTGCGACATCTCCGCGCTCCTGTTTGGCAAAACCACCGAGTCGCAACGCGAGGCGCATTACTACTTCGCCGGTTACAACCTCCAGGCCGTGCGCCAGGGCCCGTGGAAGCTCGCCATCTCAACGCAGCCCGAAACGATGGGCAAAGGCCCCGCTGAAGACGCGAAGATCAACCCGCGTCTCTACAACCTCGACACCGAGATCAACGAGCACACCAACCTCGCCGACAAGCATCCCGACATCGTTGCCAAGCTCGCCGCGCTCGCGGACAAGATGGGTGCCGAACTCGGCGGCAAGGAGCCGAAGTCACGTCGTCCCGCCGGTGAAGTTGAGAGTCCGGTCACGCTCTATCCCACCAGCGACGCACCGCGCAGCAAAAAGGCGGCCCGGCCCGTCGCGCTCAACACGATGAATCCCGGCGACACGCTCGCGCCGGATCGTGCTCCGCAAATCGGCGGTGTTCCCTTCACGCTCATTTGCGAGGTCACCACTGCGCAGCGCGACGCCATCCTCATCACCCATGGCGGCGCGAGTGTCGGCTACGCGCTTCATCTCAGCGACGGAAAAGCCGTCTGGTCCCTTCGCCACGGCAAGACCCTCACCAATGTCGAAACCGCCTTCCCATCCGACAACCAGCCACATCGCATCACCGCCACACTTGGCAAAGACGGCGCCATGACCGTTCAGGTCGATGATCAACCACCGGCCACCGGTAAGGCTCCCGACCTTATCCGCAATCAGCCCAAAGAAGACTTCTGCGTCGGTCACGACAACAAAATCCCTGTCGGGAACTACACGGGGAAGGGGAAGTTTGAGGGGAAACTGACCAAGCTGGAGTTAAAGGCCCAGTGATTGCCACGGTCGTTTTGCGATGCTTGCGGAGAATTATCTCGAGTTCAGCATGCATGCGCAGAAATGGCATTGACCTGCCCGGGTCTGCACTTCAGCATCGCCATCATCCATGACACGAAGCACATTTCTCAAATCCACCGTGGCTGTCGCCGGAGTCGCGGGCTCGCTGGCCGAGGCGCAGTCAGCCGAAACGAAGCAGGACGGGGCGACCGAGTACTTTGAAATCAGAAAGTTCAGCCTCAAGAGTCCGGAGAAGCAGGCGGTCCTCGAAGCCTACCTGAAAGAGGCTGCCATTCCGGCACTGAATCGCCTCGGCGTGAGTCATGTGGGCGTCTTCCTGCCTGAGGCGGCCGAGCCTGTGCCGGTCGTATACGTCGTGCTGCGGCTCAGCTCGCTCGATCAGTTGGCAAAAAGCGCCGAACTGCTCGCCGACGCCGCGCTGCAAAAAGCGGGAGCTGCCTATTTGGGAGCTCCAGCAGAAGACGCTGTCTATGAACGGATCGAGAGCTGGCTGACGAAGGGCATTGAGGGCATGCCGACGATGTCGGTTCCGGCGAAGGGCAGTCAGGTCTACCAGCTTCGGGTTTATGAGAGCCACAGCGAGAAGGCGGCAAAGAAAAAGATCGAGATGTTCAACATCGGAGAGCTGGAGATCTTCAAGCGCAGCGGTCTGAACGCCGTTTTCTTCGGCGAGACGATCGTTGGTCCACTGATGCCGAACCTCACCTACATGCTCGCGTTCAGCGACACGGCGGCGAAAGATGCGGCATGGAGCACTTTCCGCGTCGATCCGGAATGGACAAAGTTGAAGACGACTCCCGGCTTCACCGACAAGGAAATCGTCTCACGGATCACGAACATCGTGCTGGTGCCTGCACCGTATTCACAGCTGTAGCTGCACGCACAAGTCTAAAGCGGCCAGTCAATCTCGGTTTCGCCGTGCATGATTTCGGCGAGGACGGGGACATCGAGGAAATGCTCCAGCACCATGCGGTTACTGATGCTGGCGGCATCGCGTTCGTCCCGGACATAATTCAGGATGACTCCGGCGCAGGTGAGGCCGCGTGCCTGAATGTTGCGGACAGTGAGGAGGGTGTGATTGAGGCAGCCGAGCTTGTTGTTCACGACGACGATGACCGGCAGGGCCAGGCGCTGCGCGAAATCGGCCATGGTTGAGAACTCGTTCAGCGGCACCTCCCAGCCGCCGGCGCCTTCGACGAGGACGTGCTCGTGTGTTTGCGCGAGCTCCTGGAAGTTGGCCATGACGTCGTTGAGTTCGAAACGACGGTTCTCCATCAACGAGGCGGCATAGGGCGCGGCGGGCACTTTGAACCAGACGGGATTGACCTCCTCGACCGTCAAGCCTTCGCGGCTGGCGTTCGCGAGGTGGATGGCGTCTTCGCGTGAGCCACAAACGAAGGGCTTGAAACCGGCGGCGCGTTTGCCTCCACGTTTCAATGCCTCCAGCAGCAGGCATGTGACATAGGTCTTGCCCGCGTCGGTGTCGGTGCCGGTGATGAAGTAGTGCATGACCGTTCGCGGATCGTCATCCGATCTGCGCCAGCACCGCCGAGGCGATCTTGTCCGCCTGCGCTTCGAGATACTCGACATCGCGGCCTTCGACGAGAAGACGGATGAGAGACTCGGTGCCGGAGTAGCGGAGGAGGACACGGCCGTAGTCGCCCAGCTTCTTTTCGGTTTCGACGATGATCTTCTGCGCTTCAGCGAGCTGCTCGATGGGCGGCTTGGCGCGGACGCGCAGGTTGCGGGAGCATTGGGGGAACTTTTTGAGGCACTTGCGCAGCTCGCTGAGCGGCTCGCCGGTCTCCTTCATGATGCGCAGGATCTGCAGGCCGGCGATGAGGCCGTCGCCGGTGGTGGCCCAGTCACCGAAGATGATGTGGCCGCTCTGCTCGCCGCCGAAGTTCAGGCCGCGCTCGCGCATCTGCTCGAGCACGTAGCGGTCTCCCACGCCGGTGCGGACGACGCGGCCACCGAGACGCGAAACGAGGTCGTCGAGTCCGAAGTTGCTCATCACGGTGACGGCCAGGGTGTTGTGCTTGAGCGTGCCTTTGCGCAGCATGGCCTCGGCGGCGATGGCCATGAGCTCGTCGCCGTCGAGGGCGATGGCTTCCTCGTCGCACAGGGCGCTGCGATCTGCGTCACCGTCGTGTGCGATGCCCGCCTGAGCCTCGCACTGGCGGACGATGCGCTCGATTTCCTCGGAGTGCGTGCAGCCACACTCTTCGTTGATGTTGAACCCGTCCGGCTCGGAGTGGAACACCTGCACGTCGGCACCGAGTTGTTCCAAGGCGAGGGCGCTGGTGAAAGAGGAGGCACCGTGCGCGTTGTCGAGCGCGACGCGCATGCCGTCGAGGCGCACGCCCTCCATCGAAGCGACGGCATGGGCGACGTAGCGATCCACGCCGTCGGCAAGCTGGGTGATTCTGCCGATGCCGCGGCCTTCCGGCCGGGGCATGTCTTCCGTGCCCAGGACGAGCCGCTCAATGGCGACTTCGGTCTTGTCGTTGAGCTTGTGGCCGGAGCCGTGGACAAATTTGACGCCGTTGTCGGAGAAGGGATTGTGGGAGGCCGAGATGATGACGCCAAAGTCGGCACCGAGCTGGGCGCTGAGCATTGCGACGGCAGGCGTGGGCACTTGCCCGGCGAGGATGACATCGACGCCTGCGGAATTGAGACCGGCGGCGAGGGCGGCTTCCAGCATTTCCCCCGAGGCGCGCGTGTCGCGGCCCACGACGGCCTTCGGGCGTCTCCCTCCCTCGGGCTTGCCGCCGAGAACAACAGCCGCGGATTGCGCGAGTCGCAGGACGAACTCTGGGGTCATGGGATGGCGGTTGGCCGCGGCACGGACGCCGTCGGTGCCGAAGAACTGGCGCTTTTCAGACATAGGAGGCGCGTTCTAACGCAAGACACCCGGGGTGTCAAAGCCCCGTGGCATCGCCAAGACCTACGGGGGCGCCCGGTTCGGGTGCCTCAGGTGGGGAAGGGAGAGGGACCACCGGTTCCAGTTTGATCGGAACCTCGGCGGGCGGCGGCAGCACGGGAGTGAGCTGCGGCGGGGCGGGGGAGGTGATCTTCGTGGGCGCGGGAAGGACGTATGGCTGGGAATAGCGCTGATCCTGGGCCTTGATCATGAACCAGGACAGGAATGCCAGAACCAGGGAGATGATTTTCTCCCTCCAGTTCAAGGTGAACAATTGTTTAAGCCAGCGTCCCCAGTTCATTGCCCTCCTCCTTTCCGGATGTCACGGCGGCAGCATCTTTTCCGGCGTTGAGAATTTCGTTGATGCGCCGCCGCAGTTCGTCGAGTTCGAGGTCATGTTCCAGTTTGCCCTGGAAGCAGATGGATAGCGCACCGGTCTCCTCGGATACGACCAGAGCAATGGCGTCCGTCTCTTCCGTGATGCCCATGCCGGCCCTGTGACGCAGTCCGATGGCCCGGTCCTGCACCTCCCGCTGACTTACCGGAAACACGCAGCCAGCGGCAGAGATGCGCCCCTGGTCGATGATGGCCCCGCCGTCGTGCAGGGTGGTTTTGGGATGGAAAATGGTCGTGATAAGCCCGGTGGAAATCACTGCGTCCAGCTCCACCCCGGATTCCGCGTAGGGGTGAAGATCAATGCCGCGCTTCAGCGCAAAAAGGGCGCCAAAACGCTGGGAGGAAAGCTGCCGCATGGCCTCCATCAGGACATCCAGGGATTCGGGGTCCGGGCGGTTGAAGGAAAAAATGCGGCTGCTGCCGAGTTCCGCCAGCACGCGGCGAAGCTCCGGCTGGAAGAGGACGACGAGCGCCACCGCCAGGAAGACGGAGAAGCGCTGCAGAAGACTGCTGATGACGGACAGCTCCAGCAGCAGCGAGATCAGCGCAAGGCTGAGCAGCAGCACGAGCAGCCCCGTCAGAATGCGTGCGCCGCGGGTGGCGCGGAAAAAGAGGTAACCATGATACGCCAGCGCGGCGAGGATGAGAATCTCCACGCCGTCACGCCAGTGCTCTGTCAGAAAATTCCACATGCCCAATCGTGCCGTACTGCTGCTTCCGTGGTACCATGGCACGGGAGAGTTTGTTTCTCAAAAAGAAGATTCGTTTGGGCGAAGGAATCACGCCATTTAGGATGCGACATGCCGCCCGCCGCCCCGGATTCCCCCAAAAGAACGACGCAGACCGACTTGTTCGGCGGCGTGGAGGCGGTGCCCGCCGTGGCGGTGGCAGACGGAAGACGCATCGCCCGCGTGCAGCTCGAAGGTTCGGCGTTGATGGAGTTGGATTATGCGATCCCGGACGAGTTGGCGTCCCGCGTGGTCGTGGGGTCCCGGGTCACGGTTCCCCTGCAAAACCGCCGCGCGAACGCCGTGGTCATCGAGCTGCCGGAGGTCTCGCCGCACCGAGGGAAGCTGAAGGAGGTGGCGTCCATCATCGGCCAGCGGCCCATGTTCACTCCCGCGCTGCTGAAGCTGGCCCGCTGGATGGCGGAGTATTACCTGGTCTCACCGCATCAAGTGCTGCGGACGATGCTGCCACAGGCGGTGCGCGAGAAGCCGGGCAGCTTCGTGATGGACAGCCATCTGAAGCTTGTGAAGGAACCGCCGCCGGACGTTCTCGAAAAAATGCGCGGCAAAGCGCCCATGCAGGCGCGGATCCTCGAGATCCTCAGCGGTGCCGGAGGCGAGGCGACTCTAAGCCAAATCCGCCGAGATGTGCCGCGTGTGGCTTCGATCCTGAAGCCGCTGCTGAAGGCGGGCTGGATCTCCCGCAGCGAGGTTCGAGTGGAGCGCGATCCTTTCGAAAACGAGGAGTTTCTGCCCAGCCAGGCGCTGACTTTGACCGAGGAGCAGCAGGCGGCCTATGCTCGTGTCGTCGCTGCCGTCGAATCGCCTGAAACTGCCAAACCGATCCTGCTTCACGGCATCACCGGCAGCGGCAAGACGGAAGTTTATCTGCAGGCCATCGCGCAGGTGCTGGAGCGCGGCGGCACGGCACTGGTGCTGGTGCCGGAAATCAGCCTCACCCCGCAGACGATCGAGCGCTTCAAGGCGCGGTTCGCGGATCGGAGCGACCGCATCGCCGTGCTGCACAGCCATTTGAGTGACGGCGAGCGACACGACGAATGGTTCAAGATCCATGAAAACCGCGCTGACATCGTGATCGGGGCGCGGAGCGCGATTTTCGCTCCACTGGAGCGGCTGGGCATCATCATCGTGGACGAGGAGCACGAGCCGTCGTTCAAGCAGGACGAAACGCCGCGCTATCATGCGCGAGATCTGGCGGTCGTCCGCGGCGGACTGGAAAAGTGCGTCGTGCTTCTCGGCAGCGCCACGCCGAGTCTCGAATCCTATGAAAACGCCACCAGTGGCAAGTATGAGCTGCTGAAACTCAAGCAGCGCACGGACAGTCCTGCACGCTGCCGCTGATCCGCATCGTCGACATGCGCATGGAGCGGCGCAAAGGCACGGGCACCAGTGTGGCGAACGCCGGAATCTTGTCCGAAAAGCTGCGAGCGGCGGTCACGGCGCGACTGGAGAAAAAGGAGCAGACCATCCTGTTTTTGAATCGCCGCGGCTTCAACACCTCGCTCAGTTGCATCGCTTGCGGGGAGACGGTGCAGTGCCAGGACTGCAGCATTCCGATGACCCTGCACAAGCACGAGAACCGTCTTGTCTGCCACGTCTGCGGCTCACGGCGTCTGCCGCCGTCCAAATGCCCGTCCTGCGGCGAACCCGGTCTAAAATTCGCCGGTTACGGCACGGAGCGGGTCGAGGCTGTGGTGCGGGAGGTCTTTCCGCAGGCGAGGATTGCGCGGGTGGACACGGATACGATTCAACGCAAAAACCAGCTGCGCGACCTGCTGCGGGATTTTCGGGCGCAAAAGATCGACATCCTCATCGGAACGCAGATGATCGCGAAGGGGCTGGATTTCCCCAATGTGACGCTCGTGGGTGTGCTGAATGCGGATCTGGCCCTGAATCTGCCGGATTTCCGGGCGGCGGAGCGCACGCTGCAGCTCCTCGTGCAGGTCGCCGGTCGGGCAGGGCGCGGGGAGGTTGGAGGGGAGGTCGTGGTGCAGACCTATGCTCCGCACAGTCCCGCTGTGCAGTTTTCGCGTCACAATGACTTCGAGGGCTTCGCCGAGCAGGAACTGGAGCAGCGACGCGCGTTCCACTACCCGCCATACGCCCATGTCGTGATCCTTGCCAGTCGTGGAAAGCATCAGGCGCGGGCGGAATTCGCCCTGCAGACCCTGCATCGCCGCCTGATCACGGGGCTGCCGGAAGGCGTCATCATGGGGGAGCCAGCTCCCTGTGCCTTGGCGAAGTCCCACGGGCAGTTCCGCCACCAGCTCCTGCTGCGGACCCCAAAAATTCGCCCGTTGTGCCGCCACATCCGGGAAGTCATGCGGTCGATCACGCCGCCGGAGGACGTGATCGTGACGTGGGACGTGGATCCGGTCTCATTATTGTGAGTGGTTAGTTGGGGAATGTGAAGAATTGAAGGGGCCGTTGACATCAAGCACTCTGATTCCAATATTCGGCTCTTCATGACGAACTTGTCACGCCTCCTTTGTCTCCGCCTCGGATGCCTCGCGCTCTTGGGCATCGCACTTCCGGCATGTTCAAGCGCCATCAACGGGCCGGGCGGGCGCATCACCAAAGTGAAGTATCATCACCTGATGCCGTGGCAGCCATTGAGAACCACGGATCCCGCCTTGGTCTTCGAGAACAAATACCTGCTTCACGGCGCGGTCACTGCAGCTGAAATCAACGACCGCTTCGGCCACTACTACAGCGTGTTCTGGAAGGCCGACGACCGGGACGCCGGGCAGGTAACCGTGCGCTTCGAGTATCTGCAGGCTCAGGCGGGGCTGAAAAAGCGGGTGCAGGAACTGATCGTCGACGATGTCCGCCGCACCAATGTCTCCAAGTTTCAAGTCACCGGCGACGAGTATCATAAAAGTGGGAGGGTGACCGCATGGCGCGTGAGTGTCCTGCGAGGCGGGGAAGAGCTGGTCAGCCAGCAGTCCGCGCTTTGGAACTAATTCCGCAGGCATGACGTCTCCCGCTCATATTCTGGTAGGAATCATCGGACAAGTGTTCTGGATGCGGGTGGACGGACGGGGTACGTTTCAAAACAGCCTGCAGGCCAAGCGGGCCCTCCAGGGCGTCATCGCGAAAGGCATGACCAATCTGGTCGTCGATCTGGAGAGTTGCCCGATGATGGACTCAACCTTTCTGGGCATGCTCACCGGAACCGCGCTGAATCTGCATGAAGGCGGCGTCGGCAGCCTGAGCGTGGTGAACGCCAACCCCCGCAACATCCAACTGCTCACCGATCTCGGGCTGGATCACATCCTGGAACTCGACAAGGAGGGCAAACTGTGGGTTGCGGAGCGCAGGGAGGTCTGTGCAGCATTGAGCGAATGTCGCGAACGGAATGCTGACTGCAAGGAGGAACAGGCACAGCATGTGCTGGATTCTCACCAAGCCCTGGCCGGAGTCAGCGAAGCCAATGAGTGCCGGTTTCACGATGTCATTGAGTTTTTGGAAAAGGATCTGCACGCGCAAGATGAGGCCGCCCATCCGGCCTGAGACGCCGTCCGGATGGACCGGGAGCGTCGTTTGAGACCATGACCACTTTTTTTCTTCTTGTCCTGGTGCTGCTGCTTGTGGCGGCGCTCGTGCTGCTTGGCCTTTCCTTCCGCCGTCAAAAGTGCGACCTAAAGAACCTGCGGGAGGAGGAAGCGGCCATCGTGGCCGAGGAGCGCCGGATGTTCGATTTCCTGCACCATCTCGGGGAGGCCATCTGGCGGGACGATCAGCAGGCGTCCATGTATCGCCTTATCGTGGAAGGCGCGCTGGAAGTGACCCAGAGCACGGGGGGAGCCCTCTATCTCTTCGACGAAACGACCAAACAGCTGGTGCCGCGCCACATCTCGGACTTTTGCGCCCCGCTGATCGAAGTTCCCGACACCCTGCGTGAGCAGATGAAGGACAATCCCTCCGCTCTGCTGAGCAGCCTGCGCATGTTCGCTGTCTCCTCCGAGCGCGGGCTTCCGGGCGCTGTGTTTGCGGGCCAGCAGACGGACATGCTGGCTGATCTTGGCTCCGATCCCCGACTCGGCGGAACGCCGGTGGCGGAGCAGATGAATGTGACAGGGATGATCGGTCCCCTGAGTTTTGGTTCCCGCAGGCTGGGCGTTCTTGCCGTCACTTCTCCGAAGGGAACCCGAAGGTACAACGCAAACGACTTCGAGGTCTTCAAATCCCTCATCGAGCAGTGCGCTTTTGCGCTGGCGAACGCAGTTTCTCACCAGGAGGCCACGCAGAGTCGCATGGACCAGCAGGAGCTGCAGAACGCCAGCCAGATCCAGCAACTCCTCCAGCCGGACCACGACCCCGTGGTTCAAGGCTTTGTCTTGGCCGGGAAAAACATCCCCGCCCGCACGCTCAGTGGCGACTACTTTGACTTTCTGCCCCTTCCGGATGGCAAATTCGGCTCCGTCATCGCCGACGTATCCGGCAAGGGCCTCGGGGCGGCGCTCATCGCCGTGATGTGCCGCGCCCTGATGCGCTCCACGGCCGCCATGAACTGCGCACCGGCCGAAACCCTCGCCGCCGTGAACCGGCAGATCGCCCCGGACATCCGCGAAGACATGTTCATCACGATGTCCTATGTCGTCGCGGAAGCGGGCAGCTCCAAACTGACTTTCGTGCGCGCCGGCCACAACGCCGCACTCCTTTGGAGAAAGTCCTCCGGCACCGTCGAACTTCTGCACCCGCCGGGGTTGGGCATCGGCATCGACAAGGGCAGCGTGTTCGAGAGGGTGACCAAGCCGCTCGAATTCGAAATGCAGCCAGGGGACTGCCTTCTCCTTTACACGGACGGCGTCAACGAGGCCATGAACCCCGAGGAGCTTGAGTTTGGTGAGGAGCGTGTGCAGGAAATATTCGCCAAATATGCCGACCAGGGGCCGAAAGCCGTCATCGGCGGAATCATCATGGAACTGGAGCACTTCATGGAGGGCAGGCGTTGTCATGATGACATCACCTTGATTGCCATGCAGAAGACGGCATAGTCGCGGCCCCCCAAACACGCAAAAACTATGACCGAGCCGAGTCCCGAAACGACCCAGCAACCCGACACCGACACCGTTCCAGCCTCTGAATCCGCTGATTCCGCTGTGGAGAATGCTCCTGCGGACGCCGCACCGGCCGAGGCTGCCGAGCCCGTCGATCCAATGACAGCCCTGGCCCAGGATGCCGAAAGGTGGAAAGACATCGCCTACCGCAGCCAGGCGGAACTGGACAATTTCCGCAAGCGTTCCGTCCGCGAGGCTCAGGAAACCCGCGCCTACGCGAACGCCGACCTGCTCCGCGCCCTTTTTCCCATCCTCGACAACTTCGACATGGGCCTCGAGCAGGCCCGCCTCGAATCTGAAAAGTCGATGATCTACATCGGCATGAGCATGGTGAACCGGCAGCTTCAGGACTTCCTGCGCGACAGCGGAGTCCAGGAGGTGGAGGCCATGGGCAAGACTTTTGACCCGAATCTCCATGAAGCCGTAGCCCAGGAAGCCAGCGCTGACGTCGCCGAGGGCATCATTCTTCGCGTCACCCGCAAGGGCTACAAACTGAAGGACCGTCTGCTGCGGGCCGCCAGCGTCGTTGTTTCCAGCGGTCCCGATTCCGCTCCGCAGGCGTAACCCCCTTCCACTTTCATGGCTGACAAACGCGATTATTACGAAGTCCTTGGCGTCTCCCGCGACGTCTCGGCGGAAGATTTGAAAAAGGCTTACCGCAAGCTCGCGGTGAAGTACCACCCCGACAAAAACCCCGACGACAAGGGTGCCGAGGCGAAGTTCAAGGAAGTCGGCGAAGCTTACGACGTGCTCAGCGACGACCAAAAACGCGCCGCTTACGACCGCTACGGTCACGCCGCCTTTGCCGGCGGCATGGGCGGTCCTTCCGCTGGTGGTGGAGGATTCCACGATCCCTTTGACGTCTTCCGCGAAGTCTTCGGCGGCGGTGGCGGCGGCATCTTTGAGCAGTTTTTCGGCGGCGGTGGAGGCGGCGGACGTCGTCGCGACGGTCCGCAGCGTGGCAGCGACCTGCGCTATGGCATGGAAATCTCCCTCGAAGACGCCGCGCACGGCGTCGAGCGCGAGATCGAGTACGAGCGCAGCGCCTCCTGCAAATCCTGTTCCGGCTCCGGCTCCGCCAGTGGTGGCGGAGGCAAGAAGACCTGCCGCACCTGCGGCGGTGTGGGGCAGGTCATCAGCTCCCGCGGCTTTTTCCAGATCCAGCAGGCCTGCCCGGATTGCAGCGGCACCGGCGAGACCATCAGCGATCCCTGCCGTCAGTGCCACGGCACAGGACGCGCCAAGGAGCGCACCAAGGTCCGCGTCAAGGTCCCGGCCGGTATCGAGGACGGCTCGCGTCTTCGCTCCAGCGGCAATGGCGACCTCGGAGTTAAGAACGGTCCGCCCGGCGATCTTTACATCGTCATCCAGATCAAGCAGCACGAGATTTTTGAGCGTGAAGGCGATGACCTCCACTGCGACATGCCGCTGTCCTTTTCCACCGCCGCGCTCGGCGGGGAGATCACCGTGCCGACCATGGAGGCCAAGGCCACCGTCAAGATTCCCGCCGGCACCCAGAACGGCACCACCTTCCGTTTGCGCGGCAAGGGCATGAAAGTGCTTGGCCAGGATCGCCACGGCGACCTCTACGTTCACGTGCAGATCGCCGTGCCGACGAAACTCAATGCCGAGCAGCGTGAAAAGCTCGACGAGTTCGCCAAGTCTCTCGGTGAGCAGACCTCGCCCATGGAGGAAAGCTTTTTTGAGAAGGCGAAAAAGTTCTTCCGGTAACCTGTCATGACCGCCCGCGACCTGCTGACCCTGACGAAGTTCCGCCTGAGTGCGCTCGTCATCGTCACCACTTTTGTGGGCTTCTGGCTGCGTGCGCCGCAGGGGTTTGACGGCTGGTTGTTGTTTCACACCATCATCGGCAGCACGCTGGCTGCCTTTGGCGCTGCCGTGTTCAACCAGCTCATGGAGATCGAGCCCGACTCGCGCATGGAGCGCACCTCCGACCGCCCACTGCCGTCGGGTCGCGTCAGTCCTTCCGCCGCCTTCGGCATCGGCTGGCTGCTCAGCGCCTGGGCTCTCATTCATCTGACCATCCGTGTGAATCTGGAGGCCGCGGCGCTCACCGCGCTCACGCTGGCGGTTTACCTTTTCATTTACACGCCGCTGAAGCGCCAAAGCGCCACCAACACGCTCGTTGGTGCGGTTTCCGGAGCTTTGCCGCCACTCATCGGCTGGGCGGGAGCTGCCGGACCGTTGCCTTCCGGAGCGGCACCGCACTTTCGCTGGGAGCTCATGGTCGAACCGGGTGCGATCTATCTCTTTCTGCTGCTCTTCCTCTGGCAGCTCCCGCACTTCCTCGCCATCAACTGGATGTATCGCGACGAGTATCGCAAAGGGGGCTTCGTCATGCTCGCCAACGATGACGAGCAGGGCGCACGCACCTCACAGCACGCCCTGGCGTATGCCGTCAGCACGGTCCTGCTCATGTTTTATCCCGTCTATGCCGGTGCTGCGCATGGCTGGTGGTTCCTCCCGCCCGCTCTGCTGCTCAGCGGTTGGCTGTGCGTATTGGCGCTGCGCTTCAACCGCCAGCCGGAACGCCCGGCCGCACGAAAGCTTTTCTTCTGCACGCTGATGTATCTCCCCGCCATCCTGATCGTATCCATCCTTGCCTGGAAACGCGCCTGACCCGCCATCACCATGAACGAATCCCCTCCCGCCAAGCAAAAAATGAATCCCTGGACTATTTGGGTTCCGGTGATCATCGCCGCTCTCGGCATGGTCGTTTTTTACAACTACCTCATTTACCGCTCCCGCGTGGACAACGCCGAGCGCCCCCCCATCCTCGGGCGCCTCGAAAAAGATCTCGAACTCACCGAACGCAGCGGCAAGACCGTGCACATGTCCGATCTGAAGGGCAAAGTGCTCGTCATTTCCTGGGTCTTCACCCGCTGCCCGCGCGGCTGCGCCGCCGTGATCGCCAAGCTCAAAAAGCTGCACGAAGAGTTCGGTAACGAGCCCGGCCTGCAGTTCGTCAGCTTCACGCTCGATGCCGATGACACGCCGGAAATGATGAAAAAATTCGCCAGTGGTCTTGGCATTGCCGACGACGCCAACTGGTGGTTCGTCAATGGCGACAAGGACGCCGTGCGCAAGTTCATGACCAGCCAGGTCCAGTTCCGCCCCGTGCAGGACATGCCGGAGGCCGAGCGTCTCTCTCCCGACGACAAATACATTCACGACCTCCGCGTGGCCGTCATCGATCACCTCGGGCACGTCCGCGGCTTGGCGGACATCTTGAACGCCGATCCCGAGTTCGCGACCTTCTGGGACGAGAAACTGCGCAAAGACCTGCGCTACCTTCTCAGAGAGCGGAAGACCAGCGACTACAAAGCCCTGAACGCCAACTGAGCATGACCGTCACCGAACTCCCGAAACTCTACACCCTCTTCAACGCCGCCGCATTGCTCCACATCCTTCTGGGGTTGGCGATGATCAAGATGGGCCAGAAAAAGCCGCATATCGTCAGCATGATCATCGCGCTGTTGTTTTCGACGGCGTTCCTCGGCTGCTATCTCTACTACCACTACCACGCCGGCCACGTGAAGTTTGCCGGCACTGGCATGACGCGCCCGATCTATTTCACGATCCTCTTCACGCACATCCCGCTGGCGGTGCTGAGCCTGCCCATGATCATCATGACGGTTGTGCCCGCATTGCGTCAGCGCTTTGACAAACACAAGCGCATGGCGAAGTGGACGCTGCCCGTCTGGCTCTACGTCTCCGTCACAGGCATCATCGTGTATCTGATGTGCTACGTATGGTACGGACCGCCGATCCGCGCCTAGGCGTCGTCACTCCTCAAACGTCCACGACTTTCGCTTCGGCGGCTTGAGATCCGTGCGCCCGTTTCGTTTCCGGAATACATCAAACACGATGTCGGAACCGTCCGCCTTCATCTGGTGCACCATCCGCAGCAGCTCGCCGAGCCGGCCCTTCGGAAAGCCCGCCTTGTTTGCGAACCAGCCGAGATACTCCGCTGGGATGTCGTAAATCGGCACGCCCTTCGGTGGGAAATGCTGCGGCCCGTATTTGCCGAACGGCATGAACGTGCGCCCGATCTCCTCCAGATCGTGTCGCATGCGTTCGGCGAGGTCGTCCATGATCCCGTCATTTTAACGACGCATGCGCCTCGCGCAGCAGTTTCTCCGTCGTCTCCCAGTCAATGCACGCATCCGTGATCGATTGACCACGCACCAGTTGGTCGAGCGGCTGGGGGAACTTCTGGCTGCCGCCCACGAGATTGCTTTCCAGCATCGCGCCGATGATCGCCTTCTGGTCGGCGGCACGCTGGCGCACGATCTCGCGGAACACGTCCGGCATGCGGCGATGATCCTTGGCGCAGTTGCCGTGGCTGGCGTCGATCATGATCGCGGGCTTCAACTTGGCGGCTTCGAGGCCGTCGATGGTTTCCATCACGTTGTCCGCGCCGTAGTTTGGGCCGTTGTCGCCGCCACGCAGAATGATGTGGCAGTCGGGATTGCCGCTTGTCGTCACCGCGGAGGCCACGCCATCTTCGCTAACGCCGAGGAAGGTCTGCGGCTGCATGGCGGCCTTGATGGCGTTGATGGCCGGCGTGATGTGGCCAAACGTGCCGTTCTTGAATCCGAGCGGCATGGACAAACCCGATGCCATCTGTCGATGCGTTTGCGATTCCGTCGTGCGTGCGCCGATGGCGCTCCACGAAATCAAATCGGCGATGTACTGCGGTGTGATGGGATCAAGCAGTTCCGTGGCCGTTGGCAGGCCGAGATCGAGCACGTCACGCAGAATCTTCCGCGCGAGTCGCAGACCGGCCGGAATGTCACAGCTCCCGTCGAGATGCGGATCCATGATCAGGCCCTTCCAGCCCACCGTGGTGCGTGGCTTTTCAAAATAGACGCGCATCACGATGCAGAGGCGGTCGTTCAGTTCCTGCGCCAGCCCCGCGAGCTTCTTGGCGTACTCTAGACCTGCCTCGGGATCGTGAATCGAGCACGGACCGAGCACGACCAGAAAGCGCGGATCGCTGCCGAAGATGATTTCGCGAATTTCGCGCCGCGATTCTGCCATAAAAGCGGTCTGCGCCTCGGTCGGCGCGATTTCAGCCACCAAATCACGAGGAGCTGGCAGAGCAATGTTGGAGGCGATGTGAAGATTGGCGGTCTGGCTCATGGGGGCGTGCACATAGCATCACCCGGCTGCCCGCTCATCCAAAAATCACCTTGGGACGCGATCACGCAGCCGACTCGGCTTCCAGCGACTCGCCCTCCGACTTGGCAATCACCACAGCGCCGACCGTGTCGCCAAAGACATTCACCGTGGTGCGGGCCATGTCGAGCGGACGGTCGATGGTGAGGATGAGGCCGAGCGAGGCTTTGATCATGTCCTCGGAGAAGCCGGCGTTTTGCATGATGATGATGATCGCCACCAGGCTGGCGGCCGGAATGCCGGCCACGCCGATGCTGGAGACAAGCGCGAGCAGCACGACGATGAACTGCTGCGCGAGCGACAGATCGAGACCCATGACCTGCGCAGCGAACACGACGACCACGCATTCATAAAGTGCCGTGCCGTTCATGTTCACCGTGGCGCCGAGGGGAATGACGAAACTGCTGACGCGTTCGGAGACGCGCGCCTGATCCTGAATGCAGCGCATCGTCACCGGAATCGTGGCGGTGGAGGATGCGGTGGAGAAGGACATGAGCAGCGCCTCGCTCATGTTGCGGAAGTGCTTCATCGGCGATACGCCGGAGAATTTCAGCACGAGCGGCATGACCAGCACGGTGTGCAGAACCAATGCTCCAACGACGGTGAGCACGTAGGGCACCAGGTTCTGCAGCACGCCGAGCCCCACCTCCGCAATGGCAGGAATGACGAGGCAGAAGACCGCGAGCGGCGTGACTTTCATCACCCACGTGGTGATGAGCGTCATCACATCCGCGATCTGAGCAAAAACCTCTCGCAGCGTCTCGGGCGAGCCGCCGGGAACGAGCACCATCGCCACCGCGAACAGGATGCTGAAGACGATGATCGCCAGCAGATCGCCCTTGGCGCAGGCTTCGATCACATTGGTCGGGATCATGCGCTGCAGGATGTCGAGCAGCGAACTTGCACCGCCCTCCGCCTTCTTCATCACATCGCCCACCTCGCTGGCGCTTTTGCTGTTCAGCGCGGAATCCATCGCTGCGCGCAGCGTCGCGTTCGGTTTGCCTTCGCTGATGCCGGGTTTGATCGTGTTCACCATGAACAGGCCGACGCAGACGGCGGCGAAACTGCCAAGCACGTAATAGACGCAGGTCTTCAAGCCCATGCGCGCAAAGCCCTCCAGCGAACGCAGGCCCGCGATGCCGCTGATGATGCTGGCGACGACCAGCGGCACGATGACCATCTTCAGCGCACGCAGGAACAGATCCGAAACAAAGCGGCAGAACGTCAGAATGGAGGCGATCCACCCCGGCATCTCACCATCTGCCGGATGCGCAAACTGCTGGAGAATGACACCTGCCACGATGCCGGCGATCAAGGCGATGACGATGGGCCAGTGCTGATGGCCGTGGTGCGACTTGGCGTGCTCATGCTGGGACATGACCGAGTTTATGCCGCGAAAGCCGCGCCACGGCAACAAGAGAAGCCCGCACCGCCAGTTTTGGCGGTCCGGGCTCCGGATGATTCACGCGTTTACTGCACCTGGATCTGGCGCGGCTTCGCGGTCTGCTTGAGCGGCATGCGGATGGTGAGCACGCCGTCTTCGAGCTTCGCGTTCATCGCCTCCTCGTCGACCGGTGTGTTGAGGCGCAGGCGCAGGAGGAAGTTGAGCGGGGAGAGTTCGCGGTGGAGCGCTTTCATGCCTTCGGGCACGCTGGAATTGCGTTCGCCGCGCACGGTCAGCACGTTGTCATCAATGTCGAGCTTCACGCCGTTCTTCGGCACGCCCGGCATCTCGACGCGCAGTTCGTACGCTTCGGCGTTGCCGTTGACGTTGTAGAGCGGCTTGCGCAGCGATTCGGTGACACCGGACGTGGCTGGAGCGCTGGTGGAGGAGGAGCAGGTGGCATTCATGATGTTTACGAAGGGTATTGGATTTGCTGATGGAGGATTAGCTCAGGCTGATCGATCGGGGTTTGCGGTGCTCGGCCTTGGGCAGAGTGACGTTGAGGATGCCGTCTTCGAGTTTGGCGGCGATGGCCTCGGCGTTGACGCCATCGGGGACCGACACGGAGCGGGTCAGAGTGTAGCTGCTTTCGTTGTCGCCGTTCTTGTCGCGTTTTTCGGCGGTGACGGTGAGCATGCCGTCGTTGAGTTCGATTTTGACGTCCTCCTTCTTCACGCCGGGCACTTCAAAACTGGCGTGGTAGGCGTCCTTGTCCTCGTGGACATCAACGGCAAGTTTGTCGTTTGGCACACCCGGAAAGACCTCGCCGAGGTTTCCAAAAAAGTGGCTCAGCGATGGCAGGCCGGCGAACGGATGACGAAACCACTCGTCGAAGTCGGAGACACGACCGAGGGCGGAAGGATTGGAGCGGATGAGTTTCATGGCTTGATGGGTTGGTTTGAGTATTGGGTTGGAATGATGTTCCGCTTGTCCATTCCTGCATCAGGCATGCCAGACTCTTGTTGAAGGGGTTTAAGTCATTGTTTTTGAATGGTTTAAGAGAGTCGAGCCGCGTTTCGAAGCCGCGAATTGAAGGCGGCTTGTTGTGCCAAAAATGTCGTTTTCGGCACAACAGCGTGCCATTTTTGCCTACGCCGATTTTGAAAATCCAAAGGTGATGCAGTGCGGGGATCTTTCGAGTGCGTTGGGCACTCTGTTAGCGTCATCCGAGGTTATCCGGGACTTTCGTGCCCGGTTCGACCGCTCACGCCGCCCTTTTGGCGGCCGCCTTCTTCTTCATGCGGATGTTCAGTGTCTCAACGAAGACGGAGAAGGCCATGGCGAAGTAGACGTAGTTCTTCGAGAAGTGAACGTGAAATCCTTCGGCGACGAGCGTGGTGCCGATGAGCAGGAGAAAGGAAAGCGCCAGCATCTTCACGGTTGGATGCTGGCTGATGAAGTCACTCACCGAACCGGCGAAAACCATCATGAAACCGACGGAGATCATCACGGCGAGGACCATCACGGTGATGTGCTCCACCATGCCCACAGCCGTGATCACGGAGTCCAGAGAGAAGACGATGTCGAGAACGGCGATCTGCACGAGGATGGTGCCGAGCGCCGCCTTGGCCGTCACTTGGTGCTCCGTCTCCGTGTCGCCCTCGACTTTGTGATGAATCTCAACCGTCGCCTTGTAGAGCAGAAACAGGCCGCCGAGAATGAGCACCAGATCCTTGCCGGAAATCTCATGGCTGAAGACCGCAAAAAGCGGGTCCTTGAGCTGGATCACCCATGAGATGCTCAACAGCAGCAGGATGCGTGTGACCATCGCGAAGCCGAGTCCCAGGAAGCGCGCGCGCGGCCGCTGCGGCTCGGGAAGTTTGTCCACCAGGATGGAGATGAAAACGATGTTGTCGATTCCAAGCACGATCTCCATCACCGTCAGTGTCAGCATCGCCACCCAGGCCTCCGGGCTGCCGATCCAGGAAAAGTCGAAAACATTGACGGTGCCGAGGATGAAGGTGGTGGGGAGGTCCATGTGCGTTTCGCTGCCGTGTCTGAATGCGCTCAACCCGATGGCACGAATGCCCTTGAGTGTCAATGTGCCTCCCTCCGACGCAGGTCACGGCCACTTGGCCAGCTCCTTACCATCCGCTGCTTTCAGAACAAGTCCTTCAATGCGAACCTCGCCCTCCCCGCCGCACGGATCAAGCCTCAGCGCGTGCATGGTCTTGGACTCGTCGATGCGGATGGAGTGTTCATGCCATTCGCCGTCGTGTTTGACGGTGAAGTCGAGGTGTTTGCCTTTGGGGAGGATGGTTTCGGCGTCGGTGGTCCAGTAGAGTTCGGCGGAGCCGGTGGCGTGGCTTTGGAGTTTGAATTCGAGGAGGTAAGGGCCGGGCGTAGTGACGTTGAGGTGGTTGAAGGCGAGGCCGGGATCGTCGCCGGTGCAGGTGAGGACGAGTTGGTCGCCTTCGACGGCAAGCTTGGTGCCTTTGCGGGCGCGTGGGAGTTCGGCTGCGGCGGATTTGTCTTTGCCCTTCTTGCGCCGGACCTCGCCGCCGGTGAGCGGCTTGTCGTAGTCGGTCCATTCGCGATTCGTGTGCGGCACAACTTCAGTGGAGACGGGCGCGCGTTCCTTCGCGGGTGTCATGAGGACGTGCTCGGCCATGTCGGTCCATTGCTTCACCATGCGTTGCACGATGTCGGGATGCTGCGCGGCGACGTTGCGCAGTTCGGTGCGGTCGGTGCGCAGGTTGTAGAGTTCCCATGGCTCGCTTTTGAAGCTGACGATCTTCCATTCACCATCGCGCAGGCCGCGATCACTTCCGTACAGCAGATGAATCGGTGGACGTTCCTTGATTTCACCACCCGCGATGAGCGGAGCGAGCGAGATGCCAGCCAGCGGCGTGGGTTCGCGATCTGGGAAGGTGGTGGGAACTTTCGCGTCGGCGAGTTCGGTGAAAGTCGGCAGCACGTCGACGAGATGCGCGGGCTGGTCGATGACACTGCCGGGTTTTTGCTTCAAACCTGCAGGCCAGTGCAGGATCGCGGGCGAGGAGATGCCGCCTTCGAACTGGTTCTGCTTGTAGTAGCGGAAGGGCGAGTTGCGCGCCCAGGCCCAGCCGGTGCTGTCGCCCCAGCTCGTCTTCGGATCAAAGGGCTGCGTGTCGGGCTCCGGACGGCCGCGGTCATACGGGCACGCGCCGTTGTCTGAGACGAAGAGGATGACGGTGTTGTCGAGTTCACCATGTTTCTCCAGATCGCCGATGAGGCGGCCCATTTCCTGATCAATGCGGTCGATCATGCCCGCATACGCCGCCATGCGTTTCGCCTCCCACGCACGATGCGCGTCGTCGAGCTTGTCCCACGCACGAACGTGCTCGGGGCGCGGCGATTCTTCGAGGCTCGTGGGCAGGAGGCCAATCTGTTTCTGTTTCGCCACACGTGCGGCACGAATCGTGTCCCAACCCGCATCGTAGCGACCGAGATACTTTTTGTAATCCTGCTCCAAGGGCTGCAGCGGCGCGTGCGGCGCATTGAAGGCGACGTATTGAAACCACGGCTTCTTCGCCGCACGTGCTTCACCGATGAACTCGATGGCGCGATCGACGTTCGCGATCGTGGTATAGAAGCCTTTGGCGGGCACCTCGAACTTTTCGCCGTTCAGACGGAAGGTCTTGTCGCCGATGAAGTAGTTCGTCGCGCCGGAGAGATGACCGAAGTAGCGCTGGAAACCGAAGTCCGTCGGCTCCTTGCTCAGATGCCACTTGCCACTCATCGCCGTGAAGTAACCCGCAGGCGCGAGCACCTCCGGAATGATCACCGCACGTTTCAGGCTCTCATCGCCCGCCTGACGGCACCAGCGACCGCTGAGCAGGCTCACGCGTGATGAGTGGCACTTCGCCGTGTTGTAGAATTGTGTGAAGCGCACACCGCTCGCCGCGAGCTTGTCCATGTTCGGCGTGTCGATCTCGCCGCCGTAACAGCCGAGGTCAGAGAAACCCATGTCATCGACCATGACGAGCAGGAAGTTCGGCTGCGCCGAAAATGACGAAACCTGAGCCGAGCAAAGCGAGACAGCCAGCACCGCGAAGCGTGTGCTGCTCCGAAGGAGTGAGCGAAGCGAAGCAATGGCGAACGACGAAATGAAGGTGAGGAGGAAGCGCATGATGATTATTTGTTGGGAGGATTGGGCACCGTGCTGGCGGTGTATTCGGCTTCGTCAATGTCGCCGCTGTTGTCCACGTCGCGCGCTTTGAACCACGCGGCCGCGTCAGCCGGATCACGTTTTCCGCTGAACTCGGCTTTGCTCAGCTTGCCGTCGTGGTCGGTGTCGAGCTTCTTGAACATCTCGGCGCGTTTCGGATCGGCCTTCGACTTCGTGGCGGCCTTGACCTTGCCTTTGGGATCTGCGGCGATCGGCAGCGGCAGGTAGTCGAAGTCGAGGATCATCTTGCGCTGCAGCGTCGTCTTGAGTTCGCGCGTGACTTCTTCGAGGCCCTTCTGGCCGTAGAGGTTGTGCAGTTCGTTCGGATCGGACTCCAGATCGTAAAGCTCGTACACCGGGCGCGGGCTGGTGAACCAGAGTTCCTCGAACTCGGTCGCGAGCGCCTTCTCCTCGTGCGCTTTGACGATGTCCTTCCAGCCCGGATCACCGGCGCTGTCCACGGGCGCGTAGCGTTGATGCGGCGTGACATTGTAGATGAGCTTGTAATGCGCGCTGCGCACGCAGCGGCTGTAGTCCACGGCACTGGCGGCGGTGTTCAGGTCAAAGGTGGCGCTGCCATGCGGTCCGCGTTCGGCGAAGATGTGTTTGCGTTCGTTCGGAAAGGATTCGCCTTTGAGCAATGGCAGAAAACTCACGCCGCTGATGCGCTGCGGTACTTGGAGGCCTGCGGCTTCGAGACAGGTCGGCGCGATGTCCTCGCCGGAGATGAGCGCGCTCGTGTCGCCGCCTGGTTTCACCACGCCGGGCCACCATGCGAGCAGCGGCACGTTCAATCCGGGATCATGCAGCGAACCTTTGCCAGCAGGGAAGGCCATGCCGTTGTCGCCCATGAAAAAGACGAGCGTGTTGTCGAGACCGGCACGCTCCTTCACGATGTCGAGCACGCGCTGGAAGTCGCCGTCGCAGTGCTCGATCTCGCCTTCGTAACGCGAGAGATCCTCGCGCACGCCGGGCAGATCAGGCAGGTAACCCGGCACCTCGAGCTTCGCAGGATCGGGCGGATTCTTGCCAGAGTTCCAAGGATGGTGCGGATCACTGAAGTTCACCCAGAGGAAGAAGGGTTTGTCCTTCGGACGCTGGTCGAAGAACTCGTTCATCTTCGCCGGGACATTCTCCTGGCCGGTGGCATCGACGAAATCGAAGCGCTCGTGAAACGTGCGCATCTGCTGCTCGTCGAACACCGATTCCGTGGCCGCGGGCGCACGACCCGAACCGTCGAGATGATAGCTGCGCCCGCACACGCCAACGAAGTAACCGGCTTCGCTCTTCAAGATCTCCGGAAAGGTAATCTCATCGCGCGGCAGCGGCGATGAGAAACGCGTGATGCGCGCAGCAACCGGCGAGCGCCCCGTCATGATCGTCGCACGCGACGGCACGCACTGCGGCGCGCCAGTGAACATGCGACGAAACATCATCCCCTCCGCCGCGAAGCGGTCGAGACTCGGCGTCTTCATCTCCTTGCGTCCGTAGCAGCCGATGAAGGGATAGCTGTGGTCGTCCGAGAGCACGAAGAGGATGTTCGGCTTCGCCGACAATGACGAAACCAAAATGAGGAATGATGAAAGCAGGAGGAAGGGCCGCATGAGGCTGGAAACGCGGGCTGCCAGAGCGTCTTGCCGGGCAATCGTGCGCTGCGAGGCTCGAAAAGGGGTTGCCAGCGGGCTCATCAGGCAGCACGAAGGCGGGCGCTGTTTCCTGACAGCTTCCGAGGTTGGTGCGCGGTCCTGACGGACTGGCGCGAAGGCTTGGTTCGAGCGGCATCCTGCCGACCCCGTCGGGATCGTCGTCCCCCCCTATTTCTCATCCCCTCACCGCTTTCGTGTTCTCCAAAAACTTCTCCCAGGAATGGTTCTCCAACATTCGCGCTGACCTGCTCGCCGGTCTTGTCGTCGCCCTCGCCCTCATCCCGGAGGCCATCGCGTTTTCCATCATCGCGGGCGTGGATCCCAAGGTCGGATTGTATGCTTCGTTCTGCATCGCCGTCGTCACGGCTTTCTTCGGCGGTCGCCCCGCCATGATCTCTGCCGCCACTGGCGCGATGGCGCTGCTGATGGTGACCCTGGTCAGGGAACACGGGCTGCAATACCTGCTTGTCGCCACGCTGCTCACAGGCGTGTTTCAGATCATCGCCGGACTGGCGCGCATCGGTGATGTGATGCGTTTCGTGTCGAAGTCGGTGATGACCGGCTTCGTCAATGCGCTGGCCATCCTCATCTTCATGGCGCAGCTCCCCGAGTTCAAAGGCGCCGGCCTCACCATGTATGCGATGGTCGCCGGCGCCCTGGCCATCATCTACATCCTGCCGCGCTTCACGAAGGCGGTGCCGTCGCCGCTGGTGGCGATCATCGTGATGACCATCATCGCCATCGTCTTCAAGCTCGACGTGCGCCGCGTGGGTGATCTCGGCGAACTGCCGGACGCGCTGCCCGTTTTCCTCTGGCCGCAGGTGCCGTGGACGTTCGAGACGCTGTGGATCGTGCTGCCTTACTCTGCCGGTCTCGCCGCCGTCGGCCTGCTGGAGTCGCTGCTCACCGCACAGATCGTCGATGAGATGACGGACACGCCGAGCGACAAGAACCGCGAATGCAGCGGCCAGGGCATCGCCAATATCTTTGCCGGCCTCTTCGGCGGCATGGCCGGCTGCGCGATGATCGGACAATCAGTCATCAACGTGAAGTCCGGCGGTCGCGGCCGTCTCTCCACCTTCGTGGCGGGTGTGTTTCTGCTCATCCTCCTCGTCCTGCTCGGACCGTGGGTGCGGCAGATCCCCATGCCCGCGCTCGTGGCCGTGATGATCATGGTGTCCATCGGCACCTTCTCATGGGTCTCCTTCAGCAACATGCGGCTGCATCCGAAATCATCGAGCGTCGTCATGATCGCCACCGTGCTGGTCGTCGTCCTGACGCACAATCTGGCGCTCGGCGTCGGCGTGGGCGTGCTGCTCAGCGCGTTGTTCTTTGCGCGCAAAGTCGCGCACTTCCTGCGCGTCGGCAGCGAGTTCGATGAGTCTGGTTCCCGCCGCACCTACACCGTCGTCGGGCAGCTCTTTTTCGCCTCGGCAGGAGGATTCGTGCGTGCTTTCGATTTCAAGGAAGCCGTCTCGAAGATCCGCCTCGATGTCACGCATGCCCACTTCTGGGATCTCACCGCCGTTGCCTCGCTCGACAAAGTCGTGCTGAAATTCCGGCGCGAGGGCAAGGAGGTCGAAGTGCTCGGCCTCAACGAAGCCAGCGCCACGCTTGTCGACCGCCTCGGCGTCCACGACAAACCGGGCGCCATCGAAGACATCCTGACGCACTAGCGCGATTTCGCAGCCGCCTGCTGTGTCGACATCGGATAGTCGAGCGTGAACTGGTGCTGGTCGAGTTCGTGAACGTAAGGAGTGTCATCGATGAGCACCTGCTGGACGACGTCGTAGGTCAGCGCATTGATGCGGTTTTCGGCGGGCACGAAACGCAGCAGGCGCAGAACGGGCTGGCTCATGTAATCGCTCAGCAGCGAGGTGATGAGATGACCATCATCGGCGGTCGTGGTGAGTTTGAGCGCGGTGACGCGGCTTTGATCACCGCAGAAGATGAGGCCGAGGTTCGCATGCTTGCGGTAGAGCTTGTCCCACATCTGTTCGGCGGTGTTGCCGCGTTCGCCGTGGATCTTGATCCAGCGCATGCGTCCCTTCGGATCGTGGATGTAGCCTTCGTCAGTCCTGGGCTTGTCGACGATGCCGAGGTCCATGTGCGTGGTGATCAAGGCACGGCGTCCGGCATGCTTGGTGAGCGTTTCATCCGCCCAGGCGAGTACGTCGTCGGGCGCGTTGCATTCCAGGCTGAGGTGGATGAAGTCGATGCCACCCGCGCTGAAGAGCTGCGCGCTGTTCACGTTGTTGGCGGAGACGTTTTGATCAGCCCGTGGGTGCGTGTGGCTGCCGAGATACCAGGGAAATGCGGCGAAACTGGACGCGGGAAAGTGTTCTTGAAACAGATGCGCGTCGCCCTTGCTGGTCATGTCGTGATTGCCGACGGTGACGCTGAACGGAACGACGCCTCGAAGCATGTCGAGATGTTGTTTTGCCACCGCCCACTGGTCGGTGTTGTTCTTGTCCACGATGTCGCCCACGTGGCTGACGAAGACGACGTTCTGGTCGTCTCGATGTTCGCGAATCCACTTCACCTGCGCATCGAGATTCTCATTCGTCACCGGATCAGTGCTGGTCGGCGTGGCCTTGCAGCCTTTGCCCTTGTAGCTCTGCGTGTCGGGAATGATGACGATGGTAAACGCCTTCTCCGGCATCGCCGGCAACGGACGCGTGCCGATCATGCGTTTGGCCGATTGGGCCTGCGCCTGCACGCCCAGCAGCGCGACGAGACACAGCGCTTTTACGACGGACTTAATGGATGATGCAGCGATCATTCCTTCTTCCGCTTTTTACGGCCGCCCTCCGCCCCGCCTTTACCGAGTTGATCGGCCTTCGCCGGATCGTAGTTGGGATTCGGCACCGGCATGAGGGCGTTGACTTCCTTGCGCCAGGCTTGCAGCGCGGTGTGCATGGTCTTCGTCCGCTCCGGTGCCGCCGCGGCGAGGTTCTTCTCCTCGCCCGGATCGGTCTTCAAATCGTACAGCTCGAGCACACCGTTTTCGAAGAACTCGATCAGCTTCCAGTCGCCTTTGCGCATGGCGCTGGCGGGCGTGCTGTGATGATAGTGCGGCAGGTGCCAGCAGAGCGTGTCGCGGGCCAGCGTGGCGGCGGGATCACGCAGCACGGCGGCGAGGCTCACGCCATCGCAAGGCTGGCTCTTCGGCATCGCCGCGGCACCGAGTTCGACGAAGGTGGGAAGCACGTCCATCGTGATGAGCGGCGTGTCACACTGGCTGCCAGCAGGCACTTTCCCCGGCCAGTGGGCGATAGCGGGAATGCGGATGCCACCTTCGTAAAGCGTGCCCTTCTCGCTGCGCAGCGGCTTGTTTGAGGTGACGACGCGTCCGCTCTGCTCGTGCTCGAGTCCGCCGTTGTCGCTGAGGAAGAGAATGAGCGTGCTGTCGGCGATGCCGGCCTTCTCAACGGCCTCAACAACACGACCGACGCTTTGATCGAGCTCTTCGGTGAGGCCGGCGTATTCGGGATTGCTCGGATAACCGGGCATCGGCGATTTGTTTTCATACTTCTTCTTCAGCTCCGGCGTCGTCGAAAGCGGGATGTGCACAGCGCCGTGCGAGACCTGCAGCAGGAAGGGCTTGTCTTTGTGCGCGTTGATGAACTCGATGGCCTTGTCAGCGAGGAAGTCGGTGGTGCGTCGCACCTCCGTGCTTCCGGTGACTTTCGGCGGCTGGGTGTTGCCGTTGCATTCGAGCGCGGTCTGCCATCCTTGGTCCGCAGGGCCGAAACCCGCGCCGCCGAGATGCCATTTGCCGAAGTAGCCGGTCGCATAGCCCGCCTTCGCGAGACACTCGGCGAACGTTTCCACCTCCAGCGGCATCTGCAGCGGCACGACCGGATCGGACAGCTTCGCAAACGGCCGTTTGTGTCCCGGAATGTGCTGCGTGATGCCGAAGCGCGCCTGATCCTGCCCGCTCTGCAGATTGCAGCGCGTCGGCGAGCACACCGGCCCCGCGTAGAACTGCGTGAAGCGCATGCCTTCGCGCGCCAGACGGTCGATGTTGGGTGTCTCGTTGAAGGTGTTGCCGTAGCAGCCGAGATCGGAATAACCGAGGTCATCCGCGAGGATGAGAATGAGGTTCGGCTGCGCCGAAAATGACGAAGCGCGAATGAGGAATACCGAAAGGAGGAGAAGGAAGGCAAAGTGTTTCATGAGCACGTCAGTGGTTCGTCATTCATCATTCTGGTTTCGTCATTTTCCCTCTCTCGCCCATTGCTTCATGAGCGCGATGTTCTTCTCCACTTCGGGGTTTTTCTTCTTCATGTACTCGACCATGTCGCTGTCATACATGGCCTCGGATTCAGGGCCTTTGTCGCCCGATTCGACGATCCATCGATCGAGCTGGGCACGACGTGCTTCGAGTTCCGCTTTGAAGTCGGGATTGGCGGCAAGATTGGTGACCTGGAAAGGATCGGCGTGGTAGTCGTAGAGTTCTTCCGGCTGACGCGTGGGGCTGAAGAGCAGGTCTTCGGAGACGGAAGGCAGTTTTCCTTCGGCATGCAGCGAACGCAGCGTCTGCACGATGGCCTTGCCGTCCTTGTAGGCGTTCGGTTGCAGATGCGGGCGCTGCGGCAGGAAGTTCCGAATGTAGAGAAAGCGGTCCGTGCGCACGCTGCGGAGATACTCGACGGTCTCATCGCAGCGATCACGAGCGGCGAAGATGGCATCGCGCGGCTGGTAATCCTTCGCGAGGATGTCGCGGCCCTGCATGGACGGTGGAATGGGAATGCCGGCGGCTGCGAGGGACATCGCCGCCATGTCGATCTGCATGACGAGGTCATCACGCACCGCACCTTTTGCGATGCCCGGACCGCGCACGACGAACGGAATGTGCGTGCCCTCGTCGTAGAGGAACTGCTTGCCACGTGCATGGCTGATGCCGTGGTCGGTCATGAAAATGATGAACGTGTTCTCCAGCAGTCCCTCTTTTTCCAATCGTGCGATCACGCGGCCCACGTGCTGGTCCGTCATGCGTGCGGCATCGAGGTAGAGCGCCCAGTCGTCGAGGATCACCGGGTCACGCGGGTAGTAAGGCGGCAGCATGACCTTCTCCGGATCGGTGGCGCTGCCGAGTTCGGCGATCACGCGCTGCTTGAAGGTCGCACGCGCCTTTTCATCACCTTCGCGCAGTTTTCCGCCGTGAAGCTGCACCTGCATGAAGAACGGCTTGTCGCCATGCCCTTCCCAGTCGTGGCTGTCGTACATCTTCGGGTCCCATTCGAAGTTGTAATCCGTCTTGCCGAGACGCGAGCCGCCACCCGCCTTCTTTTTGCCCTTGCCGCCCCCGAACGGCATTCCGCGATGATCAAGGCCCGGCAGTCCGCTGCCGATGCAGGTGTAGTAGCCCGCCTTTTGAAACTGCACCGGCACGGGCGTCACTTCAGGTGGCAGTTGGATTTTCAGCTCGCCACGGCCGCTGCGATGATGATGCGCGCCGATCGTGGTCTGATACATCCCCGTGATCAATGCCGAGCGACAGGTAGAGCACACCGGCGCGGTGACGTAGGCGCGCGTGAACTTCGTCCCCTCCGCCGCCAGACGATCCACCGCCGGCGTTTGAAGCAACGTCTCGCCATAACAGCCGAAGGACGGCGACATGTCATCAACGACGAACCAAAGAATGTTTGGCTGAGTCGCCGACGCCGAGAGCGGAAAAATGAGAGACGAAAGAACGGCGAGAAAAGATTTCATGCGAATGGGAGTCCTGTAACGACGGGATATCGCCGTTGTGTCTCCCATTTTGCGAGCGCTGTTTATCCTCAACCGTCTGGCAGCGGATTGTTTCGCTGCCTTTCTTCAAAGTTGCGCCGCAAGATCCGCGGCTAGCTGCTTTGCCTCGTGAAGAGGGCGGCAAGCTTGGCGTTCGACCGGGGCGAGTGAAAGGTCGGCTTCGTTGAAAACGCGGACGGCCATGTGGAGATTGTGATCCATGACCCAAGTGTGGGCGCCGACGGGGGTCTGGCAGCCGGCGCCGAGGATTTTGAGAAACTCTCGCTCGGCGGTCACACGGGCTTCGGTCTCGGCGTGATTGAGCGAACGCACGGCTCGAATCGAAGCGTCATCATCGGCTCGGCATTCGATCGCGATGGCTCCCTGGCCTGCGGCGGGCAGAAACTTGACGGGATCAAGCACGAGGGCATGCAACGTCTGCGCTTCGATGTGAATGCGGCTGAGATTCGCATTGAGCAGGCCAAGACGCAGCAGTCCTGCTGCGGCGAGCAGCACGGCGTCAAGCGCGTTTTCTCCCAGAACCTTCTTCACGCGCGTGGGAACGTTGCCGCGGATCTCGACGATCTGGAGATCGGGTCGGAGAAACTTGAGCTGCGCGGCTCGCCGCACGCTGCTGGTGCCGACACGGGCGCCTTGCGGCAGGGTTTCGAGAGTGTGGGGCTGTGCGGTGATGAGCACGTCCTCGATGGCGGCGCGCGGCAGCACGGCGGCGATGGTGAATCCGGCCGCGAGGTCGCTCGGCACGTCTTTCAAGCTGTGAACGGCAGCGTCGATCTGGCCTTGTTCGAGCGCGATCTCGAGCTCCTTGATGAAGATGCCCTTGTCGACCTGTGCCACGTCGTTGAACTCCGAGAAGCGCAGGTCCTGGCGCTTGTCACCGCTGGTCTGGATGATCTGGCGTTCGATCCGCAGATGCGGGTGGGCGGTCTGAAGATCCGCGGTGACCATGTTCGTCTGGGTGAGGGCCAGCTCGCTACCGCGTGTGCCGAGGGTGATTTTTTCGATGCTCATGAAACAAGAAGTCCGGGCTGTGAGGAGCCGGGTGGTTTGAGGTAGCCGAATTTTTCGAGTTGCTCTTCGATGATGCGCTCGCAGGCGGCGAGCTGGCGTTCGCGCTCACGGCGCCCGTCGTCGGCGATGGTTTGCAGCGCGTCGATGTCGTAGAGATAAACGCCTTCGATCTCGTTGACGGCGGGATCCACGTCGCGCGGCACGGCGATGTCGATGAGCAGCAGCGGCTCCCAGCGGCGGCGGCGCATGACCTGGTCGATCTGGTCCGGCTTGATCACAAAATGCGGCGCGCTGGTGCTGCTGATGATGACGTCCACCTCATGCAGCGCTTGCTCCCATTCGTCGAACTTCATCGCAGTGCCCTTCATTTCCGCGGCCAGCTCCACGGCCTTCTCGTGGCTGCGGTTGGAGACGATGATGCTTTTCGCGCCGCGGCTGAGCAGGCTTTGCGCGCAGGTGCGGCTCATTTCGCCGGCGCCGACGAGCATGACGCGACATTCCTTCAGATCGTGGATCTTTTCAGCCAGATCGACCGCGACGCTGCCGACGCTGGTGGAGCCGCGCTGGATCATGGTGTCATTGCGCACCTTTTTGCCCACGGTGAAGGCCTGCTGGAAGAGCTTGTTGAGGGTCCGGGCGGTGGCACCGCTGGCGAGGGCGGTTTTGTAGGCCGCCTTGACCTGACCGAAGATTTCCGTCTCTCCAAGCACCATGGAGTCCAGACCACTGACCACGCGAAAGAGATGCCGCGCGGCCTCGTCCGCGTCGAGATTGTAGAGCACCATGGCTTCGGCGTGTTCGGGTTCGAGCTCGAAGCGTTTGACGAGGTAGTCGCGCAGGGCGGCATGACCGTGGTCGCCGCTGGGAAGGGAATGCGCGGCGTAGAGCTCCACGCGGTTGCAGGTGCTGAGCACGACGCTTTCTTCAAAGCCGGGCAGTCCACGCACCTGTTCCACGGCCTGCGGCACCTGCGCTTCTGGAAAGGCAAGACGCTCGCGCACCTCCACGGGCGTGGTTTTGTAGTTCAGGCCCACACAGACGAGGCCGCTGCGGTTGTCCGTGGTCTCAGGCATGGGTCACGATCCACAGAGAAATGAAAGGCAGGATAAAGCCAATGACAGCGAGCCAGGCAGTCCTGCGCGGTGAGGTGAAATGCCGCCACATTAGGACGCTGATGACCGCATAAAGGCCCCACACCACCCAGGAGAAGACCAGCTTCGGATTCGACACCGATGTCTCCAAAGCAAAGGAAACACCCAGCGAGATGCTCAGCAGCAGCAGGCCCAGGCGGACGAGGCGCTGAATGGCCTGCGCTAGCCCCTGAATGGGCGGCAGCTGATAAAACAGTCCGCCAATCTGGTGCCGCTTCAGCATGCGCTCCTGGACCAGGTACATGACGCCGGTGATACAAGCGAGGGCAAAGGCCGCGTAGGCGATGAGCGCCACGGCGGCATGCAGCTCGACCAGCGCGTTGATTTTTCCCCTCGGCGGGTACGCCTCGAATCCGCCAAGAAACGCCATGACCTGCATGATGGACACCAGCGGAGCGGTGAAGACGCCCAGAAGCGAGAGACGGAAGGCCGAACCGACTAGAAAGTACAGCAGCACGATGCTCCAGGCGATGAACACCAGAATGTCCGGCAGCGTTTTCATCGGGCACTGGCCGACGTCCTGACCGCGCAGGTAGATGAAGCCGGTCTGCAGCAGGAATCCGAGTCCCATGAGCATCAGCTGCATGCGCCCCTGCTTCCAGACACCAGACTTTAAAGCCAGCACGCCCTGAACGACCGCGCAGGCAAAGGCCAGCGTGGAGGCGGTCAGGATCTGGGAGGATTGAAGCATGGGGAGCCGGGATACTCGCGGGCGGAGGGCGCTTTCGCAAGGGTGAAGGCAGCCGGATATGCCACGGCACAGCCTGCATTACCCAGCTGGGAGCGTTCTTGACCGTCTAGGGGCTCATTTCCCGCCGATGAAGGCCAGAACATCGGTCACTTCCTGTGCTGTGAGCACGCTTTCAAGTCCTTCGGGCATGATGGAAGTGGTCAGTGTCTTGATTTCCTGAATGTCGGAACGCGGGACGACGACTTCCGCGCCGCCGGGCATGCGGATCGTGAGGTTTCCAGGCGTCTCGGAGACGAGTTGGCCGACGACCAGCGTCTTGTCCTTCTTCGTCACCTGCGTGGCGGCGTTGCGTTGTTCCACGGCGCGATTGGGATCAAAGATGGCCTCAATGAGCTGCTCGCGCGGCTTGGTGGCGACGGTTTTCAGATCGGGACCGATCTCGATGCCGATGTCACCCACCTTGTGGCAGATCATGCAGGCTTTCTGGAATACGGCGGCTCCGCGTTTGGCATCGCCTTCGAGTTGGGCGGTGCTCTGAATAAACCGGGCGACCACCTTTTGCCGGTCGGGGTTGTTGTTTGTGATTACCGGCATGACCGCGACCGCGGTGGCTTTCGCGGGTGTTTGCTTGAGCAGGGGCTTTTCGAGATCGATGAAAAGATCGTCCGCCTTCGCATTCGCGGCGCTCAGGGCGGCGGCGCGAACATGCGGTGCCAACGGCTTCAGGGTCGCGTGCAGTTCTTCCGGCGTCATGCCGCCAAGCTGCATGATCGTGAACGCGGCTTGAATTCTCACCGCGGGTTCTGATTCGAGCAGGTTTTTCAATCTGGGGACAGCCGATGAATCCTTGCTCTCGATCAGCAGGCGTTGAGCCGTATCCCGCACCCAGCCGTTCGATGACGCCATCGCAGCCACGGGGTCCGTGAATGTCATCGGGGCTGCGGCTGTTCCCGTTTTGGCGACGCGATAGATTCGCCCCTTGTCCTCGCCGCCGCGCAATTCCAGTCCTCGTGAGATTTCCGCTGGGATCCATTCCGGGTGCTCAAGAACGAGGCGATACATATCCACGACGTAAAGAGCCCCGTCCGGACCGGTCCGTGCCATACTGGGACGGAACCAGTTGTCCTGACTCGCGACGAATTCGCTGTCCGCATCACCAGGGTGACGCTGGCTGGTGATGGAGGCGTCGTCGTAGTTCAAGACTTCGCGATGAACCAGGTTGTTGGCCGGTTCGCAGATGAACATCACATGGTTGCCGTCAGTACCAAAAGTGGTGTCTCGGAAGGACATCGGTGAGCACCCAGAGGTGAGTGTGTTCACAGCGCTGGCCTGATTGAATCTCCTCACCGGCGGGCTGGCCGGGAAGACACGTTTGTCGTCATTCAAGTTGCCGCGCACCGACTTCGCCACGACCTCGGGATGGCGTTCCAAATAGCGGAACGGCAGCCAGTAGTGCCAGCCGATGGTGCTGTTGTTGTTGCCGAACCAGTTGCCGAAATCATCACGCCATTTTCCATACTGGCTGCGTCCGCCTTCGAGCGCGAACTCGCCTGTCCTCGGATCAAATCGGAAATCGTTCGTGCCGAGCGCGATCTGTTTGCCCGTCTTCACGCAGGTGATGTCGCCACCACTGTCGCCGTTCGCGCCATAAAACCATCCGTCGAGGCCCCAGCAGAAGCCGTTCACCAGATGCTGAGGATTGCCGGCGGT
The DNA here is from genome assembly GCA_041395065.1 of Prosthecobacter sp. GTDB lineage: Bacteria > Verrucomicrobiota > Verrucomicrobiia > Verrucomicrobiales > Verrucomicrobiaceae > Prosthecobacter. Next base: position 3,529 of record JAWLBG010000034.1, on the reverse strand, counting down.
GAATCCCGTGAACCAGGTTTCGCGTTTGTCACACTTGCCGTCGCCGTCTGTGTCTTCGGCATAGAAGATGTCCGGGATGTTGGCGATGAAGACGCCGCTTTTCCAAAAAGCCAGCCCTGTGGGATGTTTCAAGCCGTCGAGAAACAGCGAAGCTTTGTCGTAAGCGCCGTCGCCGTCGGTGTCTTCGAGAATCTTGACACGCCCGGTCTGAAATTCGGACACCTTGTCCTGTCCCACGCTGCCATCCTTGGTCGTTTCGCCTGGAGCGAATGGGTAATCACCCATTTCGACGACCCACATGCGTCCTTGCGCATCCCAGTCGATGAAAACCGGATCCTGCACGAGCGGCTCGTGAGCCACTAGCATGGCTTCATAACCGGGCTTCAACTGGAGCGCCTTCAGCGAGTCCTGAGGCGACTTCGGAGCCGGACCGGGGACCTTGAGCAGTTCGGAGAATGGAACGCTCTGCTTCGTCGCATCGATCCACATCCTGTCATCGTGAAAGCTGACTCTCAGGTCTTTGTTCTCGGTATCGATCATGAGGGGCAGGCTGTTCGAGTCACCAGCCTTGCCCTCACGCATCACCTGTGACCAGCCCTCGTTCCATTGCAGGTTCGCTTTGGCCCGTTCCTTCGGAACGAAGAGAAAGACGCCATAGTCGCGAGGGTTGGAAAACACGATGTCCTCGTAGCCGTCCCTGTTGAGATCAACGAGACATGCTCCGCTGTTCGCGGCGCGGGCAGGTTCCGGCAGTTCGTATTGGCGAAGCTTTTCCGGAACTTCGAGGGCGATCGCAACCCGGATGAGAAGCAGCGGGACAAGGAGTCGGTGCATGGCAGACAAACGTCATCCACACCGGGATTTCATGATCATTTCATCCCCGGTTCATCAAGGTTTCACGCCCCTGTTGAGGTTGGGTGTCGATGAAACCACTCCTCATCCTCCTGCTTGGAGCCAGTCCACTTCTGGCTCAAACCCAGACACGCATCACCGCGGCGACGCTCGATGACAGCGAAGTTCGCATCACCTACGGCGAACTGAAACGCCTGGTCGCGGCAACGCTGCCGAAGGAAAAGCCGCCCGAGTCGAAAGTCGCTCCTCCGGCGACAGCTGTCCTCACATCCGCGATCTACCGGCTGAACGCCAACGAGAGAACGGTCGTCGCGGATCTGCATGTGGAGAACTTTGACGGGGAGTGGCACATGGTCCCGGTCACCGGTGCCTCGACAGGTGCGATCAGCGTCGAGCCCCAGAATTCGCGGCTCACTGTGAATGACGATTACCTTTGTTTGATCACGGATCAAAAAGGAGCGCAGGGCGTGAAGCTGACGTTTCCGCTCGCCGGTGAAGGACAGGGGACGATCCTGCATCTGGCCGCTGCGCCTGTGGCGTCGTTGGAAATCAAAGAGCTTCCTCCAGACAAGGTTCTGCGCATCCAGCATGGCTCCACGACTAAGGCCGTCGCTCAAGCCGGGACGATCGCTCTGCCAGCCAACGGTGGCGAGATCACCTTGACGCTCGAAGATGCGCGCGAAGCGGCCCAATCGCCCATCGTCGGTTCCACGGATGACGCCATTGTCTCTAAGGCCGCCTACACGACGCAGGTCGTGCGTGATGGCTCGGTGCTCACCGAAGGTGCGATCATCGTGCGTCACGACGAACCGGTAAAACTGGTGCTGCAACTCCCGGAAGCCGCCAAACTCCTCCAGTGCCACGTGAATGGCGAGCCAGTGCGTCCCATGCCCGGCGATGCCGGTCGCATCGAGATTCCTCTCGATGACCCGACGACCGATGGTGCGGAATCGGAGGTGAAACTCTCCTTCACCGCCACGCTTGCCGCCTTGCAGGCTGCTGAAGGCGAACTCGACCTCGCCCTGCCTCAAACGCCGCTCTTTGCCAAGCAGATCGACTGGAACGTGCAACTGCCCGCCACCTACGACCTTAGCTTCAGCGGCAATGTCGATCCCATCACCGACAAAACGAGCACGCCCGGACTCCACCTCCGCAAGTCCCTCTGCCGGGATCAACAACCCCAGGCCCGCATCACTTATCGCAAACGCACCACCAACTAAGAACCCAGAACAAGATACAAGCCATGAAACTCACTCACCTCATCTCCATCGCCTTCATCTTCGTCTGCACCAGCATCGCCTGGTGGCTGCTCGGGGCCGTCATCACTCAGCGCACCAGTCATGTATCCTACCAGACAGGTGACAGCGTCAGCGGACGCTGGGGACCGCCGTTGTTGCAAAAGCATCCATCGGCCCGTTACACGTCGTCCAGTGGTGGTCGTGTGTCGCTGCAGCCAGCGAAGAGCGATGTGAAGGTGAAGCTCTCCTATCAACCAGTGAAGATGGGCCTCCTCTGGCAACGCACCTACGGAGCGGCGTTTGTGGGCAATTACACCTTCGTCAACAACACCGCCATCACCCAGCGGTTCGACATCGACTTTGAACTGCCGAGTTCGGGTTCCCTGCTCGACAAGATCAAGTTCACGCTCGGCACAGGCGGCAATGCACGTGATTCCATCGCGGCGCCTGAACAGGGTGTGATCACCGACAGCGTCCAGCTCGCGCCCGGCGAGAGCGTCCCGGTCACTGTCAGCTACGAATGCCGCGGCATGGACTACTGGCGCTACGCCTTTGCTGATGCCAGCCGCATCCGCGACTTCTCACTCACGATGACTACCGACTTCACGGACGTAAACTTTCCGATCAGCTCGCCGACGGATCGCGAACAGCTTGAGAAGGGCATGCAACTGGTCTGGAAATACGAGGATGCCATCTCCGCGCCAGGCATCGGCATGGAGATGCCGCGCGAGTTGAATGCCGGACCCGTGGCCGCGCAGATTTCCTTCTATGCGCCGCTTTCGCTGCTGTTGTTCTTCATGGTCATCATCATCACCGTGATCTCGCGCGGGCTGTCGCTGCATCCGGTGAACTACTTCTTCCTTGCCGCCGGATTCTTCGCATTCCCGCTGCTGTTCTCCTACATGCTCGATGTGGTTCCGGTGCATCTGAGTTTTGTCATCGCCGCCGCCTGTTCGCTGCTGCTGGTCTGCGGATATCTCCGCGCTGCCGCGGGCGAGTTTCTGTTCCGCGTCGCTGTGGTCGCGCAATCGGCCTACATGGTCCTCTTCAGCTACAGCTTCTTCTTCAAGGGGCTCACCGGTCTCACGCTCACCATCGGTGGCATTGTCACGCTCGGAGTGCTCATGGCGCTTACGGCCAAGGTGGACTGGAGTCAGAAGCTTGGCGCGGTTTCGCCAAGACTTGCTTGATGTCCGAAGCCGAAACTCGTTAAATCAACTCACGCTCGTCATGCCAGCCCGCATTCTCATCGTCGAAGACGAACCCTCCATCTGCGAAAACGTCGTCTATGCCCTCGAAGCGGACGGATTCGAGGTTTCGACCGCCACCACCGGCCGCGAGGCGCTCGATCAGATGAAATCGCAGACCTTCGACCTCGTCATCCTCGATGTAGGACTGCCGGACATGACTGGGTTTGAGGTGTGCAAAACGATCCGTCA
>JAWLBG010000033.1:0-70583 GCA_041395065.1 Prosthecobacter sp. | reverse complement strand
GCGATCTCGACGGGAAGCTCATCGAACGGAGCAAGATCCCGCAAAGCGAGGGAGGCTGGCACATCTGGCGACAACGCAAGAACAAGGACACGAATGCCTCGACCGTGGATGATGATGTGACGCAGGCCGCCACGCGTCTGCTCGTGCGTGTGGATCACGCGCTGGGCGGGAAAGACGCGGAGATCAGGGAGGCTGCTGATTACGCCCTCGAGGCCATTATTCGCACGCAGTATCCGGCGGGCGGCTGGAGCGCGGGCTTCGACACTTGGCCGTCATCGCCGCCGCCAGAGGACAAGTTTCCGATCAAGGCAGGCAGCTACCCCGCCGACTGGCCGCGCAAGTGGCCGAAGGACTTCACCGGTTGCTACGTGCTCAACGACAACACGCACGCCACGCTCATGAGCACGCTGCTTCTCGCCTGGCAGCTCCGCGGCGACTCCAAATACCTCGATGCGGCGAAGCGTGGCGGCGATTTCCTCCGGCTCGCGCAGATGCCCGATCCACAGCCCGCGTGGGCGCAGCAATACGACGCTGAGATGCACCCCTCCTGGAGTCGCGAGTTTGAGCCGAGCGCCATCTGCGGTCGTGAAAGCCAGTCCGCCATGTGGGCGCTGCTGAAACTCGCCGCAGTCACTGGTGACAAAAAGTACCTTTCTCCGATCCCCGCCGCCCTGGAATACTTGCGTAAATCGTTGCTGCCCGACGGTCGCATCGCCCGCTACTACGAACTTCAGACAAACAAGCCGCTCTACTTTGAGCGAGGTGAAGGTGGCAAGGGTTTTGAACTCACCTACTCGGACAAAAAGGTATCGTCGAACTACGGCTGGAAATGGGACAGCGAACTCGATGCCATCCAGGCCGCAGGCAGTAAGATCTCACGAGGCGAACCGGTCGTCTTTCCCCGTGTGGAACTCGAACGCTGGTCCTCTCCGCCCACCGAGAAGGACGTCCAGACCATCCTCGCCGAACAAAAGCCTGACGGCTCCTGGATCGCCACTGACACCGAACGCGGCTGGATGCGCAACGCAGAAGGCAGGAAAACCTCGCCCCCCGGCGGCGTCATTCACAGCCTCGACTTCATCGAAAACGTGAAGGCGTTGAGCACTTGGCTGAAATCTCAACCTCGCTAAGACGATGAAACGCGCCTGCCTGCCCTTGATCCTGCTTCTCGCCTCCTTCGCACATGGAGAGGAATACGAGAACCCCACTCCGTGGTCCTACAAGCGCATCATGCGTCCGGCGGTTCCGCAAGTTCGCGATGCTGCATGGCCAAAGGACGACATCGATCGTTTCATTCTCGCACGCTTGGAGAAGGACAACCTGCATCCCATCGGCGACGCGCCGCGCGTCACGCTCATTCGCCGGGCTTCGTTCGATCTGCTCGGTCTGCCGCCGACGCAGGAGGAGGTGGATCGTTTTGTGCGTGATGCCGCGCCGGATGATCTCGCCTTCGCCAAAGTGGTGGATGCCTATCTCCAATCGGAACGCTTCGGTGAACGCTGGGCGCGGCACTGGCTTGATGTCGTGCGTTACGCGGACAGCGTGGGCCGCGTCTGGAACGCGCCTTTCCTCTATGCAGCGCGGTATCGCGACTGGGTGATCGATTCGCTCAACACCGACAAACCCTACAACCGCTTCGTGGCCGAACAGCTTGCAGGCGATTTGCTTCCGGCGACGACCGTGCTGCAACGCCGCGATCAAATCGTCGGCACTGGCATGCTCGCGCTCGGCAGCGTGAATGTTCAGGAAGGCAGCTATGAGCAGTTCGTGCTCGACCGCGTCGATGACCAGATCGATGTCGTTTCTCGCGTCTTCCTCGGGCTTACCCTCGCCTGTGCACGCTGCCACGATCACAAGACAGAGCCGGTGAGCCAGAAGGACTACTATGCGCTGGCCGGCATTTTTTACAGCAGCGTCACGCTCAGCGGAACGCCCAACCGCAATGAGGGCTATGGTGGCGGTTATGTCAGCGCGGAGGCGCTCGTCGATCTCCCCACCACGCTCGACGAATCGGTCGGGCCGCCGATCCAGTTGCCAACAGGATTGCATTCGATGGATGACCTTCGCGGACTCGGCAATCCGAAGGAAACCATCCGCTATGACTGGGATCCGCACTTCTGCATGGGAGTCATCGATGGCGACGTCCAGAACTGCGAACTCGCCGTCGGTGGCGATCCGTATGACCGCGAGGCCGCACCGGGTCGCGGTGACATGAAAATGCCCGCTCTGCCGCAGCTGCCGAAGATTCCCGCCAAATCATCCGGACGACTAGAACTCGCCCAATGGATGACACAGAACACGCATCCCCTCACCTCGCGCGTCATGGTGAACCGCATCTGGCAGCATCTGTTCGGCGAGGGCATCGTGCGTACGGTGGATGACTTCGGCATCACCGGCAGCGATCCCACGCATCCCGAACTGCTCGATCATCTCGCCATTCGTTTTGTCGAAGGCGGCTGGAGCGTGAAGAAGATGATTCGCACGATGATGCTCAGCCGCACCTACCGTCTCGCCACCACGGGCAATCCCGAGCATCCCGATGCTGCGAACAAACTGCGCTGGCGCCAGAACCCCAAGCGCCTCGAACTCGAACCGCTGCGCGACACTTTGCTGCAACTCGCCGGCAGGCTCAGTTTCGACCGGCCCGAAGGCATTCCCATCGCAGGAACAGGAGGCAAAGGTCGGCACGGCATCACTCGCAGCCTGCTGAGCACCGAGGACAACTACCGCACGATCTACCTGCCCGTCATTCGCGACAACACTCCCGAACTCTTCAGCACTTTCGACTTTCCCGGACCCACGCAAATCAAAGGCCAGCGCGATGTGACCACCGTCGCCCCGCAGGCGCTGTTCTTCATGAACAACCCGATGGTCGAAGAACTGTCGGTCGAGATCGCGAACAAAACCGGCAAGGATGTGAAGAGCGTTTATCGCACGGTACTTGGTCGCGAACCCATCCTGGAGGAACTCAGCGATGCCGAGGAATTGAAACGCGAACTCGGTTTGGAAACGCTGGTGCAGTCGTTGCTAGGCACGGCAGAGTTTCGATACGTTTTTTAACCACTAATCGACACTAATGCTCACTAATTCTCCAATCCTTCCAGCCTCAGTCATTGGGGTTCCATTAGTGAACATCAGTGGTTCAAAAATCTGAAACCATGATCACCCGTCGTTCCATTCTTCAATCCACCAGCACCGGCTTCGGCTGGCTGGCCTTCAACGCGCTGCATCAGCAGTGGGCGAGCGCCGCCGCTCCGCCGAAGACGATCAATCCGCTCGCACCGAAGCCGCCGCACTTCACGCCCAAGGCCAAGCGTGTGATCTTCATATTCATGCAGGGCGGGCCGAGCCATCTGGACACGTTTGATTACAAACCGGAACTGGCGAAAGCCGAGGCGCAGAAGGTGTCCAAATACATGGGCAGCGCGTTTGAGTTCAAACCGCGCGGCAAGAGCGGCATCATGATCTCCGACGCGTTTCCGGAACTCTCGAAGCACGCGGACGATCTTTGCCTGCTGAATGGCATGCAGACGCGCACGAACGCGCATCAGATGGCCACCGTGGCGCTGCACATCGGCAACGAGACGTTTGTACGACCTTCGATGGGCGCGTGGATTGTTTATGGACTCGGAACCGAGGCGGAAGATCTGCCCGGTTTTGTCACGATCAACCCGGCTGCCGACAACGGTGGCGCGATGAACTACGGTTCGGCTTTCCTGCCCGCGACTTTCCAAGGCACACGCCTGAGCAGCTATGGCGGCGGTGTACCTGACTTATACAATGATCGCCTCAGCGACGCACAGCAGCGCAAGCAGATTGAGTTCATCCAAAAGGCCAACCGCAAGCTCCTCGCCGGCGATCCTGGCAACCCTGAACTCGAAGGCGTCATCCAGAGCTACGAACTGGCCTACAAGATGCAGACCAGCGTGCCCAACGTGCTCGACCTCGACAAGGAACCGCAGCACATCCGCGATCTCTACGGCATCGATGATGCGGAGACGGAGCGCTTCGGCGCGCAATGCCTCATGGCGCGTCGCATGGCAGAAAAGGGCGTGCGATTCATCCAACTCACCTCGCCGGGGTGGGATCATCACAACAACCTGCGCGAAGGTCTGACGCGCCAGTGCACGTCGATCGACAAACCTATCGCCGGTTTGATTGCCGACCTGAAGCAACGCGACATGCTCAAGGACACGCTCATTCTCTGGGGCGGCGAATTCGGTCGTGGCAGCGGCTATGACAACGAACCTTACAACGGTCGCGGTCACAACGGTCGCGGCTACACGATGTGGATGGCAGGCGGCGGCGTGAAAGGCGGCTTCGCCTATGGCAGCACCAATGAAATGGGCGATACCGCCGAAACTGGCATCATCGGCACGCACGACTTGCACGCGACCGTCCTGCATCTCCTCGGCATCAATCACGAACGACTCACCTACCGCTACTCCGGCCGCAATTTCCGCCTGACCGATGTCGCAGGCGAGGTGGCGAAGGACATCATCGCGTGATATTCATCTGGTATGTCGATCGCCAACAGTATCCACACCCTTCTAGGCACGAGTCCTTCTGATCTTATTGCTTATTTTGAGAAAGGCGTTTTTCACGTTAATCCGGAAACCGACATCAAATGCCTCTCGTTCGAAAAGGCTCTCGAATACTCACAAGCCATTCACAAAAGGACAATCATCGGCAAAAGTTTGGGGCTTTTCGCCCTAGACGACGCTGGAGATTCGAATCCCTACTGCTACGTGACACACGGTCCATGCGCTGGAGCTGTGCTGCATTTACATCACGACGATGCATCAACCATTGATTTTGCTTCACTGGATCACTTCATCGCTGCACTGACCAGCCTGCCCGACTCTGCTTGGATCGATGAACTCAAGCCGGAACCTTCTCTCGTTTTCGCCACGCAATCCGAACTTGATCGGCTTTTGACGGAATCTGATGAGAATAAAGACGTATTTTCGGCGATTTACCTCCCAGTTACACGTGACATATCGAATTCGCTGAAAGCGTCACTCGTGACCAATGATGATTTTTTCGTGCGAGAAGCTTTCGCAAACTGGCTGCTGCAACACGGTCAGTCAGGCGATCTGCAGTTTGCGGAACAACTCTCAAAAGACATGTTTAACCAGGTTGCAAGCCCCGCCTCTGCCGCGTTGAATCGCATCAAGCTGTCCGGGCCACCTCAGTTATCTTGAGATCGCCCGCTTCAGCAGATTCGCGGTGATGCGCTGAACGCGCGCATCCGTTCCGTGCGGTCGCGAGTAGTGGCTCCACACAGGCATGTGACCGGGTGGTTTGCTCAGGCCCTGGGCCCACCAGATGGTGGAGGCGTTGAAGATGAAGTTGTTCTTCGGACCGTCGAAGATCACCGCCTGCCACTGCTGCGGATTGATCCCGCTCTGCCAGCAGGTGCCACCCGCAAGAATCTCCAAGCCTGGCAAATCCTTGGGCGCATCGCCATGATACTCCCAGCCGATCATGCCGGGAATCGAATCACCTTGTTTCATGCCGGTGCCTTCGAGACCCAGTGCTCAGACTTCAGCAGAACCAGTCGCCGCCACCATTCACCGGGCTGATGTTGCGCACGCCCATGAGATAGCCTTCATCAGGGCCGCGATGCGGATAGGGGCCGTGATTCTTCTCGCGATCCACTGCATAGGTATAATCGCCGCCATACGGTCCGCCGCGGAAGATGCGCCGGTTCGGTGCGCCGTCGGCATTCGGTGAGAAGGGCGTGACCCAGCAGACGGAGTTGCCGGAGAAGAAGAGCAGATTGACGCCCGCATCGCGCATCTTCGCCACGCTGTCGTGCTGGCGAATGTCCCAATACTCATCGTGCCCGATGCTGATGAAGGCCTTGCACTTCAAACCATGATCCGGTGTGATCATATCGGCGTTCGAGCAGTAGGTCACATCGTAGCCTTTCTTTTCCAGCCAGTAGGCGGCGGGAAACTCGAAGCACAGCCACTCGCCGCTGCCGACGGACTGCGGGTTCTCATAGATCTGCGCATACTTCGCATAGGGCCGATCAAAGCTCACATCCGACCATGGCCCCTGATTGCCCTTGGGATCGGTGTAGAGCGAGTAATCGTCCGGCCACTTGTTGTAGGCCTGCCAGGTGTTGTCGCTGCACTGGAAGAGGATGTCCGCCTTCCGGTCGTCCGTGACGATGAAGACGATGTAGCTCTGCCAGTAAGGTTCGTCTTTCGACGATGACAGCGTGGTCAGGCGTCCCAGATACACGCCGCTCAGCCAGTCGCCCGGGATGGTGATCGAAGTCGATTTGTCCCAGCGGCATTCGCGCAATCGCTTCTCGCCGATTCCCGGCACCGGCTGTTCTTTGCCTTCAAACGGCCCAAGTTCCGTCATTAAACGCGCGCCGCATCCGCCGTAGTAGCCGGTGCGGAAGATCTCGATCTTGAAACGGGCCGACGGCTTCGTGCTGACGAAAATGTCGAGCGTTTCACCTGCTTTGACCGACTGACGCGAGCAGTAGCCCTCGATCACCGGCGAGCGAAAGCCCTCGGTCTTGTCGAGCCGCATGCGGGTGAGCTGCCAGTCGGTCGATCCTGGCTTGGCGTTTTCGTCGGTAATCAGGGACATGGCCTGATTACGCGGCTTTCCGGCCAAAACGATCAGTAGGTCGCTCTTCCGCCTGACAAATCGAAGACCGCCCCCGTGGTGAACGAGCAGTCTTCAGAACTCAGCCACGCGACGAGCGCCGCGGCCTCCTCCTTCTTGCCAAAGCGGTTCATCGGGATCTTCGACAGCATGTAGTCGATGTGCTGCTGCGTGAGCTGCTTCAGGATGTCTGTTTCGATCACCGCGGGTGTCACCGCATTCACGATGATGTTACTGGTGGCGAGTTCCTTGCCGAGCGACTTCGTCAACGCGACCACGCCCGCCTTCGAAGCGCTGTAGTGCGCGGCGTTCGGATTGCCTTCCTTGCCCGCGATGGAGGCGATGTTCACGATGCGTCCGTAGCCATTCTTCAGCATCTGCGGCACGACGGCGCGGCAGCAGTGGAAGGGGCCGTTCAGATTGATCGCCATCACACGCTGCCACTCGGCGGGATCGGTTTCCCAAGTCTTCGCATTGTTGCCTGCGATACCGGCATTGTTCACGAGGATGTCGATCTTTCCGAAAGCGCCGAGCGTCGTGGCGACGGCGGCATCCACAGAAGAGGGATTCGTCACATCGACTGTCGCGCTGTACACCTGGCCGATGGCCGAGAGTTCTGCCTTCGCCACTTCCAGAGCGGCCGCGTCCATGTCCCAGAGACACACGCTGGCGCCGGATTGAAGCATGCGTTTGGCGATGGCCTGACCAATACCCCGCGCACCGCCGGTGACGATGGCGACTCTTTCTTTGAGATCGATTTGATTCATAGTTGTAGTTACGGGACTTCCCTTTGAAGACAAAACACGCGACGCCGGCGAAGCGTCGCGTGTTCGTGGAAGAGACCGTTTCGAAGTATTGCGAACAGATCGGTGATGGGTTGGCCCTTGTCGGCAATCGTGAACGGACGCTTGCTGGGGCTGTAGATCACATGATCGAGAGGCAAGCCGAGCGCGTAGGCGATCGAGGCGTTGAAATCCTGAATGCGGACTTTGTTCTCTACGACCTCACGACCTTCCTTGTCGGTCTTGCCGTAAGTAAAGCCGCCTTTGACACCCCCCCCGAACATGACGCCGGAGAACGCTTTCGGGTAGTGGTCGCGTCCGGCGTTTTGGTTGATCGTGGGGGTGCGTCCGAACTCAGAGGTGAGCACAATCAGCGTGTCATTGAGGAGACCGCGGTTGTGAAGATCCGACACGAGGCTGGAGAGGGCCTTGTCGAGTGTTTCACAACGTTCGGGCACGGCCACAAAGTTGGCATTGTGGGTATCCCAACCGCCGAGGGAAACCTCGACGAAGCGCACACCGCGCTCAACGAGGCGCCTTGCGAGGAGGCAGCCCTGACCGAAGGCCTCGCGGCCATAAGCTGCACGGATCTCTCCGGGTTCATCGTTCAGGTCGAATGCCTTGAGATCTTCGGATTTCATCATGGCCATCGCGTCATCGTACATGTCGGCATAAGCCTTCACATTGCGATGCGGAAAGGTCGTGCGGAAATCCTTGTCGAGTTCGTTGACCAGTTTCATGCGGGCCTGGAACTTGTCCTCCGGAGCACTGTTGCGAATGTTCTTCAGACCGTTTTCGGGGTTGCTGACAAAGAGCGGAGCCTGGGCGGCGGGGAAAAACCCGGCACCTGGATGGCGGCTGTCGTTGCCCACAAAGACGAAATTCGGCAGGGTGCTGTTGCCACCGCCCTGGAAGACGTTCAACCATGCGCCCATGGCGGGATGACGGATGGTGCCGCGCATCTCGTAGCTGGTGTGCATCATGTAGTTGCCCTGTTCATGAGCACCCTGTGTGGAGGAAAGGGAGTTGATGACCGTGGCATGGTGCATCTGCTGGGCGGTGAGAGGCAGATACTCGGAGATTCGAACACCGTCCGCGCTGGTCTTGATGGGTTTAGTTGGTCCTGCGGTCTCCACGCCGACCTTTGGATCCCAGGTGTCCATGTGGGACTGACCACCGCTCATGTAGAGGTAGATGACATTCTTTGCCGTGGCAGCCTGCTTCAGCTTCGAGGATCCTTCAAAGGCGGCGAAGGATTTGCTGGTGAGCGAATTGCCGAGGAGTCCAACTCCCAAAAGGGAACTGGCGGTCTTGGCGGCGAAGTCGCGGCGGGTGATTTCGCCGGAACGGAGGAGTGCGGATGCGAGTTCCTGTTTCATGGGTTGCGCGTGTCGTTGTTGGGTTGCTTTCTCTTACTGGATGAAAATGAACTGCTGCGTATTCAGCAGGGAGAAGATGAGGTCTTCCATGGTGTTCAGGCCGTTATCCTGAGCGGCGAGCCACACTTCCTTCTCACGGGTCGTGGGTTTGCGGGCGAGCACAGTCATGTAGGCGGCTTCGACCTTGTCGTCTGGATACTGGGCCTTGTTGATGGTGAGCATTAACTGGCTGTACTTGTTCATGATCTGCGGCAGCAGGCTGCCGTTCATCATGGCGAGGGCCTGCGGCACGCTGGCTTCGTCATTGGCGTTCTCGATGGTTTCCCTGTCGCTCTGGCCGAATTCGCGCAGGTAGTGGCCGCGCGGAGCGGGGCTTTCGAGTTCGGCGGCGCGGAGGCTCAGCTTGGCCATTTGTCCACGTGCACTGATGTAGGATTTGCGTTCCTTCTCGGGAATGCCGAAGAACTCGGCCTCCTCTTCGTAAGCGGCTCGAATTTTTGCGGCGACCGCTTCCTTCTCTTCCTTGGTGAGTTCCTTGCGGTCGTAACCGGGAATGATGACTTTCTCGGCTTTTCCAGAGCTTGTCATCATCATCATGTCACCACCGTTCATCATGACAGGGGCGGTTTCTTCGCCCTTTGTCGTATTCTTCGTGTTAAGGGCGACGGTTTCGAATGGTTTGCCGGTGACCTTCTCATAGAGCTTCTTTTGACCGACACCAATGACTTCGGCGAAGGTCACTTGGCGGCCTTGGTTTTGAATGCGGCTGACTTCGCTCCGGATGTCGCGGTACTTCTTTTCCAGGGCCTTGGCTTCAGCCTGTGCCGCTTCCCTTGCAGGTCCTTCCGGCAGAATGTCGGCCTTGTCGGCTGCTTCCTTGTAGGCGGTGCGTGCAGCCAGATAGAGCTTTTGCTGGGCTTCCGTGCGGCTGCGGTTGCTGCCGTAGATGGCCGCGGCTTTTTTCAAGCCTTCAAGAGCCTCTTCAGCTGTGAGCGACTCGATGCTGTCCGCGATTTTCTTCGCCTGGAGGATGCGCTGTTCCATGGCCTCGCGATTGGCTTCGTTGATCATGTCCGGGCTGGGATTGATCAGGGTCACGAAGGAGTCCCACATTTGCTCTGCACTCATTCGACGAAGCAGCGGGCCGGTGAAGTGATAGACATTCCCAGGGGCATGTTCTTCGCGGGAGGCTTCAGCCTGATAGGCTTGGGTGTTGTAGAGCACGCGCATGACCGCCTTCATGTCGTAGCCCAGGTCCACGACGAGTTTTTCGATCTGCTTTTGCGCCTCGGGGATCATCGGAACGCTGGTATCCAAGAGTTCGTCGAGCGGTTCGATGAGGGCGAGTCAAACGCCCGCTTCCACAGGCGGTTGGCGATCACGGTGGTGAAGCGCGGGTTGTCCGGGGAGGTCATCCAGCGTGCGTAGGCCTCAAGCTGAGTCTCTCCGGGTTTTACATTGCACTCATGGCCCATCATGGCGGCGGGGGCGACGGACGACTTCGGCTTGGCATCCGCATATTGATAATCATGAGGAAGACTCGGCAGGCGGTCGCGAGTGCTGACGGAGGTGTAACGCATGGTGTTGCGCACATCAGTCATCGCTTCCTGGTAGTTGCGCTGCTCCTTGCGCAGTGTGTCGCGCGCTTCGTTGCGCTGCTTGTTCACGACCACCATCTTCTTTTCATACTCCTTCATTTCCTGCTCGTACTTTTTCTGACCCGCAGCGATTTCCTCCTTGGTCATGCCGCGAACGGGTTTGAAGCGCTGGGGACGCTCCGGTTCCTTGATCCTGGCCCTGATCTCATTTTCCTGCTCCTTCAGGATGTCGCGGACTCCGTCCATTGTTCCGCCGTAGTAGTCCTGGGTTTGCACCCCGTAAGTGAAGGCGGCCATTTGATAAAACTGCATCTGCGTCCACTTGTCGAAAGGGTGGTTGTGGCATTGAGCGCACTCAATGCGCGTTCCAAGGAAGATGCGAGTCGTGTTGGCCATGTTGTCCAGCGGCATGCCCCGGTCACGCATGTAGTAGCCGATGGCGCCGTTTTCCCACGCCTTGCCTTGGGCGGTGATCATCTCGCGGACGAACTGATCGTAGGGTTTGTTTTCCCGCAGGCTGTCCTTGACGAAGTTCGCGTAGGCCGCGCCGGTGATGCGGCCGGTTTGGTTGCCGCTGGAAGTCAGGCGCAGAACGTCCGCCCAATAGTTGAAGGCGTGCTGAACATAGGCCTCGGAGGCAAGAAGTTGGTCGATCAGCTTGGCGCGCTTGTTATCCTGCTTGGATGTCAGGAATCTTTCCGTTTCGCGCGTGGTCGGGATGCGTCCAATGATATCGAGGTAGATTCGGCGGACGAAGGTATTGTCGTCAGACGCCGGATTGGCCTTGAGTCCGTTCTTCTTCCAGTCGGCCTGAAGCACGGCATCGATTTCCGCGGCGGCTTTGGATGTGTCGATCTTGCCTGCAGCCATGACGGAATCGAAGATGCAGGAGGCCGCCAAACAGAGGAGGGGGATTTTTCTCATGCGGGTCAAACGCCAAGAAATGAGAAGTTTTTCACAATGCCAAAAGAATAGTTGACCCGATAGTTGGCGGTTTTTCCTGCTGGATGTGCAAAAAAAAACAGCCGCAGAGAGTCTGCGGCTGTTTGGTGTAAAAGGCTTGGATTGATTGCCTACCGGAGTCTGCGGCGGATCAAAAACAACAATCCCGCGGCTGCGATCAGTACTGCGCCACCCGGTTCCGGGATAGGAGCGCACTCGCCGTTCAGGATGACATTGTCGAGAAAGAGGGCGTCTCCGTTTTGGCCAAACGCATAGAGTTCGATGTGGAATTGGCGGCCTGAGGTGTCGAGGCCGGTTGGCAGGGGGCTCGAGCCAGAGGTGAACGAAAGGCTGAGGTTATTCCAAGTCCCGGTGCCAGTCAGGCTCACCGGGCCGGAGGTTCGATACTGAATGGCACCGAATGAGCCCTCCCAGAAGATGGAGGCCTGAATCGCGTCTGCGGTGGAGGCTCCCGGGCGCTGCCAGTCGAAGCTGACGCCTGCGATTTCTGCGATTGAATTCGTTCGCACGAAGACGTCGTAGGACAGGGTTCTCACCGCCTGACTCAGGTCCGTGCGGCTCAAGTCGTAGCTGTAGGTTGAGTCCCAGCCTTCGAAACAGCGAAACTTGCTGCCGTCGGGACCGCCGTAATGCAGGCCTTGGTTCAGGGTGTTCAGTGAAAGGTCCGTGGTCCAAACGCAGGGCGCGCAGTAGGCGGGCACATTGGAGTCCCAATCCGCGTTCAGCGTGTTGAAATCATACTTGATCAAGACGTTTGCGAGCGGGTCGCCTGAGAGAGCGCTTGGAGAGATGCTGAGAATGCCAAGGAGCAGAAGGAAGTGGGCGATCTTCCATGGGTTCTTTGTTTTGCGTTGCATATCGGCGAACAATCTTGGTTTTGCCCAAGATTTGCCGGAGTGGATCAGGGATTCAATATTAAATATGTCATTTTTATTAAAGTTATAAATCAATCTTGAGAATCAACTGGTCTGAGATGTCTAGATCTCCGAACGCGTGTGGTTCAAGGCATCGCCGAGGCAAACTCCGGCCCACCGGCCAAGACTATTTATCTAGTCGCTATTCCTCCACGGATCTCCTTGGCATTCGTGCGCAGGATCTCGACACCGCACAGGGCGGTGGCTTTGTCGGGCGTGGTGGGGATGAGTTCGACGGTGAGGGTTTCGGTGGCGGGGACCTCGGTGAACTCTTCGACGACGGCGCCCTTGCGGGTGGCGGGATCGAAGGCTTTCAAGACGACCTTGTCGCCGAGTTCGACGTCGAAGACGCGCTGGCCGGGCTTGTCGCCTTCGAGGGCGGCGAACATGAGGCGCACGGTGTAGCTGGTGGGCGCGGCGCCCGGGGCCTGCACGGGGATGGTGAGCTTGGTGAGGCCGCGCAGGCCGCTGGTGAAGATCCACGGCGTGTCATGACCGGCGACTTCGTGGCTTTCGGCGTTGTAGGCATAGGCACCGCCACCGGGTTGATAGGCAGGGCTGAAGTTGAGCGGGAGGTCGATGCCGGCGCGTGAACCGGGCCGCGGGTAGCCGAGCCAGAGCTTGCCATGCGCATCGCGGCGGTCGCCAGGAGCGCCAAGATTCAGCGCCATGTGCTGCACGGGCAGCGGCGTGGTGCCGTCGCCGCCGAAGACGCCCCAGTTCATGTGGTTCTCGCGCGGTTCGAAGACGATGGTGCTGGCGATGGAGAAGAGGCAGACGCAGCCCGCGCTGGCCTCGGGGATCATGACGAGGCCGTTGGCGGGGATGGTGTTGATCCAACAGCCGAGGCGATGACCGGCGAAGTGCTCCGTGCCGCTGTCGCTGTCGCGATCGTAGAAGGCGGTGAACTTCGAGCGGAAGAACATCATGTTCGGCGTGGCGGAGATGGCGCCGCAGTGATGGCCGGGGCGCGCGAAGCTCCAGGCGCTCTCTTCACCCGTGATCGGGTTCTGCCGCATCTTCTGCTTGCCGCTGTAGAGGTCGTAGCTCCACGGCTCGGCGATGATCTCGTTGTCGATGACGACCGGACGGTGGCGGTAGTTGGCGTCCTTGGCCCAGAGTTTGTTGCCCTTGTGAGCGTCGAGCACGACGAGGCGGCGGCGTGCGAATTCACCTTTCAAGAACTGCTCCCAGTAGTGGCCGTTGGCGTTCGCGCCGCCGAGCACGATGTGGCCATTGTGATACATGAGGGTCAAGGCGCCGCCGCCAATGCCGATCTCGCTGCAGTCGGTGACGTCGACCGGATTGGCCCACTGCTGCTGGCCGGTCTTGGCGTTGAGCGCCACGGCCATGCGCAGGTCGTTGTTTTTGATGCGGTCTTCGGCAAGTTCGCGTTCCTTGCCTTCAAGCTTGGCGAGTTCGGTCTTGTCCTCGGCGAGCAGGAGCTGGCGCTGCTCCGGCGTGAGCGAGGCATCGATGAAGAACACGCTGCCATCGCCGATGGCGACGGTTTGATGCGCGATGTGCTTGCCCTGATAGGTCCACTTCAGCGCGCCGGTCTTCACGTCATAGGCAAAGATGCGGTCGGTGGAAATCGAAGCGCTGCGGCCGCGTCGTGCGACCTCGCTGGCTTTCTCGACACGTTCCGTTTCGGTGCCATAGAGCAGGCCGTCGTCGTAGGCGATGTAGCCCCATTGCAGATCTTTCTTCGTGCCCGCGCCGGGGATCTTCAGCGTGCGGACGATCTTGCCCGTCTCCGCATCAAACTGGAGGCACTCGTCTTCCATGAGCATGAAGAGGAAGTCGTCGCTGGCGGCCATGTTGCCGGGTTCACGTGCGTTGTAAACGCCGGTGCGCATCGCGCCGGGGTTCTTCGTCTCCCACAGGAACTGGCCGTTGTAGGCGTCGTAGGCCATCACGCTGTCCTGACCCTGCACGAAAAGGCGGCCGTTGGTCGAGATGGGACCGACTGCGCCGTCGTGGCGGTTCACCACTTCGCCGGGACCGGGATCGCCATACCACAACACGCTGAGACCGCCTTTGATGCGGCGGTCGTCCGTGCCGCTGGTGTTGGCGGCGTTGCCGTATTGATGCGACCACGAACTCGCGCCCGGCAGCGCGGCACGCCTGAGCACCGTCCAGCCGTCCGCGCTGGCGATCTTCGCCTTCTCTTCGACAAGCTTCGTCTCCGCGAGCCAGGCGTCCGTCTTGGGCGACGAGGTGAAGCAGAACTTGCCGCCGACGGGTTTCAAATGACGCGCCACATTGACAGGCACACCGCTCGGGTCACCGACGATCAGATTGGCGAAGTAGCTCGAATACGGAATGAGCGAGAGATCGATGTGATCGTAGGTGATGCGCGAGCCATACAGGCCGGTGCTCAGCAGCGCTTCACGCGCCGCGTTGACCTTGCCCGCATCGGCATTGACGCCGAACACGTTCAGCGCGCTGCGTTTGGCGAGTTCGTAGGCCAGCTTGCCGTCGGCATGTCCGAGCACGAGGCAGAAGCCCTTCGTGATGCCCGTCTGCTTGAGGATCGCCTCGGCGGCCTTGGCACTGGCTTCGTCGGATTCAAAGGGCGTCGCGGCGAGGGGTGTGCTGGCGGTTTTCGCGCCGAACACATGCACGCGACCCGTGGTGGTGCTCACCACGAGATGGCCTTCGGCCACGGCCAGGCCGCGCGCCTCGCCATTCACCGCCGTCTTCCAGATGACCTTGCCGGTTTCAGCATCGATCGCGATCACTTCATCCTTCCCGCCGGCGATCAACGTGTGGCCGGCGATGATCAGCGCCGACTGATGCGGCGAGTCGAGCGTCCATTTCACGCCGACATCAGCGGCGTTTTTCAGATCTTCCTTGTGCTTCGCCACTTCGTCCTGCTTCGCCTTGTAGGCGACGCGCAGCGGTTCGTACTTCGCGGCCACGGCGGCGAGTTCCTGCTGCGCCTTCGCAAACGCGACCGGGTCGTCCTTCACCTTGCGCGCCTCGGACTCGGCGGCTTGCAGCTTCTTCGCTTCGGCGAGAGCGGGATGCTTCTTCAATTCAGCGCTGATCTTCGCGATGGCCATTTCGTGGCCGTGACGAATGCGCGTGCCCTCGGCGTGCTTGATGCGGTCCACGGCGGTGATCGTTTTGCCATTCGTCATGTAGCCCATGTCGCCTGCCAGCGTCATCTGCGTGCCGCCGAACCAGCCAAAGCCGGACTTCTGCTTCTGCTGGTCGAGCGCGAGGATGTGATGTTCACCCACGGCGTAGATTTGATCGTCGGCGAGGAAGGCCTGCGTGCCGCCGATCGGGCCGCCGGCGTCACCACGCCACGAAGGCGCAGGGGTGGCGATGTATTCGCCGGTCTTCTTGCTGAAGGAAGCAGCGAGCGAACGACCGGACGGGACAAAGAGAATGTCCTTCGACGCGAGCAGGTAGCCCTGCGGCGAGAGGTCATTGCGGCCCGCGTCGCTCTCGCTGATCGCGTCGTTCTTCCACACGACCTTGCCGGTGCCTGCCTCGACCGCGTAGATGAAAACCTTCTCATGGGGAAACACGCCTGCGCCGAAGTAGGCGACGCCGTCGTCCACAAGGATGCCCGTGCGCACCGGCCAGCGCGAGATCATGCGACCGCGGGCGAGGATGCGTTCATCATGCGGACCGGCGCGGAGTTTCCACACCAGCTTTCCGGTCGCCGCATCGAGGCAGTAGGCATATCCATCATCCGAGCCGACATACACCTTGCCGTTAGCGATCGAAGGCGCCAGCCGCACCGGGCCATTCGTGAACATCGACCACACTTCCTTGCCGGAGGCGAGGTCGCGGCAGATCACCCGGCCATCGACGGATGAACCGAAGAAGACACGCCCGCCGCTGATCGCCACGTGGAAGACATCATCAAAGCGGACGCGATTGAAGAGTTCATGGCCTTCGATCACGCGACCGTCCTCGCCGGCCCAGGCCATCTGCGGCGCGCTGGGGGATTCGAAGGTCCAGGCCGATTGCAGCGGTGTTTGAATTGTCTCCGTCGTGGCACCTACGCGCGAGGCATCGTGAAGGTAGGTGGGCCAGTCGGCGTGGGCGGCGGAAAGGGCGAGTAGGAACAGGAACGGGCGCATGGTCGGACTAAAACGCAGCCCTGATGGCGAATTCATCCAAATCCCCGCGTATTGTCTCACTTCCATGCTGCGCCGTTTCATTGCCGTTTTTTTTCTCGCCACCACCTCCGCCTTCGCCTGCTCCGTGCCGGTGTTTCGCTATGCGCTGGAGCATTGGACGGCGGACCCGTATCGCGTCACCGTGCCGACCGGTGTGAAGCTGGAGGGAAACTTCAGCGTACAGGCGAAGGACACGCAGAAGATCGAACTCCGCCAGCCGCTTTCGATGCGGAATGACGCGGTTATCTGGTCGGCGGACTACAGCGAGGCGAGCGCCGCCGTGCTGGTCGATTCGCCAGCGCGGAAGGAAATCGCCGAACGGCTGGGCAACGGTGAAAGTGCCGTGTGGGTGCTGCTGGAATGCGGCGATGCAAAGAAGGACGCCGACGCAGCGAAGTTCCTCGACGAACGGCTCGAGTATCTCTCTGGCGTGATGGAGCTTCCGGCGCTCGATCAGCAGGACATCAAGAACGGCCTCGTCTCGATTCCCGGCGATGGCCTGCGGCTGGCGTTTTCGACCTTGAAGGTGAAGCGTGATGATCCCGCCGAGTCCGCCTTCGTGGCGATGCTGCTCGCCAGCGAACCGGACCTGCGCGACTTCAATGAGCCGATCGTGTTTCCGATCTTCGGTCAGGGCCGCGTGCTTTACGCGCTGGTGGGGAAGGGGATCAAGGTGGAGACCGTCGACCATGCCGCACAGTTCCTCATCGGTTCCTGTTCCTGTCAGGTGAAGGAGCAGAATCCCGGCGTGGACATTGTGATGGCGGTCGATTGGAAGAAGATGGTCAAGGATCAAGCGATGCCAGGGCAGGTGCTGCCCGAACTGAGCGAGATCGCCGACCTGCTGCCGCAGACCGTGAAGATCGAGGCGGCACCGTTGGAGCCCGAGCCGCCAGTGCGATCGGATTGGAAGTTCTTCGTCCTGATCGTTTCGGTCTTTTGTGTGGTCATCCTACTCAGACGTTTTTGGACATGGCGCCAGTGAGGACTATTCTCCACGTCATGAGAATCCTGCTGCTGTTCCATGCTCTCCTCGTCTGCGCCACTGTCATCGCCCAAGACCAGTCGTTGTCACCCAAGCAGGCAAGAGCGGTTTATGAAAAGGCCGACAAGGCTTTGAATGAAGCCTGGGCGGCGGCGAAAGCGGCGCTGCCGGAATCCGAATTCAACAAGCTCAAGGAGGAGCAGCGGAGCTGGGTCGAGTATCGCGACTACCTCGCACGCTCGCCGATGTACACCGGCGCAGGCGGTCAGGATGAGCTTTCGCTCGATGCGCCGGAGTATCTTGAGGCCGCGGCTTCACTCGCCGAGGACCGCACCGCCTGGTTGAGAGGCCTGGTGCGCGAATGGGGACGGGAGGAGACACTCACCGGCGTCTGGACGGACAGTCACGGTGGTCGCATTCAAATCGTGGAAACCGAGGGGCGTCTTCAATTCGTCCTGGAATGCGTGCGCGGCCCGACCTCGCATGTCGGCGGGCTTGCCGGCGTTGCGCTTTGGAACGAGCGCATCGGCTGGTTCAGTGACAAGGGGCGCGAAGACAAGGGTGGCGATCCTGAGACGAATGTGAGCCTCATCCTGCGCGACCGTCGCCTGGAAGTGATTGGCGCGAATACCGGCTACTATCACGGTGCACGGGCGTACTTCGACGGCGACTATGTGAAGACCGGCGCTCTGGACACCAAGGCGCAGGCGAAGATCGTCAAGGCCGCCGAGTCTGGCGAGTTTCCCGAGGAATGAAGCCCGTCAGGCGACCGGTTCCTTGAGATCGAGGCCGAGCTTTTTGAGTTCCCACTCCTTGGACGTCCATGGAATCGCGACCGGTTCGCCCACCGGTTTTTCATTAACGTAGATCCCGGTGGAAAGCGGGCGAATGCGGCGGTGGGTGGCGTGCTTGTCCACCAGCGGCACGCCCTGGCTTTCGGCGGCGGGATTCTTCGCTGCCTCCTCCTCCTGCTTCCACTGCATGGCGATCTGATGCAGTGCGACGATGCGGTACCAGTGCCAGGGCTGTTCGCAGAGCACGTTCATGCGGCACCACTGCCAGTTGGCGAAGAGTTCCAGTTCCGCAGGGCGGATGAGAAAGCAGCGCACGCACTTGCGACGCACCACCTGGCGGTCCTCGCACGTCATGGCAAACAGCCACGTCTCGCGGGTGAAGGGCGTGGTGGCGAGATGACCGGCGATGTGGTTGAAGGCGTCGTTGAGCACTTCAAAGCCCAGCATGCCCTCCGTGCGCAGCACCGGATTCTTCAGTGAGGTGATGTCCGCCATCTCGCGCACGATGTTGCGGGCGGCGGGATTGTCGTACAGATCGTTCACCGTGGTGCTCGGCATCAGGTTTCGGAAAATGAGCACGCATTTGTCCGAGCCGGGCACGGAGGCGAGGAAGTGCGCCTGAAAGAGCACATCGTCGGAATCGCCGCGCTTCAGACGGTCCAGCGCCTTCAGGTGCCGGCGAAAGAGCAGCAGCCAACTGGCGAAGAAGCCGAGCAGAAAGCCGATGAACTTGCCCGTGATCTCCGGAATGACGCGCGTCCACTCCAGGTTCTTGAGCCACTCGGCCGCCATCTGGGCGTTGAGGCTGCCGATCCATTGGCTGAATTCGTCGAAGAGGTTCATGAGGAAGTGGGCATATGCTAGATGTGAAGCACCGGCAATCAAGGCACGGTCTCGCCTCGTGAACCGGGCCGGGTTTTTCTCGCGAAGGCGTGGACTTCTCGTTCGCATCGTTGTAGCCTGCGCTGTTCTCCCTTTTCGAGCCATGCACGCCGCCGGTCCCAAGAATCCCCTCCATGGCATCACGCTGCAGATGATGGTCACCCAGCTCGTCGATCACTACGGCTGGGAGATGCTCGGGCGCATGATCCCGATCAACTGCTTCAACTGGAACCCCAGCATCAAGTCCAGCCTTACCTTCCTGCGCCGCACGCCGTGGGCACGGGCCAAGGTCGAGGCGCTGTATCTCGACTCGCTGCCTGACATGAAAGCCGAAGCCGGGCCGTCTGCGGATGCGCAGGAACGCCCGCAATGAGCGGGCTCCCGCAGCGGCTTGCAACCGCTCGCCTTGCGCCGGGTTGAATGCCGCCATGCACACGCGCCTTCTTTTATCGGTCCTGCTGTTTCCCTCTTTCTCAAACGCTGACGACTGGCTGCGCTTCCGCGGTCCGAATGGCAGCGGCATCGCACCCGATGACAAACCAGTGCCCGTCGAATGGAGCGCCACCGAGAATCTCAAGTGGAAGGCGGAGCTTCCCGGCCCCGGCTCCTCCAGTCCCATCGTCGTCGGCGACCACGTCTTCGTCACCTGCTGGAGCGGCTACGCCACCGATGGACCCACCTCTGGCGACATCACCGCGCTGAAGCGCCACCTCATCTGCATCGACCGCGCCTCCGGCAAAACCCTGTGGGACCGCGCCGTGCCCGCGAAGCAGCCAGAGGAGCGCTTCGGCGGCATGTTCGCGCAGAATGGCTACGCCAGCCACACGCCCGTGTCCGATGGCAGCAAGGTCTTCGCCTTCTTCGGCAAGTCCGGCGTTCACGCCTTCGATCTCGAGGGCAAAGAATTGTGGCAGGCCGATGTCGGTGACTGGGACGACCGCCGCGGCTGGGGCACCGCTTCCAGTCCCATCCTGCATGGCGATGTCCTCATCGTTCCCGCCGTCGTCGAAAGCCAGGCGCTCTTCGGCTTCGACAAAAACACTGGCAAGCAGTTGTGGAAAGCGCCCTCCGAAGGATTCGCCAGCACTTGGGGCTCGCCCGTCATCGCAAAGGGCGACAACGGCGACGAACTCGTCATCTCCGTCCCCGGCGAGGTCTGGTCCTTCAATCCCGATACCGGCAAGCTGCGCTGGTATGCCACCGGTTTGCAGAGCGACTCCGTCTGCAACAGCGTCGTCGCCGATGGCAGCACCGTCATCACCATGGGCGAGCGCGGCGGCGGTTCCGTCGCCATCAAAACAGGCGGCAAAGGCGATGTCAGCGCCACCAACACTCTGTGGACCGGTTCCAACGGCCCGCGCATCCCCACGCCCATCGTTTGGGAAGGGCATCTGTATTGGATCAACGGCTCCCTCGCGGTCTGTCGCGACGCCAAGACCGGCGCCGAGATTTACAACGAACGCATCGAAGGTGGCAGCGGTGGTGGCGAAACTGCATCGGGCGCCCGTCCCGGTGGCTTCGGTGGCGGTGGTGGGTTCGGCGGCGGACGTCGTGGCGGTGGCATGGGCGGCGGCGACTACGCTTCGCCCGTCGCCGCCAACGGTCATCTCTTCCAGGTGAGCCGCCGTGGCGAAGTCATCGTCACCAAGCTCAGTCCCAAGTTCGAACTCGTCGCCCGCAACCGCATCGAAGGCGACACCTCCGACCACAGCGCCACCCCCGCCATCAGCAACGGCCAGCTCTTCCTCCGCTCCGCCAAGACGCTGTATTGCATCGGGGAGTGAATGTTGCCGAATAGTTCAAGGCCTGTTGGTTTGAGGCATCTCGGCTTTAGCTGGTCTGCGTGCCTGTCCTTTATGGAAACGATATCAGTTATCTTTTTACTGGCCTTGGTTGTTCGGCCGAGGTATCAGACAAGGCTCTGTGACCTCAGTTTTCCTCAGTTTTCCTCAGTTACCGCCTCGAAAACGACGCGCACTCCGAACGGGTGCGCGATCTGGCGCTCAAGCTGCGCGCCGCTGGTCTCAACGTGGTTCTCGATGCGTTGAAAAATGAGGAGGAATGGAACAAGGGAGGGCCTTCGGAGGGCTGGTTGAACTGGTCTTATGCTCAGGTTGAAGCCAATGACCGGGTGCTCATCATCGCAACGGTTTCCTATTCACACGTTTATGAAAACAAGGCACCATCGGGCGTTGGAGTTGGAGCGGCCATCGAAGCGAGGCGTATTTTCCAGCAGATTGCTGAGAGCAAGGGAATCAACGAGAAGTTCCGCGTCGTTATTCTGAATGCGGGTGACGAAATCGACCTGCCAGATCAAATCAAAGTTTACCATCGGTTCTCGCCCAATGCCCGCCCCAGCGACCTCGCTGACCTGATCACCTGGCTTCAGGGCAGTATGGTTGCTTCAGTGGCTGCGGTTTCATCTCCTCCCGCCGTTTTACTGCCCGCTTATCCTGCAACTGCCGTAACCGTGGATCGTGATGGCTTCGTCAACTGCGACGCCGCCTTCAGCACCTTCGAGGCCACACTGACCGAGAATGCCATTTTCCGCATTGTCATGATTCGCGGACACGGAAATCAAGGCAAGAGTACCTTGCTAAGCATCTTGTATCTTCACTGTCGCAGTCTGTTGGGGGCTAGGAGCGTCGCACGGGCGGAGTTCAAGAAAGGGGGGCTTACTCCTGAGGAGCATGTGCGTGCCATCGCACGCTCACTGGGCGTTTCTGCGCCGTCGGTGGGCAATATCGATGAGC
This sequence comes from Prosthecobacter sp., assembly GCA_041395065.1. GTDB lineage: Bacteria > Verrucomicrobiota > Verrucomicrobiia > Verrucomicrobiales > Verrucomicrobiaceae > Prosthecobacter. The sequence goes on along the minus strand of JAWLBG010000033.1, from coordinate 48,761 downwards.
GCGTTCACGCACTGTTGGATGCCTGCCAGCAACGTCCTGTGGTCATCTTCTTCGATGCCTATGAGCATGCAGAAGTTGATCAGCAGTATTGGGTGAATTTGATTTTGGAGCGCACGTTGGATGACAGCTCGCTTCGCTGTGTGGTGGCCGGTCGTGATTTGCCGCCAGCAAGGTCGCAACCATGGGGCAGATTGTCTCATGAACTGGAGTGCGATGCACTCAGGGACAAGGATGCTTTTATCGAGCATGCCATCGCCAAGGGGTTCAAAGGCAAGCCAGAAGAAATCGCTGGCTTGGTGTCGGGTTTTATTCGCCTCAGAGATCGTGCCATCAATGCTGGCAATCACGACCATACAATCAGTTCCCAGGCGTTGTTGGAGGAACTGCAATCCATCTGTTCCACAGGAGGTTGTCTCCAGTGACACTTGCGGAACGCCTCGCTCAAATTGAAGCCGCTGCTTGGCAGCCGGGCGGATTGGCCCTGCGCACGGTGGAGCAGATGACCAGCGACCAACCCGATCTGCTGCGTGCGCTCATGTGTGCTGCCATTCCTCATGCCTGGGATGCTGCGCTGCTTGTTCGCATACTCGATCCTGATCTCGCTTCGTCTGCAGGAGAGTGCCATGACCGCTTGATCTCGCTGACTGTTGTTGAGCCGTATCTCTCTCGGCCTGACTGGCACAACGTGCATGAAGTGACTCGGTTGGCATTACGAGAAAAGCTTTTTGCTGAGGGAAGGCTCCAGGCACTGTCTGCCCGGGCATTCGATGCTATGGGCTTGGCAACTGCAGGGGAGCCACAATTTGTCACCATTGAGCGGTTGTATCATCAATTGCTCGCCAGTCCTGAGGCTGGTGCCGAAGCTCTCGAACAGCAGTGGCGAACGTGGCACGATGCGGGCCGCTGGTCCGAGTTGTTGAATCTCGCAGCGATGTTGGAAGATTTGCTTGCTCATCTCGCTCCAATGGCTCGTGCGCGTGCGCTGCTGCGTCGGGCAGCTATTCGGACCGATCGGCGGCCTCTCCCTGAGTTGGCTTCTCAAGCAAAAGAAAGCGCGGACCTGTTCCTACAACTTAATCACGAAGCGGGCTATAGTCAGGCCCTCGATTTATGTGGTGACGTGGCACAGGCACAAGGCGATCTGGCCGGAGCGCAGCGCTATTACAACGAATGCAAGGACATCAGTGAACGGCTGGCGGCAAGTGATCCAGCCAATGCCGGATGGCAGCGTGATCTGGCAGCGTCTTATAGCAAGCTGGGTGACGTGGCGCAGGCGCAAGGCGATCTGGCTGGAGCTCAACGCTATTACAATGAAGACAAAGCCATCAGTGAGCGGCTGGCGGCATGTGATCCGGCCAATGCCGCATGGCAGCGTGATCTGGCGGTGTCGTGGAGCAGATTGGGCGACGTGGCGCAAGCACAAGGCGATCTGGCCGGCGCGTAGCGCTATTACAACGAATGCAAGGCCATCAGTGAACGGCTAGCGGCAAGTGATCCGGCCAACGCAGAGTGGCAGCGTGATCTATGGATTGCCTGTTTGAATATTGCTGGCATATGCTCAGAGAATAAGCAGGCGGAGAGGGCTCGAAATCATCGGTTTCAAGCACATGAAATCTTTTCGTTTATGAAGAAGCAAGGCATGTATCTATCTCCTCGCGACCAACAAGTATTCGAATGGTTGAGTCGGGAGTTTTCGAAAATATGAGCGGTGCTCCTCACCGCCACTCATGCTTCGGATACCGTCCGCGAAGCTGCGCTTTCACGGAGGGATAGCCTTCTTTCCAAAAACGACCGATGTCTCCGGTTGTCTGAATCGGACGCTGAGCGGGTGAGAGGAGGTGAACGGTGACGCTGATGCGGCCGGCGGCGACTTTGGGGTTTTCGTGGATGTCGTACATCTGCTGCAGCACGACGCTGACACTCGGCGGCTGCTTCTCGTCATAGACAATGCGGGCGGTCTTGCCGTTCTTGAGCGCGTAACGCTCAGGCGCGTATTGATTGAGCATCTCGCGCTGCATGTGGCTGAGCCAGGCGTGCAGGGCGGGGAAGACCTCGCGATCTTTGAGTGCACGGTAGGTCGTGCAGCCGTGGCAGAGCTGCTCGATGATGAGATGGCGGTCTTCCTCACCGATGGTGGGGATTTCGAGTTCGGGCATCCATTGGGCGAGGCAGTTCACCCGCGTGATCCACTGCTCGACCTTGTCATTCCACAACGGCAGTTCGAGACGGCCCGCGATGACTTCGGCGGCGAGCAAACTCGCGGCCTGCGTTTCATCCGGTTCCCCGCGTTCCTTGCTGGCAAGCACGAGCGTGCGGAAGCGCGTCTCCTCCATGTTCATGACGCGACGGTTTACGCTGTCGTAACGTGCGCTGCGTCCCGTGGTGAAATCCTCCGGGAACATCTCGCGCAGCCATCCCTCCTCGATGCGTGTGACGTTGTTGAGCTTCACCGTGAGCGCCTTGCCCTGCACCTCGACAATTTCCGACGCGACGAGCAGACGCGGTGCCTTGATGTGCGCGTCTTTGTCCAGATGGCCGGTGTAACCGCCCGCGAGCCGGTAAATGCGGCTGCCGGGACTCGTCTCGACACCGAGATGGTCGCTGAATGCGGCGAGCAGTGTCTTCGCAAGAGCCTCAGGCGTGGCGACCTCGTCGTTGATGGTTAAACCAGCGCGTTTGGCGAGTTGGAGGAACTGATCTTCGCTGCGGGCGGCTTCACGCGAGGCCATCGCATGCACGCCGTAACGGGCGCAGGCATCCGGTTCGAAGTTCATCGCCTCGGCCCGAGTGAAGGCACGCAGCAGCGCCTGAAACTCGCTCACGTCATCCTTCTCCCAAAACTCCTCGCTCTTGTGGGACGCGTTCTTTTGCCCGACGAGCAGGATGTCACGCCCCTGCGCCACCGCGGCGCACAACGCGGCTTCGCGCAAGCAACCGAACTCCGCCGCGGCAAGCAGCATGCGCGAGAAACGCGGATGCAGCGGGAACTTGCTCATCTGGCGGCCGATGTTCGTGATCCGGCCGTTCAAATCGGTCGCGCCGAGATCGTGCAGCAGATTCTCCGCACGCGACAACGACGCAGGCGTCGGTGCTTCAAACCACTCGAAGGCTTCGTTCGACAACACGCGCAGCGCGAGCAGCGCCTCGCTCAGATCGAGCCGCTGCACTTCCGGCAGTTCGCATTCGGCACGTTGCAGTTGATCACGCTCCGGCCACAGACGGACCGCGATGCCCGGACCGAGTCGACCTGCGCGACCGGCACGCTGTTCGGCGGAAGCGCGGCTGATTTTCTGCACGGTGAGCGTGTTGATGCCGCGGCGGGCGTCGTAGTTCGCGATGCGCGCCGTGCCGCCATCGATCACGGCTTTGACGCCTTCGATGGTGAGGGAGGTTTCAGCGACGTTGGTGCTGACGATGATCTTCGGCTGCTCGCCGGGCGTGACGGCGGCGTCCTGATCCTGCGGCGTCAATTCGCCATGCAACGGCACCACGCGACGACCGCGTGCAAAACTGCGGCCCTGAATCGCGGCGATGGTCTTGCGAATCTCGTGACCGCCGGGCATGAAGACGAGCATGTCACCGTTGAAGCCGGGTGAATTCGCGAGGTCCTCGCATGCGCGCGCCGCCTGATCCCAAATGGCTTCAGGATAGCCGGTCTTGAGTTGCAACGGCGCCTGATAACGCACTTCAACGGGAAAGGTGCGGCCCTGCGATTCGAGCAGTTTGCAGGGCTGCATGAAATCGACCAGCGGCCCTGGCACGAGCGTGGCGGACATGACGATGATCTTCAGATCGGGACGCTTGCGCTGCAAACGCCGCGCAAAGGCGAGCACGAGGTCGCCGTCGAGATGACGCTCATGGAATTCATCGATCACGATGCAGCCGACGCGATCCAACTGCGGATCTTCGAGCATCATGCGCAGCATCACGCCTTCGGTGACGTAGGTCAGGCGGGTCTCGCGGCTGGTGATGTTTTCAAAGCGCACCTGATAACCGACCTCGCCACCGAGACGCGCATTGCGCTCGCGTGCGACTCGTTGTGCGAGCATGCGCGCGGCGATGCGGCGCGGTTGCAGCACCACGCAGCGTTTGCCTTCCGGTAGAAAGCCTGAATCGAGCACGAACTGCGGGATCTGCGTGGATTTGCCGGAACCCGTGGGCGCTTTGATCAGCAGATTTGGCAGCGCCGGATCGAGAAGAGCGGCGGTGAAAGTCTGGCGGAGTTCGAAGATCGGAAGCGGGGCGGACATCGGGCCGCGCAGCATGACGAATTCAGCCTTCTGGTCGAGCTATTCGTCAGCTTTTGCCAGCTTCAGTGCCGCGAGCTGTTCTTTGCGTTCTCCGACGAGCACCGCACCCCAGGCGCGGAGTTTTTCAAAGCCAAGCAGGAACAGGCCGACAGCGGCGAGAGAAAGGAGGAGGCCACCGAAGCCCAACGCGGTGCGCTCCGTGTAGAGCGTCCACACGAACTGGCCCACGCACAGAACCGCGACGAAGAGGAGCGTGGGTTTGCGGCCGATGAGATCGACCATGAAGGCGCCGAGCGGGGCACCGAGCGCCACGATGGGCGCTGCGGCGAGCCAGTTCTCAAACACACCGGGCTGCAGGCCGGTGGTGGCGTTCTTGATGACGATGCCAAAGACGGAGGTGAAGGCCATGATGATGACCGAGGTCGGGATGGCGATCTTCAAATCCGCGCGGCAAAGCAGCACGAGGGTGGCATACAAGACCATGTCGATGCCCACGCCGGTCACGGACGCGACCGATGCGGCAGAGAAGAGGCCCGTGACGATGCCGACGCGGAAGTCCCAGCGTTCGTCGAACTCGGTCATGCCGTCGTGAGCCGCGATCTCGCCGATGCGATAGAGATGCAACACGCCGAAGCTGGCCCACACGACGGCGAAGACGAGCTTGATCCACAAGGACGGAATGTAAGGAGCCACCCAGAAGATGCCGATCGGAAGGCCGATGATACAGCCGACGATGGAGCCTTTCAGCATCGACCACGCGATCGGCTGGCGGCGGCAGAGGATGAGGATGCTGGCGCTGGTCATGCCGATGGATTGCACCGCGAAGCTGAAGTCGCGGCCCAAGGTCGCCGGAAGACCGAAGAGCAGCACAAGAATCGGAAAGCCCACCGTGCCGCCGCCCATCGGCGTGGAGCCCGCCACATAACTTCCCAGCGCCATCGCCAGCGCGATGGGCCAGTGCGAGGTCACATCACTCCAGCGATCATGCCCGAACACCAGCCAGGCCCAGACGCTGTAAAAGCCGATGAGCCAGAGGAACCAGATCCAGAGATGTTGTTGGCGGGGGGCTTGGATGGACATTCGCCGCCATTCATCGCGGCGCGGCGTCAGTAACGAAAATAGACTTTCGCTATGGCATTCATGCTGACGCGTTATAGTCGCCGCCGATCATGGAACTGCGACATCTGCGATATTTTCAAGCCGTGGCCGAGGAGTTGAGCTTCTCGAAGGCGGCGCGGCGTCTGCGCATCGCGCAACCGGCGCTGAGCCGGGCGGTGCAGGAGATGGAGCGGGAAATCGGGACGCAGTTGATCGAGCGTGAACGTCGTTCGCCGCGCCTCACGCCTGCGGGTGCGGTGCTGTTGCATGAGACCGGTTTGATCCTCGAACGGCTGGAGGAGTCGATGCGTCGCGTGCGGCGCACGGCGAAGGGCGAGGAAGGGGAGTTGAAGCTCGGCTACATCGGGCCGCCGACGCGGATGTTCCTGGCGCGGTTGCTGAAGGAATATCAGAAGCGCTTTCCGCGTGTGACCGTCATCTTGGAAGAGCGCACGCCGGAGCGGGTGTGGGAAATGGTGTCGAAAGGGCGGCTGTCGGTCGGTTTGACGAGGCCCGTGCTCGCGCATGAGGCGCTGGGTTTGCAGACGCTGTTGCTGCGCGACGAGAAATTCTGCGCCGCGGTGCCGAAGGATCATCCATGGGCGAAGCTGACCTCGCTGCCGTGGAAGAGGCTTGCGGGCGAGCCGCTGATCATTCTGGCGCGGCGTGAAGGCGCGGGCTCGCATGACGGCATCCGCGCGGCGTGTGATGCGGCGGGTTTTGAGCCGAAGGTGAAGCACACGCCGAGTCTCATCGGCACCATTTTGCAATACGTCGAAGCGGGCGCGGGCATCGGCATCGTGCCGGAGAGCACGGTGAGCCGGAACATCGCGCTCATCCCGCTCAAGCCGCAGCAGACGATCCCGCTGGTCATGGTGTGGGCTAAGGACGGCGATGATCCCGCCGTGGCGGCGTTCCGCGAACTGGTGAAGGAATGGCTGCGCGACGGGAAGCTGTGGGCGGCGTAGCGACTGGAGAGATGGAGTCGCGGAGTGATGGAATGAGCGGCCAATTGCTTAAGATCGCTGAAGCCTGAAGGGCTTCCGTCATAGAGCCCAGGGATGAACCGGAGCGCAGCGGAGATAGCCAGCCGCAGGCTGCCCGAAGGGCGAGCGAAGCGAGGCAACGAGGCTTGGCGAGCGATTCCCTGGGTCTTGTGCGAAGCACATCCGTGCAAACCCAAGACTGCGCTGGGCCTCTCGACTTGCTAGCAGCACTGGTCAAAGACGCTGCTGGTGACTCAGGGGCTCCGTTGACACGCTGGCTTTGCTTTCCCCGTGCTGCGCACGGTTTACCTAGGGAATCGCTCGTTCCTCGCTCATCCCTGGGCTGAACTCCGGAAGCCCTTCAGGCTTCCATGACACACGTTGAAGATGACGCAGCACCTCAATACTGCTGAATCCCAGCTTGCCCGCACGCCTTGCTGGTGCTCCTTTCGCGCCCCCTTGTCGCCGGTGGCAGTCCAGCCATTCGGCCAACCCTCATCCTACATCCACCAGCCATGTCCACCGACGCCAAATCTGCCCTCGCCCAAATGGAGAAGATCGTTTCTCTCTGCAAGCGCCGCGGTTTCATCTATCAAAGCAGCGAGATCTACGGCGGCTGTGGCGGCGTGTGGGACTACGGTCCGCTTGGTGCGGAGCTGAAGCGCAATCTGCGCACCGCCTGGTGGAACACGATGACGCGCGAACGCGAGGACGTGCTCGGCCTCGATGCCAGCATCCTCATGAATCCCGCCATCTGGAAGGCCAGCGGTCACGTGGATACCTTCGCCGATCTCATGCGCGAGTGCTCGCTGACGAACAAACGCGTCCGCGCCGACCACGTCGAGCCGCAAAGCGGAACCATTTACCACTTTGACGGGGCAGTTTCTTTTAGCGCAATCTTCAATGATCGAGGCTTTTGTGGGGACACCAGTTTAAACCCGGACGCTTTCTACAGAAGTGAGAAGCGATTTCATGAGATGCTCTCGGATTCGGCAAATTGCACCGCGTCCTGTGAGTTGTGGATCGAATATGTGCGTCAATTCGCTGAAGAAGACGTCGACTCAGCCTCATTAACCGCGGAGCAAGAATCGACCATTAGAAATTCTTGGGCCGAAGTAATGAAGACAATCTACAGGCACCGAATCTCGGTTTTGGTGCCACCGGGCAAACCGCGTGAAAGCGCAGTAAAAGTAGCTGAGGCATTTTACACCTCCAGGGGAGTAAACTGGCCGCTCGTTTTTGGACCTACTACTGGTGAGAAAGTCGAAAACAGCGTCGATTTCCATCCGGAGACCGGCGGTGCGCTCGGCGAGGCACGTCCCTTCAATCTCATGCTCAAGACCTACCTCGGCCCCACCGCGACCGAGGACGATGTGACCTACCTGCGCCCGGAAACCGCGCAGGCCATCTTCGCGCAGTTCAAGAACGTCTTCGATTCCAGCCGCGTGAAGGTGCCCTTCGGCATCGGCCAGATCGGCAAGGCCTTCCGCAACGAGGTCACGCCGAAGAATTTCACTTTCCGCAGCCGCGAGTTCGAGCAGATGGAGCTCGAGTTCTTCATCAAGCCCGACGAAGCCGTCGAGATCATCAGCGGCGAGGTCGCCACGTGGCATGAAGGCGCCGATTTGAGCGAACCGCAGCCGAATTGGGGCTGGGAGATGTGGCACCGTTACTGGGTCGATCAGCGCACGAAATTCTACGAAGGCATTGGCCTCGGCGACGTGCTCGAATACTACTGGCAGACGCCCGCCGACCTCGCCCACTACGCCCGCGCCTGCGTGGACATCCTGTGCGAGTTCCCCTTCGGCACCGAGGAACTGGAAGGCATCGCCGCGCGTGGCGACTTCGATTTGTCGCAGCACCAGAAGCACAGCACGAAATCGCAGGAGATTTTCGACGAAGAACTCAAAACCGCCGCCGCCAAGCTCAGCGACCAGCAGAAGGAGGCGCTCATCCAGAAGCGACTCGTCGCCGAAGCTGCGAAGACTAAGGGCGAGCCAATGCCCGAGACCGATGTGCGCGCATGGTTCGAGCGTCTCTTCAAAGGCAACTACGTCCCACACGTCATCGAACCCTCCGCCGGTCTCGACCGCATGGCGCTCGCCGTCATCGCCAAGGCCTTCAGCGAGACCGAAAAGGTCGATGAAAAGGGCAAGAAGGAAGTCATCACCGTCCTGCGCCTGCATCCGCGTGTCGCTCCGATCAAAGTCGGCGTCTTCCCGCTGCTCAAGAACAAGCCCGAGCTCGTCGCCAAGGCGCGCGAGGTCTATGCGCTGCTCAAGAAGCACATGAACTGCTTCTACGATGAGACCGCGTCCATCGGCCGCCGCTACGCCCGCCAGGACGAAGTCGGCACGCCCTTCGGCGTCACCATCGACTTTGAAACCTGCGGCGAAAAAGGCCCCGAACTCCAAGACACCGTCACCCTCCGCCACCGCGACAGCGGCGAGCAGGAGCGTGTGAAGATCAGCGAGTTGCTCGGGAAGCTGCTGCCGCTGGTGGGGTGACAAGGAGGTGGGGTCTCCGACCCCACCATTGTCTCGGGGGGACAGAGTCCCCCTCTCCTTGGAGTCTGCGATCTCTGGTTGAAGCCTCATGGCTGGCCCTTTAAAATCCAACCATGAGCACCGTCCTTGAAATCGAAAAGGCCATTGAAGCCCTCCCGAAGGAGGAGTTGGGCAAACTGCGCGAGTGGTTCAATGAGCGCGAGGCCACCATTGCAGCTTCAGCCAGCACCTTCGCCCTTTATGACGCTGAAGAAGGGGAGGTCCAGCAATGGGAAGATTGACGGCCGTCCGGGGAGAAATCTGGCTCATTGATCTGGGCATGGTTCAGAAAACCCGGCCCGTGCTGGTTCTCAGTGTGGCCTACAAGGATGAGGAACGGGCGCTGGTCAGCTATGTCGTTCGAACCACCAGCGTTCGCGGCACGGAATACGAAGTGCCGCATCAGGCCCCCAAGTTCCTGCCGGGTGTGTTCGACGCGCAGTCGATCGGCACCGTGCCGGATGTGCAGTTGATCCGACGTCTGACCGTGTGCGATGCGGCGACCCTCGAGAACGTGGAGGCTGCACTCAAACGCTGGCTGGGTTTGCGCTGATTGATCTTCGAAACCTGCGGCGAAAAGGCCCCGAACTCCAAGACACCGTCACCCTCCGCCACCGCGACAGCTGCGAGCAGGAACGCGTGAAGATCAGAGAGTTGCTCGGGAAACTGCTGCCGTTGGTGGGGTGAGTTTGCGGTTGCGGCTAAAGAGCAGTCCGAGGGCTGCGATGGCCGTGAACACCGCTGTCGAGGGTTCGGGTACGGGCACGCTGGTGATGTGGTAGGAAGTGATTTGTCCAGAGACGTTTCCGGAGATGCCATTGAATGTCCCCAGCACCCGAAATGCATTTTCATCAAAGTCCGCAACAGGATACTCCACCACGCTCTCAAGTGACGACTCCGCGAACTCATGACCGCTCGGTGGTGTCGAGAACAGGTTCACGGAAAGAGAGCCGGCCCCGTTGGTCGCAAAGTTGCCGGAGGCGAACGAAAATGCGTTGTAAATAGCAAAACCGCGCAGCGCCGTGTCGGAGTTCCTGACGTCGAAGGTCGTGTTGTCGGTCGTGACGATCGAATACGAACCGAAGGTGGCGGACATCGTGTAGCCCTCCCCAAACCACCAGTAGGCCGCACTGGTGGGCGGCACATAGACGTTGTTGACGTAGGTGCCGTTGTTCGAACTCGCGGTGGGCGAAAGGTCGTAATAGACTTGGACTGTGAACGGGTCGCCCACCGAGATGCCGGACAGCGGTCCGCTGGAGGTGAAACCCGTTATCATGCCGTCAAAGGTGATGATCAGGGCCGCGTGAGCCTCGGTAAAAAAGAGACAGGATGCGGCGATGAGCGGCAGGAGCGTGGTTTTCATCGTTCTTGCCGGGATCAGTCGTCGCGTTGATCGACGATGCAGGTGAAAAAAAGTAAGTTTTCTGTGCGATGAGAGTAAGAGCCAGGCCAGGGCAGACCGGAAGTGGCTAACGGACACCGTCACCCTCCGAGACAGCGGCGAGCAGGAGTGTGTCAAGATCAGCGAGTTGCTGGGGAAACTGCTGCCGCTGGTTGGGTGATACGATTCAATGTCCCGGATCAGGCGACGGCGTGCGGGAGGCGTCGATGACACGACAGATGCCATTCGAACCGTTGCCTGCATTCGTTTTGTTCTCCCTCGTTTGGGTTTGTTAGTGGATCTCGCATCGAGTGAACATAAGGTCTGACGATAGATAAACGAGCTTCTGATACCATCCCTCTCTTGGATTAGGGCCTACCATCGAGATGTCACCCAGTGGTTGGTCAGTAAGGTTGGTGTTGAAAGCCGTCCCTTGCGCTTGATTACACGGCTCACAAAGGGCAACAAGATTGCGAGTGGTCGTTTCACCGCCCAGGCTGTATGCTTTAACATGATGCATCGTGATTGGCGGCTCGGCTGTGCCACAAAGTAGGCAGCAATGTGAATCTCGCTCCAAAACAGCCTTTCGTCTGGTTGATGCCGCTGTCCGCGAAAGTGCTGTTGGGGATGCAACTTCAATGTCTATGAACCCATACTGAACGCTAGAGATGCATGTCCGTGAGCGAAGCCATTGAGGCATATTTTTCCGCACAAACTCCTGCGGGATAAAAGCCCACCCATGCCGCAACAACCACCTGTCGAATTCAGACTTGTCGTGGATAACACGACCAGAACGGTCGAGAACCGCGAGTGCATTAATGTAGCTCTGAGTGTCCGCCAGATCTGGCATCCGAATCTCGCGGTTGTGCTCCACGAACTTCTTCCAACGTGTAAAGACAGAGAAATATGCGAATCCTCCGCCCGCAAAATGGAGGTTGAAGACATAGGATGAACTCGAACTCGGCATTTTTCTTGAGAGAACAATTCAGATGGTAAACTCTTCTGTCGGTTTGCCAGCCCCTTTATAGGCGACAAAAGTGTGGGAATAACACGGGGGAGATGAATTCATGGCGTGGTTTTAGCCGGACAGGACGGACTAGGGCAACCAAAACGACGAATCACACACGGCATTCGGATCCTGGAGGCTGTTGAATAACACCGGGCAGACAGGAGCGCCCAGCACCGCACCCAACAGGACCGGGAGTCCATTCCTCTGCCGCATTCCGTCTTCGTCACGGCGGGCTTCAATACACCGCCTTGCGATGGAAGAGGAAGCTTTCCAGGAGCAGGAGGGTGAGGACGAGCCAGATGAGGCGCTTGGGCCAGGTGCTGAAGGCGGAGGCGGTGATGAGGCGGGCGGCGGGTGGCGGTGCGGTGAGGGTGCCGGGCCCGCGCCGGGCGAGGTTGGTTTCGGCCTCGGAGATGAGGGCGCAGGCACCGGACCTGCCGCCGGAGGTTTCCCAACTGCCGATGCGGTTGAGCGGGAGGAGGCCGCCGGCGGGGTCGTCGGAGACGTCGATGAACTGCGCGCCGTCCCAGGCGCGCCACTGGACGAGTTCGTCCACATTGAGCATGCCGCCGGTGGGCAGGGTGCGGAGGTCGGCGAGCGCGGCGCTTTCCTCCGCGCACCAGTAGAGGGCGTTGCCGAGGATGAGGGGGAAGGAGGGCAGGAGGGCGAGGCGCTCCGACTGGGCGGGGGAGAAGGCGGTGACGACGAGGCGGCGGCCATCGTACTCGCCGGCGGAGAGCACGGGCTCGTTTCCGGCGATCCAGAGGGGCTCGATGGAGGCGGGAAGGTCGAGCACGGCGGTCTGGGTGAGGGCGATGCGGCTGCTGGAGGCGCGGAAGAGCACGGGGTGGTCTGGCTGCAGGCTGCGGACGCCTTCATGCGGGAGGCCGCGCATGACACGGCTGCGGACGGGCCCGGAGTCCTGCCGCGGCGTGAGGGCGATGACGGGGGTGCCGGCGGGCCAGTTCTTGGGCAGCCAGTTTTCGAAGATGAAGACGTTGGGCGCGTCCTGCGGCGGCCATTCGGCGGGAACGCCCTTTTTGATCTCGATGCGCCCCGCTTCAATCAGGGCGGAGAGGGCGAGCTCGGTGAAGGGATCGGGATTTTCGCTGAAGTAGGCGATGTGGAGAGGGCGGGTCTTCGGCAGCGGCGCGGCGAGGGCGTCGTCCCAGCCGAAGCAGTCGCCTGCGGTGGTGAGGCGCAGCTCGAGGCGCTGACCGCGCAGGCCTTCGAGCGGGAGGATCAGGACGGTGGACTGGCCGGGCTCGAGTTCGAGCTCGCGAAGCTGGGCGATGCGTCCGCCGAGGGTGAGCTCGAGGGTGGAGGTGGTCTTCGCGGCGTTGCCGGCGGAGGCGGTGACTTTGACAAAGGCGTCGTAACGGTCGCGGGCGAGCGGGCTGTGGCGGATTTGGAAGCCGGTGATGCCGCAATTCAGCGGATCGGGCAGGGCGGTGGAGAGCCAGTCCACACCGTCCTCCGCAGGGGCGGTGTCGCTGGCGAGCCAGATGTCGGAGCGCGCCTCGAGATCGGCGAGACGGCGGGCGACGAGGAGCGCGGACTCCGGTCGGCCTTCGACGGGGAGGGCGGTGATCTCCTCCAGCAGGCGCAGGCACTCGCGGCGGTTGCGACTGCGGGAGAGCAGGACGTCCGGGCGGGCGTCGAAGCTGACGAGGGAGAGGACGACCTGATCCGGCAGGGCGCGGACGCGCTCGGCGAGGAGGCGCTTCGCTTCGTCAAGCCGGGAGCGGCCCTGCGCGTCGCGCGCATCGGCGGAGGCGGAGCGGTCCACGACGAGGACGACGGCGCCGGGGGAGTCGGCGGAGACGTCGCTGCCAGGCCGCGCCAGAGCGAGGACGGAGAGGAGCAGGACGAGCAGCGTGAGCAGCAGCGAGAGCCATTTCTTGATGCGGCGCAGCCAAGCGGACTCCTGGTGCTCCCTGGCGAGCGACTTGAAGAAGAGCAGCGTGGAAACCGGGACGCGCTTCGCCTGCCGGCGGAACAACCACAGCGCCAGCGGGATGAGCGCGAGCCAGGCGAGGTGGAGGTGGCTGGGGGCGAGGAAGTGCATGGATCACTTTCGCAGCTCGTCGAGCGCCTGCTTCAGGTGGCCCTCGATCACGTCCTTGCAGACGTAGGCGTCGCCGGGCTTGCGCAGGAGGACGAAGCGGATCTTACCGTTTTCGAATTTCTTGTCCATGCGTGCGATGCGCATGATCTCGTCGGTGTCGAGGTCGTCGGGGAGGCGGACGGGCAGGTCGAAGCGCTTCAAGAGAGCGACGATCTTGTCGTGGTCCTCGGCGGTGAGGTCGGAGATCTGGGCGGAGAGCCAGGCGGCGGCGCGCAGGCCGAGGCTGATGGCTTCCCCGTGAAGGAGCCTGCCGTAGCCGGCGGCGGCCTCGATGGCATGGCCGAGGGTGTGGCCGAAGTTCAGAAGTGCGCGCGTGCCGATGGTCTCGAATTCGTCGGCCTCGACGATGACGGCCTTGATGGAAATGTTTCGCCGGATGAGCGCGACGAGATCGCCCTTGCCATCGGCGACGTTTTTGATGGCGTCGAACATGGAGGCGTCGCGGATGGCGGCGTGCTTGATGATTTCGGCGAAACCCTCATTCCACTCGCGCTTTGGTAGGGAATTGAGCGTGTCGACATCAGCGACGACGTGCACGGGCTGGTGGAAGCAGCCGACCATGTTCTTGGCGTCGGGCAGGTTCACGCCGGTCTTTCCGCCGACGGAGCTGTCCACCTGGGAGAGCACGGTTGTGGGCACCTGGACGTAGGGGATGCCGCGCTGGTAGATGGCGGCGCAGAAGCCGCCGAGGTCGCCGATGACGCCGCCGCCGAGGGCGACGACGAAGCTTTTGCGGTCGAGACCGGCGCGGACCATCTCACCGAGCACGGACTCGCTCCAGGTCAGCGACTTGGAGGACTCACCTGCGGGCACGGTGATGAGGGTCGGCTCCTTGCCGGCGGAGCGCAGGCTGGCGAGCACGGTTTCGGCGTAGAGCGGGCCGACATTGGAGTCGGTGACGACAGCGCACTTCACGCGGTCGGGCATCTTTTTGTTCACTTCCTCGCCAAGGGTCTTCAGCAGGTCGCGCCCGACCTGCACGAGGTAGCTGCGGGGACCGAGATTGACGAAGACGGGGCGGACGGGCTGGACGGGCGGGGGCATGTTGGAATGACGAAATCAGAATGACGAATGCGGAACGCGGCAGGCGGCGAGAACCGTATCGAGCGCGTACTCTGCCGTTGGAAGGGAATCGAGGCAAATCGTTTGGAAGCAGCGTTCGCGGCGGAACCAGGTGATCTGGCGCTTCGCGTAGCGGCGGGTGGCCTGCTGGATGGCGGCGATGGTTTCCGGGAGCGAAACACGGCCTGCCAGATGCGCGCGGACTTCGCGGATGCCGATGGCCTTTTCAGCGGTGGGGGAGAGCTCCTGCAGTGCGGCGACTTCGGCGGTCAGTCCACTCTCGAACATGGCCAGCGTGCGGCGGTTGATGCGGTCGTAGAGCGTGTCGCGCTTCCACTCGAGGATGACGCCGTTCACCTGCGGTTCGTTTTGGGCAAAGGAGTTTCGCAGCTCGGACTGCGGCTGGCCGGTGAGCAGGCAGATCTCCAGAGCGCGCTCGACGTAGCGCGGGTTGCGCAGGTTCACGGTGGTCTCGGCCTCGGGATCGCGGAGAACGAGCCAGGCGATTTTTTCCGCCGTGGTGAGGTGCTTGAAGCGCTCTCGCAGTGACGAGGAGGCGGCCGGGAGAGGCGAGAGGCCGTGGGTGAGGGCCTTGATGTAGAGGCCGGAACCACCGACGACGATGGGCACGCGTCCCCGCGCGGCGATGTCCGCAATGACCGGCATGGCGAGCGAGTGGTAGCGCTGGGCGTCGCAGGATTCGGAAAGCGGCAGCACGCTGTAGAGATGGTGCGGGACGCGGGCGAGATCGGCAGTTGGGGGCTTGGCGGTGAGGAGGTCCATGCCCGCGTAGAGCTGAAAAGCGTCCGCATTGACGATCTCCCCGCCGACTTTCTCCGCCACGGCGAGCGCGAGTGCCGACTTGCCGGAGGCGGTCGGGCCGACGATGAAGAGCGTACGCGGCGGAAGCATGGACAGCGTGGACTATGAAGAGAAAGGCTCATCCCGCCACGCGGAGATGCGGCGGCGGAATAATCGCCGTTCGGCGGCGTTATGGTCTCCCGTCTCATGAACCGACTCCTTCTCTGCACTCTCGTCACGCTGGCCGGTGCGTCAGCCGCCTCCGCCCAGCTCAGCCCCAACGGCGCCACCGCGTCCTTCCGCGGCAGCCTGCCGCCGAAAGCAGTCGCCGCTTTGTCGGAAGAGCAAGAGGCCGCCATCGAAGCCCGGCTCAAAGACCTGACGCGGGACTTTGAATCGGTGAAGAAGCATGCGCGGGCGGCGGACGCGGACATCTTCCTCAAGGCCGTGCGCTACGCGCTCGATTTTGACGAGTGGTACGACAAGAAGGCGGAAGACGGCGTGAAGAAGGCGAACGCGCTGCTGGACGAGGCGGAGCAGCGCATCGCGGCGCTGAAGAAAAACAAGACGCCGTGGATGGAAGGCAGCGGGCAGAAGGTGCTCGGCTTCTACTCCAAGATCGACGACTCGCCGCAGCCCTACGGCGTAGAGATTCCCGAAGGACTCAACTACGCAGCGAAGAAGACGCCGATGTGGATCTGGCTGCACGGACGCGGCGACACGGCGACGGACCTGCACTTTGTCTACGGCAAGCTGAAGGCGAGCAAGCCGGGGCAGTTCAAACCGGCGGGCACGATCGTGATTCATCCCTTCGGCCGCTACTGCAACGGCTGGAAGAGCGCGGGGGAGACGGATGTCTTCGAGTGCCGCGATGATGCGATGCAGCGCTTCAACATCGACCCGAATCGCATCGCGCTGGCTGGCTTCAGCATGGGTGGCGCGGGCGCGTGGCACCTCGGCGCGCACTACGCCGACCAGTGGGCCTGCGTGCACACCGGCGCGGGCTTTGCCGACGTGAAGCGCTACCAGAAGCTCACGCCGGACAAGTATCCCGTGTGGTATGAGCAGACGCTGTGGGGCGTGTATGACGTGCCGGACTACGCGCGGAACTTTCTCAACGTCCCGCTGATCAGTTACAGCGGGGAGGAGGACTCCCAGCGCGACAGCGCGGAGTACATGATGGAGGTGCTGGCGAAGGAGGGGCTCAAGCCGCCTCATCTCATCGGCCCCGGCATGGGCCACAAGTATCATCCCGAGGTGATCAAGGAGGTGCAGGCATGGATCGAGGACGCCGTGGCGAAGGGGCGCGATCTCTTTCCGGATGAGGTTCACATTCAGACGAAGACGCCGCTCTACGGCCGCGTGAAGTGGATGAACCTGCACGGCCTGGAGGAGAGTTGGAAGGACGCCCGCATCGACGCGAAGGTGACCGGCGGCGGGAGCGTGGAAATCAAAACGAGCAACGTGTCGCGCATTGTCTTCTACCCGCCGCCGCAGGCGCGGAAAGGCGGCGGCAAGCTCAAGGTAAACATCGACGGCGATGAGCTGGTGCTGACCGTGGGTCCGGAACTGCCGCAGTTTGAAACCTTCAAAAGCCCCGGCCCGCGCGTGCCGAATTCCATGTGCCGCCTGATCCGGCAGGACAAAAAGTGGCGTGACTTTGGCAATGCCGTGCCTTTCCAGCACGAGGGACCGGAAGGTGGCAAACCCTCCTCGCATCCGGGACTGATGGACACCGCCTTTCAGAAGCGCTTCCTCGTCGTGCTGCCGGACGGGAAGTCGTCCTCTGCTGCCGTCGACGAGTGGGTGCGGACGGAGTCGCAGCATTTCCTGACACGCTGGCGCGGACTGATGCGCGGCGATGTGCGCGTGGTGAACGCCTCCGAGGTGAAGGACATTTTCGAGGAAGGGAAGACCCAGGGCCTGATCCTGTGGGGAACGCCGGAGTCGAACTCCTGCATCAAGGCCGTGCTCGGCAGTCTACCAGTGGAGTGGAACGCGGAGAAGGTCGGGATGAAGTCGCTGTCCTCGTACGATGCGGCCAGCCATGTGCCGCTGCTGACCTATCCCTGCCTGAAGTCGGCGGGTTTTGAAGTGGTGATCAATTCAGGCCTCACCTTCCGCGAGGCGCATGATCGCACGAACTCTCTGCAAAACCCGAAGCTGCCGGACTGGGCGATCCTCGATATCTCCCAGCCGCCCACCGCCGAAGCGGCGGGCAAGGTCGTGGCGGCGGACTTCTTCGACGAACGGTGGGAGGTGAAGAAGAAGTGAGGCCGGGGTTGCGCGCAACGCTACTTGCCGGCCCGCACTTCGTTCACAAACTCCTCCATCAAGTCCATCGCCTTCGCGATCAGGTCGGGGGCGGTGGCGTAGCAGCAACGGACGAAGCCTTCGCCGGCGCTGCTGAACGCGCTGCCGGGGACGACGGCGACGCTCTTGCGTTCGAGTAGCTGGATGGCGAACTCCTTGCTGGAGAGACCGGTGCTGCGGATGTCCGGGAAGACATAGAACGCGCCGCCGGGATTGAAGCAGTGCAGGCCCATGCCGTTGAGGCGGCTGACGATGAGATTGCGGCGTTGCTCGTAGCTTTGACGCATGTCCTCGTAGGCACTGGAGCCCATCTTGAGAGCCTCGAGTCCGGCCACCTGGCTCATGATCGGCGCGCAGAGCATGCAGTATTGATGAATCTTCATCATCGCCTCGCGCAGCGGGGCGGGGGCGCAGGCGTAGCCAAGACGCCAGCCGGTCATCGCAAAGGCCTTGCTGAAGCCATGCAGCAGCACGGTGCGCTCGCGAATGCCGGGGAACTCGACGATGCTCTTGTGCTGACGTCCGTCGTAAAGCAGCTCGCTGTAGATCTCGTCGGTGAAGACGATCAGGTCGTGTTTCACGGCCAGCGCCGCGATCTTCTCCAGCTCCGCCTCCGGCATGATGCCGCCGGTGGGATTGGTGGGGAAGTTCATCGCGATGATCTTGGTCTTCGGCGTGATGGCCTTCTCCACGTCCGCAGCCATGAGCGCGAATTCGTTTTCCTCACGCGTCTGCACGACCACCGGCACGCCGTAGGCCATCTTGATGCTGGGGGAGTAGCTGACGTAGCAGGGCTCGTGATAGATCACTTCATCGCCCGGATTGAGCAGGGCGCGGAAGGCGATGTCGAGCGCCTCGGACACGCCGACGGTGACGAGGATCTCCGTCTTCGGATCGTAGGTGACGCGGAACTGCTTCTCCACATACTCGCTGATCGCGATGCGCAGCGATTCGAGACCGAGGTTGGAGGTGTAGCTCGTCTGGCCTTTTTCCAGCGAGCGAATGACCGACTCGCGGATGGGCCACGGCGTCGGTTTGTCCGGCTCGCCGACACCGAGGGAGATCACATCGCTGCGGCCGATGACGAGTTCGAAAAAGTCGCGAATGCCGGAGCGCGGCAGATCACGAATGACCTGGGAAATTTTGCTGTCGTAGTCCATGGATGTCGTGGTTCAGACCGCAAAACTCATGGAGCCACCGGCAGGCGCTCTTCGTCGCCATTGCCGCTCGCCAGGAAACCGCCCTGCTTGTAGGGCTTCAACTGGAAGTGTGTGGCCGTGGACAGCACGCCACCGAGGGTGCTGAGCTTTTCAGCCACAAAGTTGGCCACATCCAGCAGGTCTTTGCCCTCGACGAGAACGGCCAGATCATAGCCGCCGCTCATCAGAAAGCAGTCGCGCACCTGGTCGAATTTCGAGATGCGCCGGGCCAGACGGTCAAAACCGCCGTTCGGCTCCGGAGTGATGCGCACTTCAATCAGGGCCGTGACGCGACGGTCCCCCGCCTTGAGACGATCCACCACCGCGCTGTAACCGAGGATCACGCCGTCCGACTCCGCCGCGGCCATGCGCGCGGCCACCTCGGATTCCGAGATGCCCAGTGTGAGGGCGATGTCCTTGTGCGTGCGATTGGAGTTGTTGCGAAGCAGTTCGATGAGCGGGTCCATGACGATTGGGGTCGCGAGTCTAACCTCAGTCAGGCTTTTGAACAGCGGAAAGCGGAAGCAACCTTGAACTTTGATGTGGGAACATGGAAGAGTCCACGAAATGCGACAAACCGCCGTCCAGATCATCGAGAGACTCACGCAGGCGGGCCACACGGCCCTGCTGGCGGGCGGATGCGTGCGGGACATGCTGCTGGGGCGCGAACCGAAGGACTATGATGTGGCCACCAGCGCCACGCCTGAACAGGTTGTGAAACTGTTCCCCGGCGCGCAGACAGTGGGCGCTCACTTTGGCGTTGTGATCGTGAGGTTGAACCATGAGCACGTCGAGGTGGCCACCTTCCGCAGTGACGGCAGCTACTCCGATGGACGGCGTCCGGACAGCGTGACCTATTCGACGCCGGAACTCGATGCGCAGCGCCGTGATTTCACGGTGAACGGACTGTTCTTCGATCCGCTGACCGAGCAGGTAATCGACTATGTCGGTGGGCAGACCGATCTGCGCATGGGCCTGTTGCGCGCGATCGGCGTGGCGAAGGACCGCTTTGAGGAGGATCACCTGCGCATGTTGCGCGCGGTGCGTTTTGCGACGGTGCTGGGTTTTGACATCGAGCACTCCACCTGGGAGTCGATCTGCGGTCTGGCGGCGAAGATCAAAGGAGTGAGCATCGAGCGCATTCGTGATGAGTTTGTGAAGACGATGCTCAGCCCGAACCGTATGCGCGGTTTTGACCTGTTGGTAGACAGCGGGCTGATGACGCAGTTTCTGCCGGAAATCCTCGCTCTCCAAGGCTGCGAGCAGCCGCCGCAGTGGCACCCGGAGGGCGATGTCTTTGTCCACACGCGGTTGATGCTCAGCCTGCTGCCTGCGGACGCCTCGCTGCCGCTGGTGATGAGTGTGCTGCTGCACGACATCGCCAAACCGGCTACGCAGACGCGCGACGCCGACACCGGACGCATTCGCTTCAACGGTCACGACAAGAGGGGAGCGGAAATGACCGCCGAGATCATGCGGCGGATGAAGTTTCCGAATGACGTGATCGATCCCACGGTGGTGGCGGTGGAGAACCACATGACCTTCATGAACGTGCAGCAAATGCGCACCGCGACGCTGCGCCGTTTCATGGCGCGTCCGTCCTTTGCCGACGAGCTGGCGCTGCATCGTGTCGACTGCCTCGGCTCGAACGGTTTCACCGACAACTACGACTTCCTGCTGGCCAAGCGCGAGGAGTTCGCCAGTGAGCCGATGGTTCCGCCGCGTCTTGTAACCGGGGCGGATCTGATCGCGCTCGGGTGGCATGCGGGCAAGGCACTGGGGCGGCTGCTGATCGCGCTGCAAACGCTGCAGCTCGAAGGCACGGTGACGACCAAGGACGAAGCGCTGGAGTGGGTGCGGAAACATGCGCCGGTGCCGGATGTGTTTGAGGCGGTCGAGGAATGAAGCGCGCACGCATTTTCTCCTTCACGCCCGGGCATCCCGCGTCATGATGCGGCATGACCCGCGAGGACGCCGCCACCATTTTCGAACACATCGCCACCCTGATGGAAATGCAGGGAGAGAATCCCTTCAAGATCCGGGCTTACCGCAACGGCGCCGAGATCGTGGAGAGTTTCAGCGGCGACATCATGAAGATGGCGGCGGAAAACCAGCTCGCCGGCATCAAAGGCCTCGGCGAGGCACTGCGTGACAAGCTGCACGAGATGGCGACCACGGGACGGCTGGAATTCTACGAGAAGCTCAAGGCCGAGTTCCCGGACACGATCTTTGAACTGTTCGAGGTGCAGGGACTGGGGCCGAAAAAGGTGGCGGCGCTCTATTCGGAAATGGGCGTCGCCTCCATCGCCGATCTCAAACGTGTCTGCGAAAGCGGCGAGGCGGCGAAGCTCTCCGGCTTCGGGGGCAAGACGGTGGCGAAGATTCTGGAGAGCATCGCCTTCCGCGAGAAGCACGCGTCGGAGTTCAAGCTCGACCAGGTGCACGGTCTGGTGCTGGAGATGCTGGAGGCTTTGCGCGAGCATCCCAACGTATCACGGGCGGAGGTTTGCGGCAGTTTTCGGCGGGGCAAGGAAACCGTGCATGATCTCGACTTTCTGGTCGCCTCGAAGCAGCCGGAGAAGGTCATCGACTACTTTGTGAATCTACCTGTGGTGGTCGATGTGATTGCCAAAGGAGCGACCAAGGCCAGCATTCACGCGACTCATGGCGTGCAGTGCGATCTGAGGGCGGTGTCCGGCAGTGAGTTCCCGTTTGCGCTGATGTATTTCACCGGCAGCAAGGAGCACAATGTGGCCATCCGCCAGCGGGCGCTTTCCCGCGGCTGGTCGCTCAACGAGTATGCACTCACGGTGGAAAAGGAGGGTGCGGGCGCCGTGCCCCCGATTGAGGACGAAGCGGAGATTTATCGCGCATTGGACCTCGACTACATCGAGCCGGAACTGCGGGAAAACACCGGGGAGATCGAAGCGGCCGAGCACGGCAAGCTGCCGCGACTGGTGCAGCTCGAGAACTTGCGCGGTGTCTTCCACAATCACACCACCGCCAGCGACGGATCGGCGAGCCTGCGCGAGATGGTGGAGGCGGCGCAGGATCTGGGAATGCAGTACCTCGGCATTTCCGATCACAGCAAGTCATCCTTTCAGGCCAACGGCCTCGACGAGAAACGTCTGCTGGCCCAGATCGCGGAGATCAGGGCATTGAACGAAGAATTGGCCGACGAGGATTTCCGCGTCTTTGCAGGCAACGAGGTGGACATCCTGAAAGACGGCAGCCTTGACTTCAGCGACGAAGTGATGGCTCAACTCGACTTTGTCGTCGCCTCCGTGCACAACGTTTTCAACCTGCCCGAAGCCGAGATGACGAAGCGCATCATTCGCGCGATCGAGAATCCGCATGTGACCATGCTCGGTCATCTCACCGGCCGCCTGCTGCTGCAGCGTCCCGGTTATCCCGTCGATGTTCCGGCGATCATCGACGCGGCGGCTGAAACAGGCACGATCATTGAACTCAACGCGAGCGCCTGGCGGCTGGACATGGACTGGCGCTGGTGGAAGCTGGCGAAGGAGAAAGGCGTGAAGTGCAGCATCAATCCCGACGCGCACAGCACCCGCGGCCTGCAGGCCGTGATCTTCGGCATCAAAGCGGCGCGGAAAGGCTGGCTCACAAGGAAGGACATCATCAACTGCCTGCCGCTGGCCGAGGTCGAGCAGGCCCTTCGCGCGAAACGGGAGCGCCTGGTGCAATAAGCTCACGGTCCGACGAGGTTCTGGAGCATGCACTCGCCCCCACGAACCTCTGGACCAAACTGCATCACAGAGCCGAGGGGAAATTCAAAGCTCAGTGATCGGATAGGAACCGCCCGGTGCGGAGCCGCATGCCGGGTGGTGTGGGAGGGGTGACGGGCGCAATCCCGTCACCTCCACCCGATTAGGCCTATGTGTCGGTGGATGGCCGTTAAGAGAGATAAGCGGGCGAATAGCTTAAAGTGTTGTATCACAGTTTCCCGCCAAACAATTCATAGCACCAGGTCCAGTAAGCGAGGGTCGGTTGCTTAAATGTCGGCGTGCCGCTGATCCAAGATGCAGGTCCGTAAAATGTCTTCAGCACCAGAGGGAAGCGATTTGTCGGATACTTCGCGTCGTAGAACGCCTTCACGGGCGGCCAGCTTCCCAAATAAATTAAGAGTGTGACCACGATGATTGTGATCCAAATCGTAACCGGAGATTTATTAGTGGAATTCTGATGCATGGCACATTGAGTATTTACTTGGCTGAACTTAAAGCGCGGGCACCTTACTAGCGATGGCGCACGTCCATCACGGGTGTGGGTTGTAGTTAAGGGAGATAATTGAAACTGAACGGCTGGTAGGGGTTGCCACGACGCGTCTTGTGTGTGCCCAGCATGGCACAGTCCTAATGGGGTTGAAGTCTCCTGTAGATAAACCAGACATGATGAAAACATACTCATGAAACTACCAGCCGAAGTCAAGGCTCGTCGAGTGATCGACTCCGGTGGCTTCTTTTGCACGGATGCGCCCGCTAGGCCGTGGCTTGCTCGGTCCACTGTCTCATGCCCGACTATGTGCATCTCCTGCTGCATGGCTGGAGTGTTGGCGGCGATCAAAAACGACTCATTCGTTTTCTCCGCCTGCATTCCAACGAATTGCTGGCTGAAACCGGGCAGCGCTGGCAGCCACAAGCCCACGACCATGTGCTGAGACCGCACGAGAGTGATCGCCACTCGTCCAAGACCTTGGTGAAGTACATCACGATGAATCCCGTCCGGGCGGGTCTGGTCCAGCAGCCGCAGGACTGGCCCCACACGGGGCAGTGATTTCGGGCTACCACGAGCTGAGACTCTGGCCAGACGATTTCTGGCCTCGCTACTGACGGCTTCGACGGTCGCGAGGATTTCTGTAGGCTCGTTCGCCAGAACGAGGGGTGGGGGGGCGGGAGCGGCAGACCCACCGCACACTGACGAGTGCGCCTGCTGCGCACTTTTATCATCCGCAGACTTGGCAGGCGGACTCCATGCCTCTTGAGTACATCCATGTCAGCCCCGCCTCAGGACGAACTCGCCCAAGCCGCCCGCCTGCAACGCCGCTGGCGGGGGTTGGGCGGTGTGCTGTTCATGCTGTTCTACAGCGTGTTTTTCGCCGCGCACATGGAGCTGGCGGGGACGAGCCTGTATCTGCAGGATGGGGTGCTGGCCGGTGCTCCGACGGCTTCCTTTGTCCACGACCTGACCGCCCAAGGCGTTAAGGCCGGAAGCGGCGGCGCAGGAGAAAACAGCGCCTTTCTGCTGCTGCATCACACGCCGATTCGGCTTCTCACCGCTTTTTTGACGCTCGTCGCCGAGAATGCGACGACCGCAGGGCGTCACGCCGTGGCCGCGCTGACGGCGGGAGTCGGGGCCTTGACGCTCGGGATGCTCTACCAAGCACTGCTTTGGTGCGGCGTGGGACGCTGGCGGGCGTTCTTATTCGCATCCCTGGCCGGGACCTCGATGGCTCTGATGCTTTTTTCCGGGCTGCCGCTGCCGCAGGTCTTCAGTGCGCTGGGGCTGACGGCCGCAATGGCGGCGGTGGTGCGCGGGCGGTCTGGCCGATGGTGGGAATTCGCCGCAGCGGCACTCTACTCGACCTGCTGCTCGCTTTTCAATCTGGTGCCGCTGCTGCTGCTGGCGGTGGTGCGGGTCGTTGATCAGTGGAGGATCAGCGGCAGCCTGCGCCCCGTGATGCTCCTGCCGGTGAATCTTGCGGCCCTGCTGCTGCTGACCTTGAGCGCCATGAAGGTGCAGGGCTGGCTCTACCCCCATTCAAGCCAGACGAGCATCACAGCCGTGGTGCAGAAGGCTGCGCAAGGCATCCCCCCGGCACTGCGGCGTCTGCCGGAAGTGAACTGGGCTGAGACAGGCCGTCAGGCATTCCTCACCAATGTGATCGCCCCGGAGCTGGCGAATGACGTCGATCCCGCAGCGGGGAGTCATGCCCGTAAGGTCGTGTTGAAACAGGGAGCGGATGTCGCGCTTGATTTTCGGCACCCCCTACAGTCGGCCTGGCTGCTGCTGCTCCTCGTCGGCCTCTTGGGACTGCCCAGCGCCGGGAGGGGCGCACCGACAGCACTGGCCCTGATCGTCGGCAGTCTTGGGTTCGTTGCGACGCTTCCCGGTCAAGACGCGTTTTGGGCGCAGGCCCCGCTGTGGACTCCTGCTCTCGTGTTTCTCGCCGGAATCGGGATCGAGCAGCATGTGAAGCGGTGGAAAATCCTGGGACTGCCCGTCGCGCTGCTTGTGTTGGGGCTGCTGGCAGCACTCTGCCTCCACAACGCGCGTTTCGTGGCGGAGCTAGGTCGAATCCTCGCGCTTTAGGCCAGCAGCGGCATAAAGGCCGCCAGCACCAGCGCCAGAAGAACAAGCAAAGCCGCCCACCACCAGATGTTCGCGATGTGCGGCTTCTTCGACTCGCGTCCGCCGAACTCGCGGGCCACGAAGTCGTCGTAATCGAAGTCTTCGTCCGGCAGGTCGAGTCCGTCGGCATCCGTGTTGCCGCTCCACCCGGACTTTTCGCAGGCGCCGCATTCTTCGCAGGCGGCGGCACCTTTGTACACCCACTCCCCGCAGACGGGGCACTGACCCGGAGGCTTGAAGCGTCCGCTCATGGGGTCGGCGAGCGCAGCAGCGGAGTGGAACTGGCGCGGTGCCGGGTGCCGGCGGCGTCCAAGCGATGAAAAGCGGCGCCGTCGGCCAGACCGCCGTGATTCAAAAGAGGCAGCCACCCGGCCTGCTGCGACGAGCCATCTTCCGGACCACGGCGCAGCGGCGTGAGCATGATGAACACTGCCGTCAGGGAAACTGTGGCGGCGAGGATCTGGCTGAGCGTTCTACGGCGATCCTTTGGCATGTGTGGTTAATATTTAACTTATGTGAATTATTGTCAACAACGACTCTGGCGCGCCCTTTTTGCTTGTTTTGACCGGTTTTTCCGCCAGCCATGGCCCGGTGATTTGGATTTTGACGGCCGGTTTCGGCGACGGACACAATACAGCGGCGCATTCCGTGGGGGAAGCGCTGGAAAAGCTGTGCCCCGGCGAGGAAGTCGAAGTCTGTGATCTGGTCACGGAAGCCATGCCGCGCACGGCGGCGGTGACCAAGGAACTCTATCAGTTGGCCATCACGCACATGCCCTCCGCGTGGCGACTGGTCTATGACATCATGGGCCGTCCGAATGTGACCGGCCCGGACTCCACCTGGCATGCGGGTCTGACGAAATACCTCAAGCGTCGTCTGGCGGAAAAAAAGCCGCGCCTCATCATCAGCACCTACCCGATCTATTCCGTGCTGCTGGAGACACTCTCACGGCAACAGGCGGTGCCGCCGCTCTGCACCGTGATCACCGACTCCATCAGCGTGAACCGCGTCTGGGTGATCTCCCCGAGCGACTTGTTCTGCGTGGCTGACGACGAGACGAAGAAGGTCGTAAGCGGTTTTGGCGTGCCGGAGTCAAAAGTTCGCGTGACGGGATTTCCCGTCAGTCTGGCATTCACCGAACCGCTGCCCGATCTGCCTCCGGTGACTGCCCAGCGGATTCTCTACCTGCCCTCCACCACGGGACGCCGGGTGGAGGAGACACTGAACGCGCTCAGGCCCCAACTCCTCGACGGAGTCAAACTGACGCTGCCGGTGGGCAAGCACCGCTCCCGGCTTCATCACATCCTGCGCCGTTTCACAGACTCCCTGCCGCCGGACACCGTGGAGATCATTGGCTGGACCACGCGCATTCCCGAGTTCCTTCGCACGCATGACGTTGTCATTTGCAAAGCGGGCGGAGCGATCCTGCATGAGGTGCTCGCTGCCAAAATCCCTGCCGTGATCGACTACGTCGTTCCTGGTCAGGAAGAGGGCAATGCAGAGCAACTCACCCGGATCGACGGCGGCATCGTGACGCAATCGGCCCGTGAAACTTCCGCCGCCGTAGCAAGCATTCTCACCAACAACGGAGCTGTGGGCCGCCGCATGCGCGCGGGGATGACCAAGCTCAGCGTGCCGGATGCGGCCATCCGCACCGCGAAGGCCGCACTGGCCGTCGCCGAAAAATGAACCCGTGACTTAATGGACCCGGCGCTCCCTGTTTTCGTCGTCTGCGCCATTCTTTTCAGAGAAGGACGCATCCTGCTGGCGCAGCGTCCACCAGGTAAGAAACTCGCCGGCATGTGGGAGTTTGCCGGCGGCAAAATCGAGCCTGGGGAAAGCGCCGAGAACGCACTGCACCGTGAACTGCAGGAGGAGCTCGGCTGCGAGGTGAGCATCCTCCGCGAGCTTGCACCCGTCACCCATGACTACCCGTGGTGCCGCGTCGTCATGACCCCGTTCATCTGCGAACTCGCCCCGGGCAGCGCCGAACCGCATCCCCACGAGCACACCGAACTTGCTTGGGTGAAGCCTGAAAATCTGCGCGACTACGATCTCGCACCCGCCGATCTCCCAGTGGTGGAGGCATTGAATGCGACGCCCGTTTGAACGCACGGCACCTCAGCCTTCGCCCGAGTTCAGGTAATCCAAGGCCTTCGAGAAACTCGCCTGCGTGAGGAAATGATTCAGCCGCGGCGGCAAATTCCCGCGCAGCCGCTGATGCTCCGCCATGATCTCCTCCGACACGGACTTCAACGCTTCCAGATGCGCCGCCGAATCCCGGTCACGAAATCCGTGATCGGCGATCAGATCGAGGCGGCGTTGGAGAAGGCCACGCAGTTGGGCGAAGTCGGACATGCAGTAACTATGAGACGCCGACGAGTCGTCGGCAAGGAGTGCAGTCACTTACTCGCCCGGGAGCGGCTCCGTTGGCCAAGTCTCAACCCATGGCAGGCCGTAGGCGTTGAGATCGGCCATGAAGGGATCTGGATTGAGCTGCTCCACATTCCAGACGCCCGGTTGGCGATACTCAGCAGGATTGGTGAGCAGCTGGCGCGCGGCAATCATGGCCGGGACACCTGTGGTGTAGCTGACACCCTGACTGTTCGTCTCGCGATAGCACTCCTGATGGTCGCAGATGTTGTAAACGTAGTAGCGCTTCGGCTGGCCGTCCTTGCCGGTGCCTTCGATCCAGTTGCCGATGCAGGTCTTGCCCTTGGTGTCGGGACCGAGCGTGCCGGGCTCCGGCAGCAGCGTCTTCAGAACTCGATGGGGATGATGTCCACGCCCTTGTGCTTCACTGGATGGATACCGGTCATGCCCACGTTCACGAGCACCTCCATGTGCTTGATGTATTGGTCGCCGAAGGTCATCCAGAAGCGCGCGCGGCCGATGTCGAAGTGCTTGGTCAGTGATTCCAGTTCTTCGTGGTAGAGGCAGTAGATGTTCTTGGGGCCGATGCCGTCCGGGAAGGGGAAACTGCGCTTGATTTCGAGCGGCTTCGTCTCGACCCACTCGCCGTTTGCCCAGTAGCGGCCGTTGGCAGTGACTTCACGGAGGTTGATCTCGGGATTGAAATTGGTGGCAAAGGCCTTGCCGTGGTCGCCCGCGTTGCAGTCGAGGATGTCGAGCGTGTCGATCTTGCTGAAGTGGTGCTTCATCGCATACGCGGTGTACACATTCGTCACGCCGGGATCGAAGCCGCAACCAAGCAGCGCGGTGAGGCCTGCGGCCTTGAAGCGCTCCTGATAGGCCCACTGCCAGTGGTATTCAAACTTGGCAACGTCACGCGGTTCGTAGTTGGCGGTGTCGATGTAGTGCACGCCGGCCTCAAGGCAGGCATCCATGATGGTCAGGTCCTGATACGGGAGCGCCACATTGATGACGACCTCGGGCTGGAAGTCCTTTAGCAGCTTCACCAACTCCGGCACATTGTCCGCATCCACTCCAGCCGTCTGGATCGGGCGCTTCAGTTCCGCGGCGATGCCGTCGCACTTCGACTTCGTGCGCGAGGCCAGTATGATTTCGCCGAAGACGTCGGGAAGCTGGGCGCATTTGTGAGTGACGACACGGCCGACACCGCCGGCTCCGATGATGAGAACTTTGTGGGACATGATTGAAATGACGAAACCAGTATGAGGTATGCCGAATGGGGCAGGGAAAGCGAGTCTAGCAGACGAGGGGGGAATGCAAGCGACGGAAATGGAAGGCTTGACATGACGCCCGCCAAACAGCGTAGGATAGCGCGTATGAGCAGCTTCCGTCTTCGGCCCTGTTTCTCTCATGTGATCGACTTGGGAGTCGAAGCGACTCGGCAAAAAATCGTTGAGAGCGCGAGTAGGGAGGCCGGGCGCTGCGAGGTGAAGCACTTTGCCGGTTTTGTGTGCCTGCGGGTTCCGGAGTCGGAACGTCATTATTGGTCTCCCCGACTCAATCTGAGTTTGGAGCCTGATGAAAGCGGCGGCACTCGTGTGGCGGGGATCTATGGTCCCAACGCGAACATGTGGTCGTCATTCCTCTACGGTTACCTGCTTGTCGGCACGGGCGGCCTTTTCTCCGGCATCCTCGGATACTGCCAATGGACACTTGGCATGCAGCCATGGGGACTGTGGATTTTCTTCACACTGCTGACCGTGGCGATCGGCATGTATCTGCTGGCGCAGTTCGGGCAAAAGCTGGGAGCTCGGCAGACTTTTCAACTGCATCAGGTCTACGAGGCGGCCGTGGGGGTGACAGTGGAGGTGAAATAACGGCTGCATTGTCCTACGTCGTTGCGCTGCCCTGGTTTGGGCGGCCGGCAAGGACCGTGACAATGATGATGAAGCAACACATCACGACCGAGAAGAGAGGGAACTGCAAGGCGGGCGGAAGGCTGTAAACGAGGGCGAGTGCGGGTATCCAAACGAGCCAGTTGGTAATCAGCACGGTGGGGCAAGTGCGGGTCCAGAATTCACGGTTCAGTGTCTGTCTTGTGCGGGACCAGGAGCCTCCGAGTTCCGCCCAGCGCAGGGCAATCAAATAGCTCGGCACAAACCACAGCGGACTGGCCACGAACTGATCGAGAATCACTTTTTTCGTCATGGTGAGCGCATCGGTGCCGTTGCCGAATATCCAACCCTGCATGCGGTAGAAGAGATCGATTTCCATGCCTCGGTAGCCCCAGAACAGCATCAAGAGGAGGAGACGTCGCCACCGGTTTTCCACCGGCAGCACGCCTTGGAGCCACTGGACGAATGACGGCAGCAATGCGGCGGCGAAGATCGTCGAAAGGCAGGAAAAGGCGAAGGACCAACGCGTCTTCAAAAGGCCCATCCACTCCCAAAATCCAGCTAGGGCAGGCACTTGGTAGTAGCTGACGACCAGGGCAACTGCGACGGAGTTGAGTGCAAGGCAGGGCACCCGGTTTCGCCGAAAGACAATAGCGATCGTTTCCAGCATGACTGAAAGGCGGGGGAGGGGGGCGGGCATGGACGGAAAGGCGGCACTCAGCTCACAGCCTGATGCTTCTCAGTGGCGGATGAGGGCTCTGCCATCAATGACCGCGCCTGATCCACCCAGCGCTCACGGTGAATGCGATCTTTGAAGGCGAGACGGGAGGAGACCTCCTGGATCTGCGCCTCATTCCACGCTGCGATTTGCGCATAAGTGTAGATGCCAAGATCGTGCAGCCTCTTTTCCAACACCTTTGCGATTCCTTTCAGCGCGGTGAGGTCGTCGTGTCGCGCTGGCGGTGTTTTGTAAACCGGTCCCAGACGCGGATCCTCAAAGGTGTGAATGACCGCCGCCTTCGGAAGTTCGGGGAGATCGGACAAGGCGGGGATGATGTCCTGTGGGATCGCGATTGAATCGTCTTTTTCCTCTTCGATTTTCTTCTCCTTTTGCGATGGCTGGGACGTGACGATGGCCGCCAGGGCGGACGGCTTTTTCTCCGGTTGGACCGGTTTGGCAAAAACGGTGTGAACTGTCCTTGCGGCGGTCGGGGGCGGCGTGGCGGCTATTGATTCAACTTTGGGCAACTTGTTTTCGTTCGCTGCCAGCTCTGTCTGAGTAGTGGTGCTGGCGGCCTCTCGCGGCGGCATGTGGATCGTTTCGGTCGCCATCGCGGCGACAGGGCCTGACGTGACGGCACGATCTGCAACACGCCGCTTGAGCTGCGCGATCTCTTCCTTCATCTCCACCGCTTCACCACGGAGCTCGCGGGTTTGGCGCTTGTAGCGGCCCCAGGTCGCATAGCCAAAGAGAAGCCCGATGACGAAAAAGACCACTCCCAGAACGGTCACGAACACCGCGCTGTGCATCAGCATGTACAGCAGAGGTTCGAGGGACAGGGATTCGAGATCTGTTTTCATCACAGGCTATTTTATCATGATTTCCACCATGCGCGGGGAGGATGGCGCGGTCGACGACCCGGCCGGCACCGGGTCAAACACCACGGCGCTGATGTCGGATGAAGGGATGCCCTGATCAATGAGGAATGAAAGCACGGCCTGAGCCCGGGCCTTGCCGATAGCCTTCTCCGATGCCTCTGGCCCTGCGGGATCAGGATAGGCCCCGATCACCAGTCGGAGTGCCGGTCCAGCGGACAGCAGGACGGGAATCAGCGAGGTGAGGCGGATTTGCCCGTCGGCGGAAAGCCGGGAAGAGCCTTCGTCGAAGGTGATCTCGCAGTCTTTCAAAGCAGAGCGAATGATGGTCAGCTGCTCTTCCGGCAGGTCAGACTGAATTTTGTAGTCTGGAAAGTGGAGTTCCGAGGAAACCGACTCTAGGTCGGTCTGCACCCGCGCGGCCCCGGTCACCGGACGCAGCAGGGAAAGCCAGCGACTCTCCATCTGTCGCGTAGCAAGTCCTGTGAGATGCGGCACCCCGTCTTCGCCGACGTGGAAAGACCGGGGGGGCGGCGGTCGGAAGAAATCACCAACAAAGGCGGCAAGATGCTCCCGAACGGCAAAAGGCGCCGTTTGCACATGAGGGCTGGCTTTGAGTCCGGATGGGTCCACCTCGCGGCCTCCGGCGATTTGCACCAAGGCGGCGACAATTTCCTGTTTGAGGTCCTCGTCCGGCAGCAGGCCGCTCAGCACGAGTGAGTCACCTTTGGCCTCGATGCGCAGTTCGGCGGGCACGCGCAGCTTTTCGACAATGGGACGCACCATGGGACTGTCCACGGTCAGCGGAGGCTTGAAGCCCTCCGGCCAGCGAACCACCGCGGCGGTCATCAGTTTTTCAGTGTTCATCCGCAAATCTGGACGGAGTTCGCTGAGCATCCCGGTCAGCGCGTTCTTGTCGTCGCCTTCCGGCAGCCAGCCCCGCAGATGTAGCGTGTTTCCTGTCACATCCGCATCCAAGCGCGCCACGACATGCAGGCGGTCGGCCTCCGGCAGCAGGCGCAGGGGCTGAAGCGAGCGAATGGCAGCCAGAGCCTGTTCACGCGAGGGCGGATCCGGCGCTTCCCCGGCCACAGCGATGTCAAAAAAGCGGATGTCAACGACCGGGTCATTCACTCCGGCCTCCTTCAAACGGGCAAGCGTCTCCTGCGTCAGTCGAGGCAGGTTTTCATCACAAAAAAGCCACGCATGCAGGCCCGTGGCCACCGGCAGCAGAATCAGCATGATGAAAATGAGGCTGAGGCGCATGGAACAGTCTTCGGAGTGGCATTTGACATGGGGGCGGTCAAACGGATACTCGGCCTCCCTCGCGACATCGTACCGTTTAATGGTGTGCCGACTGCGAGGCAAGAATCATCTTCCACCCCACTACCTAAAACACGCTCATGTCAGTCGTTATCGCCGGAACCGTCGCCTTGGACAATGTCAAAACCCCTCAGGATGCCCAGGACAATCTGCTCGGCGGCTCTGCCAGCTACGCGGCGCTGGCTGCCAGTATTTTCTGCCAACCGATCCACCTCGTCGGCGTCATCGGCCACGACTTCCCCAAGCAGCACCTCGACATGCTGTCCTCGCGCGGCATCACGCTCGACGGCTTGGAGCGCAGTGACGGTGAATCCTTTACCTGGACCGGCGAATACCACGAAGACATGAACAACCGCACCACGCACAAGGTCGGCATCAACGTCCTCGAGCAGTGGCAGCCGAAGCTCCCTACCGCCGCGAAGGAAGCCAAAGTCGCCGTGGCCGCGAACATGAGTCCGGACAATCAGATGCAGATGCTCGACCAGATCCAGGCCGACTTCGTTACCGCGGACACGATGGACCTCTGGATCGAGATCGCCAACGAGCGCCTGCATGAAGTGCTCAAGCGCATCGACCTTCTCGTCATCAACGACGGCGAAGCCAAGGAATTCGCCGGCACGACAAATCTCGTCGAGGCCGGGCGCAAGCTGCAGGCCAAGGGACCTCGCTTTGTCATCGTCAAACGCGGTGAACATGGCAGCTTCCTTTTTGGGGAGACGCCGGAGGAGTTCTTCGCCTGCTCGGCCTATCCGCTGCACAGCGTTTTTGATCCCACCGGTGCTGGTGACAGCTTCCTCGGCGGACTTTCCGGCTGGCTGGCGGCCAATGGCAAGACCAAGCCCACTTTCGAAGACCTGAAGACCGCCGTCGTTCACGGCAGCGTCACAGCCAGCTACACCTGCGAAGCTTTCAGCACGCACAAACTGCAAACGGTGTCCCTTGACGATGTCGCGGCGCGTATTGCTGAATTGCGGAGCTTTACGAACTTTGCGTGAAGCCGTGCGGTCGAGGTCGGCTGCATCGTTAATGCCGTGCAGCATCAACTTCGACAATTCCCTGACTCCCTCTTCTCACCATGTGGCAGACGATCAAAACCTTCACCGACATCAAGCTGGAGAAAACCAGC
This sequence comes from Prosthecobacter sp., assembly GCA_041395065.1. Classification (GTDB taxonomy): domain Bacteria; phylum Verrucomicrobiota; class Verrucomicrobiia; order Verrucomicrobiales; family Verrucomicrobiaceae; genus Prosthecobacter. The sequence goes on along the minus strand of JAWLBG010000033.1, from coordinate 15,306 downwards.
GACGGCATCGCCAAGATCACGATCAATCGACCTGAAGTGCGAAACGCGTTCCGACCGTTGACGGTGAAGGAGATGTTGGAGGCCTTCGACATCCTGCATGAAGATCGCGATGTCGGCGTGATCGTACTGTGCGGCGAAGGCCCTCTTGCCTTCTGCTCGGGAGGGGATCAGAAGGTTCGTGGAGACGCCGGTTACATTGGCGACGACGGCGTGCCGCGCCTGAACATCCTCGACGTTCAGCGCAAAATCCGCACTATACCCAAGCCTGTCGTCGCGATGGTGGCCGGTTACGCCATTGGCGGCGGTCATGTGTTGCATGTCGTGTGTGACCTCACCATTGCGGCAGACAACGCACGCTTCGGTCAAACGGGGCCGAAGGTGGGCAGTTTTGACGGTGGACTCGGCTCCAGCTACCTTGCCCGCATCGTTGGCCAGAAGAAGGCGCGCGAAATCTGGTATCTTTGCCGCCAGTACGACGCACAGCAGGCGCTCGACATGGGCCTGGTCAACACAGTCGTCCCGCTCGAAAAACTCGAAGAGGAGACTCTCCAATGGTGTCGTGAAATGCTACAGCACTCGCCTTTGGCCCTGCGGTGCCTGAAAGCATCTCTCAATGCCGATTGCGACGGCCAGATGGGGCTCCTCGACCTCGCCGGCAATGCCACGCTTCTTTATTACATGAGCGAGGAGGCCAAGGAGGGTAAGACCGCCTTTGTCGAGAAACGCAAACCTGATTTTTCAAAGTTCCCAAGACTGCCCTGAGCGGCGGGAGAGGCGACAGTTGCTGAAAAATCAAGGCTGCCTTTATGGTTGCCTCAAGCGAAGGAGTTTGTAGTATCGCCGAGTCAATTTTGACACACACTCTCCCCTGACATGGCCAAACGCACCACAACCAAACCGGTCTCTCCTGCCCCTGCCTCCTCCTGCGCCTACGATCTGAAGCAAATCCGCGAGATCGTGGGAATGATGGCCGAGAACGACCTGAGCTATTTCCACAGCGAACAGAAGGGCGCCAAACTCGAACTCCGTCGCGGGTCCGACCTTAGTGCGCTCAAGGATCTCCTGAAAAACCTTCCTTTGGCGTCCGCCGCGCCCGTCGCCATGCAGGCTGCCCCGGTCGCTGCGACTCCCGTGGCTGCTGCCCCGGTCGCTGCCGCCGCTGCTTCTGCTTCTACAGCCAGTGAGCCGATGGGCCCCACCATTAATTCTCCCATGGTTGGCACTTTCTACCGCTCCGCCGCCCCGGGTGAAAAGGCCTTTGTGAGCATCGGAGATTCCGTCGATGAAAGCAGCAACGTCTGCATCATTGAAGCCATGAAGGTGATGAATGAAATCAAAGCCGAGGCGCGTGGCGTCATCGCCCGCATCCTGGTGGAGGACGGCAAACCCGTCCAATACGGACAACCCCTGTTTGAACTGAAGGCGTAGCGCCCGGGTCGGCGGGTTTGGGTGAAATAATCCCTTCTTCGACCTCCAAGCACACGAAATAAGTCGCCTCCTCCTGCACTCCCCGTCCATTTAGTCCTCCGCTCTAATGTTTAAAAAAGTCCTCGTCGCCAACCGTGGTGAAATCGCCCTTCGCGTCATTCGCGCCTGCAAGGAGCTTGATGTAAAAACTGTCGCCGTCTATTCCGAAGCCGACGTCGATTCGATGCACGTGCATCTCGCCGACGAAGCCATCTGTATCGGCCCAGGCCCCAGCAGTGAGAGTTATCTCAAAATGAGCCGCATCATCAGCGCGGCTGAGATTGCCAACGTCGACGCCATCCATCCCGGCTACGGTTTCCTCTCCGAGAAGGCTGAGTTTGCCGAGGTCTGCGAGAAATGTAAGATCAAATTCATCGGCCCGTCCTCCAAGGTCATCAGCATGATGGGGGACAAAAATGTCGCCCGTGAAACCGCTCTGAAGGCGGGCATGCCCATCACTCCGGGTTCAGACGGCATCATCCATACCGAAGAGGAGGCACTGATGTGGGCCCGCAAGATCGGCTATCCCGTCATGATCAAGGCCAGTGCCGGTGGTGGCGGTCGTGGTATGCGTCCCGTTCTCAACGAGGCGACTTTGATTTCCAGCTTTCAGGCCGCAAGCCTTGAGGCGATGAAGTGCTTTGGTGACGGTTCCATGTACATGGAAAAGCTCGTGGACAAGCCCCACCACATCGAGTTTCAGGTCGTCGCCGACAGTCATGGCAACGTCGTTCATCTCGGGGAGCGCGACTGCTCCATGCAGCGCCGCAATCAGAAGATCATCGAGGAATGCCCCTCTCCCAAAATCTCCTCGAAGATGCGGAAGCGCATGGGCGACGCCACGGTGAAGCTCTGCAAGGAAATCGGCTATGAGAATTGCGGCACCATTGAGTTCCTCGTCGATAATGCCTGTGAGAATTTCTACTTCATGGAGATGAACACCCGCATTCAAGTAGAGCATCCGATCACCGAGGAGGTTTACGGATGCGACTTGATCAAGGGCAGATCCGCGTCGCTGCCGGTCTGCCGCTCAGCGAGCACGTCATCGACGCGCAGCCCCGCTGATCACGCCATCGGTGCAAGATCAATGCCCAGGATCCAGCCCGGAATTTCGCGCCCAGCCCGGGCAAAATCAATCTCCTCTACACCTCCGGCGGTCGCGGCGTGCGTGTCGATACGCATGTTTATTCCGGCTACACGGTGCCGCCATACTACGACTCGATGATCGCCAAGCTCATCGTCACCGGTGCCACACGCGACATCGCCATTCGTCGAATGCGTCGTGCGCTCGGAGAATTCACCGTCGAGGGCATCAAGACCACGATTCCCCTGCAGGGCCAGATCCTCACCACCTCAGACTTCCAGAATGGGGAATACGACATCACCTGGGTTGAGAACTTTCTGAGCTGAGTCGGGGATCAGTGGCAGTTCCGGGGGGCTACGAATAGCGGCGTACGCTGGACGGGTCGTCTTTGAGTCGGCTCAAAAGATCGGCAATACAAGTCGAGTGTCCCGGGAGAACGAGATTTGGTCTGATGTCCGCCAACGGTTGCAGCACGAAGCGCCGCAGGTGAAGGCGCGGATGTGGCAGGATCAGCGACGGGTCATTGCTGATCACTTTGTCGGCATAGAGCAGGTCAAGATCAAGCGTTCGCGGCGAGTTGCGTTCGCGTCGCTCCGGACGTCCGAGGGCGGATTCGACGGCTTTGAGGTGGATATGCAATTCCTGCGGCGTGCAAGGTGCGTCGAGTTCGATGACCGCGTTGAGGAAGGCCTGCGCATCCGGCGAGCAGTCGACCGGATCGGTTTCGTAAACTGGGGCGCTGGCAGTCAACGTCGCCTCGGGTAGGCGTTCCAGCAGCATGGCGACACCACGCCGGATGTTCTCAGCTCGATGGCCGAGATTTGTGCCGAGAGCGATTCCGAAGCGCATGGTTGGCAGTCGTTTGAACAATCGTCGCAGACAACCACCAACTTCTACTTCAGTCCCAGAACGTCCTGCATGTCATACAGGCCAGCAGGTTTGCCGACGAGCCATTTAGCGGCGCGGACTGATCCGCCGGCGAAGGTGTCTCGACTGCTGGCCTTGTGAGTGAGTTCGACGCGCTCCCCAACATTGGCGAAGACCACGGTGTGATCGCCCACGACATCGCCGCCGCGCAGGGCGTGCACTCCGATTTCCTTCGGTGTGCGGGCGCCGACATCGCCGAAGCGGCCGTGGCGGCAGTCCTTGTCGTATTCGAGTCCGCGCACGTCGGCGAGAATTTCCACCAAGGTGCGTGCGGTGCCGCTGGGGGCGTCCTTCTTCATGCGGTGGTGCATTTCGACGACTTCGAGATCAAATTCAGGGCCGAGTAATTCGGCGGCCTTGCGTGTGAGCCAGAAGAGAGTGTTCACGCCCACGCTGTAGTTCGATGCGAAAACGATGGGCAGGGACTGGGAGGCCTCGCGGATCGCGGTGAGTTGCTCGTTTGTGTGGCCGGTTGTGCCAATGATCATGCTCTTCTTCTGCTTGAGACACTCGGCGAGCAGTTCGTCTGCAAAGTGATGCGATGTGAAGTCGATCACGGCGTCGGCCTGCTCCAGCGCGGGAGCGAGGGCATCGCCCATATCGATGGTGGCGGCGACGGTGACATTCTGGGCCTCGGCGGCGCGAATGATGGCCTGGCCCATGCGGCCCTTGCAGCCGGTGATGAGGAGTTTGAGGTCGGACATGGTGATTACTCTGGTTTGATCGGGACGCTTCCCGTAAACGGGCGGTGGGAGGAGTGCAAGGCCACTCTGACCTACGCGGGCGCCAGCTGTCGCAGGATTTCGGCAGCGATCTCGTCGGGTGTCCGGTCGATGGAAACGCGGATGAGGTCAGGCGTCGGTTCCAACGTCGCGAACTGGCTCGAGAGCAGGGCGGGTGGCATGAAGTGGCCTTTGCGCTGCTCCAGTCGGCTGGCGATCAGTTCCTGGCTGCCTTCCAGCAGGACGAAGCGAAGGGTCTCTGGAGAGTCGTGGCTTTGCAGTTTCTCGCGATAGGCGTGCTTCAGCGCGGAGCAGGCCAGAATGTAAATGGGGGTGACGTGGCGCATTTCCTCGATGCGCTGACGCAGCGTGGCATACCACGGCCAGCGATCTTCATCCGTGAGCGGTGTGCCAGCCGACATTTTGGCCTTGTTGGAAGCAGGGTGGAAATCGTCACCGTCCTCAAAGGTGGCGTCGAGCTTCGAGGCCAGCAGGCCGCCGACCAGAGATTTGCCCGAGCCGCAGACGCCCATGATGATAATGGTTTTGAGATCGGGATGCGGCATGGTGAGGTGTTGAACGTGGTGCGCCGTGGTTTGCCATGATTGCCGCCCGACTGCAAGTGGGAGCGCATCAGCAGACGGCTTGACGTTTGCCGGCAGGAGTGGAGGATGAGTTCATCACCATGAAGCACTTTTTTCTGCCCGTCCTGCTGCTCGCGGGAGCCGCTTTAGCCGCCGACGAATCCAAACCCGCCAAGGCGGCGGCTCCCAAGGAAGTCGTTCTCTTCGACGGCAAGTCGCTCGACGACTGGGAGCCGGTGGATGTGGGCGGCAGCGGCATCGTCGAACTCGTGGACGGCGAAATGCTGATCCACCAGGGCGAAGGCGTAAGCGGTGCGGTTTACAAGAATGCGGACAAACTCCCGACCACGAACTACGAGATCACGCTGGAGGCGAAAAGACTTCAGGGGGTGGATTTCTTCGTGGGGCTGACGGTGCCCGTGGGTGATCTCAAAACCTGCTGCACCTTCATCTGTGGCGGCTGGGGCGGAGCGGTGACCGGCATTTCATCGATCAACAACTTTGACGCCTCGGAGAACAACACTTCCACCTACCAGCGCTATGAGGACGACAAGTGGTACGCCATCCGGTTGCGGGTCACTCCCTACAACCTCAGTGCGTGGATCGGCGAGGAGCAGGTGGTCGACGAGGATATCGTGGACAAAAAAATAAGCGTGCGCCCCGGGGCCATCGAGAGCTATCTGCCTCTTTCACTGACCACCTTCAACACCACCTCCGCGATTCGGAACATCAAGTTGAAGCCGGTGGCGGCTCAGGAATGATTCGCACCCTTGTCCGGGTTCGCTGGATGATCGTTGCGGCCTGCGCCGCCTCGGTTTCCTGCACGTCGGTGTTGCCGACGGCCCAAATGGCGCGTGCAGAGACTCGGCTCTCAAGTCGCGAAAAGCGCCGGATGGCGGACATACTTGGCGAAATGGCTGCCGGTTGGGACGGTTTGCAGCGTGGAAAGATCGGGGAGCGGCGTGATGCGCAGGAACGCTATGATCACGCCCTTGCGAACTTTTTGCGTGAGTGGGATGATGCTCAAAGCCCACGCCACTGGGAGAACGGCGCTACGTTCACCTCAAAAAGCGGCGCTTTCAGGATTGAGTTTGATTCATTGGCGGATTCTCGACGTGAAGTCTCACCTGGCAGGATCGATGAGATCATTCTGCCCTATCGGGTGAAACCGCGCGAGTTGGACACCCTGGCGGAGCGTCATGGGGTCGGTGTGCCGCTCGTCGGGCACGTTCGTCCCACAAGGGAGATGCGCAAACAGCATCCCTTTCTTCCGCCGAACGGCGGCAACCTGACTCTCACTGCCACGATGGATCTGGGGAAGATGCCCGAGGACTCCTCTGCGCCTCGCATCTGCAGGCTACATTTGCACAATGCACTGAATGTCGAGACCGTGAAGCTGCGCGGCGATGAACGCCTGCTGGCCGCGCATTTCACCGCATCAAAACAGCGCGCCCTCTCGAAGCGCTCGCTGAACCCGTTCGCCTGGCTGGGCATTCTTTATCCGGAGAGCACTCTTAAGCACTGCCAGCTCTACCACATGGACGTGTATGATCCAGAGCGGATCCCGTTGATTTTTGTGCATGGTCTCATGTCGGATCCCCATATCTGGCTGAATGTGGTCAACGCCGTGAATGCGGACAAGGAACTTCGCAGCGCCTACCAGCCCTGGTACTTTCTTTACCCCACCGCGCTCGGCATCCCGCAGACGGCGGGGAAACTGCGCGAATCGCTGGAGCAGGCGCTGGGTCATGTCGATCCCGAAGGCGACGATCCCGGCCTGAAGAAGATGGTGCTTGTCGGGCACAGCATGGGCGGGCTGCTCAGCCGCATGCAGGTCATGGATTCGAAGGACGAACTGTGGAACTCGTTAATCGATCAGCCGCCGGAACAATTGCGTGTTTCGGACTCCCTGCGCAGTCGCCTGCGCGACGAGTTGATCTTCAAGCCTCGTCCGGAGATCAAGAGACTCGTTTTCATCGCGACACCTCATCGCGGCAGCAACCTCGCCAGCACGAATATTGTTCGTCGTCTCGCGTCTCTGATTCGTCTGCCCGTTGACACACTTGTCATGTCCAGGGAACTGCTGCGAGGCAATACCGGCGCGTTTTCCCCGGAAGTGCGCGACTGGGGCATCTACGGCTTTCTCAGCCTCGGCATGCTCTCCGAGAAGCATCCCTTTTACAAGGGGCTCAACGCAGTGCCTATCACCGCAGATCACCATTCGATTATCGGCAGGCTGGGAGAAAAGGGCCGACTCAGTCAGTCGGACGGTGTCGTGCCCTACTGGAGTTCCCATCTCGAAACGGCGGAGTCGGAAAAGATCGTTCCACATTGGCATGGCTGTGTCGAGCAGCCGGACGTGGTGGGGGAGGTCATCCGCGTTTTGCGGGAGCACCTGCATGAGGACTGAGTGACTCCCTGGCGGATTTATCAATGATGTCGAAAGGCAGTGGAAGCAGCGCGGGAAATATCAGAGCCGTGTCTTGACGGACGGGCGAACCGCAGTCCCTGTTGCAGTGTATTCTCCTTCGACTCATGACATGGATTGAGCTGAACTTCTGGACGATCACGCTGGCGCTGTTTTCGATCGCAGTGGCGCTGGCGGCGCTCTCGCATCTGCTGCTGCGGCACCGTGATCACAGGTCGGCGGCGTTTTGGACGGCGCTTGTGGTTTTCTCCCCGATGGTGGGGCCCCTGCTTTATCTGTTTCTGGGCGTGAACATCCTGCGTCGGCAGGGACGCCGCTATCGCAGCGGGACGCACGAGCCATGGCATGACCCGGTGCCGGACCAGCCGCTGCCACTGGCTGCGGTGGAAAGCTGCGAGAGCCAGGACCACCAGCAACTGGCGAGGACTTTGGACAGGCTGTCCCGATTTAATTTCACTGCAGGCAATAAGGTGCGTGTGCTGCACGGCGGGGACGAGGCCATGCCGCGAATGCTGGATGCGATCCGTGGTGCGCGTCAGAGCGTGACGCTGGCCAGCTACATCTTCGAAGCGATCGGAATCGGCGCTGATTTTGTGAAGGAGCTTGGAGCGGCGGCGAAACGCGGAGTGGAGGTGCGGGTGATGGTGGACGACGCCGGAACCCGCTATTCCTGGCCCCCGGTGATCGACGCGCTCAGGCAGGCGGGAGTACAGGCGCGACGTTTCATGCCGAGCCGCGTGGTGCTGCGGTTGATCACGATGAACCTGCGGAACCATCGTAAGATTCTGGTGGTTGACGGGGAGACGGCTTTCACGGGCGGTATGAATATTCGTGAGGGCAACATGCTGAGTCGCAAACCGGAGCATCCCGTGCAGGACATGCACTTTGAGGTTCGGGGACCGGCGGCGGTGCAGATTCAGCGTGTTTTCACGGAGGACTGGGCCTTTTGCACCGGAGAGACGTTGGAGGGGCAGCGCTGGTTCCCTGAACCCTCGCCTGCAGGTGCGACGAGTATCATCGGCATCGTCGATGGCCCGGATGAAGATTTGGAAGTCATGCCTGCGGCGTTCTTTGCGGCTCTGAATGCGGCACGACACGAGGTGAGGATCGTGACGCCGTATTTCCTGCCACCGGTGGTGCTGATGGCGGCGCTGCGGCTCTGCGCGATTCGCGGAGTGAAGGTGACGATTTTGACCCCGGCGGAGAACAACATCCGCTTTGTTTCCTGGGCGGCGCAGACCCTTTACCCGGAACTGCTTGCGGTCGGCTGCCGGATTTTTGAGTCGCCTCCGCCGTTTGACCACTCAAAGTTTTTTGTCATCGACGGGGCGTGGAGCTTCATCGGTTCGACGAACTGGGATCCGCGCAGTCTGCGGTTGAACTTTGAGTTCAACGTCGCCTGCCACGACGCGGAACTGGGCGGCAGGCTCACAGCAGAGATGGACCGGATGCTGGCCATGAGCCGCGAGGTGACGCGGGAATCTCTGGCGGAGACGCCCTTGCTGCAGCAGGTGCGCAACGGTTTCGCCCGGTTGTTCATCCCGGTTCTTTAAATCGGGTGCATCATTTGGCTAAAACAGACGTATCCCAGATCGTTGCAGCAAGATCGCGTCGTTTATTACGAAACTATTTTCCTCTGGAATAATTTCATCAGTCTCCCGTCTCACGCCTAATTCCACCTTCATTCCTTGTAACCCTTTGCCCCGGAAGACGGGGCCGCTGCTGCGCACAGCCTCCCGCGCAAAACACCTTAACCCAAAAGACAAATCATCCAATCATGAAGAAACTCATCGCACTCGTCCTGGCCTTCGTCGCCTCCTCCGCCTTCGCCGCCGAATTCCCGGACATCAGCATCGCCGACCTGAAGCAGGCCATCGCCGACAAGACGGTGACCGTCATCGACGTGAATGGTTCCGCCTCCTACGCGAACGGCCACGTTCCCGGCGCCATCGACTTTGGCACCTCCAAAGCGGATCTCGCCTCCAAGCTTCCCGCCGACAAGGGAGCTCTCGTCGTCGCCTACTGCGGTGGCCCAAAATGCAGCGCCTACAAGGCCGCCGCGAACGCCGCCAGCCAGCTCGGCTACACGAATGTGAAGCACCTTTCCGCTGGCATCTCCGGCTGGAAGGCTGCGAACGAAGCGCTTGAAAAATAAGACTCTGTTCTTTCCCACGCCGGGCTGCTGAGAAATCAGCCGCCCGGCTTTTTTATGCCGGTTGCCAGGATTCCATGGCAAGGCTCACCGCACCCAGCGCCCCGGCGTCGTCGCCGAGTCCGGATGGAAGAAGCCGGAGTGGATTTCCCTCCAAAGCGGGGAAGCGCTCGTGCGCGAGGGTGACGATCCTTTCGCAGAAACGTTCCCCTAGGGCGGTAAGCGGTCCGTGCAGAATGAAAAGTTGCGTGTCGATCAGGAACTGTACGCAGCCGAGCACGTTGGCGAAGTCGCGACAGACGGAGAGCCACTCATCGCTTTCGGATGCTTCGTGTGCGGCGAGCGCGGAGCGGAGATCGCTGGGGATGGGGGCGTCCGGGTGGGAGTGCGTCAGTCTGCGCCAGACTGCGGTGGCGCTCATTTCATGTTGAAGCTGTCGATTCCCGCGGCTCTCCGAACCCAGGGGCCAGGGCCAGCGCCCCATTTCACCCGCCACGTGATGGGCACCATTGACGAGTCGGCCGTCTTTGACCAAGGCCAGACCAAAACCGCTGCGAGGGCCTAGAATGACGTAGTCGCTCAGATCATGACCGAGTCCGAACCAGCGTTCCGCCAGTGCGATGGCTCGCAGATTGTTTTGAATGATGACGGACACGCCGAGCGCGGACTGGATTCGCTTCACCACGGGGACATCGTTCCAGTCAGGAATGAAAGCATAGTGGAGTCCTGTTCCCTTATCCGGGTCCACGAGCCCTGGAACACCGATCCCCAAAGCGCGGAGCGGAACGTTCGTCGATCGCCGGAGGCTTGCCACGCTCTCAATGATGGTTTGTAGTACCTCGTCCGCCGTGATTCCCGGCGGGAGTGCGCGGGACACTCCGCTGATCTTTTGTCCGGAAAAATCCACGCCCGTCGCCTGCATACGGGAGGCATTGAACTCGATGCCTGCAAACAAACCTGCGTTCGGTTCGGTCTTCAGAATCCGCCGCGGACGTCCCATCGCGCCTTGGGTGACTCCGGATTCCGTCAGGTAGCCGTCCGCGATGAGTTGGTCCACATACAGCCCGGTGGTGGATGGCGAGACACTGAGTTTTTTTGACAAAGTGGTGCGGGATACCGCCTGTCCGCTCCGGACGTGGAGAACTGCCGCTCCAAGCATTTCACGGTGAACATCAAGATTGCGGCGCATTCGGCATTAATAACGATTCTGGGCAAAGAAAGGCTTCAGTGATCAATGGAGGATGAGTGCAGATTCTCAACCAACCCATTCAGCATTTTTGACAGCCATTGGCTTCTTCTGCGCTCCCGTCTTTTGGCTCTGCTACTCCAGTTCAAAAACAAAGGGGAGGCCCTGTTCGGTCATCATTTGTTTTTCTTTGGCCATAAAGCGCTCTGCAAGTTTCGCGAAGCTGCCGTCTCGACGCATGCGGGCCAGAACTTCGTTGACCTGCGCCTTGAGTTCGTCATTGCCCTGTTTCAATCCGATGGCCCAAACTTCTTCGCGCAGCGGGGTCAGCAGGGCGCGGGTCTTTTCCGGGTGTTCCGCGTGGTGGTTCATGATCGACAACTGGTCATAAACCCAGGCGTCGGCGTTGGCGTTCACGACCTCCATCACGCAGGATACGTCGGCGTCCAGGGCGGTGATCTTTGCCTGTTTGAGGTTTTCGCGCGCCCAATGCTCGCCGGTCGTGCCCAATCTGGCGACAATCTTGCGGCCCGGTGTTTTCAAATCGGTCGCCGATTGAATTGTGGAATCTTTGGCTACCAGAATGGACAAACCGGTTTTCACGTAGGGAGCGGAAAAGTCGATGGACTTCCGTCTTTCCGGCGTCGCTGTCATCGAGGAGATCACTAGGTCGATGGATCCGGTTCTCAGAGCGGTGATGAGGCCGTCAAAATTGATGTTTCGAAATTCAACCTCGCGTCCCAGAGCTTTGCCGATCTCGCGTCCCACCTCGATGTCAACGCCGCTGATCTGTCCGGTCTCGTCCACGAATTCAAAGGGCGGGTAAGTCGCGTCGGTGCCGATGATGAGTTTGTCGCTGCGGGAACAGGCGCAGAGGGAGAAAACAAGGCTCAGGGCAAGGAATCGGAGCATGAGAAGAATCAGGAGTTCAAATCGCCGGCGTAGTCGCTGGGCATACGCCAGTCTCCGCGCGGAGAGAGCGCCACGGAGCCGACTTTCGGGCCGTCGGGAACGCTCGAGCGTTTGAACTGGTTTTGCGCGAAGCGCTTGAAGAAGAGCGCGAGCCACTTGGCAATGGTTTCGTCGTCGTATTGGCCCGCAAAGGCCTGCGCGGCCAGCCAGCGGATCTTTTCCGCGTTGCTGCCGTGACGCACGAAGTGGAACAGGAAAAAGTCATGCAGTTCATAAGGCCCGATGGTGTCCTCGGTCTTCTGCTGCAGCGACTCATCTGCGGCGAGCGGCAGTAGTTCCGGTGTGATCGGCGTGTCAGCGATGTCGCGCAGGATGGCGCCCGCCTTGTCGGCGAACGGACCTTTGGCGCACCATTCGATGAGGTATCGCACCAATGTTTTCGGCACGCCGGAGTTCACATGATACATGGACATGTGGTCGCCATTGAAGGTGCACCAGCCCAGCGCCGCTTCAGAGAGGTCGCCGGTGCCGACGACGATGCCGCCGGTCTTGTTGGCGATGTCCATGAGGATCTGCGTGCGCTCACGCGCCTGCGAATTCTCGTAAGTCGCGTCGTGCTGGGTTTCCGCGTGGCCAATGTCGGAGAAGTGCTGGCGAACGGCGTTGTTGATCGAAATCGCGCGCAGTTCGATGTTCAGCGCCTCGGCCAGCTTTTCGGCGTTGCCCTTCGTGCGTGTCGTGGTGCCGAAGCCGGGCATCGTGACCGTCAGAGCCGCGCTCATGGGCATATCGGCACGTTTGATCGCCTCCAGCATCACCAACAACGCCAATGTCGAATCGAGCCCGCCGGACAATCCGAGCACGGCTGTCTTGGCGCGGGCTTGTTTAAGCCGGCGGGCGAGCCCGGTCGCTTGAATCGCAAAAATCTCCTCGCAGACCGCCGCACGATCCGCTTTGGCCGAAGGCACGAAGGGATGCGGGGTGACCGTGCGCAGAAGTGGGTCGTCAGCTCCAAGGGCGGGGCCAAGATCAAAGGTGATCCGGTGCATTGGTATGGCGCCGGCTTCGTCACGGAAGGACGCGCTTTTGAGCCGGTCGTGCTTCAAATGCTGCACATCGACGTCATGAATGACGCAGCGGGTCTCGAAGGCAAATCGTTCGCTTTCACCGAGGATGACGCCGTTTTCGGCGATGATTCCATGCCCCGAATAAACAACGTCTGTACTCGATTCGCCGGCTCCGGCCCCGGCATAAACATAGGCGGCAAGACAGCGCGCCGACTGCTGCGCAACAAGTTGGCGGCGATAGGGCGCTTTGCCGAGGACCTCTGTGCTCGCTGATGGATTTGCAAGCAGAGTGGCTCCGGCGAGCGCCAGGTGGCTGGAGGGCGGGACGACGGTCCACAGGTCTTCACAAATCTCGACTCCCAGCACGAATCCGTTCACATCGGTCGCTTCAAAGAGTAAATCCGCACCGATGAGCACCTCGGTGTCGCCGATCCTCGCACTCGAAGTGCCCAGCGTGTGCGAAGGTGAAAACCAGCGTCGTTCGTAAAACTCAGCCGAGTTCGGAAGAAAAGTCTTTGGCACGAGGCCGAGCACGCGGCCCTTCGCCAGAACGGCGGCCACGTTGTAGAGCCTGTCCTGCACCAGAAGGGGGAGGCCGACGACTAAAACCGACGGCAGGTCATGCGTAGCTTCGGCTAGTTCGGTGAGTCCTTGAAGGGCTGCCGCTCGCAGAGCTTCGGTGTGAAACAAATCCGCGCAGGAATAGCCGGTTAGGCTCAGTTCCGGGAAAACGACCAGCCGGCAACCTCGATGCGCCAGCGAACGTGCCTCACGCGCAATCATCGCGACATTCTTCGCAACATCTCCCAGCGCCAGTTCTGGCGACACCGCAGCCACGCGAACGAAGCCAAGTCGTTCACGGGTGCTGATCGGGGAGGGGGATACTGTAGGCATGCGGGAACCTAGCACGCGGGGTTTGGGGTGTGCGAGGGGGAATTCACTCGGTCAGCAGCCGCTCCTTCATCTCCGGTGTCGGCATCATGCACGTCTCGTCCCTGCCGAACCAGCGATAGCGATTGCGGGCAACGAAGTGGTAAACGGGATCGCGGAACCGGTGTGGCAGCGGTTTGAAAAGGAGCGCGAGCTTCCACACACCGCCAAGGTTGCCGGCGATCTCGAGCGCGGCGTTGCTGGCCTGGAAGCTTCCGTTGGGCGTGATAAACAGCATCGTGTTTGGCGAGTCGGGATCGAGGCCGTGTCTGGTGTAGAATTGGCGACCCAGCGGGCTTTGGATCGGGGCAAACTTGATTTTCCCCGCGGGATCGTGCCGCATGATGAAACGCACGCCCGCGTCACATAGATGGCAGACGCCGTCAAAAAGAAGCAGTTGGTCGCGACTGGGATCGTAGCGGGGCATGGCTAATCGACATTACGCCGTTCGAATGCGGGCGTCGCCGTGGAAATCCAAAAGAGGTAGGAGAACAAAAGCAGGGTGCCAAAGCCGAGTGTGAAACTCCAGGTGTGCGAGTGATGCAGAGGGTCGAGAATGCGAGAGGCGATGTCTTTGAGGAGAAGATGAGGCCTGTGGACGATGTCCCAACTGTTCCAGCGCAGGAAACGACCGAGATAAACGCCAAATCCGCCGAGGCCCAGGCAAGTCACGGTCACCACCCAAGCGGTCGCGCGTGAGAAACGTCGGGTGAACCAGCGCTGAACGAGGTGCAGCGACTGAAATCCAAACCAAAGGGCGACAAAAGCGAAGGAAAGCAGCAGCAGGAGATCCAGCCACTGAGGGACCCGTCCGTGACGGTTGGCGTTGAGGTGGATGAGGTCGGTCAGGACGTAGGGGGCGTTGGGAAAGAACAGCAGCCACATGGAGAGTAGCGGCACCGCGTGCGTGATGCGGCGGACGTGTTCTAGGCCGAGACTGAGGCCCAGAGGGATTGCGGCCAGAAAGAGGTTCCAAAGTAGAAAGACGTATCCGAAATGTCCGGCCACATGGAAACGTGCGATCAAGACTGTGCAGCACCAAATGGTGGCGAGAATGTTGAGCAGAAGGATGCGGCGCGGCATGGGACGAGTTTCCCTTCGTGCATCCGTTCCTGCAAGCGCTCGGCTGGATTGTGAAGACGAATTCACGCAGCCATCACAGGGAGTTCACAAAACAGAGCTTTGAAGCCCTGCCGAAGAATTTACGCTGCCTTCTTCCGCGATTGCCGTTGCGCCTTGAGCTGACCGCAGCCGGCGGCGACGTCGATGCCGCGTCTCTGACGGATGGTGCAGGGTAGGCCGGCATCCTGCAGAATGCGGTGAAAGGTGTCGGCGGCGACCCCGCTGCTCTCGATGCCGCCATAGCCCTCGGTGCTGTTGAGCGGAATGAGATTCACATGAGCATCGAGGCCCTGGAGGAGTTCAGCGATGCGTTTGGCGTGTTCAGGCGTGTCATTAACGCCATTGATCAGGGTCCAAGCGAAGAAGATGCGGCGGCCTGTCTGAGCGTTGTAGCTGCGGCAGGCGGCGATCAGTTCAGCGAGAGGCCAGCGCTGGTTGGCGGGGATCAGTTTGGCGCGCTCCTCCTCCGTGGCGGCATGAAGGCTGACGGCGAGGTTGTAGGGCCGGTTTTCCTCCGCCATGCGCAGGATGCCCGGCACGACACCGACGGTAGACACGCTGATCTTGCTGGGGCCAATGTTGAGCCCTCGGGTGTCGCAGATGATGTCGAGTGCCGTCATCACGGCGTCGTAGTTGTGCAGCGGCTCGCCCATGCCCATGAAGACCAGATTGCGCAGGCCTTTTTCGCCTCTTGCCCGCAGGATGCGCTGGGCGTGCAGGGCCTG
>JAWLBG010000032.1:0-75512 GCA_041395065.1 Prosthecobacter sp. | reverse complement strand
CACTGCCGAAGGTGCTGTTATTGCCACTGTTGCGGAGAACCAGTGTACCGCTGCCCGTCTTGATAATGCCGGAATCGCCGGAGATAAGACCGGTAAAAGTCAGGCCATCGATTGTATTTGAAGTCGAAGAACCGGAAACTCCAATTCTCTGTCCGGCATCAAGAGTGACAGGGCCAGTCAGTTCCAGACCGTAGCCATTATTGTTGGTGATGGCCAGAGGACCGCTGAGTGCAAAAGCCGCCATGCGCAGCGTCTTGTTCGACGCCGTGGCAAACAGCGGAGCATATCTGGCTCCCGAACGACCGATGGTCAGGGAAATCGGACCTGTTGGGACCAATGTGATCCCTGTGTCGATCACCTGGGTGCTCCCTGTGCCGTCTCCGTCGTTCAGGAGCGACAACGACCCGCCGTTCAGATTGAGCGTCACGGTGTTGAGCGCGTTGACCTCGCCAAGAGCCAGAGTGCCCAACCCCGTCTTGTTGATCGTAATCACTCCGCCAGACGCGCCTTTGATGCTGCCACTCAGCGCGGCGACAGAATCAGGATTAACCACCGCAATGCCGACAGTGTTGGCGAGGGTAACCTCTCCGGTCAGCGTCAGATTGAAGCCGGCACCGCTGATGCTGTCGATGGTAAAGCTGGATGCGGCGGACGCATCCACATCGTTGCCGATCGTTCGGTTGGCGTCTGTCAGCAGCGTTGTACCGGTCGCGATCGTGAGGACACCCGTGCCCACTGGGCCGGCAGACACCTGCCCGGGCACACCACTGTTGAATTCACTGCTCGCACCGAAAAGGATGCCTCCAGACTGGAGATCCACACCGCCGCCGAAAGTGCTGGCACCGCCAAGCTGCAGAACGCCATCCCCTGTCTTAACGATACCGGCAGTTCCGGTTCCGAACAGGTTGGCCGTGACGTTCAGGGTGGGTTGAAGAGGTGCGAGGAGCACGTCTGCGACGCCGTTGCTGGCCTTGACAGCCGCAACGTTAAATGTGTGGGAAGTGGAGCCAAGATCGAGACCACCCGAACCCGAGAAGGTCAGGATTCTGTTGGCCGTGCCTGTTGCGGTGTCGGAAAGGGTGAGGGTACCACTGGCGGCATCAATCGCCACGACGCGGGTTCCGGCGCGGATATTGGTCCCTGTCACCAGAGCTCCCACGGCAATCCCACCCGTCGTTTCCACGACGATCTGATTGCTGCCATTGACCAGCCTGGCGTAAAGAATCCCGCTGCTGATTTCCGAAACACCGCCCAGATTGGATGAAGTGGCGGTAATGTCCCCAGTGAGTGCGACATTGCCATTCCACACATTGAGTGTCGGGCTGTTGCCGCCGTCATTATTGAACACGAGATTGGCAAACGTCTGATCGAACCCGTTCAAGTCGAGCGTACCGCCACCGTTCAATGTGACCATCGCAGTGCTGTTGATCTGGTCGTCCGCGCCAAACAAGACCAAGCTTGAACGTTCCCGGTAACCGGTGCCGTTGGTAGTCATGCCACCTGAGATGGTCACATCGCCTGAACTGAACGCCCGTCCCGTTTGAGACTGTAGGAGCACCTTGCCGCCGTTGACGAAAGTCCCGCCAGTGTAGGTATTGTTGCCGGAGAGGAAGAGTTCGCTGGTGCCAAACCCCGTCGAAGTACGGCCTTCGGAAGCATTAATGACCAGAGAGACGGCCCCAGTTCCATTGTCCACGATATTGGCTCCGACATAAACGTCGCGATTGTAAACATCACCGCTGCCATTCACATAGCCGAGGGCATGCAGGTAGAGATCCGCTGGACCGGCGGTGCCACCGGCAGTGAGGTTACCGTTTTCGATCGAAATCGGCATGTACAAGGCACTAAAGAACCCCCGACTGGTGGGAGTCGTGGTGTTGGCGTTGGCGTTGGCGGAGAGCGTTACGGAGAGTCCGTTGATCTCCACTACGGTGGCACCGAGAATCGAAGAACCGACGACCAGCGTGTTTGGAATGGTTGAAACCGTGATGATGTTACTCGACGTCGAACTGGTGACGACCGTCACGGATGGGGCGTGATCAAAGCCTTGCGAGGCAATCAAACCGCCGCTGACCAAATTCAGTGTGTTCGACCCCAAATCCAACGTGCTATCCCCGGAGACCACCATGGCTAGGCTGTTGATCGTGCGATCTCCGGTGAGCGTCACGACTTCCGGAATATTGAGGGAGGGATTATTGGCGCCCAAAAGTACGGAGATCGTGAAATCCGTACCGTTAGGGTCGATCGACACCACCTTGGCTCCTGCCGCGATGCCGGTGCCGAGCACCGCATCGCCTACCTGAAGACCGGCTGTGCTACTGATGCTAAGAACGTTCGAACCTACAATGCCCTCCGAGGCCACGTTGGGGAAAGTCAGACGCACATTTTCAGCGGCACCGGCGTCATTGATGGAATTGGGGGAATAACCTGCATATCCGACAGAATTGAGCCCACCCACGCCCGTTCCGGGCGTGTAGCTGGCAAAATCACGTTCAAAAACGGCCCAACCACCGATGATGTCGTTTACGAGACCATCACCGACGTTATTGATGGTGACACCGTTGATTTTGTCAAAGTACACCCTGGCTCTGGAGTTCGTGATGATTCCGTCCACGTTGACGAAGCGCAGTGTGCCGTGGTCTGTCCGCAGAAGGTCTGCAAAAGTAACCGTTGAACTGTTGATGTTCGTGCCGGGTTCAGCCACATCGATAAAGCTATTGCCGGCACCAACCGTGAGTTCACCAAAGGTTTCCGAACCTTCAAATCCGTTGCGCGCGCGATATTGAATCATACCGCCCCGCAGCAAAATCGACGCGGTGTCATTGACACGATCATCAATGCTCATTCCCATCATGCCCGTGGCATCATTGTTAAACAAATACAGGGTCGAATTGACGATATCGATCGACGACGTGTCGGACAGTGTGCCGCCGATGCGCAAAATGGTTCGACCGCCATTGAGGATGGTCTTGCCTGTATAGTCATTGGCGGAATACAGGTTCCAGTCCGTAGTGCCGTAGCCGGATGTGGAACGCACCACTGAAATAGCACCCGAAATATTGCCAGCAAAGTTGCCATTACCGGATGCAATACCAAGAGTGGCCGCCGTTGAGGAAGTAACCGTGCCTCCTGAGCCTGGAATATAGGTTGCGTTCCGCGGTGCGGTGGCATCAATAAGCAGCCGACTAAGAACCTGCGTGTTGCCATTCAGATCCAGAATGCCTTCGCCCTGCAAGAAGAAGTCATTGTTAAACATGATGGTGTTCGTCCCAGCATCCAGTCTCAGCGTCCCCTCGTTCACCCGTGTTGCCCCACGGTAAAAGTTCAATGCGGACAATGTCAGTGTCCCCTCCCCGGCTTTGGTCAGACCTCCGGTGAAGGTTCCCACTGAACTGCCAATATCCAGTGTTGTCGCCGCACCAGGAGTGAAGATCATCAGTTCGCGGTTGGAAGAAGTGGTCAGTTTGCCGGGACCACTGATGCCCGGAATTTCTCCCACCAAGGCCAGCAGACCGCCGCTATCCAATCCAGCACCTGACCTGCCAACAACGTCACCCACCTCCGCTGCCAAGTGTGAGTGAGTTGATCGTCATCACATTACCAGTCAAGAGTCCAGTGTGCCAACATTCCCGACAACAACACGTTCATCGACGCGCCGCTCCTCCGCGATTGACGGTCGAAGACCCGATGTATTCCGATGCATCCAAGGCACGCAATGACCCGGTGGAGGAGTCCGCCGTAGCAAAGGAAGTTCCAGTCCTCCAACCGTGGAATCAACTGATCCCCCATGGCAGGATGCCTGTTCGCCGCACCAGAGCTTCACTCTGGCCGACGAGGGAAGCACAAATCCGCTGGACGACTGAATCGAGGTCGTAGCGCTAACTGTCCCTACGTCCGTCCCCCGGAAAAGCACCGTACTTCTGCTCCGTTGGCTCGCGACACGGTGCCGACAATGCGATCAGTTGCTGCCCGCCCGCTCCAGCCAGTGTATTGGTCGTCTGCCCGGTTCTAAGCGTCAATGTGCCAGTGGTTGTTTCCGTAGTGGTGGCTGCTGCATTTCCATTAATTGTAAGTTCCCCGCCATAAAGGATCAACGCACGGTTGCTGAGGCGGTTGTTCGTGTTGGTAGCGGAGTTGTCTAGCAACACGCTTGCCCCAGGTGTCATCACCAAGGTCCCCACTCCACCTCCGGAACCGGGGACGCCAAGCGTTCCGGCACCATTTAATGCAAGCGTTCCCTCAAGAGCATAAACAAATTGTCCGTTGAACACATTCGCCGCTGTCAGATTCCATGTGCCACTCCCAGCTTTCGCCAGCGAATAGGCTCCGTTGCCAAGATTGCCGTTGTAATTCATCGCCGAACTGATCGTACCAATCCCGGCCCCAACAAGTCCGATCCATGAATCCCGGTTGCTGCCAGTCGTCCCAACACTGCCGGTGATCGTCCCGGTGATGTTCAAAGTAGAACCGGCATCCACCCCAATCAGCGCGGCGCGATTCTGATCGTTGGCCGAAGTGTTGCCGGTAAAGGAAATGGCACCGGACAACGTGTTGTCTCCAGACACGCTTCGCACCGCACCACTCGAGTTGATGCCGGTCGAGGTCACATTGTTGCCCGGATTGAAGAACAGATTTTCGGCGAGGTTGATGTCTCCCGTCAGATTCAGGGCCGCGGCGACGTTTCCGATAGTCGTCGTTCCCGTGGTGGAACCCAGCGCCGACGCGTGGGAAATCTCCACCACCCCCTGAGTGATCGTCAGGTCACCGTTCCATCCTGACTGACTCCCTGTAATCAGAAGCGTCCCGCGGTCACCTTTAAACAAATCATTGCCGGCACTCGAAAAACCAAACGTTCCATTGTAAGTCAGCGTGTTGTCGGCTGTCACCTCAATCACGTTTTGGGAAACATTCAGATTGATCGTGCGACTAGTGGTGACATTGCCGATAGCACGCAGTCCCTGATTGGCCGTAGCATTGACATTCAGAGTCACTTGGTTGGCGGCGTTACCCAGCGCACCATCACTGATCACAGCCACGATGCCTCCCTGAATTTCCACTTCTCCGGTGAAGATGTTGCCTGAATTGGTCAAAGCCAGCGTGCCACTGCCAGTCTTGATGATGTTTGAAGTGCCGCTGACAAGACCTTCAAGGGTAAAACCTGCAACCACATTCGAAGTACTAAGGGTATTTACCCTGATTTTTGTCTCCGCGACATTGAGCATCGTCGCACCCGTCACATTCAATCCGTAACCGTTGTTATTGATGACCGTCAGGATGTCGCCGTTATTTGTCCCGATGGCGTTGATGGTCAGTGATGTGATATTCGCCGTCTTGTTGGAGGCTTGGTCGTAGTAGGTTGTGTTACCCACCCGGCCGACACCCAGTGTGCTGTTGCCAGCGATCGTAATGTTATGGTCAAAACCGAACGGAGCTTCGTCACGATTGCCCGTGCCATCTCCATCAGCCAAAAGGAACAACGAGCCTCCCGTCATGGTAAACGTTTTGCCGGATAGTGCTGGCACCCCCTCAATCCTCAGAATGCTAAGAGGATCAATCGTGATGCCTCCAGTGAAGCCGACATTGTTACCGGTGAGCGTGACTGTACCGCGAGCCGAATTGAACGCGACCCTTGCAATATTGGCCACCGTGGCATCCGCGTTGGTGACAGTAGCGCCTCCATTATTAGCAGCATTCTTGATGGTCGAGGTGATGCGCAAGTCGCCGCTGCCAACGATGTTACCAGCAATAATGAGGTTTGCTCCTGGATCCGCAGGATTGGATCGACCGCCGGCAATGGCATCCAGCGTCAACGTCGTACCGGCGTTGAGCGTGATGCCGTTGGTTGAGCTGCCCAGTGTGATGTTGGATGCATTTGCCACAGACTGGATGGTGGCGTTCTGAAGAATGGTGACGGCGTTGTCGAAAACCGGACCTACACCTGTGGATGTCGCTCCCTTTGAGTCGAGGATCAGATTCCCCCCGTTGAGCCGGATCAGAGCTGATCCGATCGGATTCTGAGCTCCGGCGACCGTGCTGCCATTCAGCACAAGAGATCCCGTGCCCGCCATCTCAATCGTCGTGGAATCGAGGTCGCTGGCCACTTGAGTCTGATTGAACGACAGCCATCCACTTCCTGTTCTCAGAAGGGTCATGGTGCGACCGCTCCCATCGGAAACGGCCCCATCGAAGGCCACATTCATGTCAGAGGCCAGAGTAACCGTGCCTGTCGACGTCCCCAGAATGGAGGTTGCATTATTCCCGTTTTGGTCGAGACCAAACCTCAGCGTCTTGCCGAATCCATCATCGTTGCCCGTCACCAACTGATCATTTGCGTCACGGGATTCCGCAGTCAGCGTGATTCCCGTGTCAATCAGAAGTGCTCCAAGCTGCACGGAAGTAAATTGATCTCCGGCCAGGCTAATCACCGCATTGCCGGTCAAATGAACGTCATTTCCATATTGCAGTGCATTACTGGAACGCTCTGCGGTATTCACATCAGCCTGACGCAATGAAATACTCTCAATTGTCTGCTTTTGCTCGTTAAACGATCCTCCCGGTCGCGCCCAAGCCAGTTGAATTCTGCCGTTAGAAGAGGCTCCCTGAACATAATCAATACGTATATCGTGATATCCTTTGGAAAGAGTGATCGGTTCGCTGGACAAGTCGCTGTATCCCTTGCCGCCGTCGTTATTCAAAACCAATACTCCGTCAATGTAAATGCGCGCGCCGTCATCAACAGTGGCAAAAATGTATGCTCGCCCGCAGTAGTGACATTGACCTTGCTCACCCACTGAATGGCGTAACGAGTTGCCGTGGCGGTTACTCCAGCAGCAGTTTGATAGCGCACAGCAGTGGTGTTGATATTTCCATTCAATCCCACGCCCGCGAGAGTAACATGCGTCGGTCCGGGAGAAATGGAGCCAACAAGAGGAATCGATCCAGCCGGGAGCGACAGGCCCGTCGCCGTCTGGGAAAAATCCACTCTACTGCTGTTACCCGTGCCGTTCGTCTCGAACAAGCGTCCCGAGAGTCCGGTGCCAAGCTGGTTGAATTCCGGAGCAAACTCCAGCTTAGATCCTGCCTGCAGAGTCAGGGTGTTTCCATAGCCAAGAGGATTGCGTGAACTATTCAGGTCCAAAGAGTTCGCCTGCACTCGCAAGGTCACGTCATTTGTCACAGTAACCCCACCGGTCAGCGTGCTCGCCTTGCTAATTCCCGCACTGCCGAGATTCAAAATGGCCTTGCCAGACTGCGCCGGGTTACGCTGGATCGTCAATCCACCAGTGCCACCGAGAGCCACATTGAGATTCATAATTGATGGGGTGCTAAAACTCTCACCAGAGATCACGATCGAGGGACTGGCTCCGGCAAAATTAAGAGAGCCGCTACCTTGCATAAAAAAGAACTGCTCTCCGGCGCTGTTGAAGTCGATCTTGTTCAGTGTGATCGCCTCATTCACGGTGACATTCGGGCCAGCTGTGAACTGCGCCACGCTGTCGTTAGCGTTCACCCAAGTGCTCCCGCCTCCGCTCCAGTTGCTGGTCGTCGTATCCCAAGATCCAGTGTTGCCGGGATTGCCGCCGGGTGCCCAAAGGAATGTCGCGCCCTGTAGGCTAGCGGCTGGTTGGACGAAGATCATGAGGAATGTCATGAACCATCCGAGCAGAAGACGGTGTTGGCGGAGTGTTTTCATTAACGTGGAGGGCTGAACAGAATCAAAAAAAGTGCAGAAAGTTGCGGTGCATCAGCATGCATCGGTCAAATTTCGAACATGAGCGGTTGGATGAAAAAAGAGCAGGCTACTAATGAGTAAATGGGACAGCGGTAAAACTTTTTTGTTCACATTACCGAATTTGCGAATGCCGCGTCAATCCATTTACAAGGTAAATACCTGGTTGACACCTCGGCCCAGTGTTGTTTCGCCGAAAGAACACTATGCGAACGGTCAGGGCACCACCACGGCAGCCCCATCTAGGATTTCCACGCGAAATACCTCCAACTCTCCTGCATCACGGGTGACCAGAATGCTGATTCGATGGGTTCCGGCAGGCAGGTCGAGGGTCTGCTCGGTAGATAACTCTTTCAGTTCCGCATCGTCCACTGCCACCACAATGCCGTCCACTGAGCTAAATCCCAGCTTCACTTTTCCTTCATTGTCCAGTTTCAGCCCGAATTGAGCGATTTTCGGAAACCAAGGATACATTCTCTGAGCAGGAGGCAAATCCGCCAGCGGGAGTTCTCCACTCACCTTGCTGAACATGATTTGCCAAGGATATGGGTAAGACTCATCATTAAGGGCAAAGCTGCCTACATGCCGCACATGATCATTGTCCTTCTGCTCCATTTTACCCATGATCTTCCAAGTGCGGACGTAACGATTCGGCTGAGTCTTGTAGTCTCCTTCCCGACCCAACTCGCTCAAAAAGCGCACCAGATCGACAAACTCATCCTCCCGCAGGCTGGCGGTCAATCCAGCCGGCATCATGCTCACGGGGCTCATCTGACGGCTCGCCACGGCAGACTTTGCGACCTTGATGATTTGATTGGCCGGATCACGAATCGTCAACTCTTCCACCCCGTCGGTCACAAGTCCGCCAGACACGACACTGCCGTCCTTCTTATTCACGATGATCATGTGGTAGCCTTCCCTTGATCTTCTTGCTCGGCTCCAGCAGGCTCTCAATCAGGTAATCCACCGGGGCCGATGCACCAATGCTCACCAGATTCGGCCCCAGAACCCCGCCGCTCTCCCCAATGGCGTGGCAGGTCATGCATAGGAGTTGCTGACGGCGGTAAACTGCTTCTCCCCGGGCCGGATCCCCGTTTTTCGCCACCTTTTCGACGAGGGCGGCCATTTCTGGCCCGGTAAGAGGCCTGTCCATCTGCTTCACATTTCCGGCCTTTCTCAGCGCTTCGGCCAGTGGCCCCTGGATTCCCCGGGTGCTTACCATGCGAATACCCTCCACCGCCACCAGGTCAGGAATCGTCTTGCCGCTGAGTTCCTTTGCCAGCACAGCCGGAAGCTGCTTGTTCTTCAAAAAGGCGGTCAAAACCGGCTTTGCAGTTTCCACATTGGCCTTGCCTAGGAACTCCACCGCCCGTTTCGCCGCCAGTTGTGGTCCCACCGAGGTCAAACCGTCAATCATGAGTCCGCTCAGAACGGCATCTTTCGATTCAACGAACAAGCGGTCGAATAAATCGCGCGTCTTAACACCACCTAACGCCGTCAGACCACGCATCGCTCCGATTCGAACCGCAGGGTCACTCAATAGCTCCTCCAGCTTCCCTCGGGCCGACTCCGCCTTCCACAGACCGGCCAGCATCGCCGCCCGTTGCACGACATTTGGCTCAGGCCGGCTCAACCAGTTCATGACGGTCTCTTCTGCGTTGGATGGGACCACTTTGCGGTCGGTTGCCGATTGCACCAAAGCATCCTGCAGACCGGTATAGTAGGGAACCATGGCGGCGTCTCCCACCATGTCAGCCATGACCCGGGCTTGGACGGCATCCGCCGCACCTCCAGCCATCGCAAGCACTGCTGCGGCATCCTCCGCGCCGAGTTTGCCACTCTTCAACGCGTCAAACAGCGGAGGCAGTGCATCACTGCGACCCGTGCTCTTCATGGCATAGACCAAATGCTTCGGCCGGTTGTCGAGTTTCAGCTTCTTTTTCTTCGCCGCCTCCATCCAGACATCCGCCTGCTCCCGGCAGGTCTGTTCCAGCAGGAAATCAAGCGACTCATCCATCGGCAGATCCAGCAACCGCAGCGCAAGATCGATCGCAGACACCCTGCGCATCTCCGAAAGTACCACGAGCGCCCACAGTCGCACCTGTGCGTTTTCATCCGCGACCGCCTTTTCGAGCACTTGCATCGAATCAGGAAACTCCCGCCAGCGATGGCTCAGAATGCGCAGCGCTGCGGCACGAATGCGCGCGTCATTGCTCTCCCACAGTTTCCGCCAAAGGGCCGGTGAAAATGCATTCACCCCTTCGCGTGCCCAGGCGGCTTCCAACAGCGCATGCGCCCCCGCCTCTTGTGAGATGTCCAGTTTTGCTGCCCACTCGTCCAGCACGTTCGTGACCTTTGCCGCACCCTGGTCGCGCAGTTCGCGTTTTGCGAATCGGCGCACGTAATTGCGGTCGCTCTTCAACATTTCCAGGAGTTCGCTCGTATCTGCGCCCGCGATCTTCGGCCTTTCGCTCAGTGGACGTCCCTTTGCCGTCACACGCCAAATGCGGCCGTGCTCGTGGTCGCGACGCGGATCACGGAAATCGACCTCGCCGTGCTGGATGATCGGATTGTACCAGTCCGCAATATAGAGAGCGCCATCCGGCCCCACTTTGACGTCGATGGGACGAAAAGCACGGTGCGTGCTCGCCAACACGTCCGGCAGTTGTTTGGCGATGTAGCTGCTGCCGCTCGGTGTAAGTTGAAAATGATTCACACGGTTGCCACGAAAATCGTTGAGCACGAAGGTGCTCTGCCAGTCCGCTGGAAAATGCGGATCTTCAACGATCTCCAGTCCGCACTGCTTGGGCTGGCCGGGACTCAGACCGCTCAGCGTGCGTTTCGCCCCTGGCGAGGTCTTGAAGACACTGCCGGGGAAGATGAAATTGATCCCCTCCCCGCCCGCACCATCGCAGGCAAAGCTCTGCCCCCAGCGGTCGAACTCAAACCCCCAGGGATTGATCAGTCCTTTGCTGATGATCTCCGCGCGACGCGTCTCCGGCCGGAACTCCCACACGCCACCACCCATCAACCGCCGAACGCCGTGCGGAGTTTCCATGTGAGTGTGGATGTAGATCGACTGTAAAAAGTAAAGCATGCCCTCCGGCCCCCAGCGGAAGGTGTGCAACAGGTGGTGTGTGTCCTCAGTGCCGAAACCGCTCAGCAGGATCGTGCGTTCGTCCGCCTTCAGATCCCCGTCCGTGTCCTTCAAAAACAGCACCTCCGTCGAATTCGCGACATACAGGCCACCGTCTCCCGGAGCCAGCGCTGTCGGAATGTGCAAACCATCAGCAAAAGTCGTCGATTTGTCCGCCTTCCCGTCCCCGTCAGTGTCTTCCAGCACCACGACCTGGTCCTTCGCCTCCTCACCTGGTTTGATGTGCGGATAGGTCGAGCTGCACACCACCCACAGACGGCCCTGCGCATCCCAGTTCATCTGCACCGGCTTTTGAATCATCGGTTCTGAGGCAAACAGATTCACCTCCAATCCCTCAGGCACCACGAAGGATTTCAGTTCGGCGTCAGGGTTTGCATCCGGCAGATCAGCGAGCGATGCGGGCTGCGAGGCGAGGGCGAAGCCACTCCATCCGAGAAAAAACAGGGCGAAACGGGTCATCATGGTGGGGAGCGACAGATTACGCCCGCGAGGCACCCGTTTGGCAAGCATTCTCTCGGGCAAATGCCCGGCTTCGTCGGGTCAGGCCGAATGCCGCGACAGCTGGCGTTTGTCGGCGCCTCAACCCGTCGCCAGATACCGCCGTCTCTCCGTGTGAGAAAGCTTTTCGATCGCATAGCGCAGCATGGTGCGTGGCATGCGTGGAGCATGCTCGTCCAGAAAGGCCCGCAGAACGTCCACCTTGCGATTGCCCGTCTCCCGAAGCATCCAGCCGCAGGCCTTGTGCATCAGATCGTGCTGATGAGTGAGAAACCCTGCACACAGCCGCAGCGTGTCTGCAAATTCCCCTTTGCGGATGAATGCCAGGGTTGCCAGCACCGCGATGCGCTGCTCCCACAGATTCTTCGAGCGGGCCAACCGATCCAGCACATCACGGTCATGGGTCAAGAGCCAGCCACCCAGGATGGGTGGCGCACTCGTGTCCACCAAATCCCAGTTGTTGATCCAGCGGGTGTTCTCCAAATAGAGCTTCACGATTCGGGCGCGACCCACGTCGTCCTTTCTTCCCCGATCAAAGCGCCGCACCCAGACCAGCAGCGCCAGCAGCCGTTCCTCATGCCAAACGGAATGCAGCAACTGCAGCGTCTCCGCCTCCGTCAGTTCGCCCGTATGCGGCAGCACGGATCTCAACTGCGGCACCGTCAATCCAAGAAACTGGTCGCCTGCCCCATACTCACCCACCCCTGTCTTAAAGAAACTCCGCGCACCCGCAGCACGCTCTGCACAGGCTTCGGCGCATAATTGCCAGCGCAGCTTCTCGAGTCTCTCGCTCATCTTTCACCGCCAGCGAGACGCACCAGATGGAGTTCGACACTCTTGTCACCGCAATCCACTGTCAGCACGCCCTCCTGAAGGGTAAACTGCAAATCCATCGTCCGCTCCACCAGCACACCCAGTGCCTCGGTTTCGCCTGAAGGCACTTGCCAAACCGTCAGATTTCTCAACGCCGCCAGTTTTCCAGCCAGTCCACTCCACCATGTCGGCGTCGACGTGCTGAAGCTGTACACCGTCACCTTCGGAACTCGGCGGCAGACTCGCACCAGTCGCTTTTCATCCGGCTGTCCCACCTCGATCCAGTGCATCATCAAACCGGTGAGGTCCACCTGCAGCAGCGCCGGTTCATCCGCCTCCCACAGATCCTTGCCCAACTCCAGCGTGCCTTGGTCGTTGTTCTCCGGAGCATTCAGCACCAGCGCCAGCAGCCGCACCATCATTCGCTCCTCCGTTTCCGACGGATGCCGAGCGATTGTCACTTCATGGTCACGGTAAACATTTCGGTCGAGGTCCGAAAATGAAACACTGGCTTTGTGAATGGTTGCCTTGAGGGCCATGGGAGGACTTCTTCGTCCATCCACGGATGCTCGCGGATCACTCCGCGGTCAAGCCCTCGACTCCGCGGGAGATGTCGGCAATCGTCTCCCGGCAAGAAGGTTCGCCGCTTGTCGCCGTTCGTCGCGCCGCCTAGATTCGGAAAATGCGTCTCACTCGTTTCATCACGTCCGTCTGGCTCAGCCTGCTGCTTTCGCCCCTCGCCGCCGAACTTCCGGACGGGGTGCGGCGTGTGAAGGTTTTTAACTACCCCGAATGCTTCGAGCTTTCCAATCCCGACACCCGCGTCACGCTCGGCCACCATGTCGGCGGGCGTGTGCTGGAATACGAACACTTGGGAAAAAACGCGCTCTATCTGGACCCGCAAGAAGCGGAATGGAGCCGCGCCACCCCTAAGCCAAAGGTGACGGCGGGACGCTTCGACATCGGTCCCGAATACCTCGTTCCGAAACGCGACGTCCTCTGGTCAGGCGAATGGCAGGCCGAGGCCATCGGGCCACGCGCCGTGCGCCTGACGAGCCAGCCGGACGAGGCCACCGGCGTACAACTCATCCGCGAATTCAGGCTCGACGCGAAGTCTTCTCATCTGTCCTGCACCCAGATGATCAGGAACGTTTCGCAGGAAACCAAGTACTGGTCGCACTGGAGTCGGACTTTCGCCGTCCATGGCGGTATCGGCGTTGTGCCGCTCACTCCGGACACACGGCGCTATCCGAACGGTTGGATCATGTATCAGCAGGGCAGTAATCCCTCGATTCTCCTCAAGCCCGAAGATCCCAACGTCCACCAGCGCGGCAACTTCATCGAAGTGCTTGCGCCGCCGGCGTTCCCGAAACTCGGCTTCGACTCCAACGCCGGCTGGTTTGCCTATGTGATGCCGCACGGCCAGGCCTTCGTGAAGCGCTACCCTTCGCCCAAGGACGGAGTGTATCCCGAGATCGCCGGATTGACGCTCTGTCTCTGGTATCCGCAGGTCGACAAGACACCGGCGATCGAATTGGAACCGCACGGTCCGCGCAACATCATCCCGCCCGGCGGCACAGCGAGCTTCACTGAGGAATGGTATCTTCTGCCGCATGCATTTCCAGAAGTGGGAATGCAAATTGACCTGGAAAAGCTCGCCGCGCAGGTTCAGCGCGAAGCACGCTGACGGTTCGCCTGCTTACCTCGGCGGTTCCAGCCGGTCCGGCACCTTGTTTTTGTCTTGGTCGAAGGGCATCGCGTCGTCCGGGTCGATGTCGTAGCGATCCGGCAATGCTTCGCCGAGTTGTTGAAGGACGCGGTGGAGGTAGTCGGTGCATTCACCACGGGTGAGCGGATAACTCGCGACCTTGGGATGGACGAGCGTTTTGAACGTCGGCAGTTTCAGCGCGGCGAACCAGCGGTTGAGCGCGGCCCAAGTCACGGGCTGGTCGGGATGGAAGGTCGTTTCCTGCGGACCAAAGCTGCCCCAGGCGATCATGGTTTCGATGAACGCGCGATCGGTTGCGTCGGCGGGAACATCGGTAAAGCGCGCTTGTTCGGGGAGTTCGGGCCAGTCCTTGCTCTGCGATGTGGAGCGGATCAACCGGACGAGCGCACCGGCGAGTTCGCGCCGCGTGACGACTTGATCCGGCTTGAAGAAGACGTTGTCGGGATCGGCGCGCCAGATGCCGGCGATCGTGAGCAGGTTGGCGGCTTCAAACTGTGTGTCGTCGGGTTTCACATCGTGCCATGGCCAGATGAGCGTGCCATCGCTCAACAGCGTGCGCTGCACCTCTCGGATACGTTTCGGCGAGGTGGCGATGTCGCGAGGCTGAAGACCGTCTTTGAGCGCGAGCGCGGCCACGGTGCCCACGGCCGTTCCCACATGCATCATCTGGCCGTGGAGGCGCAGCGACGACTGCACCATGCTTGTCACGCCGATGTTCTTCGAGCAGCCGAGCAGTCCATCCATCTTTACCGGCACCAGCCCGCGCAGCGGGAACATCGTGCGATCGCTGTGCGCGTTCCAATTGCGCGTGCCGAAGAACTTCGGCTGCCACGGCTGCGCGGGATCATTGTCGCGAAACTTCCGGCGCGTGGGATGGAAGTCCATGTTGAACTGGTAGCCAAACACGCCGTCGAAGGGCATCGAGCGTGCCCAAAGCGGCTTTTCCACCTCGGTGCGCACGTCCTGCTCACGCAGAATGTAGAGCGCGTCGAGCCGCAGACCTTCGCGGATGTAGGGCTTCGGCGGCAGATGATCGGCAGTGCCGTAATCGTCGGCGAGCTTCATGTAGCGAAACGACTGCGGAAAGTCGCCCACGCGATCATGCACGGCCGTTTGCAGCCAGTACACAAACTCCAGCGCTCGCTGCTTTGCGTCGGCGAAGACGATGCGGCGCTGCGCCGGCGTCATGGCGACGATGTTCTTTTTAGACGCACCGGCTTCGTTCTTTTCCAACGCTTCCACAACATGCTGCGGCAGCGTGCTCAGCGGGTAGTCGTGCGCGGGCCAGTTCAGGATCACCGCCTCCGTGCCGGGCGCGAGATTGTTGTGATAGCGATCGATGATGCGCCGGTGCGTGTAGAAGCACCAGCCGGCCATGTTGTAGATGCCGCCACTGCCGTCCCAGTCCACCCACGGCGGCGCTTTTTGCCAGTCGGCGAAGGACTGCGCATCGTAGCGTGTGGGCTTCGGGATCGTGCTGTCTTTGCCTGTTTCGCGCAGCAGCGGGCACCAGGAAATCGGATTCATCTCCTGCTCGCCGCCGGGATCGAGCGACTCGGGTGCGCTCGGTTCGTTGAAACGGCTCTTCAAATCCGGCCCGGCCATGTACGCCGCGCCGCTGAGCCGGATGACGTCTCCCCAGTCAGTGGAGTCGGCGGTGAGTTGGGCCTTCACGGTCAGAGCTGTCGCATTGGCCTGGCGAAACTCTGCACCGACGACACGCCCGCTTCCCACGAGCACCTTCACCGGTTCCCAGCCCTTCAAAATCGTGATCTGCGCCGCATACGGGGCCAGCCATTCTTCGAAAATCCGGGCCGCCGCCTTCGGCTCGATGGTGTTGCTGCCGCACCAACTGTTGCCGGGTTTCGCGAGGCCATAGCTCTGACGATTGTGCGTGTGAATGCGCTCCAGAATCTCCGCGAAGGCGCCGGTGGCCGGAAATTCGACGCGCTTGCCATTTACCAGCGTCCATTCATCCATCGGCCCGATGCCCTGCGTGCAAAACTGTCCGCCGAGCCAGTCGATGTCATTGACGAGCACGATGCGCTTCACGCCGAGACGAGCGGCCTGCACCGCCGCGGCGCAGCCGGATTCATCCCCGCCGACGATGAGCAGATCGGTCTCGATGACCTCGGCGGTGAGCAATGATGGAAGGAGGAGGAGCGGGAGAAAGATTCGTGACATGAGACTGGCAGGACTACGTGGCCGAGGGCGACTGTCGTTCGTACTCTCTGGGTGCTTCATGGAATCCTTGGCAGGCCAAGAATGAAGTGTATGCTCCACCATGAGCCCAACCTTGAAACGTGCTCAGCACGCCAGCGGTTTTACACTGATCGAGGTGATCATCGTGATTGCGGTCATTGCGATTCTGGCGGTGCTCGTCATCAGGGGCGGGGGAGAGCCAGAGTCGTCCAAGCGAAGGGTTACCGCGAGCACGATGGAAGTCATCCGAACGGCGCTGGAACAATACCACAGTGAGTTTGGCGAGTATCCCGAGCCAACGAATCCCGACGAGACCGTCGAGATCATGCCGGGCAAGGTGTATCACATTGGTGCCGCCAAATGCCTTTATCAGGCGCTTCGAGGAGATGGTTCCAATGCCATCAAAGTAGCTCAGGGGGAAATCGAAGCTCAGTCAGATGGCCGGGTGAGTGCCGAAGAAATCAAGTTCACCATTCTCAAGGACATGCCCGACAGCATGTGGCGCAAGGTTGGCGGCCACTACTTCCTGGTAGATGCGTTTGGGCGGCCCATTCAATACATCAAGAGTGACAAGGAGAAGCAGAACGCGATCAATGCCACCTACGACCTTTGGTCATACGGGGCAGACGACAAGAACACCCTGTCGAAATCCAAAGACACCGAGTCCAAACCCGGGCTCGATGCTCAGTGGATCAAGAACTGGTGAGCAGCGGCTCATGGTGAAGCGAGCAACTGCAAATACTCCAGTTGCCGCTCCGGCGGTGCCGTGTCGGCATGACATGGCAGAACGCCATCCAGCGGCAGTTTAAGCGCACGGCGGACGCTGCGGCGAGCTTCGGCGTTGTCTTGATTCAGATAGGCCGGGGCGATCTGCGGGATGAAGCCGAAGGTCGCGAAGAGGTCGCCGCTGAAGAGCAGGCGATGCTTGGCGGAGTAGTAGCCGCTGTGACCATGCGTGTGACCGGGCAGGGCGATGACGCGGAGTCCGCCCCAGATGGGAAGTTCGTCACCGTCATTCACCAACCGGTCCGGACGAAAGGAAGGCTGTCGAAGCAGCCTGCGCCCCACCCATTCGGCGATGCCAGCGATGCGACCGAGTCCGGTGTAAGATGCCCGGTTTTCGTAGTGTTCGAGATCACGCTCCGGCCCGGCGATCCAGGCGCCGTGTTTTTGGGCGAGCGCGGGTGCGTTGCGCACATGATCGAGATGACCATGCGTGAGGAGGATGCCGCGGATCGGAAGTGACTCCCATCCGCGGTCCTTCAAGGCACGGCACAACGCTCGTTGCCCGCCGATGAAGCCTGTGTCGATAAGATAGAGTGCATCACCGTCCCGCAGCACGAAGAACTGCACGATCCACGTGCGGACGATGAGCAAGTCCGGCGGCATGGCTCACTTCGCCACGCCCTTGATACTGAAGTCGTCGTATTCGACGTCCACGGCGTTCGTGGTGAGGCTGATGAGGGACTTCGTGTCGTGATTGATGCCGGGTGACTTAAAGCTGCCGACCTTTTTCCCGTCGATGCTGACGCGGAGTTCATCGCCTTCGGTTTGCACGACGAGCGTGTGCCAGTCCTCCAGCTTGAGCTTCACGGGGATGCGGGATGCTTTGGAGGCGAGCATCTTCTTCTCGTCGGCGGTGAGCTGGTTGGCCTTCTTGCGGTCGTAGAGGCCGCCCGTGAGGTCGAAACCGCCGGTCTTGGCATCGGCGAGGTTCACGCTCGTGGGACTGATGGTCGCCTGGCAGATGTGGCCGGCGTGGGAGCCTTTGTAGTTCTTGTCGTCAAACCAGACGTTGAAGCTCTTCGCCTTGTCGCTGACGAAACGAAACTTCACGGAGACTTCGAGGTCGCGTTCACCTTCGATGCGGATGTTGTCCACGGCGCTGTGGTCGGAGGTTGGAGCGGTGATACCCACCAGCACGCCGTCTTTGACGACGCTGGAGCTTTTGTAGTGGCCCCAGGCCTTGCCGAAACCGTCGGCGGAAAAGTCGTCGGAGAAAATGACGCGCGGATAATCGGCGGCGAACGCGGTGGTGCCGAGCAGGGCGAGGGAAAGGATGGTCTTCATGGGCTGATTAGAACGATGGTTGATGCTGAACTTTGCGGACGGCGGGACTGCTTCGATGGATGATGAGGCTACACCGGACGCAGCACGCTTTTCACGACCTCGCCCTTGTGCATTTTCTCGAAGGCTTCGTGCCATTCGGTCACGGGCCAGACACCACCGATGATGGGCTTCACATCAAACTGACCGCTGCTGAGCAACGCGATCACGCGTTCCCAGATCGGCCAGTTGTGGCTGAAGCTGCCTTGCAGCGTGATGTTCTTTTGCACGAGCGGGTCAATGTTGAAGCCGAGCGGCTGTGGGCCCCAGCCGACCTTGCTGATCCATCCGGCGGGACGCACGATGTCGAGCGCGATCTTGAGCGTGATGCTCGCGCCGGCGGCGTCGATCACGCCATCGCAGCCGAGGCCGTCGCGTTCCATCGCCCAAGGCTTTGCATCGCCGATGATGACCTCGCAGCCATAGTGCTTGCGGGCGAGTTCAAGACGATGCGCGTCCTGCTGCAGACCGACAATCGCCACCTGTGCGCCGCACTGTTTGGCCATCGCCGCGCAAAGAATGCCAATGGTTCCCGGTCCGAGCACGACGACGCGGTCACCGGGTTCGATGCGGGCGTTTTTGACGACTGCATTGTAAGCCACGCAGCAAGGTTCAGTCAGACAGGCCTGCTCAAACGGCAGTTGGTCCGGCACGTGATGCAGGATGCGACTGGGCACGCGCACATACTTCGTCATCGCGCCATTCACGCCGTAGCCAAAGCCCTTGCGCGTGTTGTCGAGATTGTAGAGGCCCCGACGCGTCATCGGATTGTCCTTGGAAATGATCGCAGCGGTTTCGGACACCACGCGGTCGCCTTCCTTCCAGCCTTCGACCTCCTTGCCGACTTCCACGATGTGACCGCCGAACTCATGGCCGAGCACGACAGGATAATTCACCGGCCATGAGTGGTCGGCCGTCCATTGATGGAGGTCGGAGCCGCAAACACCGACATTGGCGACTTCGAGGAGCACATCCTCAGCTCCGATGGTGGGCTTTTCGATTTCGCGGATTTCGACGGAGCCCTTTTCGGGGGCGAAGTTGACAACGGCGGCGGATTTCATGGCGGTGAATCAGGTTGGGTTATTGGAAAGCGGGGACGTCCTGTGCATGCACGGCCTCGCAAATCATGCGCAGCGAGTCTTCGAGATTGCCGTCGGCGGTTTTGAAGGCGTCGGCGTCGATGGTAAGCGGAGCGCCGAGGACGACGAGAGGGGCGCCGTATTGCGGGCATTGGATGGCCTGCTCGAGGCTGAGACCTCCGACGGCCTGTACCGGCACTTTGACGGCCTGCACGACTTCACGCAGCTGATCGAGCGGACTCGGCATGCGATTGCCGGCGGCGGCGATGCCGCGACGCTCGTCGTAGCCGATGTGGTGAATGATGTAGTCGCAGCCGAGGTCTTCGAGGAACTTGGCGCCTTCCACCATGCTCTCACAGACCATGTTGTCGCCCATGACCTTGCAGCCGAAATCGGCGCCGGCTTTGACCACGCACTTGATCGTCTCCGCGTGGGCGCGTGCCATGACGACGACATGCGTCGCACCGGCCTTCGCCATCATCTCGGCTTCGAGATAGCCTCCGTCCATCGTTTTGAGGTCAGCGACGATCGGCGTGTTTGGAAATGCCTTCCGCAACGCACGCACACCATGCAGACCTTCGGCGAGAATGAGCGGCGTGCCGACTTCGAGCCAGTCCACTCCGGCGCGCATGGCCAGTGCGGCGGTTTCGAGGGCTTCGTCGATGTTGGTGAGGTCGAGGGAGATCTGGACGATGGGTTTCATGGCGAGGTTGGACAGCGACAAAGTAATGCCGAAGGCGGCGGCGGCGTCACGACAAAGATGGAGCGAAATGCGACAGCAGCTCAGCCCTCCATCGCTGCCTTCGTGCCTTTCTCCCAATCGAGCCCCCATTGCTTCATCGCCTTGAGCACAGGGCGCAGTGCCTCGCCTTTCTCCGTGAGCTTGTAAGCGAGGTGTTTTGCGCCTTCAGCAGCAGGGAGTTGCTCCACGATGCCATGCTGTAAAAGGCGGCGCAGGCGGTCACTGAGGATGTTCGTCGGCACCGACTCGGGCGATGCCGTGAAGTCCTTGAAACGCGAGCGGCCGAGGATCAAATCGCGGATGACCAGCAGCGTCCAGCGGTCGCCAAAGATGTCGAGCGCGCACGCAACCGGGCAAGGAGAGCGGCGCTGTATGATGGCGGGATGTTTGGCGGCTTTGCGTGAGACTGGCATGCCACAGTCTGCCCAAATTATTGCTTGCAATCCACAAGTAATTTACTTTTACTATGCAAGTAATCATGAACACATCTCTCGCCGCTCAAGAACCCCAGCTGGCTCCTCCGGGAGCCGGATTGCCGCTTCCGGAACTTCTCATCGCTCGCCTGATCTTTGCGTGGAAACGTCGCAGTCGGGATCGTGCGAAATTCGACCGCCTCTTCCGCGAGGAACGCGATGCCATCCTGGCCGTCGTGCGTCCGTTGTCTGGCGACGAAGCATCGCGGCGCGTGCTGATCCCCAGGCTGAGAGGCCTTGAGGACAGCAGCCGGAACTGGTCTGTTTGGATGACACTTGATCACCTGCGCATCACAAACACGGTCTTCGCGAGTGTGATGGAGTCGCTTGCGAAGGGGATTGTTCCCAACCGGGTGGCCAGCACCGCCGTGGTGAAACCGGATCCGTCGGTGGACGGCAGCGTGGTGGCTGCTTTCGAGCAATCCTGCGAAGCGGTGCTTTCCGTGACGAACGGGCAGACGGCTTCACGCACGAACGCGCGCTACGCACATCCGTGGTTCGGACCACTCGACGAGACCGCGTGGCATGCGATGACGGGATTTCACATGAAGCTGCATCGACGGCAGATTGAGCGTATCCTGGAGGGCGTGGGGCCGCGTTAAATAGTAGCCCGATTCATGTCCTCCTCACTCACCACCGAGCCCATCCCTGTCCTGACCCGGCGCATCGCCATACCGGCGAGTGTCGGGTTCTTCTTCAACACGATGTACAACTTCGTGGACACGTATTGCGCCGGATTGATCAGCACGGATGCGCTGGCGGCCCTGTCGTTGTCATTCCCGGTGTTTTTCATCCTTCTCTCGGCTGGCAGCGGCCTGAGCCAGGGCACGACAGCCCTGATGGCAAACGCCATTGGCGCGAAGAAACCGGAGGAGGCGCGTCATCTGTTCGCCCAAGCGCTGATCTTCGCCGCTGCTGGCGGCGTGGTGTTGTCATTCGTCGGCTGGCTGGCCGCTCCGTCGTTGTTCGAGCTGCTGGGCGCGGAGGGCGACTACCTCGGCGTGTCGCTGGCCTACATGAATGTCATTCTCAGCGGCGGCCTGTTCTTCATCCTGCAAATGACAATCAACGCCGCGCTCAACGCGCAGGGCGACACGAAGCTCTATCGCAACTTTCTCATCATCGGCTGCGCGGCAAACTGCGTGCTCAATCCCGTGCTCATGTGGGGCTGGGCCGGGCTGCCGCCGATGGGAGTCGCCGGCATCGCGCTGGCAACAGTGATCGTGCAAATCGGCGGCTGTGTGATGCTTTGGAAAGGCATGCGCCGTCATGAATTGTGCCGCGACCTTCCCTCGTCACTCTTCAAACCCGATCTCGCCATGCTGCGCCACATTCTCAGCCAAGCTGTGCCTGCAGGACTGAACATGCTCACCGTCGCGTTGGGCATCTTCGTCATCACGTGGTTCGTGAAGCATTTTGGAAAAGAAGCCGTTGCCGCGTACGGCATCGCCACGCGCATCGAACAGGTCGTGCTGCTGCCAACGATTGGCCTGAATTTCGCCACGCTCAGCCTTGTGGGGCAGAACTTCGGCGCCGGATTCCCGCATCGGGTCCGCGAGGTGTGGACGACGAATGTGAAATACGGCGTGCTGCTCATGATCGCAGGCGGAGCGCTGCTTTTCCTGATGCGTGCGCAGGCGATGAAGCTCTTTACACAGGACACCACGGTGATCAGCCATGGAGACAACTATCTTGGCATCGCTTCGGTGACGCTTGCCGCCTATCCGATCCTCTTCATCACCGTCTTCATGCTGCAAGGGATGAAAAAGCCCGGCTACGGCCTGTGGATGGGCCTCTACCGTCAGATCGCCGCACCGATGCTCGTCTTCAACCTCATGGCCTTCACCTTCGCCCTCGGCACCTGGGGAGTGTGGTGGGGCATTGCACTTGTGAACTGGAGCGCGGCCCTCTTTGCCCTGTGGTGGGGCTGGCGGACCTTGCGACGGGTCATCGCTGTCTGATTTAGCCTCAAAGCTAGGTTGCGGATCACGGTCGCACACGCCTTCATGCGCGACCATGATGCGAAATGCGACACCGCTGAAGCCGCGCGAGCGAGTGCGCCGATCCGGCGCTGAAATCACGCGCTGGAAGCAGAAGCGGGCGTCATGGGTGGCCTCGCTGGAGCCGGCATCGCTGTTTCACCGGCTCTTTGATCATGTGCCCGGCGTACACTTCTTCGCAAAGGACAAGGACGGCCGCCTGATGTTCGCGAGCCGGGGACTGCTGGACCGCTATCACATGCGAAACGACTCCGACTTCATCGGGCGCACCGACTTTGACCTGAATCCCGACACGATGGCGCAGGCTTATGTGGATGACGACAATCGCATCCTCGGCGGTAAAACACGCCTGATCGAACGAATCGAGCTCTGGTGGGACCAGCAGGGCATGCCGGACTGGTTTCTGGTGACAAAGCTGCCGGTGATCGACAAACGCGGTCGCATCCAGGGCGTGATGGGCGCGTTGCGTCGCCCCGACGAGGCCGAGCGGCGCCTGCCTGTGTTTCAAACTGTTGCCCAAGCCGTGGAGATCATTCGTCACGACTTCGCGCGACCGCTGCGTGTCGAGGAAGTCGCGAAATCCTGCGGGCAGTCACTGCGCCAACTGCAACGCCGCTTCCAGAGCGCCTTCGGCATCACTCCGCAGGAGTTTCTCATCCGCACACGCATCCTCGCCGCCACGCGTCTCCTCGAACAAACCGCGCACTCCGCCGGCGAGATCGCCACGCAGTGCGGCTTCGTCGATCAAAGCAGCTTCGCCCAGCACTTCCGCAAACGCATCGGCGTCTCGCCCGCGTCATATCGGAAGCGGTCAGGGAGCGACCGCTGAGGCTTTGGCGGAGTCGAGCTCACCACACATCGCGAGCGCCTTCAGCGCCTGGCAGGTCGCGATGTAGGTGATGTAGTGGTAGTTGCCGCGATAGAGCGAGTGCATCCACCAGCGGCCGGAGACGCGCTGCTCCTTCTTCAGCCACGCAATGCCGTGCTGGATGCGCTCGTCATTGGCCGGGATGTTGTTCTGCCGCATGAGAACGATGGCGAGAGCGGTCATGTAGGCGTCGCTCTCCGGTTTCGCCGCGTCGGGCAGGCTGGTGATGAGTTTGTGCACAGTGTCGCTCATCTTGAAATGCCAGTCGCTCAGCGCGGACATGTCGCGCGTGCTCCAACCACCGTCGGCGTGCTGTTTGGAAGAAAGCAGGGCCAGTGCGGCGGCGCGGTCAGTCTGAGGTACAAGTTCCGGCAGATAATGCGCGAGCTGGAGTTTGAGGACGCGGTCGAAGTCGTTCTTCGGTTTCGCATCGCGCAGCCAGGTTTTCATTTTCTCCACGCGGGCCAGCAGGTCGGCGTTTTTGAGATTCGCCAGCCAGCCGGGTGCGGCGGTGACGGCGCGGGCGGCCTGCAGGGTGAGTTCGAAGTCGGTGGTGATGTGCGGAATTTCCACCTCGCCGTAACTCACGAATGAACCGTCCGCCGACTGGCGCTCGAACATGTCGCGCAGGGAACGGTCGGTGGGTTCAGAGAGGTTGCCGGTGACGTGCTTGTCCCATTCAGCGAGGCCGAGCGAGCACCACACGCTCATGTAGGAACGCGGGTGATATTTGAGCCCGTCTTTCTCCGTCTCCTTCACAGGCGCGACTTTCGGCGGCACCGATTCGATGAAGTCGGCGAGGATCTCCTCGTTGGGTTTGCCCAGAAGCGGCGTCAGTGCCGGGCGTTCGGTCATGTAGGGGCCGGTGGTGTGGCAGTTGATGCAGTTTTTCTCGCGCACCCAGCTGATGGCACCGCCTTCGAGGTATTTGGACGCCGCCTTGATCGTATCCGGGCCAAACACCGTCACACGCGGTTCATCCGCAGTGGGGATGCTGATCCGGACGCCCTCGGTTTCGTATTGAAACTCCGGTTTGGGTTTGGTGGCGGCACTGGCGATCACCGGGAAGGCCATCAGGGACACGAGGAGTTTCATCGCGATGAAGTACGCGACCGGATCGCGGCGTGTTGCGCCGGCCGACCTCAGGGAGCAGGCAGCTTGGTCACGACGTGACTCATGTAGGGGAAGAGCTGCTTCTTCCGGCTCACGACCCCTGCCATTTCATAGACGCTGCCGCCACGGGACTGCGGATAATCGATCGCATCGATGACGCGCTGGTCGCCCGCGGCAAGAAGGACGCTGTGATGACGGGTGATGTCCGTGACCATGAGACAGGCGAAATGCAGGCTGTGCTTGGAGAGCAGCGACTGAAGGGCGGCCTGAAGCTCCTTCTCCCTCTTCCAGAACTCGTCGAGTCCGAGCTCCTCGATCTGGGAGATGCTGATGTGCCAGCCGTTTTCCTCGAAGACCTTCCGATCGCTCTCCAGGGCGCGTTCCGGCGTGTGCTCGCGCAGCATGGAGCCGGCGGCGAAGAAGTCCTTCACAAACTGGGCGCTGTCGATACCACCTATGCCGCTGAGCCATTCGAGGATCTCGCGATCCGTGTTCGTCGTTGTCGGGCTGGTGAGATGCAGCGTGTCGGAAATGATGCCAGCGCAAAGGCAGATCGCGGTGCCCTTGTCCGGGGCAGCCTGGCCCATGCGGTACATGATCCCCACGATCGTGGACGTGCTGCCCACGGGCTCGTTGAGGAAGCGGATCGGCTCCTTCGTGCGCAGATTGCCGCTGAGCCGATGGTGGTCAATCACTTCGAGAATCTCCGCCTCGTCCGCACCGGCGACGGCCTGGGCAAACTCGTTGTGATCGACGAGCACGAGCTTCATGCGCGGCAGCTCGATGAGGTCGGACTTTGAAAACACACCGAGCAGCTTGCGCGACTCTTCATCGACCACCGGAAAAAGCGGCTGATGTGAATGCTGGACCGTGGGAACGATCTCACGCAGCGCGGTGCGTGATCCAAAGGACAAAAACTCGTGCGTCAGCGCTTCGACGATCGGGCAGGAGAAGCGCAGAAGCTGCGAGGTGCTGGCCGTGTCGTAGGGCGAGTAAATGATGGCGACGCCACCCTCCTCTGCGCGTGCGAGGACGGTCGCGGAGGGCTTGAACTTCCCGGTGATGATGAGGCAGCGCACGCCCATCTCGACGGCGAGTTCATGAATTTCCGGACGGTCACCGGTCACGACAATGAGACGATTGGCGGGGAACTGCTGCGCCCGCTTCCGCGTAGTTTCCAGACTGGACGCCGCCACGACGAGCACGAGATCCTGCATTTCTTCGAGGTCGGGCGCCGTGCCGCCGAGGATGCCGCCGAGCGCATTGACGATGTTCAGCAGGCTCGTACGCACCTCACGGTTGGCGGCACCGGTTTTGTCGTTCGTATCCGCCGGAAGAAACAACTGCGCCAGCTCCTGAATGGCCGGCATGCCCAGCAGGCGGCCTTCTTCATCCACTACCGGGATGGCGCGGAAGTTGTGGTCCATCATCATGCGATAGACCGAGAGAAAGGTGTCATGCGGCCGGGCGGTGAAGACATCGCGCCGGCAGATGCTGGAGGCGGTGGGCCGCACGTCGAGGAGCAGCTTGGGAGCGGCGACACCGGCGGTCTGCAGCACCCAGTTGGTCCGCACGCTGACCTCACCGCAGCAGGCGGCCACAGCCTTCATGCCGCGCACTTCGCGCAGAAAGGCCGCGTAACCGATCGCCGAACAGATCGCATCCGTGTCTGGATTGCGGTGGCCGATGACATGGATCGTGTCCGGAGAAACGACCTGGCGCGTGGCCGACGAGATCCGGATCATTGACGACGAATCCGGCGTCGTGGCTGTGTCAGAGTCGGCCATGCGTCACGGAGCAGCAGGAATCAGGCAAATCCAAGCGCCGTGATGCGCGCATGCACGGCGTCCTTGTTCTCCAGCAGTTCAGCAATGGGGTCCCACTTGCCGGTGGTGAGCGCCTCGTGGGCCGTGGCCGGAATGGTGACGGGGATGCTCTGGTCGCCGAAGACGACCTTGCTGCCCTGCACATCGACTTGGATCTCGATCTGGGGATCGGCCTCGACCGCCGCTGCGACTTTCTTGATGTCCGCATTGCTGGCGCAGACGCAGGGGATGCCGAGCGTGGTGCAGTTGCCGAAGAAGATTTCCGCAAAGCTTTCCGCGATCACAGCGCGAATGCCGAAGCGATAGAGCGCCTGAGGCGCATGCTCGCGGGAACTGCCACAGCCGAAATTGGTGCCGGAAAGCAGGATGCTGGCGCCCTTGAAACGCGGATCGTCGAGCGGGTGGCCGGTGGGCTTGCCGTCCTTGTCGAAACGCACGTCGTAGAAAGCGTATTCGCCGAGGCCGTCAAAGGTCACGCATTTCATGAAACGCGCGGGGATGATGCGGTCGGTGTCGATGTCGGAACCGGGCACATAGACGCCGCGACCGGAGACTTGAGTGATTTTTTCGAGAGCCATGGGGGCCGCGATACTAGCGGGATTCAGCGCGAGGGCAAATAAATGCACGTTTCATCGGCTTTGCGAGTCCTGGAGGGCCTTGCGCTGGCGTTCGGCCAGAATGGCCGTGTGGCGCAGCAGTTGACGGTAGTTATCCTGCCAGTTCGTCAATCCGGGGCGGTTCATCACCTTGGCGTCACGCGCCCAGAGGTAGGCGGACTCCGCTTCCTCAAATTTTCCCAATCGGTGATAATGCATGCCCAGCGCCAGCCGCGGCTCCTCGTAAAGTGGGGCCAGTGTCAGGGCCTTTTGGATCGCCTCCAGCGCGGGATCGTGCCTGCCGGAGGCGTCCAGCGCGTCCGCCAGCGCAAGGTGGCCAAGGTAGCCGTAGGGGTTGAGCGCCACCGCACGCTTCAGCTCGATCACGGCCCGGTCCAGCGTGCGAAGATACGCCTCCTTCTGCATCTCGGGCTGAATGGAATCCAGCAGCGCGAGCCCGTGCTGGTAGGCCAGCGCGGCATTGCGCGGATCGGCCTCCGTCGCGCGGTCGAGATCCCTCAGGGCCAGCGCGGTTTCTCCGTTCTTCAGATGCACCTGGGCCATGGCCGCATGAGCGTCCGGCACGCCGAAGACCACTGCGCCAAAGATCATGGCGGCGGAGGCGGCGAGCATCACCACCTTCATCAGGAACCGCAGCCCCCAGATCCTGCGATTCTTGAAAACCTCGCTCTCGACGCCCGGATTCGCCAGCAGCCCCAGGACGACCGCCCCCAGAACTGCGATCATCGGCACATGGCCGTGAAACTCGAAGATCGCATGCACCAGCGAAGCCGTCAGCGCCGCGAGACCGCCGAGTACGAGCGCCAGGCTGTTGCTGGCCAGCTTACCGGTAGCGAGGAATTTCTCCGCCGCGAACCATCGCAAAAATCGCAGGCCATTCATCAGATGCGCGAGCAGCATCAGGCCCGCCAGCGCCAGCCCGGCCCAGCCGTAGTCCGCCATCAGTTGCAGGTATTCGTTGTGCGCAAAGAGGGAGTCCCCCAGCAGCAACGGCGACTCTGGATCGCGCAGGCGGATGCCCTCCTCGTAAAACATGCGCGATCCCGCGCCGATCCACGGAGACTCCGCGTGCTGCGCCAGCGCCGCCTTCCAGATGTGTGTGCGCACATCCTCACCGAGCGGCGAGGCGAGCTCCCGCTTCACCAGCGACTCCTCGCTCGTTTTGTAGAGCGCCCCGCCCAGCGTCCCGCAGACGAGCAGCAGCGCCGCCAGCAGCCATTTGAAAAGCGGGCGCCGCGTCTGCCAGACCACCTTCAGAGTCAGCAACACGAACAGCACACTGCCGACGCCGATACCCAGCATCGCCGCACGGCTCGCCGTCAGCGCCACCCCCGCCAGCATGGCCAGAATCCCGAAGCCCAGCAGCAGCCGTGACGCGATGTGAATCCGCGCAAACAGCATGACGCCGGAGGACAGAAACACGGCAAAGGAAAGGAAAGCCGCCAGATGGTTCGGGTTGTTGAAAAAGCCCCCGATCCGCCCCGCTGGAAACGAGCGGGAAAAACCCGGCACGAGGTGAAAATCCCAGCGCCCCTTAAAGTTCAGCCATCCGGCCGTCAGATTCCCCGCCACCAGCACCAGCAGCACGCACACGATGCCCAGCCGCCACTTTGGATGGCTGGCTGCCGTCACGGTCATCAGGTAGGCGACGAAGCAGGCCAGCAGCAGTGCCGCGTCCTCACGTGCAAACACCTCCACGGGAGAAACCCACGCCCGCCAGCCCACATAGCCCGCCAGCATCAGCACCGTCAGCAGGCACCAGTCGCTGGGCTGAAACACCACGCGCAGCTTCCACCGCAGCACCGCCAGGCAGCCCGCCAGG
The DNA here is from genome assembly GCA_041395065.1 of Prosthecobacter sp. Classification (GTDB taxonomy): domain Bacteria; phylum Verrucomicrobiota; class Verrucomicrobiia; order Verrucomicrobiales; family Verrucomicrobiaceae; genus Prosthecobacter. The sequence continues at coordinate 46,738 of JAWLBG010000032.1, read as the reverse complement.
CCGATCATGGCGCAGCCCGGCCAGAAAAACAGCAGACGTGTCTCCGTGCCGAACAGTCCGGTCACGAACAGGCCGAGGAGAAAAAGGGTCAGTACGAGCTTCTGCATTCCCGGAAAGCTCGCCGTTCGCTCTCCAATGCGCAAGGGATTCGGCACAGCAGCCCACCTTCCCGGTCACGATCTCACTCGTCGCGGCACTTCACATCTCGAAGCTGCAGGTCCAGAGCATTTCCGGACAACTGGATCTCCACCAGCGTCAGTGTCAGCGACGCCAGCATCAGGATCAGGCTCACGCCAAAGGTGATTTGCGCGGCAAGTTGCTGACCGAAGAAGATCAGCGTCATGCTCACCACGCACATCATGAGGCTCAGCACACCCAACGTCTGCATGTGCTTGATGATCTGGATGCGCCTCCGCAGGTTTCGAATCTGCTTCAGCAGCATCGGTTCCTGCGTGCTCTGCCAGTTCGCATGCAACCCGCGCACCACATTCGCCAGCGTCAGGAACCGGTTCGTATACGCCAGCATCAGCAGCGAGATCGCCGGGAAGAGCAGCGATGGCGTGGAAAGGGGCAGTTCAGGCAGGTACATTGCGGTTCAGTCGTTCCAACAGCGTGATTCGGCAAGCGGCCAGCAGTGGTGCAATTCGCACCGACATCCGGAATAGGAGCGCACGCGTCTCGCGTGCCGCGTTTGGCGTCCCGCCGAACGCATCGGGAAAGCGTTCATCTGGGGACGGAACTCTGCGAGACGCAGAGTTCAGCACGCGGGACGCGTGCGCTCCTGTTTCCACGAAGTGAGACATGTGTTGGAATTTCGCGAAGCGTCCTTGAGTGCGGTGGCAAAGGGGCAAGGCCTGCCACCACACTCCAGAACGCTGGCGCGGGGTTTGGGTGCTCCAAAGGTCAACGAAGATGGAAAACGTGTGTTAGCAGTTCCTTAATCGAGTCCCATGAAGAAGTCTCCGTAGCCGCAGATTGGATCAAATACGCAGTTCCAAGCAAAGCAGCGAGAATGATGAAATGCAGGCGCTTCAGAAGAATTTCCCAAAATATCAACCAGTGCTCAGGCTGCCATTGAGGCTTCTTCGGTGAGCGCGGCGAAGATTGGCGATTGGTCACGGGCTTCATTATGCCCTCCAATAATAGCCACGAGCCATCATCCGCAACAAGACGAAGAGAGTGGAAGCTGGAAGTTGCCGCAACCCAAGGGACTACTTATCCCTTGAGTGTGAATTAAGCCCTCTCGTCAGATGGGGACTATTCTTTCCCTGTGTCTAAATTCAAACACGCGCACGGGGCTGTATATGCTAAATCACACGATCGTTTCCGCCATCCACCGGGATCTGAGCCCCGGTGACCTTCGCGAACAACGGTGATGCCATCGCAGCGACCATGTTGCCGATGTCTTTGCTGCGGATCTCGACCTTCATGAGGTTCTTGGTCTTGTATTCCTCGACGGTCATGTTGTAGCGGGCGGCGCTCTTGGCGAGGGCTTCAGGGGTCCAGAGTTTCGTGTCAAAGACGGCGTCGGGATGCACGATGTTGACGCGGATCTTCCACGGAGCGAGTTCGAGCGCGGCGACGCGGCAAAGCTGAGTGAGGGCGGCCTTGGAGCAGGAGTAGGCGGATGCGCCGGGGCCTGGGGCTTTGAAGTTGCGGCTGCCGACGAAGACGATGCTGCCATCGACGCTGTGCTTCACGAACGGGATGACCTTGTTCATCAGTTTTTGATGGCTGGTGAGATTGATCGAGATGGTGCGGTCCCAGTCGGTCTGCGCCATGACGTCGAGTGCGTCGTTCTTCGGGAAGATGCCCGCGTTGCTAACGACGATGTCGATGCCGCCGAACTCGCGCACGGTGAAGTCGATGGCGTCCTGCACGGGCTGGTCCTCGGTGAGGTTCACGACGATGCCGATAGCACCGATCTTCTTCATGATGTCGGGGATATCATTGTCGATGTCGAGACCGACGACCTGCGCGCCCTGTTCGGCGAGCGATTCAGCGATGGCGAAGCCGATGCCAGCGGCGCAGCCAGTGACGAGGGCGACCTTGCCCTGATGTACTTTGCGCGCGGGGCCTTTGCGAAGCTTGGCCTGCTCGAGGTCCCAGTACTCGATGTCGAAGATGTCCTTCTCGCTAAGCGGCGCCCAGCCGCCGGTGCGCTCGCCGAGCGCGACGGTGGCGGCGGTGCTTTCGGCGATGTCAGCGACGATCTTGGCGTCCTTCAAGGTGTCGCCAAAGCTGACGATGCCAGCGCCGGGCCAGATGGCGAAGCGTGGGGCCGCATCAAGCATGGTCTGGCCGCTGGCGTGCTTCGTGAAGTAGGCGGCGTAGTCGTCGGCGAACTTCTGCACGCTGGCGGCGTGGTCATCACCGAGCACGGCAGGAATGCGCTTCGTGCGGATGCTGTGATCGGGCGTGAGCGGACCGCGTGCACCGCAATCAGCGATGTTTGGCAGTGCGGCGTAGCTCAAAGCGGCTTCGCTTGTGCTGAGGCGGGCGATTTGTGGGAAGCCGCGGGTCTTGGAGACAAGTTGGCGGAGTTTTGCCAAAGCCATGAGGTCGGGTTTGGCCTCGATGCTGGCCGGAGCGGCGGCGCTTTTCTTGGCGAGGTATTCCTCGGCCTTGGTGACGAACTCGATATGCTTTTCGTAGCTGGCCTTGGCGTCGTCGGCGAAGGTGAAGAGGCCGTGTTTGAGGAGGACGATGCCCTCGATGCCTTCTTTGTGCAGATCGGTCTTCTGGAGCACGTCGAAGACCTGCTTGGCCAGAACGAAGCCGGGCATCACGTAGGGCAGCACGAGCACTTTGGAACCGAAAAGCTCCTTCGTACGCTCCTCGCCGTCTTTCGCGCAAGTGAGGGCGGAGATGGCGTTGGCGTGGCTGTGATCGACGAATTTGAAGGGCAGGATGGCGTGCAGAATGGCCTCAATGCTCGCGGCGGGCGCGTTCGGGTTGGTCATCGCGGCGCGTTGCTGCAGGACCATGTCCTCATCAGTCATGGTGGGCAGTTGGGCCATCTTCAGCAGCGCCTCCATGCGCACGGGAGCGAAGCCGGCACGCTCGATGGTGGCGAGGTCCCAGCCGGAACCCTTCACGTAGCAGATCTCGACCGAATCACCGAAATAATCCTTCTCCGTGAACTTCACCGAGGTGTTGCCGCCGCCATGAAGCACAAGTTCCGGATTCCGGCCGAGCAGGCGGCTGGTATAGACGCGTTGTCCGAGGGGATCGGTTCCGAAAGTAGCGGCTTCTTGGTCGTTCCAAAGGCTTTGCATGGCTGGGAAATGGGAGTGGCAGACTTGCGGGAGGGTGGGGAAGAAGTCAAGGCGTCAAGGGTAGGTGCCCGGCCTATCTAAAGTGGTAAAAAGCGCATTGATCCGATGGCCGTCGGATGAGGTTATTCGCGGAGCTGGCGCTTGGACATCTCACCCAGCGTCCACTCGTATTCCTTCACCAGTTGATCCACGACATCACCGCTGCGCATTTCCGGCGGCAGAACCTCCCAGGTGTAGGTTTCCATCTCGATGTGCTGACACTTCGTGGGATTTGCGGCCAGCCAGTCCATCGCGCCGATGAGATGATCGCGGGTGCTGTCGAATCCACCGCCCGGCTGGGCGTGAATCGGGATGTGGAAATGCACGCGCCATTCCTCGCCAAGTTCGTTCGGATTTGTCTGGGCGAACTGCAAGGCGTCTGGGAGATCTTTGAAACGACGCACCGGCTCGTCCTTGCCGTAACTGGCGATGACCTGATGGAAATAGACGGGTTCATCGAAGGCATGGAGCTTGGCCACATTTTCGGCGGTCGGTTTCAATTTGAGCGCCGAGCTGAAGTGCAGCTTGCTAAGCCGGATGCCGGCGCCGGTGATGCGATCAAGCGCCTTCTTTGCATCCTCAAATTCGATGGCGAGATGGCAGGTGTCGTAGTTGAGGCCGATGAACTTGAAGAAATCGCGGTCCTGCGGATGGCGATCGAGGTAGAGTCCGAAAAACTTCAGCGTCTCGCCGCTGGTCTCAAAGAGGCCGAGGGGCTCGGGTTCGAGTCCGAGATGCAGGTCGTGTCCGCTCTTCGTGGCGACTTTTTCGATGTGCTCGCGGCAGAGACGCAGATTGGTGAAGATCGCGTTTAGCTCTTCGGAGCCCACGTTGAAGGTTTTGTGGGAGCCCGGCAACGTGCTGACACTGCCACTGACGCCCGGCGGGAGAAGCTGCGCGAGGATGTCGAAGAGCAGGTTGGTGTAAACGAGCCGATCCTGCGTGCTCCAGTCCGGCTTGAACACATGCTCTTTGACGCGCGTGCCGTGGAAGGCGCCGTAGGGGAAGCCGTTGATGGTGAAAACGTAGCTGTTGTTCGCATCGAGCCAGGTTTTGAACTCGTCAATCTTTCCCGGAGCGCTCAGTTCACGCGCCGCCTGCTCGCTCAAGCGCAAACCGATGCCGTAGGGCTTACCGTCGCTGACGCGATCCTTGACGCGGAGCGTGTAGTTCTTCAGCCCGTTCCAAGTTTCCTCCCACGTTTCTCCGCGATGGATGTTCGTGCAGTAGCCGAGGTGGATGTCGTGGTTGAGGCGCATGAGGCTAGGTGCCCACGCAGACGGCATGAGTCAACAGAATCGGCGGTGTGGATGAAATCGCAGACTCCAGCCAAAGAAGGGCAAAAAAGGCCGAGAAATCACGGGATAAACACCGCATGATTGCCCGGAAAGGTTGTAATCGTCCCCGACCTTTACCATTACCGACACTGCGCCCCGAATTCCCGTCACTCATGAGCACGCCCACTTCCACCGACTGGCCTGAATTTCTCGCCCAAACCATCACCGCCTTCGAGTGCACCACTGGAACGCTGCACCGCTTGGATCCCGCCGACAAGCATCTGAAGCTGGTCGCCCACAAGGGGATCCCTGAGGCTTTGATGCCAATCATCCAGTCGATCCCCATCGGCAAGGGCATCGCCGGAGTGGCGGCGGAGACTCAGCAACCGGTGGAAATGTGCAACCTGCAAACAGACACCTCGGGCGTGGCGAAGCCCGGCGCAAAACAAACCCATGTCCAGGGAACGCTGGCCGTGCCGGTGATGGACGGCGCCCGACTGTGCGGCACTCTGGGCATCGGCAAGATGGAACCCTATGACTTCTCCGATGAGGAGAAGTCACGCCTGATGGAAATCGCCTCCCAAATCGCCAAAGACCTCCTTCCCTGCTGACCGACCGTCGACCAACAAGACGGTGAACTTATCAGACGCCTAATCCTCGAGATAAAGCGTCGTGCCCGGTGGGGGCCGCTTGCGAAAGAAGGTGAAGGAACTGCCAGCCTTCGGCTTGGCGACAGCGGCGGGTCTGGGCGCCGATCTGGGTTTGGACTTCTCGACAGGACGAGTGCTGACCAGCGTCGCCCGAGGCTTGGGTTCGGGCTGAGGCGTGGGTTGAGGCGGCGCAGAGATCGCCACCCGAGACGGAGGCTCCTCGACGGGAGTCGGACGAGTGCCGGCAAACCAAGCGCGCCGAGGTTTGGGCTCTTTGACTTCCTTGGGCTTTTCCGGTTCTGGGACACGCTCCTCCACCTGTGGAGGCGGCTCTTCCGGAGAAGCGATGGCAACCTCCAAGGCGTCGTGCCCCAGCGGGATGGCGTCCTCTGACGCGGCGAGCGAGCCGTGGCCGATCACTTCCACCGGCGTGCCGTGTGGCGTGTTTTCGTAGAAAATGGCGGCCATGCGGGTGGGCAGGCGAATGCAGCCATGGGACGCGGGGAATCCAGGCAGGTAGCCCTCGTGCATGCCAATGCCGCCTACGATGCGCATGAAGTAGCGCATGCCGGCACCGACGAATTTCGCCCCCGGAGGACAAGGATCGACGCGGGCGTCCACATCGCCGACCACGATGTTGTCCGATGCATCAACATAGGAGCCGTACAACGAAGAGCGATGGTCGAGGTCCTTTTCGATGATGCGGAACTTGCCGTTGAGGGTGGAGTTGCCCTCGCGTCCTGATGAAATGGGGGAGACACCGACCAGTTGCCCCCCCTTGAAGTAGCGCAGGCGCTGCTGGCTGAGATCAATGACAATGCGCGGACTGCCGACGACACCATCACCCGACCACCAAGCGCGGCTGTCGGCCAATGTCTCTGTTCCCGAGTCCGTGGAGCAGGCGCTCAGCAGGACGAGCGCCGCAAAGGCAAGGAGATGTGGCGTTCCAGTGGACATGGGCGGAGTCTGTCCCGCAGTCCCCCCGCCCGTCAAGCATGTTGAATCCGGAAGAGTCCGTCACCGGCTTGCCATGCCACGCAGGCCCGCCATTGATGCGACCCGACATGACCGATCAACTTTTCAACCAAATCACTGCCCACGGCGCGGCGATGAACCTTTCCCAACGCGCCAAATTTCAGCTCACCGGAGCCGACCGCGTGCGCTACCTCAACGGGCAGGTGACCAACGACATCCGCAGGGCAACAGAAACTAGCGCGCTTTACGCCTGCGTGACTGATGCCAAGGGCCGCATCGCCGGTGACGTATTCATCCACACCAGCGCCGACAGCCTGCTCCTCGACACCGAAGCGGACGCCCGCGAGACACTGGCCGCGCGGCTGGAGCGCTACATCGTGGCGGACGACGTGGAACTCACGGATGTGACGGAGTCCTGGCAGCTCTGGCACGTTTTCGGTGGCGACGGAGCCGAGGGAACTGTGAACTCGAATCGACTGGGAGCCGAAGGATTCGACCTGTGGCTGCCAGCGGATGCGGCGACACCGGCTTTCGATGAAAAGTGTGTCCTCTCCGACGAGGACGTGGAAACATGGCGCATCCTGCAAAAGATTCCGCGCTGGCCAAGCGAGTTGAACACCGAGACTTTTCCGCCCGAAGCGGGGCTGATGGAGCGGGCGATGGATTTTGCCAAGGGCTGCTACATCGGCCAGGAAGTGCTCTCCCGCATCAAGACGACCGGCAAAATGCCGCGCGAGATGTTCGCCTTCGAAACGGACGGAGACGTCAACAAAGGCGATGACATCCTCCTCGCGGATAAGATCATCGGCAAGGTGACGAGCATCACCTCCCACCCGGTGACGGGAGCCAGGATCGGACTCGGCATGGTGAAGCAAGGCATGACTGACGGCGTCCTCACGGCGACGGGTCATACGCTGCGACCGCGCTGAAGATCACTCCGTCGGACGCAGGTCGAAGCAGACGAGCTTGTCCTTCTGGCGCACGATCAGGCGGCCGTTGGCGATCGCCGGCGAGGAGCAGCCCATGGCACCCGCTTTGGCGCGACCCAGCATTTCATAAGCGCCGCCGCCTGCCTTCAGCATGCGCACATGGGTGCCGTTGTTCTCATAGACGAGCAGTTTTCCGTCCACGAGCAGCGGAGAGGTGATGGTGCTGTTGACCTGATTTTCGATCCACTTCACCGCACCCGTCTTCAAATCCACGCACTGGTGTTTTTCGCCGCAGCAGAGGTAGACGTTCCCTTCATGAATGATGGGGCTGCCGGCGTAGCGGCGGGTGACCCAGAAGTGGGACCATGCCGCCTTCGGCGGCCCACTCTTCTGCATTTGATAGGCACGGAGACCGACACCTTCGGTGCCGCTGTAGAGCACGAGCCAGTCGCCCTCGGTGACTGGTGTGCTATGACTGCCCCCCTCGACGGTCCAAAGGATTTCGCCGGTCAGCGGGTTCAATCCGTAAAGCTCCCTGCTGCCGTTGATGACCAGCACCGGCTCTCCCTGCTGTGGCTGCCACCAGGTCGGGCTGGCGACATTGGCCTTCACTCCCTTCTGCTCCCACACCAGCTTGCCGTCGGTTTTTGAAAAAGCGCAGGCCCTGCCGGAAGCCATGTAAACGAGATCACCCATGACGAGGGGCGATGCCGCAGGACCGTTGGCTCCAACGGGAACGGACCAGAGCAATTTTCCATCGTCCTCATTCACGCAGATGAGCTCCGTGCTGCATGCCGCATACACCCTGCCGTCCACAACGGCGCAGGTGCTGGAAGAAGTGCGACCGGTGGGCTTGCCGGGCTGGCTGTATTTCCACAGTTCCTTACCAGTCGCCAGATCGAGGCAGAGGATGACGTCTTGCGCGACCTTCACTGTGTTGGGCACGACGGAGATCATCTTTTCCTTCACGTCCGGCGGGAAACCTTCGTCATCGAGCCATTTGTCAAAGGCGGCGGCGCTCTCAAACGGCTTGCCTTGGCGGTCAGACATTTTCTTGAGCCATTCAAGTCCGATGGCGTTCTTGCCGGCCTTGAAACGCCCCGCGACCCACGAGCCGATATTGATCTCCTCTTTCTCCGTGAGGTTCTCCTTGCGCCACTGCGTGACCCATTCGTCAAATTTCTCCCCGCGAAGCTTGGGCAAGTCCAGACGCGCCTCCTCCAGTTTCTTCGCGAGTTCCGGCGAAGTGCCGCGGTAGTTGAGAGTCTGCATCACCTCGGTGTCGATCTCGCGGGTCTCGGATGGAACGCGCTCGTGCCAAACGACGCTGAGAAACACGCGCTCGCCGCTGACCACGGGACTGCCGTGCCCGCCGTATTCGTTGCTCGGAATGAATCCGCTCTCCCACACCTGTTTCATGCCCTCGTCGGGAAACTTTTCGGCGATGGGCGTGGTGTCCTGGGACACGCCGTTGCGCCCGGGGCCACGCCACTGGTTCCAGTCGGCCGAAAAGGCGGGGATGAATGCTGGGAGGACTGCCGCGAGAAGGAGTTTTTTCATCAGGCGCGATAAACGGCGCCGCGGCATCCAAAGTTTCACCGGTGGAAACTATCCGCCCGAGTGGCGAATGAATGGTACGCAGGGAGGGGGTCGAACCCTCGACCAATTGGTTAAAAGCCAACTGCTCTACCACTGAGCTACCTGCGCATCCCGATGGAGGGGGGCGGCTATGTAGTCATCACAACGTCATGCGCAAGCCTGAATGTGCCTCGGAGCGGACTTTCTCAACCAAGGCTGCCAAACCGCTTTCAGGCCGTTGGACATGGAAGAAGCCCATGCCGGCCTCCTCCGCCCCCGCTCCATCGCATTTCAAATCATCGCCGACGTGCCAACAATCCGCCGCTGCGCAGCCTGCCGCAGCAAGCGCGGCCTGAAACATGCGGGGGTGCGGCTTGGGCGCTCCGACTTCACTCGAGATGATGACACTTTCGAAATGTCGGAGAAGATCGTGACCTGCGAGAATGCCGCGGAGACGGCGGTCGAAATTCGACAGCACGATCAAGCGGTAATCGCGACCGAGGTCTTCCAGCGCAGACGAAACATCCTCGTAAACATGCCAGGCGGAATGCACCGAGTAGTGGTGGTAGAGTTCGTCAAAAAGCGGCTCAAGCAGCGACGACTCCAACGTCCGATTCAAAACGATGCGAAAAGTTTCCGACACCAGTCGCTTCCACCAGCCGCGGTCATCGTCCATGGGAAGCACTCCCGGCGGATGCTCCGGCGCAGGCAGCGTCTTCCACGCGGCCCGGAATGCCTGAGAAAGATCGTTGCCGCTTGCCCGAACTCCATGTGCGCCGGCGATCTGCGAATAGGTGTCTCCCACCGGCTCTGCGGGATGAATCAGCGTCCCTGCCGCGTCGATAAAAAGAACCTGCAAAGCCATGAGGGCACAAAAAAGCGGGAGCGGCATACCGCTCCCGCCATGGAAGAATGAAATTACTTGGACACCGTGTAGGGGTTCTTGCCGACAGTCTCGGCGACGGCCGGGGGCGCGGGCAGTTCCGGCATGGCACACTTGTAGGAGGAACCACGGAAGGGGAAGCACTCATCGCAGTCGTTCACGCTGCCCACCATGTAAGGCTTGGGCTGTTTCGGTGCGAAGATGTTCAATGTGGACCAGAGAGTGCGGTCAACCGTCTTGCCGTAGGTGTTCATGCCGCTCTGGTAGATCTTGCGGGTGGAGTTGGCGCCACGCACGTAGGTGCTGGTGACCAAGTCAGGATACCGGTCGATCGCGCGCGCCGTGAAATCAGCACCCTGATCGATGGTGTCCATGCCGTAGTTAACGTAACGGGTGCCTTCGCGGAGAACCACGTCATCGCTGCGGCGGGCTGCATCAAAAGCAATGTTGGTGTAATCACGAGCCTGACGATCAACCACGATGCCGCCGTAGTCTGCCGTGTCGTCGACGACATCCACAGTGCTCTTCGTCGCCTGACGAACACCACGGCTCAAGTAGGACAGCCCCTTGTTTGTTTCCTTGGCGCCACAGCAAGGCAGCGTGGCAGACGGCCGCTCATCGGTGTAAAGAGGGTTGATAGGAGCTTCGGTGCCGCTGCGGGTGCAGTTGCAGGATGCCACCAGGACAGGCAGGGAGAGAGCGAGGAGCAATTTCATAGGAAAACGCGATTCTGTCGGGAAACGGGTTCAAAAGTCAAAACTAAAATCCCCAAAAGCCTACTCACGCGGGAAAAAACGTTCGGAGGTCGTGAAAGAGCCCAAACATAAGGGCGTTTCGAGCCACAACACCCCCAAAAACCTCCGTCCACATGAAAGCGTCTTCGCTCTGCATTTCCATGTCCATTTTTGCCATGGCCTCTTCGGCTTCCGGCATCGACCTCAAGGCTACTGCCGCAAAAATCGACCAACTCGTCGACGCCCAACTCGCCAAGGTCAAAATCACTCCCAACAAGCCGGCCAGTGACGAAATCTTTGTCCGCCGAATCTATCTGGACGTGGTGGGACGGATTCCGACCCTGAAAGAAACCACCGAATTTCTGGCCAGCACGGATCCTGACAAGCGGGCAAAGCTGATCGACAAATTGATCGCGAGCGAAGGTTACGTTCAAAACTACTACAACTACTGGGCGGACATCCTGCGTCTGAAATCCCAGATGGTCGGCGGCGGTCAGAGCCTTCCCGCCTTCTACGCCTACTCCCGCTGGCTGAAAGATTCGCTGCGCGAAAACAAGCCCTATGACCAGTTCGTGCGGGAGGTCGTCACCGCCAGCGGCAAAACTTACGAGAACGGGGCGGTCGGGTTCTACATCCGCGACTACAACATGCCGCTCGACAACATGGCGGTGACCACCCAAATCTTTCTGGGCACCAGCATGGTGTGCGCCCAATGCCACGACCATCCGTTCGATAAGTGGACCCAGATGGACTACTATCAGATGGCGTCCCACACCTACGGCATGACGGGCACCAACGGCCTGACCAATCCCCTGCTGGCACAAGCCATCTATGGCGGTGGTTCCAAGGCCTCCAAAAACGGAAAGAACGGCTACGGAGGCGCTGTGTCAAAGTTTGCCATGCCTGAAGGCGTGGACCGCAAGGACGTCAGCCGTGCCATGACTGAAATCCTCCGCCCCCTGCGCTACAACGCGGTTCTCGACTCCTCCGACCGCAAGGTGCTCCGACTCCCGGCCGACTATCAGTATTCCGACGCCAAGCCGAAGCAGATCATCGCCCCCCTCATTCCCACCTCTTTCAGCAAGGACGGCAACATCGTCAAGGATGGCGAAAGCCCCGTAAACGCCTACGCGTCTTGGATGTCGAGCAAGGAAAACCCGCGCTTCACCACCGTCATCGCCAACCGCCTGTGGCGCAAGCTGATGGGTCAGGGACTCATCGAACCTGTCGACGAAATCACCGACAGCACCGTGCCAAGCAATCCGGCGCTGATGACTTTCCTGGAAGAAACCATGAAGTCGGTGAACTACGACATGAAGGCCTACCTCACGGCCATTCTGAATTCCGCCGCCTACCAGCGGGAGGCTTACACCAAGGATGTCGAACTCGGGGAGGTCTATCACTTCCCGGGTCCCCTGCTCCGCCGGATGAGCGCCGAGCAAATTTGGGACAGCATGGTGGCGCTGTACAAGCCGGGCGCCGACCAGCCCAGCATCGACAACAAAGTCGCCGCCGAAATCTCCATCCGCCGGATCGAGTGGCTGGACCGCGCACTCAACAGCCTTGAGCCGAAACAGCTTCAGGAATGCACCATCAAGGTCGCCCAGAAGCAGAAGGAACTCGCCGCCGAAGTGCGATCCGCCCAGGAAAAAATGGAAGCTGCCGCCAAGTCCAAGGACGAAGCCGCCATCCGCGAGGCAAGAAGCGCCATCCAAAGCCAGCGCAAACGCATCGATGAAGCGGTGGACGCCATCGTCTATGATGCCGGCTTCAAGCGCTTCGCCGAACTCGCCAAGGCCGGCAAACTGGATGACTTCATTCACGACGCAGACTTTGCCAAAGAGGTCGCGGCGGCAGTCAAAGCCAAGCCGGAAGGCGAAGAGTTCAGCATGGAGGAGGCCCTTGGCATGCTTGCGAAACAGCGTCGGAGCCGGCTTTCGGCCCAAGCCAAGGAACGACTCAAGGCGGACGCCGCCAAGTTTGATGTCACCAACGCGAAGGACCGCGCAGCCCTCGCCGCGTGGGAAAACTACCGCGACACCTACATGATCCGCGCTGCAGACCTGCGCAGCCCGGCTCCGAATGGCCACTTCCTGCGCGAATTTGGCCAGAGCGACCGGGAACTTGTGGAAAACGCGAACGACGAGGCCAGCGTTTCCCAGGCATTGATGCTCCTTAATGGGCGGGTCTTTTCCCATCTTATGAGCCGCTTCACCGTCATCGCCCGCGCGATGGAAAACGCGCGCAAAAAAGGACCCGAATCCGTCATCGACACCGTCTACCTGAGCCTCCTCAGCCGCCGGGCCACACCCGCCGAAAAGGAACTACTCACGCCGGTTGTGGACAACGCCGATGCGACCGATCGTGGGGACGTGCTCTGGACGGTGATGAACACCCGCCAGTTCTTCTTCATCCAGTAGTCATGATGCGCTTGAGGAGCGCGATCATGCGCGTGACATCGCCAAAGATGAAGCAGCGCCTTTGAAAGAAAGCGCTGCTTCCCACCTCGTTCCGGAAAACAAGGCCAACAACTCAGGCAACCACGCCTTTCACCACTTCGCCTGCGATGTCCGTCAGTCGGAAGTCGCGCCCAGCGTAGCGATACGTCAGCTTCAAGTGATCGAGGCCCAGCAGATGCAGGATGGTGGCATGCAAATCGTGGATGTGCACCTTGTCCACCGCCGCGTAGTAGCCGTAGTCGTCGGTGGCCCCGTAGGCCGTGCCCGGCTTGCTGCCGCCACCCGCCAACCACATGGTGAATCCGTGCGGGTTGTGATCCCGGCCATCCGTGCCCTGCGCCACTGGCGTGCGCCCAAATTCACCGCCCCACACGACCAGGGTATCATCAAGCAGACCGCGTGATTTCAGGTCCGCGAGCAGTCCGGCGATGGGTTTATCCACCTCGGCGGCGTTTTCCGTATGCCCTTTTAGCAGGTCGCTGTGCTGGTCCCATTGCACAAAACCATCGCTGTGGGTCACCTGGATAAAACGCACGCCACGTTCAGCGAATCGGCGCGCCATCAGGCATTGGCGACCAAAGTTCTCTGTGAGCGGGTCGTCGAGTCCGTAGAGCTTCCTCGTCGCCTCCGTTTCACCGGAAATGTCCTGCAACTCCGGCAGCGTGGACTGCATGCGATAGGCCAGTTCAAAGGAATTGATCCGCGCCTCCAGCGCCGCCTCCGACCCACCGGATTCGAGGTGCGCATGGTTCATTTGGGAAACAAAATCGAGCTGGGCACGCTGAAGTCCCGGCGTCAAAGACTTGCTGCGTATGTGTTTCACCACCGCCTCTTCAGCCGGCACGCTCGCGTTGCCCAGCGGCGTGCCCTGGCAGTGGGCCGGAAGGAACGCCGCGCCCCAGTTGTTGACGCCGCCGTGCGCCAGCGTCGGGCATATCGTGATGAAGGCCGGCAAGTCGGAGTTCTCCGTTCCCAGTCCATAGCTGACCCATGCCCCCAGGCTCGGACGAACAAAGGTGTCGCTGCCGGTGTGCAGTTTCAGCAAAGCGCCACCGTGTGCCGGATTGGTGCCGTGCATCGAGCGAATGACGCAGAGATCATCGACATGCTTCGCCACATGCGGAAAGAGGTCACTCACCGGCAGACCGCTCTGACCGTATCTGCGGAATTTCCAGGGCGACTTGAGGAGATTGCCTGTTTGCGCGAATTTGACCCGCGGCAGATCAAAAGGCGGCGGCTTGCCATGGTCACGGTCCAGCAAAGGCTTCGGATCAAAGGTATCCACCTGAGAGGGACCGCCCTTCATCAGCAAAAAAATCACGCGCTTGGCCTTGGCCGGAAAATGCGGACGTTTCGCCGCCAGAGGGTCCACAGCCGCAGCACCCGCGGATTCGAACCCCAAAAGTCCCTGCAGCGCCAGATAGCCAAACCCGGCGCACGAGTCGCGCAGCACGGTCCGGCGGCTGATGGAGGCATGTGAGGCAATGCGGTTCACAATGTTCTCATTACGCAGTCGGGAGCAAGACTCTTGCCATCGGGCACGGCACGGGACTTGCGGAACTGTCTCTTGCAAGCCCTGCCAAACTCGATAAGAGCAATGTATCCCCACAAATCGGGCCTTCGGGTAGTCGCTCCGGAGAAATTCATGTCAGCACACAAGAATTCCAACAGTTGGACCCTCGCCCTAGTGGGGCTGGGAGTGGTTTTCGGGGACATCGGCACCAGTCCGCTTTACGCCCTTAGAGAGTGTCTCACTCATGCCGGTTATACCCCCGGGGAAGATCCCGTGGACATGGTTTACGGCCCGATCTCTCTGATGTTCTGGTCGCTGACGATCATGGTGGCGGTCAAGTACCTCACCTTCCTGAGCCAGGCGACGGCAAAGGGGGAGGGCGGCATGTTCGCACTTCTCTCCCTGCTTCGATCCCGCAAAGATGCGCTCAAACCCAAGAGTGCCGCCTTCACCATGCTCGTCGTGCTTTTCGGCGCCGCCCTGCTCTACGGAGACGGCATGATCACTCCGGCCATTTCCGTGCTCTCCGCTGTCGAGGGCGTGAAGCAGTTAAGCGAAAGCCTCTCACAGCAGGTCGTCATCTATGTGTCAGTGACCATCCTCCTCGGTCTTTTCATGGTCCAGAAGCACGGCACCGCGAAGATCGGCGTCGCCTTTGGCCCCATCATGGTGCTGTGGTTTTTGGCCCTCGGCGGATTCGGAATGTATCGCTTTCTCCAGCATCCGGAGGTGGTGCAGGCGCTTTCGCCTCACTGGGGCCTCCTCTACCTTACCCACCATGGCTACCACGGCATCGTCATCATGGGCATGGTGCTGCTGGCCGTGACCGGTTGCGAGGCGCTCTACGCTGACATCGGACACTTCGGGCCAAAGCCACTCAAGCGGGCCTGGTTCAACCTCGTTTATCCGGCTCTGACGCTGAACTATCTCGGCCAGGGAGCGCTTGTCGTCAGCGATCCCGCCGCACTCGAGCACCCCTTTTTCAAGCTCGTTCCGCAGGCCTTGCTGGCTCCGATGATCGTCCTGGCTACCGCCGCCACAATCATCGCATCCCAGGCCATGATTACGGGGGTCTATTCCCTCACGCAGCAAGCTGTTCAGCTCGGCTACCTGCCGCGTTTGAAGATCATCCACACCAATCCTGACGTGCGCGGCCAGATCTACATGCCGCAGGTCAATTTCATCCTGATGGCCGCCTGCATCGCCCTGGTCATCGGCTTCGAGACTTCCAGCAATCTGGCATCCGCCTATGGCCTGTCCGTATCCCTAGAAATGCTTCTAACCAGCATCCTGTTCTACTTCGTCTCCCGCCGGATCTGGGGATGGGCGCAGTGGAAGGCCCTGGTGCCCGTGATCGTTTTTGCCACGATTGAGTCAGGATACGTTGCTGGCAGCCTGAGCAAGTTTGCCGAAGGCGCGTGGTTCCCTCTTGCCGTCGCCGCGGGCATCTGGATCATCATGAAAACGTGGACAGACGGACGCGCGGTCCTCTATCAGGCCATGCAGCGCGGCCGCCTCCCGGTTCAGCATCTTGTGGACGAGATCAAAAAGGACCGCATCATCCGCGTTCCCGGCACCGCCGTCTTCATGTCAGCCAGTGCCGACGGACTGCCACTGGCCCTCCTGCACCATCTGAAGCACAACAAAGCGCTGCACAAGCAGGTCGTCCTGCTGACGGTGCGATTCGAGGAGGTTCCGTACGTGGACGATGAAGCGAGAAACGAAATCAGCGAATACCACGAAGAATTCTACCGGGTCGTCCTCCGCTACGGCTTTGCGGAGTCGCCCGACGTCTTCAATGATCTGTGTTCCGTCCTGGCTGAAAAAACCAAGGTCAAACGGGCGGCTGTGACCTTCTACCAGAGCCGTGAAATCCTGCTGACCAACGGTCCCGGAAAAATGGCGGCTTGGCGCAAACAGCTTTACGTCATGCTTTCCCGCCTGTCCCGCCCTGCCACCGGCTATTTTGACCTTCCGCCTCGGCAGGTTATTGAGCTGGGCATCCAGTTGGAAGTCTAGCCTCCAACTTGATCGCGATCCCCGGGAAGAAGCGTCGATCCCCATTGTCGTTTCATTGGTAAAAGGCTCACACCTGCGCCGGTTTGGAGGCTGCGACCTGCTTCATTCCGTCAGGGTTGCTATCCGTCTAGAAGACGGTCGATCACCTCAGCGATGATCCATTTCAGCCCAGTTTCGCGGCTGAGTGGCGAAATTGTATCGGTGACAGGCGGTACGACTTGAGGACATCCAACTCTTATTCCTCCTCACTGCCTTTGCTCCTCAAATGACTCAAAATCAGACGAATAACACACTCATTTGAGGGCGCTGCGGCGTTCAATTGCATGTCAGAACGGTCATTGTGTGCTTGGCGAGGATATTAAAATTATGGAAATATAAAATATTTATCCTTGCAATATTTACCATAATTTGCAGAATGAATTCGCAATTCGCAAAATACTATGAAGAAGCTCATCCTCATCCAGAACGACTACCCCGGCACAGGCAAGAGCACTTTGGCGCTCTGCTTTCATCGTTATCTTCAGCAGTTTGGAGTCGATCACCAGATCCTCTCCCTGACTGAGGAGGAAGAAACCTCCGATATCCCCGGAGCCACGTCCCTCGACGTCGCCTCCCTCACTCCTGACAGCTTTTTCGAGCACGTCGATGCCTCAGCATTGACCGTCCTCGACATCGGCACCGGTTTGGGAGAGTTCTTCAACAAGTTCTATCAGGGCAGCGAGATGGAGCAGCTCCTGCACGAAGCGGGAATCGCCGTTTCCGTCGTCCTGCCGGTTACCGCCGACCATGAGAGCTTTGACTCGGTCATCGAAGCCGCCGAAACCTACTCCGACAACGCGGAATACCTCATCGCCCATCTCGTCACCAGTTGTTATGACGAAGACGACAAGGTCTGGGACACCAGCTACGCTGCCCGCGTCATGGACATGTTCGAGGCCGTCGAACTCCACATCCCCGAGATTCTCTTCCACCTCGAACTCAGCACCCAACACATCTCCCTGGCAGAGGCCCTGCAGCAGGAAAATGCGGAGGAGGCGCTGGGCAAGGAATTCACCAAGTGGAACCGCCGCGTCATGGGCCAGGTGGACAGCGCCCGCCAGTATCTCTTTGGCGACGCCTTCCGCCCCACCATCATGCCGAAACCCGCCAAGCCGGCGCGCAGATCCCGCGCTCGTCAGGCTGCGTAACCCTGCCCCGCGCCATCAGGCAAACAGCTCCGGATAGCGACACTCCGCAACAGCCCGACTGAGATCGAGAATCTCGGCCGGGCTGGCGCATTTTCGGGCCTCCGCCGCCAGATCCTCACACTCCGAGACGCTCAGCCGTCTCACCGCGTGCTTCAACCGCGCCACCTGCGTCGAGGCCACGCTCAGTTCGTTGAGTCCCAGGCCGATCATCAGCGGTGTCAGCACCAGATTCGAGGCCATTTCACCGCACATGCCCACCCGGATGCCGGCTTTTCTTCCCGCCTCCACCGACATGCCGATCAAGCGCAGCACCGCTGGATGCGTCGGCTGGTAAAGACCGGAAACACGGTCGTTCAGACGGTCCACCGCGATCGTGTACTGAATCAGGTCGTTCGTGCCGATGCTCAAAAAATCGACCTCCGTCGCAATGAGGTCCGCCGCCAGCGCGGCACTCGGGATTTCGATCATCGCCCCCACCTCGATTTCGTCGGGCACGTCCACGCCTTCGGCGGAAAGCTCCTCGGAACACTGGTTGAGAAACTCCTTCGCCTCCAGCACCTCCTGCACGCCCGACACCATCGGAAACATGATTCCGGCGCGTCCATGTGCGCCCGCACGCAGCAAGGCCCGAAGCTGCTTTTTAAACAAATCCGGTCGTCCCAGGGATAAACGGATGCCGCGCCAGCCGAGAAAGGGATTCGGCTCCGGCTCCAGCGCCGCGCGTTCGTCCACCTTGTCCCCACCCATGTCCAGCGTGCGGAAGACCACGCGCTTCGACTTCAAGCTCTGCAACACACGGGTGTAGGACTCCGCCAGCTCATCCTCCGAAGCGTTCGGGTTTTCCAGATGCAGAAATTCGGTGCGGAACAGGCCCACCTCCTCCGCGCCGCTCTCCTGCACGATTTCCAATTCCTCCAAAAACTCCGCATTCGCCCCCACGCAAACCTCGCGGCCGCAGGTGGTGGCCGCCGGCTCGTGCCGCCGCTCGTGAAACAGATCCTCGCGCCTCTCCGCTTGCTCCTCCCTGCGGCGATACCGCGCCAACGTCTCAGGCGTGGGATTCAGAATCAGCAGGCCGCCTTCCCCGTCCACCAGCACTGAATCGCCGCTGTGTAGTTCTTCGCAGATGCCGTGCAGCTTGACCACCGCCGGAATCGCCAGGGAGCGGGCGATGATCGCCGCGTGCGACACAGCGCTGCCGGTCTCCACGGCAAAGCCGAGCACCTTGCTGCGGTCCAACTGCACCGTGTCCGAAGGCGTCAGGTCATGCGCCACCACGATCACCGGCTCGTCAAACATCGGGTGCTGCAGCAGTTCCCCGCGCAGGTGACGCATCACGCGCTGCGTCACGTCCTTGATGTCCAGAAAGCGTTCCCGCAGATACGGATCGTCCAGACCGCGCAGCGCCACCATGTGGCGGCACATCAGGCTGTAGTAGGCCCAGTCCACGGACACGAGTTCCTCCCGCACCGTCTTTTCCGTCTGTTTCAAAATGGTGCTGTCCTGCAGGATCAGCAGGTGCGTCTCGAAGATCTCGCTTTCCGCACTGCTCTCCTCCTCCGCCATCACCCGCTGCAGTTCCTCTATCTCCTTGCGAGTCGTGCTCAGCGCCACATGCAGACGCTTCATTTCCTCCCCCACCATCGAGGCATCGATGCTCTCGCGATCCGGCTCGTCAAAATGGTCCTTCAGCACGTGCACCACCGCATGCGCCACGCCTTCGGATACCGGCGTTCCGGTCCATGTTCGTTCAGCGCAAGAGGGTGTCGATTCAGGCATTGAATCACCTTCCATGCGGTGAATGCGTTTGGCAAATATCTAGAGGTCTTAGGCAAAACTAAGCGCTTTATCGAGACGCTTCCTGAAGGCCGCGGCCTTCGCACCTTCGCCAATCTCCTCCAGCATCGCCAGATAATCCAAGCCCACCGCTTCAAAGCTCGCCGCCTCGGTCGGAAGTTGGGCTTCGAGTATGGCCAGACTCTCTTCAAAGTGCTTCTGCGCCGCGACGTTGTCCCCCAGCTCGTGGCAGGACGTCCCCAGATTGCAGAGCGACTGCGCCACATCACGATGCGCCGGTCCCAACACCTCCAGGCGGATCTTGAGCCCGTCGTCAAACATCTCACGCGCCTGGTCGGGGAATCCGGCCGCATAGTACAAACTGCCCAGATTGTTGAACACACACGCCACCGACTCCGAGCTGCGCCCGCGCTTGTTCTCCAGCGTCTCCAGCGACCGCAGGTAATGCTGCTCCGCCAGCGCCAGCTTGCCCATGCCCTTGTAGGTCATCGCCACATTGTTGCGCAGTTGCGCCGCCACTTCGTCACTCTCCCCGCCCAGCGTCTCGTGGGCCTCGATCGCCTCTTCGTAAAACGCCAGCGACTCCTCCTCACGACCGTTAAAATCGAGCAGCGTGGCCAGGCTGGTGCGCGCATCTGCGATGATGTCCATCGGCACCTGCAGTTTCCCGCCAACCTCCAGCACCTCGCGGAAGGCTGCCTCCGCACCGGAGACGTCGCCCGCCTCCCGCCGCAGCTCGCCGAGACTCAGCAGCGCGCGCGCAAGCGCCGAAGCCTTTCCCGGAAACTCCCGAACCTGGGCACGCAGGGTCTCCACCGTCTTGGCGGCGGCATCCAGAGTCGGCACGGCGCGGGTTGAAAGGTTGGGAGAGGATGACATGATCGTGGCTGATCGCTCGGGGTTGGGACGCGTACCTTCGCGGACAGAGCGGCTACCCGTCAAGTTCCGCCTTCTCTCATTGCCAGAAAAATCCCCCTCTTTATGCCCTCTTTCGCGTCAGCATGATCTCGTTGCCCTCCGGGTCCGCGCACATCGCCAGATGCGGAGGCTCGCCGTTTTCCGGCTGCGGTTCCCGTATCATGAGCCCTCCCGCCGCCACGATCTCCCGCGCCCCCTCCAGCACATCCGGCACCTGAAAGCTCAGTCCCGTCCACGTCCGCTTTCCCTCCCCGCCTCCGTGAATGCCGATCACTCCGCCGCAGATTTCGACCTCGCTGATCACTTCACTGCGCTTCAGCACGCGTCCGCCAAACACCAACTCGTAAAAACGCAGCGCCCGGTCCATGTCCGCCGCCCAGATCACATACTTCAGTCGTTCCACCTTCATAAAAGCTCGCCCTCCTCCGGCTCCACCGGTTCCTCCTCCTTCGGCAGCGTCACCAGCTCCGCACCTTTCAGCAGACGGCAAAATTCCTTCTTCGTCACCCGGTGCAGCGTCCCCTCCTTTGTCCGCGGATCACGCATGTGCTTATACTCAATCGAAAGCCGCGCCCACGTCACGATCCGCAGGAAATCCTCCCCGCTGCGCCAAATCTGCCCTTGTTCCAATTTCATTCCCCGCCCATACCCCCGCCCATCCCGCATTGCCACGATATTCAGCAATCTACACTTAGTGCTGCAACGCACTCTTTTTAGACTGGTAGATCATCTACCATAATTGTGCAGCCCTCGCGGCCTCATCCACCTCCGGCGCGCAGCTTCACCAAGCTCGCCACGATCGCGCGAGCAAGGATGTAGTTCGTCAGCGGACGATCCTTCAGGTTTTGAACGTCCTTCGTCCATTGAGCCTCCGCCGCTGCGAGCGCTGCCGGTGTCCCCCGGGCAATTGCTTCCATCAGCTTGAGAAACATCTCGTCCACATCGGTGCGCACATTGACATTGAATACATCCTCAAACCGACCTTCCAGAGTCCCCGCGAATTTTTGCGCCTCCTCGCGGTCCCCTTTCATCACCAGGGTCAGCATCCGCGCATACTCTTCGTAGGTGACGTAGCCTTTCCGTGCTCGCGTCGGCGCAAAGCGCAAGGCGTCCTCCCAGCGGCCCATCACAGCGCATGCCAGCGCCAGTTTCCAGGTGTCGTAGTCCGCCCTGGGGTTCTCTTTCTGGCGCTCATCCTGCAGACGAACCGCCTCCGCGATCACCGCCTCCGACTGTCCGCCGCCGCTTCCCAGTTCACAGTAGAGCAGATTCAGCATTTCGAAGGACTCGGTGCCCGGGGACTTCGCCTTCCGTGCGCGCTCGGCATTCCCGCGAAAGGTTGCCACGGCAGCCGCATAGTCCTTGAGTCCAAACTGCACACCACCCATGGCGCGATGGTATGAAAAGGCCTCCCCACTCGTCTCTCCAAACGGCGCCACCTCTCCCGCCAGCACGGCGAGAAGGGTCCGGGCCTCTTCGAAGCGCCCCGTGTCCGATAAACGCTCCGCATGATCCAATCCCGCGGCAAAGCGCTCCTTTGCATCGATCGAACCGGCCTCCTTCGCCATTCGCCACGCCTTCTCCGTCCACGCCGCCGCAGTCTCATAATCACGATTCCAGCGCCGCTGCGTCGCGAACTGCCGAAGAGCCGAGACTTCGTCCTTCTCTTTTTTCCTGGAATTGTTCCTGACCATTTCCAGCGCATTGCGCTCCTGAGCCGCGGCCTCCGCTGTCCGACCATGCCGCAGCAAAAGGTACGGAAACTGTACCGAGTTGCCCGTAAAACTCTCAATCGAGCTTTGAAGCCGACGACGAAACGCCCCCGCAACATCCCGTCTGATCATCGGCGAAATGCTCCGCCCGCGAGACCACCACGCCTTGGGTCCGCTTTTTGAAAGAATGAGAAACCCGCACTCTCCCTTCGGCAGCATTACCTGCAACAGGTTGGGATACCAAGGAATCGCTTCAAAGGTCTCCGTCCCGGAGTCGCCTTCCGCCACCACGCGATTCTCCCACACACGCAGCAGCTTCCACTGGTCGAAAGATGAAAGTTTTAGCTCAAGCCCCGTTTCCGCATCCGCCGCAGGCAGGCTCGGCGGGCCATCCCCTTCCACGGCCATCTCGGCCTCGCCTTTGAGATAGGCATAAACACCCGACACACGGTCGTCGGCAAAGACCCACCACTGCACCTCGCCTGCCGACATCCGCCGACGAGCCAGACCCGGCTCCACCCACTCAATGACTTTGTAGGCACTCTTGACGCCGTCCTTGGAGTCCAGGATGTCCACCTGCTCGGGTTGAAATCGCAGCAGCGGAATGGATACGCCCGGAGTCGTGAAGACCACATCCCGCAAGACTTCAGGATAGGCCGCGAAAGAAAGGTGATACGAACTGCTGAAACAAGCGACACAAAGCCAAAGCCCCCACGTCGATAACCGGTTCAGTGTGATCATGAGGGTATCCTAAGTCGATGCTCAATCCAGCGGCAAGCCCAAACGCCGAGAACCTAAAATGGCGAAGTCGCCAGCCATGAGGGGGCACATAAAACGGGCGTCCGCCAGGGACGCCCGCGTGAGTCATTCGAACTGGAGTGAACGATCAGGGAATGACCTTGATGAAGATGTCCTTGTAGTAGGTGGTGCTGTCCGGGTCGTGAGCCTGGATGGCGATGGTGCCTTCGCTGAGTTTGCGACCAGGCATGTTTTTCAGCTCCTTCGCGGGATCCCAGCCTTCGGGTTCAACGAAGTCGACCGTGACTTCACCGTTCACCTTCAGCGTGATGTGTTTGCCTTCGACTTTGATGTCATAGTCGAACCATTCACCGTCAATGCTGGGCGCAGCGGGAACCTTGATGTGCGTGCCGCCTGCGGGTTCTGCCTGACCTTCGGCGAGAGCGAGGATGTTGATGACGCCGTAGAGGCTGCCGGTCTTTTTGGGGTCCTTGTGGGTGCTGTTGACCTGGCACTCGTAGCCCTGGTCGGGCCAGCCGGTCTCCTGAAACTTGGTGTGAAAGTAGACGCCGCTGTTAGAATCAGGCGAGGTCTTGACCTTCATCTTGAGCTCGAAGCTCTGAAATTTCGCGTCTCCATTCGGACCGGTGTAAAAAAGATGGGAGCGCCCGCCGCTGACTTTCAAGAGACCATCTTCCACAGTGAAGCAGCCGGGGACTTCTTCGCTGGATTTCCAGCCGGACAGGTCTTTCCCATTGAACATGGAGGTCCAGCCGTCGTTTTCGGCGGCATAAGAGACAATGGCGAGCGCCGCGAGTGCAGAGAGAGCAGAGAGAGCAGAGAGAGCAGAGAGAGCAATAGGTTTGAGCATAAGAAGGGCGTGATAAACGCAGGTGCACGGCGCTGTCTAGCAGGAGAACCCGGATCTGACGCCGAGCAGGCCAAAGCTCGCCACCAATGCGCAAGGGGTGTTCCCATATCCCTAGCCGGCCTTACGAACCTTCTTGGTCGGTGACGTCTTGGCAGGTGTTTCGAGAGTAAGCTTCTTCACGGCCGGAGCCGAAAGATGATGCTCAAGAGTATCGCCGTTCAGGCCGAGAAACTTCGCCGTGCGGTCCACATCCTCTTCAAAATGGCGAAACGCCATGCGAGAGAGTTCGCGCTCGACCCAAGGAAGCAGTTCGATGCCGGGGGATTTCTCCGCCACACTGACAAGCATGGAGAGCGCGTCCCTCATGCGGTTCAACGTGCTGGAAGGGTCCATGTGACGCCCCCCCTTGCTGCCAAGCGGAATGTCAGAGGGCAGCAGGACGTCGGAATTGCTCAGGGCGCAGGCGCGCTGGATGGTGTTCTCCAACTCACGCACATTGCCGGGCCAGTCGTAGGCCTCGAGAATGTCGAGTGCACCCTCGGTGAAGCGCATCTGCGGTCCACGGCGGCGGGTGGACTGGCGATGCAGGAAAAACTCCGCAAGCATTCGCACGTCTTCGCGGCGCTCCCGCAGCGGCGGAATGTGGATGCGGACGACATTGAGGCGGTAGAAGAGGTCTTCGCGGAATTTGCCCTTCGCGACTTCCTCTTCGAGATTCTTGTTGGTGGCGGCGAGAACGCGCACATCGGTCTTCAGCGTCTGGTTGCTGCCGACACGGGAGTAGTTCCCCTCCTGCAACACACGGAGCAGCTTGCTCTGGACGGCCAATGGCATGTCACCGATTTCATCGAGGAAGAGGGTGCCGCCATCGCACTGCTCGAAACGGCCCACGCGCTGGTTCACCGCACCGGTGAAGGAACCTTTCTCGTGACCGATCTCGCTCTCCAGCAGATTGTCCGGGATGGCGGTGATGTTGATAGCGACGAATTCCTTCTGCGCCCTGGGGCTGAATTTGTGGATGGCTCCGGCGACGAGCTCCTTCCCGCAACCGCTCTCCCCCGTGATCATCACGGGCGCGTCGGAACGCGAAACGCGACCAATGAGCTTAAAGACCTCCTGCATGGGAGCCGAACGACCGATGATGGTTTCCTGAATGGACTCGGTGAGCACCTCGAGACTTCAGGCGCGGGTGACTGCGCGGGCTGATCGCTTTCAGCGCACTTTCGACAACGCTGCGCAGTTCGTAGGGCAGGCGCTCCTTTCCAAGAACGTCGTAAGCGCCGAGACGCATCGCCTCAATCACATGGCTGGTGCTGGCCGTGCCACTAAAGAGAATAACCATGGCCTGCGGATCGTTCTGTCGGAACCCTTCCAGAAGATCGATTCGGAGGAAGTGTTGAAAACGGATTTCCGACAATGCCAGGTTCGCCTTTTTCTTGGCAGGCTCGCCAAATATGGGGCGTTCGCTCACGCTGATGGAAACACCCGGCGCCTTGAGATGAGAAGCCGCCCACTCGAGAAAATCCAGTGTCGGGATCCACGATCATGATGTGGGTTTCCAGAATTTCGGACATTGGCAGTGGGGAGGTAGGCGGGTGGCTGGGGTTATCGCAGCAATTTCAGGCGCGGTCAAGATACGTCACCGCCTCGAATCGGCGGTGCCGCTGGTGAAGGCGCGGATCGCGTCCTTGAGATCGTCCTTGGAGAAGTCCGGCCAAGAGCTTTTCGGTCACATAAATCTCGGTGTAACTGAGCTGCCACAGGAGGAAGTGGACGAGCGCATCTCGCCGCTGGTGCGGATCATCAGGTCAGGATCCGGGTAGTAGCGTGTGTAGAGATGCTTGCTGAAAACCTCGGAGTCGATCATCGCATTGTCGAGGTGGCCACCCTCGATGCTGCGCAGCAGGCTTTTCACGCCATCGATGATTTCCTCCCTACCGCCGTAGCTCAGGGCCAGCACCAGAGTCAGCCCCGTATTCTGCGCGGTCGCCTCAATGCAGCGGTGGAGCTCGTCCTGACAGGATTGCGGGAGGTCATGCAGCCTGCCGATCGCCTGGAGGCGGACGTTTTGCTTCTGCATCAGCGGCAACTCGCCACGAAGAAAGAGTTCCAGCAGTTTCATGAGAGCATCGACCTCGCGCTTCGGACGCTTCCAATTCTCGGAAGAGAAAGCGTACAGCGTGAGGAACTCCACTCCGAGTTCGCCGCAGCACTCGACCACGCGCCGTACCGTCTCCGCACCGGCACGATGACCTTCCGTCCGCGGCAGCGAGCGCTCCTTCGCCCAACGACCGTTTCCGTCCATGATCATGGCGATATGTCGGGGAACAGGCTTCAAATCTTGGGGCGTACGACTCATGCGGGCGGCGAATGTAACTCACCGTGTTCTTCGCACAACCAGTTCGCGGATTCATCGTCAATGCGCTAGGTTTTCGAGACGATGAATCCCGAAACCACAGCCAGTGTGATCTGTCCCTCCTGCGGACAGGCGTTCCTGCTCATGCAACGCGGGCAGGAAGGCGTGGCGCAATGTCCGCACTGCGCCCACACGGCTCCGCGCATCCACTTCGGCACGCAGGCTCATGTCATGGGCGTGGCCCCCGGTCGGCGTTCAGTGGCGCAGACACCGCCGGTGCAGGAGTTCAGCGTCCCTGTTTTCCACCCGCCGGAAACAACGCAGCAGGTCACCCATGTGAATCAAGCGCCCACGCCGGCGGGTGTTGCGCGGAGCACACTCCAATATTCCCAGGCGCTGATGCCGACTTCGGAGCCACCGCCGCTCTTCGACAATCCGACACCGCCCCAGTTAAGGGGTTCACCACTGACCACATTTGCCTTCATGGCGACTTTCGCAGGCGTCTGCGGCATCGCTCTTTGGCTCTGGTGGGACCATGCCAACTCCACCGGCGACGCTCCAATCAAATCCCAACCTCCATCCCTGAACGAAGTTCAACCTGCTCAACCCGCCACCCAGCCTGCGCAGGTGGCAACCTTTGAAGAACCCGACATCGCCGCCTTCGGCGCGGATGCCAAGGCGCTCGTCACCGAACTCTTTGCCGCCGACACGCCGGAACGCCGTGCCGAATGCATTTATGAACCGGAGAAATATTCGGAAGAGATCGAGGCATGGGCCAATCCCGCCGAAAAACCTGAACTCCGTCTGCTGGCGAAAATACCCGGTCTGCCTCTGGCCCTTCCCGGCGGCAGACCGATTCCCCTTTTCAAAATGGTCACTTCAAAGTGCGCCGCCGGTGCCCTCATCCGCTTGGAAGAATGCCCGGATGGAAAACGCCGCCTGCACTGGCCAACGCTGATCGAAACCCATGAAGCGAAACTCGCCGAGTTTCTGAAAACAAGCCGCGCGGAGGAGTCCGGCTGGTTCAGCGTCGCCCTGCGTCCGAGTCATGGTCTGGATCTGCCGCAGACGCTGCGTCCGAAATACCTCACCTTCGACGCACAAATCGCCGCGGTGAACGATCCTCATCTCGTGGCCTGTGTGGAGCGTGACTCACCGCTGGGCCGTTTCATGGACCGCGAATCGGAGTGGGGGAAAGTCTATATCTCCCGTCTCCTCGTCCGCAGGCTCGATATCGAAGCCGACGCTCCCTGCATGATCATCATGGACTGCGAAGGAGCAGCGAAAGAATGAGCTGCAGGGGCAGGCGAACCGCCTGCCCCCATTAACAGCTTTTCAAAGGTCACGCACACCATCAAGCGGGCGGCTCGTTGGAGCGCTTCTCATCCTCGCGGGCGAGTTCTTCGAGGCTCTTCTCTTGTTCGGGCGTGCTCGATGCTGCGTCGTCATCCGTCGTTTTGGAACTTGTATCCTCACCGTCCGATTCGTCATCGGCAGGTGTGGGTTTCTCGACTTCCGGCGGCGGCGCGGACGGCGTGGCGGAGGGATTGATGAAGTCGTCGTCCTCTTCCGCGTCGTCTTCCGAATGCCACGGATTGTAGTTTTCGTTGTCCCAGTCGTCGGTCACGGACTCTTCGAGCTCTTTCTCGTCCTTCTCGATCTGGGCGTAGTACTCAGGGTAGGCCTCGCGGTCTTTCTTCTCCATGAAGTAGGCCAGCCAGACGCAAATGGCGTAGAGCACATAGAGTGGTCCGGACATGAGCATGAGCGTCAAAACATCAGGCGTGGGCGTGATGATCGCCGCAAAAAGCGTGATTCCCACCAGTGCGTGGCGCCAGGTCGACTTCATGATCTTGAAGTTCAGGAAGTCGAGCTTCACCAGGGCCATCACAATCACCGGAAGCTCAAAGGAGATGCCGAAGACGAGAATGAAGCGCGTGGAAAACGTGACGTAGTTCGAAAGCGTCCAGTCCTGCCGCGAGCCGACGGACTTCGCGAATTCGTCAAAGAAGGCCAGGGCCTTCGGCAGCACCACCCAGTAGGCGAAACAGGCACCCGCCAAGAACAACCCGGTGCCGATCCCGATCGCAGGAAACAGCAACTTCTTCTCCTTCGGCTTCAATCCCGGCAGTATGAACTGCAGCAGGAAAACCAGCAGCAGAGGAAAAGCGATGATGACCGCGGCGATCAGCGAGACGTTGATCGCCATCATGAACGGACCGGCCACGTCGATGTTCTGCAGCAGTTCGCTGGCGCCCTGCTCGTCCTTGGCCAGACCGGCAAAGATCAGCGGCAGCTGAATGGCACGGAACAGCTCCTGGTAGAAAACGAAGGTGCCGATGGTCGAAATCACCAGAGTCATCACGATGCGCACGATCATCGTGCGAAGATCCTCGAGATGCTCGATGAAAGGTTTTTCCTCGTCGTTGCTGCCGCTGAGGTTGAGCGCGACTTTCTCGCGCACTTTGAAGACTTTTTGAAGGATGCCGGACCACATGGGAGTGAAAGGGTGAGGGTTAAGACGCCGGAACTAATGGCTACGGCAGTCCCTGGGCCGCGATCCGCGCGTAAAGTGCCAGCGACAGGGCGTTGGTGATCGCATTGGCAGCAATCATCCCACGCAGTTCTCCCGCGCTGACAAACCGCACGTCGCTGATGTGCTCGCTTCCATCCGGCTGGGGACGGCTGACGACACACACGGGCTTCGCCGTGAAAAGATAAACGATTTCATCGGTGAATCCTTGCGAAGGAAAATACCAACCCAGCGGCTCCAGGGTGGCGTCCTCGCCTTCGAGGGCGCAGCCGCACTCTTCACGCAGTTCGTTCAGCGCGGTTTGAATGATCGACTCACGGGTCACTTCCGTGTCAATCTGCCCCGCCGGAAACTCCCACATCGTCTGCATCACCGGCAGGCGCTCCTGATGCACCATGACGAAGCGCCCGTCCTCCAAGAGCGGTGCGATGGCCACTGCGGCTTTCCGTTGCACCACCATCCATGGCACTTCCCTGCGGCCGCTAGCGGTGTCAAACCACGCGCGCTCCACGCTCACATGCGGATTCTCAAACGCTGCCTCGCTGCGCGCCTTCCGCCAGCCGGGTTCGGTTCCTGGGGTGTAGATTTCAAATTCCGGGACCTGCATGCGGCTCAGCTTTGAGTCAGGACTTTGCGCCAGCGGGAGAGCTGCGCCTTCACATTATCAGGCGAGGGTGCGCCGATCCCCTTTCGGGCCTGCAGGGCGGTTTCGAGATTCAGGCACGCAGTCACATCCGCCTCAAAGGCTTCTGAGAATTGCCTGAATTCGTCGAGCTTCATTTCGCCGAACGCGCGCTTTTGCTCGATCGAATAAGCCACCAGCTTGCCGATGACTTCGTGCGCCTGACGGAAGGGGACGCCGTGATTGACGAGGTAATCAGCCAGATCTGTCGCCAGCAGCATCGGGTCACTGGCGGCTTCAGTCGTCGCGACTGAATTCACGTCCATGCCGCTGATCATCTCGGTGAAGACCTCCAAGGCGAGGCGGAGCGTGTCGATGGAATCGAAAAGCGGCTCCTTGTCCTCCTGCAGATCACGGTTGTAGGTCATCGGCAATCCTTTGAGCAGGGTGAGGATGCTCATCAGGTTGCCGATCAGCCGCGCGGACTTGCCGCGGGTGATCTCCGCCACGTCGGGATTCTTTTTCTGCGGCATCAGCGACGATCCCGTGGTGTGCGCATCACTCAGAGTTACAAATCCAAACTCCGCGCTGGCCCAAAGGATCACGTCCTCGCTGAGACGCGAAAGATGCACGCCGACGAGGGAAATCACAAAGATCAGTTCGGCAACGAAGTCTCGGTCACTGACGGCGTCCATGGAGTTTTGCGAGACGCCATCGAACCCCAAATGCTGCGCCACGAATTCGCGGTCGAGGATGATCGTGCTTCCGGCCAAGGCGCCTGAACCCAGCGGCATCACATTGAGCCTGCGGCGACAGTCAGCGAGTCGCGCAGAGTCGCGGTCAAGCATCTCGACATAAGCCAGCAGATGATGGGCAAAGAGCACGGGCTGACCGCGCTGGAGATGAGTGTAGCCCGGCATCACCGCTCCCCCGCCGCGCTCGGCGCACTCGATCAGCGAGGCCTGCATGGCGCGGACCAGTTCGTTCAGAGAGTCAATGCTTGAGCGGCAGTAGAGCCGCACGTCCGTGGCCACCTGGTCATTGCGGCTGCGGGCGGTGTGCAGCTTGGCACCGGCGGGGCCGATGCGTTTCGTCAATTCAGCCTCGATGTTCATGTGGACGTCCTCCAGAGACTCCTTGAACTCAAAATCTCCACCCTCGATCTCCGCGCGGATTTCCAGCAGCCCGGTTTCGATCTGCCCCTGCTCCTCCTGCGTCAAGATTCCGGCCTTCAGAAGACCTTTTGAATGGGCGATCGATCCGGCGATGTCATGGGCGTAGAGCCTCCAGTCAAACGACACGGATTCTCCATAGCGCTGCACGAGAGCGCTGGTTTCCTGGGCAAAGCGTCCTTTCCACATATTTTTCGAGGGGCGCGGAGCCTAGCGGCTTTCACGGCAGGCGCAACCACTGCGGCGGCGACGCTTTCGATGCTGTATTTTTCAGCCTCCAGAACAATATCCGCCTCAACTCTGCATTTGCCAGATTCGCGGTTCTTGTTAGTCTCAGCCTCAAGTTTGCGACAGAGTCTCATTTGCAGATCCGTTTTCCCACCATGCCCTCCACACTTGCTGAACTCCCCGTTGGCATCGATGCCATCGTGCAGGCCATGCCTTCCGGCCGCTCCTGCCTCACCCGTCTGCGGGAAATGGGCATCGTTCCCGGCACCCGCATCCGCGTGACACGCCGCGCCCCGCTGGGCGAACCCATCGAAATCAGTGTGCGCGGTTCCTGCCTTTCCATGCGCAACCACGAGGCGGCCTACATTGCCATCTCCGCCGCATGAGCACCCCTGCCAGTAAGACACCGCTCATCGCCATCGTGGGAAACCCGAATTCGGGAAAAACCACGATCTTCAATCTGCTCACCGGCCTCAAGCAGAAGGTCGCCAACTATCCAGGCGTCACCGTCGAGAAGAAGATCGGCGAGTGCTACAGCCAGCACGGCAAGAAGCTGCGCCTCATTGACCTGCCCGGCGCCTACAGCCTGAATGCCCGCTCACCGGACGAAGCCGTGCTGCGCGATGTGCTGCTGGGACGCCGTCCGGAAACCCCGCGTCCGGACCGCGTGGTGTGCGTGATCGATTCGGCGAACATCGAGCGCAACTTCTACCTCGTCTCCCAGGTGCTCGAACTAGGGCTGCCAACAATTCTCGTGCTGAACATGGTCGATGTGGCCGAGCAACGTGAATGGCGCATCGACGCGGACAAACTCGGCGAACGACTTGGCATTCCCGTCGTCAAGACACAGGCCGTGACCGGCCAAGGGATCATCGATCTCAAAATCGCACTCAGTCGTGAAGACATTGCCCCCTCGAAGTGGCAAAGCGCCGTCATCCCGGCCGGTGTCCGTGCCGCCTTGGAAAACAGCCGCGGCCCGCTGTGCGAGACCGGCGCGATTCACGCCCAGGCCTCGCTGCTGGAGCCGCTTTACCTTCTTTCCGACCACGATCCCACGCACTACGGTCTCGCCGATTCCCAGATGGCCCGCGTGCATGAACTGCGCAAGAGCATCGACGCCGACTTCCCCGGCTGGAGACGATCTGGTGGCGGAGCGATGGCAGCATTGAGAAGCTCTGCTCCGAAGTGCTCACGAGACCGGATCAGAGATCGAAACAATCACCACCAAGCTCGACCGCATCTTTTTGCATCCCGTGCTCGGTTTTGTGAACCTACTGCTCGTGCTGGGCATCCTCTTCTATCTCATCTTCAAGGTCGCCGAAGCGACCCATGGGCTGGATCGAGACCGGATTCACGGAGCTTGGCGCATGGGTCGAAAACCTCATGCCAACGGGTGACCTGCGCGATCTCATCGTCAATGGCGTCGTGCCCGGCGTGAGCGGCGTGGTCATCTTCCTGCTGCAGATCCTCATCCTGTTCTTTTTCATCGGCATCATGGAGGACACCGGCTACATGGTCCCGTCAGTTCATCATGGACTGGACCATGAGCAAGGTCGGACTCAACGGGAAATCCTTCCACCCTTCCTCAGTTCCTACGCCTGCGCTGTTCCGGGCGTGATGGCAGCGCGAACCATCGACAGTCCGAAGGACTGTCTCGCTACCATTCTCGTGGCCCCCCTGGCCTCCTGCTCTGCTCGACTTCCGGTGTATTCGCTGCTCATCGCTGTGCTCTTCCCGGCAGGACAGGTCGGCGCACTCACTCAGGCCGGTCTCATGCTCGCGCTGCATGCCTTGGGCACAGGCAGCGCCTTCATCTTCGCGTGGATCTTCAGCCACCGCAGATCACGAAGGGGGACGCCCCCATGATCCTCGAAATGCCGCCTTACAAGCGGCCCGCCCTGCGCTCCATTCTCCTTGCTCGTCTGGCAGCGTGCGAAAGAAAGCTCTTTGTCCGGGCGCGCCGGCACCATCATTCTCGGCATTTCCATCCTCATCTGGGCCGCGTCCACCTATCCGAAGACCGATACCGAGGACAAATCACTGCAACTGGCCAACAGCTTTGCCGGGAAGGCCGGCCACTTCATTGAACCCGCCATCAAACCTCTCGGCTACGACTGGAAGATCGGCATCGGCCTGATCGGCAGCTTTGCCGCACGCGAAGTCTTCAATTCCACCATGAGCGTCGTCTATGCCGTCGAAAGCGACGACGATGAAAACTCCTGACCAGTTGCGCGACAAACTCTCCGCAGAATGCCACGCTGACGGCATCGCTCATATTCGCCACTCGTTTGCATCAGCCTTCTCGTCTTCTACGTCTTCGCCATGCAAATGCCTGGCACATTGCCATCGTGAAACGTGAAACCGGTTCCTGGAAGTGGGCGCTGCTACAACTCGGCTACATGACCGGTATGGCCTATTTACTCAGCCTTCTCGTCTTCCAAATCGGCACCGCGATGGGATACTGACACACAGCCAAAGTTACTCCTTCCCCGTTATGAACGAAAACTGGCAATCCATCGCTGCCATTGCGGTCATCATTATTACCCTTGTCCTCTTCGCCGTTCGGGCTGTAAAGAAAAGGAAGAAGCCGGGCTGCGGTGGTGGATGCGACTGCGGCAAATGACTCACCTTCTATTGGATTCCCCACGCGGATCCGTTCGCGCCTCTCACGGTTTGTCTGTCACGAGAGTTCCTGAAACTCTCAAGTGCGCACCTTAGCCGGATCGGCTGCTACTGTGGTATAGGCATCCGGCTTGTCGGCCGGTCTGGTGCGGAAGAGGGGAACTCTGACGGGCTTGCGCTGGCCGGCTGGTGGGAGCTTGGTCTTGGAGGCGTTCTCCTCGGCGCGCTGCTTTTCACCCTCGGTCGGGACGATCTTGGCGATCTCGATGGGCTCTGCTTTGGCCGAGGTCTCCGCATCGGCGGGCTCGGAACCCGCAGCCGCCACGGCGTCCTCGACCTCCGGCTCGGCCGGCTTGTCCGGTGTGCCCTTCGGCAGATGATCCTTCGTGATGACGACCTTCGCGCCCACATTCACATTGTTGAAAAGGTCGACGACGTCCTTCATGCCCATGCGCACGCAACCGTAGCTGGCGGGCTTGCCGAGATTCTTCTCTTCAGGTGTGCCGTGAATGTAGATGAAGCGGTTGAACGCATTGCGGTTTGAGCTCTCCGTACCGCGCAGCCAGAGGATGCGGGACACGATAGGGTCGCGTCCCGGGGCATTCGGTTTCAGCACCTCGCCATTCCAGCGACGGCTTTTCAAAACGGCACCCGCTGGCAGTCCGTGACCAATTTTGGCGACGATCTCGTGCTTACCCAAGGGGGTTCGGTTGCTGCCACGAATGTCGCCAAGGCCGAACTTCGAAGTCGAAATGACGTACTTTTTCGCCAATTTGCCGTCTGCGCTGTAAATGCCGAGCTTCTGATCCTTCACACTGACGACAACGTCTCCCTTCGGTTTGGAGGAAGTGCATTGACTGAGGCCACCAGCCGTCAGACCACAAACGGCCAGCCGAAAAAGCAGGGACGTCGAGCGGAAAGATTCGGGAATCCGGTCAATTAGCGCCATGAATTAGAAGAATGATACAAACCAAAGTATTCGCAACTCCGAAATAATGTCATCGTGAACGCCACGGCTCCGCCAAGTATTTCGCAAGACCCATGCCATTTGCGCGATTGATGCCTTGCCCGCTCGGGTTGATCGCTTTTGGTTGACCGTCTCCCTGCCTCTTTCATGACTGACACCCCCATTCTCATCCGCGCCTACCGCGCCAGCGATCTGCCGGAGCTTCGGCGCATCACCATCGAGTCCTTTGGCAGTGTGGCCCTTGAACAGATGCTGGAGCACAAATTTGGCGTCTGGAACGGCCGCGACTGGAAGGCCCGCAAGTCCGACCACATCGACGATGACGTGAACGCCTGTCCCGAAGGATGCCTGGTCGCGGAGCGTGGCGGTAAGATTCTCGGCTACATCACCATTCGCATCGACCGACTGAATGCGAAGGGGCGCATCCCCAACCTAGCCGTCGTTGAGGCGGCCCGTGGCCTCGGTCTCGGGCGTCGCATGATTGAACACGCGCTCGAGTTAATGCGGGCGGAGGGCATGAAAATCGCCCAAATCGAAACCATGACCTCCAACGCCATCGGGCAGCACCTTTACCCGAGTTGCGGCTTCGAAGAGGTGGCCCGTCAGGTTCACTACGCGATGAAGCTGTGACCCGCCCTGCCCCGATGCGGGTTTGCATTGTTCCGCAAACTGACCGATAGACCCCGCCCATCCCTTCCGACACCCTTGTGACCACCCCACGCAGTTCTGAACCCAGTCCAAAAAAATCCTCCGTGCTCAGCCGCCTCAAATCGGGGCTGAAGAAGGTTCTCCGCATCGGGAAGAGCGACAAGGGCGCCTCCAAACCCGCCAAGACGCACACGAAAGGATCGTCTCAGCAGGCTTCTACAGCTCAGGCCTCCAAGCGCCCTCGGGAAGATCGTGAGCCGCGGCCACGCGGCGAGAAGCGTGAGGAACGGCCACGTCGTGAGCGCCCGGCGCGCGGAGGGCGCGACCGTCGCGAACGAGGGGCGCGCGAGGACAAGCCCAAGCCCGTCCGCGAAAACCACGCCCCCGTTCCGCCGCCGCCTCCTCCTCCCGTCCCCGAAGGCCCCTACCCTGCCGCATTTGAGGTGCTGGGCCTCTCTCCAGCCGTCCTCGCCGCCGTGAGTGAGACGGGGTATGAAAAGCCCACCGAAATTCAGCAAAAAGCCATCCCCATCATCCTCACGGGCAAGGATGTCGTGGGTGCCTCCCAGACCGGAACCGGCAAAACGGCCGCCTTCGCCCTGCCCACGCTCACCCGACTCGGTGCTCCAGGAAATTTCCGCGTGCTCGTTCTCGAACCCGTGCGCGAACTCGCCGCACAGGTCGTCGAGCAATTTGAAAAGTACGGCAAACACACCGGCCTGCGCGTGCTGCTCGTCCACGGTGGCGTCGGCTACGAAAAGCAGCGCAAAGGCCTCCAGCAGGGCGTGGACATCGTCGTCGCCACGCCGGGACGCCTGCTCGATTTCATGCAGGAAGGCGTCGCCAACCTGAGCGGTGTCGAAGTACTGATTCTCGACGAGGTCGATCGCATGCTCGACATGGGTTTCCTGCCCGACGTACGCCGCATCGTGGAAAAGACACCCGCCACACGCCAGACCCTCTTCTTCTCGGCCACCATGCCGCCGCAGATCAAGAGCCTCGCCGACTTTGCATTGAAGGAGCCCGAGAGTGTGGAAGTCGGCATCCGTTTCTCCGCTGCCGAAACGGTCAGCCACTACATGTATCCCGTGGCCGGTGACCAGCGCGAGGAACTGCTGCTCGCGATCCTGAAGCAGACGCATTTCAACAGCATGATGATCTTCACCCGCACCAAGGTGCAGGCGGACAAGGTCTTCGCTGCCATCGACGCGCTCGGCGAATACAAGGCCGCAGTCATGCACAGCGACATTGGACAGAAGGACCGCGAGCGGGCGCTCAAAGGCTTCCGCGAAGGCGATTTCGAAATCATCGTCGCCACCGACCTCGCTGCTAGAGGGATCGACGTCAGCGGCGTCACCCACGTCATCAACTACATGGTGCCGGAGCATTCGGAAGACTACGTGCACCGCATCGGCCGCACCGGTCGCGCGCAGAAGGAAGGCGATGCTTTCACGCTCTTCGCCGCCGACGAACTGATGAACGTCGCCTCCATTGAGCGCCTGATCGGCCAGAAGATCGAGCGTCGGAAACTCGAGGGCTTCAATTACAAGTACACGACCGCACTCGACAACGAGGACCGAGCACGCGCCATCCTCACCGGCCGCAAGAAGAAGCGCAGGCGTTAACATCGGCGCTTGATGGAAGGCGCACGCCTTCCATGGTCGGGCCATGGTCGCCCGCACCTACTCCGCCACGCTCTCGGGCGTCAACGCCGTCGAGATCGAAATCGAGTCCCACGACGGTGGCGGCAATCCCAAGATGCTGATTGTCGGACTGCCGGACACTTCCGTGAAGGAAAGCCGCGAGCGCGTCACCGCCGCCATACAAAGCAGCGGGTTCATGATGAACGATGGCGTGACCACCGTGAATCTGGCACCGGCGGACCTCAAAAAAGAAGGGCCAGGCTTTGACCTGCCCATCGCCATCTCCCTCATCGCGCATCGCGCCCGCATTCCCATCCCCATGCTGGGGGAAACAGCCATGATCGGCGAACTCGCCCTCAACGGCGAACTTCGCCCCGTGCGCGGCCTTCTCGCCGTCGCCCTCGAAGCCCGCACCCGAGGTCGCAAACGTCTGCTCGTCCCGAAACGCGCCGCCGCCGAAGCCAGCGTCGTCGCAGGCATCGACATCATCGGCGTGGCCAACCTCCGCGAAGCCGTGGACTATCTCAAAAGCGACGTCGAAATCGCGCCCGAACCCTGTCGCGCCACCGAGTTCTTCGCCGCCGCCTCCCACTACGACATCGACTTTTGCGATGTCAAAGGCCAGGCCGATGCGAAGCGCGCCATCGAGGTCGCTGTCGCCGGAGGACACAACATTTTGATGATCGGACCACCCGGCACCGGCAAATCAATGATCGCCAAACGCATTGCCACCATCATGCCGGCAATGAGTGAGGACGAGGCTATCGACACAACCAAGATTCACTCCGCCGCAGGCCTGCTGTCCGAATCCAACGCCTTCGTTGGCACGCGCCCTTTCCGTTCTCCCCATCACACGATCAGTGATGCCGGCCTGCTCGGCGGAGGCAGCAATCCGGGACCCGGCGAGGTCTCGCTCGCTCACAACGGCGTACTCTTTCTCGATGAACTTCCCGAATTCCGTCGCAGCACGCTCGAAGTCCTGCGCCAGCCTCTCGAGGACGGAAAAGTCACCATCTCACGCGCCGCCGGAACAGTCACTTTCCCAGCGCAGTTCATGCTCGTCGCCGCGATGAACCCCTGCCCCTGCGGCTTCTACGGCGACCTCAAACGCGAGTGCCGCTGCAGCCCGCCCGTCATTCAAAAGTACCGTCAGCGCATCAGTGGTCCGCTGCTGGACCGCATCGACCTGCATGTCGAAGTGCCGCTGGTCGATTACAAGGCGCTCGCCTCCGCCGAGGGAGGCGAAGGGTCCGACAAGATCCGCATGCGGGTGGAAACCGCGCGCGGCATGCAGCGCGAACGGTTTGCGAAGCTCAGAGGCCTGCACACCAACAGCGCCATGCCTCCACGCCTGATCAAGCAGCACTGCGGACTCGACGCCGAAGCCGCGGGCTGCCTCGAACACGCCATGGCCGAAATGAACTTCAGCGCCCGCGCCCACGACCGCATTCTCAAAGTCGCCCGCACCCTGGCCGACCTCGACGGTCACGACCAGATTTCCGCCAACAACATTTTCGAAGCCATCGGCTACCGCACGCTGGACCGAAAGATGTGGGTGTGAAAATCGTGTTGGCACTTTGGCGATTCACATCCACTCTCCGCACGTCTGATGAACCTCAAACCTGCCAGCCGAATTGCCGTCCGCGCCGCTCTCGTAGCGGTGCGTGTGATTTGGCATGGCTAAATCCACGGTTTGAGGAACCTGCGCAAAAAGCGCTCATCATCAGAAGACAGAACGATCCGACATGATGCCAGAAGGTAGCCCTCAGGCCGGCACCTCCATGAGCACTCCCTCCTCCTCCGAACTCCAGCATCATTCCGGCCGTGGCACGCTGTGGATGGTCATCTCGCTCGCCTGTTTCACAGGCAATGCCCTTCTGCTGAAGGTGCTGGCCTCGATCCGCCATGTGGATCCGTGGATGTCTCTGACCTTCCGGGCCGGCCTCGGCCTGCTGGTCACGGTGGTGCTGTTCGCCCCGGCGGGTTCGCTCAAAATGAAACGGGCATTTCAAAGCTGGCTGCTGGCCTCGCGGGGCATCGTCGGTGCCTTCGCCACGGCGGCCTATTACACGACGGTCGGGCCGCTGGGTGCCGGGAAGGCCACGCTGATCGGCAACACCTGGACGGCTTTCGCGGCGGTCATGGCGGCCTTCGTTTTGCATGAGCGGCTTGGCTGGGTGAAAATCGGCGGCATCGTCCTGGCGCTCGTCGGACTGGGATTTCTCACGGGTATCGCCCCGGGAACCATCACCCAGTTTGGCGTGCATGAAATGACCGCGCTGACGGGTGCCGTCATGGCGGCAGCAGTCGTGGTGGTGATCCGCCAACTCACGCGCACCGAGACGAGTGCCACGATCTTCGCCTCCCAGTGCGTCTACGGCCTGCTGCTCGGCGCCCCAATCGCACTGTGGAATTTCACGGAACTCGATGGCATGGACGTGCTGGTGCTGTGCGGAGCCGCGCTGTGCGCCACGTTCGGTCAATTGGCAATGACCGAGGGATTTCGTTTTCTCTCCGTGGCAGCCGGCGGTGCATTCCAAGTGCTCGTGCCCGTTTTCATCACCCTGAGCAGTATCAGCCTGTTCGCGGAGCCCTTCACGGCGCCGCAGGTGCTTGGTGCCGTGCTGGTCCTTTGGGGCGGCTTTCAGACGATGGTTGGCGGCAGGAGCAAAAAAGTCCGCCCTTGAGTCAAAACGCAAAGCCCACCGTCACGTGCAGCATGCCACTGCCTTCGCCGGTGCGCTTGTTCGGATTGTGGCCGTAGTCGATGCGGATCGGACCGAAGGGCAGCAGATAGCGCAAACCCGCACCCACGCCGTAGCGGAAGTCGGAGGAATAGCTGAGCGGTGACGAGTTGCTGCCGCGCCCCAGGCTTCCCGCGTCGGCGAAAATGGCGAACTCGAGGTTGGTGATGAGTTCATAGGAGACCTCGGCACTGGCGAAGAGCGCCGACGTCCCGCCCAGGGGCGTGCCACCGGGAGTCACGGGTCCCAGTTCGCGCTGGGCGAAGCTGCGCACACTGTTCGGTCCGCCGTTGAAGACACGCGAGTCGATCGGAATCTCCTCAGCCGCCGCGCCCATGATGTTCGCAAGCTCCGCACCGGTGGCGAAGCGCAGCCTGTCGGTGAGCGGCTTGTACCATGCGCCGCGAATGTCCGTGCGCATGAAGCTCACATTGCCGCCCAGCAGGCTGACGGTCTGCTCCAGCCGCCCGGAGACAAACCAGCCGTCCTTGGGCAGGATCGGGCTGTCCCGTTTGTCGTAGATCACATTCACGCCGATCCCCTCGAGCGTGCAATTGGTCGGCCCGGTCTGTGGCTTCGTCAGCTTTGTGGTGCTGACCGTGTTGGCGGAGGAACTGAAGAAGAAGCCGTAGCTGAGCGGGCCGCTCACCCGCCGCACTAGGTCAAAACTCAACGTCGTACCAATGCGGTCATACTCGAAGAGGTTGAACTGCTCCAGCGCCAGACGCGAGGTCAGCGCATACGGCGAATCGCGAAACACGGGGTTCGTGTGACTCACAAATCCCACCGGCCCGGCCACGCTGTAGCTCAGCTCGGCGGCAAGCGTGTTGCCACTGTCCCGCCAGTTGGTGTTCTTGTAGGTGACACCCGCCTGCCCGCCAAGGAAGGTGTCAAAACCGATCTCAAATCCCAGTGTCACCGGCCGCGTCTCCTCACCCGATATATGCAAATCGCCGGTGGACTTGTCCGCGTTTACCGGCACCACCTTGGTGTCCAGCAGGGCGAACATGCCAGTGTCCAACGATCGCTTGAAAAAGAAATCCGCCTCAGACGCCTCATAAATTCGGCCTTCCAGTGGTTTGAATTTCGCCAGCAACACGCGCTTCGATCCTTTGCTAAAACCCGGATGCGTCACGATGCGGTTGATTCTCACCCGTTCGCCGGGAACCACGACAAAGACCACGTCCACAGCGCCGCCGACCGGCTTTAGCACATACTTCGAGGTGGTTTCTGCATACAACCAGCCGTGTTCCGCACAGAGGGAGTCCAGTCGTTGCTCGATCTGCTGAACCCGGGCTTCGTTAAACGGAGAGCCGGGGTGCTCCGTCAGCATTCCCCTCATCTTTCCCTCCAACGGCGAGGGCGCACCGATCAGTGACAATTCGCCAAAAACGAACTGCGGCCCAGGCACCACTTCCAGAGTCAAATCACGTTGCATTTCGGCGTCGTGACCCGGCGCGGGCAGCAGCAGCGTCGTCGCATTCAGATAGCCCTCCGCACGCAGCCGACGCTGAACCAAACCCGCGCCCTGCGTCAGATCCGCCTCCACCCACTGCGGCAGTTTTTGATCCGCTTCGGGACGTTCCAGCGTGGGCTTGAGCAGGTACTTTTGCAGTTCCTCTTCCGGCAGCATCGTCGCCCCTTTCACCGTGACTTTGCCGACGCTCACGCGCCGCCCCGCATCCACGGTGAGTGAAATGACGCCCTGTGCCAGTTTCCAGTCCACATCCGCTTCCGGCCACCCGTCACTGATCAAATGCTGCCTCGTAAAGAACGCCAAGTCATCCGCCAAGGGTTCGGAAAGCGGGCCTTCACCGTTCAGCGTGAGTTGGTCTTTCAGCATGCCCTCCAACGCCTTCCACTGCGCGTCATCGACGCCTTCCACGCGCACGATGGCGCCGCCATGCTTCACCTCAAAGGCTGCGACCGCACTGTTGCAAAGCAGAAAACAGCAGAGCGAACGGAGCATGAGAGGGAGCCTCATTGTCATCGTTCTCCCTCCTCCATGGCCCGGGCGGCCTTGCCAAACCTCAACACATATCCCAGCAGCGCCTTCATCCTGCCCGTTTGGGTGAAGCGCCCGGTGAACCGCACCTTCGGCGTCAGTTCATACATCGCCTGCATCGAGTCGTTCGCGCGATCACCTCCGCTGGGATTGAAGGTCATGTGAAGCTTCGGCGGCTCGTCGCTGATTTTTTTCTCCTTGTTAAAGAGCTTCCGCCACGCCTCCGACACGACGAGGAAAGCCGCACGGGTCATCGCCTCGCTCGCCATCTGGGCGTTGTCTCCGCCCAGCGTCATGCCGGTGCCGATCATCGTCACGATATCCGCCTCCGACATTGGCGGAGTGCTGGTGAAACGCGTCTTCGGATTCTCCGCGTCGCCGTAAACGTAAAGGGAAATGTCATTGCTGCCGATTCGCGATTCACCGCGCACGTCGAGCTGCGGCGCGAAGGGATTCTCCGGGTTCATCGTCACAACTCCCTTGGTGATCTTCAGCAGGCTGAAGGGCAGCTTCAAAAGCAGCCGGTCCACATTTGCAAAACCTGTCAGTTGCGGCTTCGCACCGGAACCGCCGAGTTTCACATCCGCAGAGATGGCGCCGTTCACCAGATTGCCCGCCAGCAGCACGGGATCCCGTGTCTTTACCCGCAGATCAAACGTCCAGTCCTTCAGCAGAGGCGGCAGCTCCACTTTTCGGTTCACCTTGGACGTGGAGGGTGGAGGAGGGGGCAGCGGCTCGCTCTGCTTGATCACGTTCATCACATTCGGCAGCAGATTCACCTCCTGAAAGACACGTCCGCGCACCGCCTCCACCAGTCCACTGACCCGCGCCGACTTCAAAGTACCCACACAAGAAATGTCTGCATTCGCCCGCAGACTCGC
Source organism: Prosthecobacter sp. (assembly GCA_041395065.1). Classification (GTDB taxonomy): domain Bacteria; phylum Verrucomicrobiota; class Verrucomicrobiia; order Verrucomicrobiales; family Verrucomicrobiaceae; genus Prosthecobacter. The sequence continues at coordinate 4,760 of JAWLBG010000032.1, read as the reverse complement.
GGTCGGATTGCGAAACACCAGCGCCTCACGCGCCCGCACCTTGAGGTCAAACCGGGGATCGTCCATCACCTCCGCGTCGATCGAGCCGCCAAGATTCAAAGCTCCGCCTGCCAGGACAGCAGAAATCTGCTCGATCACCGCCTTTCGATCGCTCGTGCGAAGCCGCACTTTCACATCCCGCACACTCGGCATGTCCGCGCTCACGAAGGCCACGTTCGGCGCGTCAAGATTCATTATGGAGTCAATCAACGGCGCTCTCACAGTGCCGGAGACCTTCGCGTTGAGTCGAAGTTTCGCCGGAACAGACTTCAATACTTCGGGTGCAAAATCGCGCACGAAACCCAGATCGCTTTCCGCCATGTCCAGCGTGGCTTTCAACGGCAGATTCATCACCTCATCCGGATTTTTCATCAACTCACGCACCACCACGGGTGCCTCCGCCTTGATCAGCAGCGGTTGGAGGGGCTGCTGATTCAACTTCGCATCCAACAACAGTCGCCCCGTCTTCAGAGTCGTCAAAACGTCCACCTGGGCGGGTTGGAATGCCTTCGGCAATCCCGGAGCCTTCACGTCTTTGAGATTCAAAGAGACTCTCGCGTCCTCCAAACCTTGCACCTCCACATCGAGGCTCAAGACAGCTTCGGGAACGCCCTTTATGCCCGCAGCAGTGACAACCTCATGAAGCGGCAAATCGCTTGCGTTCAGCGCCACGTCCAGCGTTTCCAGATCAAACGAGGCACGCGCATGGCCGCGCAGAAGTTGCCGCTCCTGCTGCCAGAAGCCTAGTTCGTTCAAATCCGCGCGCTTCTCCGTCACCATGCCCTTGGTCACGAGCCTCCAGGGACCGAGAGAAGCCTCCAGCGCGTCGATCGTCGCAGTCGTTTCGACAAAAGACATCGCCACATCCAAATCCGCCGGTTCCGGCATCTGATCCACCTTCACCTGAGTCGCGTTCAGGGTCACACGGCCTTCACCACGCCAGGGACTCGCATCACCTTTCACAGCCAGCTTCGCTGTCACACCACCACCCTCGATGGCAGGCGCCTTGAAAGTCGCCAGCAGGGCGTTCAGCGTTTTCATTTCCGGCAGTTCCACCACGCCATTCACATCAAACGCCCATGGTGCGGACAAGCCGGCTTTTCCCTTCAGGTCGACATGATTCCGCTCGTCGACAAGAACGCGGCAGGACTGCAAAAGCGCCTCGCCTTTGGCGACCGCCACCTTCAAATCCACCGTCGGCAGACTAGCCTCACCGAAACGCCCCTCCTTCACACTTACCACCACCTCCGCATTCGCATTGAGTGGATCGTTCAGTTCCAGGGAAGCCTTGCCTGTGGTGGCGAGCTTCGCCGTCATCGGTTGGTCGAGTGGCGGCAGATTGACGGTCTTCATCAACAGCGCCGGATCATCGATTTGGATCTTCCAATCCGCCGTGACGGGCATCTCATCCTCCATCATCATTACCGCATTCAGATCCACACGATTTCCCTCCCCAAGCATCAACGCCGGCAGGCTGAGTTTCGCTTCCCTACCGTTCAGCGCCACATCCAGCGCCAGGGTCGGCAGACGATAGACATCAAAGACCAGATCCCTTCCGCGCACCTGTGCGGCTGCCTTTATCGGCGTGGCACCCACGCCCTCCGCATCCGCCGCAATATTCACCACGCCTCTCGCTGGCGGCGGCTTTTCGAGAAGCTGAGTCACGTCAGCGATCTTTGCCTGCAGCTTCGCCTTCCACCTCGACTTCATGACATCCTCGGCCAAACGCGACTCCACCGAAGCCGTGACCTCATTGGAGCCACGCGTCACCGTGGCGTTGTCGATTGTCGCCAAACCATCCTTGATTCCGAAAACGGCGCTGACAGCATCCAGCATTACGCCGGCAGCTTTGACGTCGGTCACGTCCACCCGCCCGTCCACGGCCATGCTCACCGGTCGGGTCGGATCACCCGACGCCTTCACGGAGAGGTTCAACGGACCGAATGTGACGCCTTCCGGCATCTGCCAATCGTTCGAGGTAAAGTCACCGACCCGCACGTCCGCCTCCGCATGCATGGCTCCGCCGAAGATGCCACGGGCGAGCGCCTCGACAATCACGACAGCCTTGCCCAGAGTGGCGTCCAGTCGAACCAGGGCAGCATCCTTCTCCCATTCGCGCAGATCGATTTTCAAAGCCTTCAACTCGGCACCGTATGGCAGCGCGACTTCGGAGATGGTCACTTCCCGTCCGCCCCACTGCACTTTCGCCTTCACATCGGCCACGCGCAGATCACCCGGCTCGACTTTGAATTCGTCGCATTCAAAAACGCCCGGCATGCCTTCGCCGATGCGCAGGCTGAGACCGCGGATCGTCATCACCTTCGCGTCGGCCAGCGTGACGACGACATTCACGTTTTCGATGTCGATGATCTTCGGCCACACGAGAGGAGGCGGCTTGCCGGTTTCATCTTTCTCCGGCGCGTCAGCCTGCTCGGCGACGGGCAACTTCCGCAGGTCGATGACGGCATCGACATCCTTCAACGTCACACGCTTGATGATGTCCACGTCGCCCGTCCGAATGGCACTGACCGCGTCATACTCCGCCGAGAGCTCCCCCAGAATCGCACTCTCGATCATCAGACCGGAAGTGGAAACTTGCTTAAGTGTCAAATCCCCCGTCACAGAGCCCGCCACGCGCCAATTCAGGCTCAGTCCCGCCATTTCAGCCCCAAACGGTCCGCCATACTGCAAAAGCGCGCGCAGCAGTGCCTGATGAAAAACCACACCAAGCAGCAACGCGACACCACCGACCAATACAAGCCGCTTCAGCCAGCGCCACCAGCGGCGCGTTTTTGGATGAGTGGTGGAAGACACAGACATTGAATGCCGCAATTCGGAAGCAAGTTCAATGCGCAGACTGGCATCACCAATCAGTACATCGGCAAAAAAATCAGCCGGGCGCTGCCGCCCGGCTGATGAGAGAAATCAGAATGTCAGCCAGCACTCAGGCCTTGGGGGTATCCGCCGTAGCTTCCGGAAGCTTGGGAGCCTTGACGTAGTCGGTCGGGATGTCACCCTTCAAAGCCTTGAGGAAAGTGACAATCGAAGCGGTCTCCTCGTCGGTGAGCTGTTTTCCGAGTTGGTACTCCGCCATCATTTTCACCATTTCTTCGATAGTTTTCACGGAGCCGTCGTGCAGGTAGGGGGCGGTTTCCGTGATGTTGCGAAGACTTGGGACCTTGAAGAAGAATTTTTCACCGTCGTTCTTGGTCACGTCCGCGCGGCCGTTGTCCTTCAGATTTGGCCAGGGTTTCACCAGGCCGAGCTTCTGATACATCATGCCGCCGACTCCGGCGCCGTTGTGACAAGTGACGCAACCGGTCTTTGCGAAGGTGGCGAAGCCCTTCTTCTCCTCAGCGGTAAGGGCGGACTTGTCCCCCTTCAGAAAGGTGTCCCATTTGGAAGGAGTCAGGAGCTTGCGCTCGAATGCGCCGACGGCCTTGCCGAAGTTGTCATAGGTGATCGGATCGGCCTCGCCGGGGAAAGCGGCCTTGAAGGCTTCAACGTAGCCAGGCATGCTCTTGAGTACCTTGACGACGAAGTCGGCGTCCGGCATGCCCATCTCAACCGGGTTGAGCACCGGTCCCTTGGCTTGCTCCTCGACCGAGGGAGCACGTCCATCCCAGAACTGGGCAATGTGGATAGCGGCGTTGTAAGTCGTGGGAGAGCTGCGGCCACCGAGACTGCCGTCGTGTCCGGGAGAGAAGGGCAGATTGTCCTGACCGTAGGCGTCGAGCTTGTGGCAGGAATTGCAGGAAATCTTTTCCCCCTTCGAGATGCGGTTCTCGTAGTAGAGCATGCGGCCAAGATCGATCTTGGCATCCGTGAGTTCATTGTCCGGAGCAGGCACAGCGGCGGGCAGCGGCTGGAACATGGGCAGGAAGGCTTCGGACATGTCCACCTGTGCGAAAGCAGAGGCGGCGCTCAATCCGACCGTGAGGGCGAGGATGCGTGTGGTGTGCATGATGGATTTCAAAGGCTAGGCCGATACGTCCAATGCTGGGGAGTGGTTTCAAGCAATTCGTGTGAGATCGTTTCTCATGTTGTGTCCAGTCTGCCATTGACGTGATCAACAGCAGGCCGCTAGGCTGCTGCAATGTTCTGGCGAATCACCTTTCTCACGGCGCTCTTCGCGGGCGCTCTCACGGCACAACCCGTTGGCGATGGCAAATCGGACGACACTGAGGCCATTCAAAGTCTGATTGATTCAGGCGGCAGCGTCATGCTGGCCAAGGGCACCTACCGATTGACCAAGACATTGACGGTGGACCTCGCGGAGACGGGATTCGCGGCCTTGAGTGGAGACGGCACTGCGCGACTGGTCATGGAGGCTGCGGGACCGGCGATTCATTTCATCGGCACGCATGCGGGGACGGCGGCTCCGTCGACGGTGAAGCCAGAGATTTGGGAACAACAACGCACTCCCATGGTGGACGGTGTCGAAATCGTTGGTGCCCACGCCGAAGCCGACGGAATCGAAGCCACTGGCACCATGCAAATCACGCTGAGCCGCGTCGTTGTGAGGAAGTGCCGGCACGCGGTGCATCTCACCGAACGCAACCGCAACGTGCTGATTTCCGCCTGCCATTTTTACGAGAATTCGGGCGTGGGCGTCTTTTACGATAACGTGAATCTGCACCAGTCGAACATCATCGGCTGTCACATCAGCTACAATGCAGGCGGCGGCATCGTGTCGCGCGGCGGCAACGTCCGCAACGTCC
>JAWLBG010000031.1:0-78784 GCA_041395065.1 Prosthecobacter sp. | reverse complement strand
GGGCCGCATGATTTCAAAACTCGCACGCGTCAGGGCGTGGGCCTCGACTGGCCGATCTCGTATGACGATCTCGCTCCGTTTTACGACAAGGCGGAGATGCTCGCGGGCATCTTCGGTGCGAACGAGGGCATCGAGAACTCGCCCGATTCGTCGCCCGGCGTGCTGCTGCCACCGCCGCGCTTCCGTGCCAACGAACTCTACGCGCGCAAGCACGCGAAGACGAAGCTGGGCCTCGACGTGGTGCCGGTGCATCGCGCGATTCTGACGCAGATGCAGGACGCGGAGCGCATCCCGAAGGAGCTGCATCCGCACAATCCAAAGGCGCAGAAGCTGCTGGCCGAAAACATGCGCATGCGGGCGCGCTGTTTCTTCGCCACCGACTGTCATCGCGGCTGCGCGATCGGCGCGGCGTTTGACTCGAGCACCGTCCTGCTGCGTCCGGCGTTGAAGAGCGGCAACCTCGACATCCTGCCGAATGCGATGGTGCGCGAGATCACGGTTGATGATGCGGGCAAGGCCACAGGCGTCGCCTTCATCGACAAGGTGGACGGCAAGGAGCACGAGGTGAAAGGCCGCGTCGTGGTGGTCGCGGCGAGTTCACAGGAATCCGTGCGGCTGCTGCTGAACTCAAAGTCGAATCGTTTCCCCGACGGCATCGGCAACTCAAACGGTCTGGTCGGCAAGTACATCACCGATTCCGTCTCGAGCAGTTTCAGCGCACAGATCCCCGCGTTTGAGTCGATGCCGCCGCACAATGCCGACGGCACCGTGGGCCAGCAGGCCTATCTGCCCTTCCAGTTCACGAAGGATCTGCAGGCGGGCAAGCTCGGCTTCTCCGGCGGCTACAAGCTGCTGGTAGGCGGCGGCAGCAGCATGCCGGGCATGTCTTCGGCGACGAAGTTCGACTGGCTGAGCGATCGCGACCACGTGGCCTTTGGCGCGGAATTGAAGGAGGACGCGAGGCGCTACTACAGCTCGATCCAGGGCATCGGCGCGCAAGGCGCGATGGCGGCGAATGACGACTGCTTCTCCGAACTCGATCCCGAGGTGAAGGATCAATGGGGCATCCCGGTGCTGCGCTTTCACTGGAAGTTCTCCGACGACGAACTCAAGCAGGTGGTGCATCAGCAGGAGACGATGGCGTCGATTCTCGAAGCGATGGGCGCGCGCTTTTCGCGATCACCTGAGACGAAGAATCCGCTGAAGGCCATGAAAGCTGGTGGGTCGATCATTCACGAAGTCGGCGGTGCGATCATGGGCGCGGATCCGGCCAAGTCGGTGACGAATCCATGGTGCCAGACCTGGGACGTGCCGAATGTCATCGTCGCCGATGGCGCGCCCTTCCCCGGCACTGCGGACAAGAACCCGACGCTCACGATTCTGGCGCTCGCGTGGCGCACGGCGGATCATCTGATGGGCGAACTCAAGAAAGGAAACCTGTGATGAACGACTCGAATGCTCCCGCACGCGTGGACCGCCGCATGGCGCTCAAGTGGATCTCGTCAGCCACGGCGAGTCTCGCCCTTCCCGGCAGCACGGCCATTGGCGCGGCGGCCAAAACCGGACTGAAAGCTGCGACCGAACCCAGCGGCAAAGGCTACGGCCCCGATCCGGACCTGATGAAGACCTACAAGCCCGGTGACCTCTGGCCGCTGACGCTGTCCGACGATCAGCGCACGCTTTTGATCACGCTATGCGACATTATCCTACCTGCGGACGAACAGTCGCCGAGCGCGTCGTCGGTGGGCGTGCCTGACTTCATCGACGAATGGATCAGCTCGCCCTATCCGGGCCAGGCCGGCGATCGCACGACCGTGCTGCGCGGCCTGGACAAGCTGGAGGAGGAGGCTCAGTCGCGATCCGGAAAAGGTTTCGTCAAAGCGGGCACCGAGGTGCAGCTCGCGATCTGCCAGGACTTCGCCAAAGCAGCCCGCAAGGATTCGAAGAAGGACCCGGGCCGGTGCTTCCTGCGCCTGCGCGATCTCATCGCAGGTGGCTACTACACCACGCCCGAAGGCATGAAGGACATCGGCTATCGCGGCAACATCTCGATGGCATCGTGGGACGGCCCGCCGAAGGAGGTGCTGGAGAAACTCGGCCTCGAACCCCAGGAAGCATGATCATGAAAAACTACACACGACGAAGCTGGCTCCAGACCACGGCAGGTTTTTCACTGGCGAGCCTGATGCGCGGCGCGGAGACCGGATCCACGCCTGTGATCAGCATGGGAACCTACGCACTGCCCGGTTACACGCTGAAGGATGCGATCAAGCTGGTGTCCGACACGGGATTCCGTTCGATTGAGATCGCGGCGATGCCCGGCTATCACGGTGCTCCGGATCAGCTTTCCAAAGCGCAGCGCGCGGAGGCACGCCAGCAGCTCGCGGATGCGAAACTCAAAATCGGCGCGCTGATGGGCCTGCCGATTCCCGATGCGAAGAAGCAGGCGGAGAACACCGACTGGGTACAACAGATGCTCGAGCTCGCGCGTGATCTCGCGCCGGACTCGCCGCCGATGATTCAGTCCATCCTCGGCGGCGGCAAGTGGGAGGAAAAGAAGACACTGTTTCGAGACTGCCTCGGTCCGTGGGTCACTGCGGCGAAGGAGGCGGGAGTGAAACTCGCGATCAAGCCGCATCGTAGTCACGCCATGGATTTGCCGCAGCAGGCGATCTGGTTGATCGAACAACTCAACGCCGCCGACACGCTGAGCATGGTCTTCGACTACAGTCACTTCGCCTACCGCGATCTGCCGTTCGAGGACATGGTGAAGATCGCGCTCCCCCACACCGGCTACGTCGTGATGAAGGATGCCGTGCAGCGCGACGGCAAGGTGCAGTTCGCGCTGCCGGGAGAAACGGCGACGATTCCGCACGCGGCGATTTTGAAGCAGTTCATCGACGGCGGTTATCGCGGCGAGGTCTGCGCCGAAGTCAGTGCGCAGGTGTCCAAAGCGAAGGACTACGATCCCGTGAAGGCCACGCAGATCTGCTTCACCAGCCTCAGCCGCATTGTTGCCCAGGCGCAGGAGACCGGCTTCACGTCCATGTTCAATGGCCACGATTTGACCGGCTGGGATGGCAAGGCCGACTGCTGGGAAGTCCGTGACGGCGAGATCTGGTGCACCGGCAAGGCGAAGGAAAAGAACTGGCTCATCTGGCGCAAGGAACAGCCCGCCGATTTCACCCTGCGTCTCGAATTTCGCTGGGACAAAGGCAACTCCGGCGTCCAGGTGCGCAGCGACGACCTCGGCGACTGGCATGTATTTGGTTATCAGGCCGAGGTCGCCGAACAGGAGAAGATGGGTCTCTGGCATCACTCGTTGCTTGCCAATGATCATCCGAAAAAGGAGACACGGCACTACATGTCCACCGCGGGTCAGGACAACACGCTCGCCAAGGACGGCACGAAGACCGTCAAACAAGTCGCGGACGCCAAAGAGGTGCAGTCGCACTACAGCGAACACGCTTGGAATACGATGGAGATCATCGCGAAGGGGCCGACGCTCACTCAAAAGATCAACGGCGTCGTCTTCACCACCCTGACCGACAACGACGCCGACATGAGCCGCCGCCAAGGTTGGATCGCCCTTCAGGATCACGGCAAAGGCTGTGCCGTCGCGTTTCGGAATCTGCGGATCAAAACCGAGTAGCGAACCGTCTTCGGCTCACAGCTCTTTGATCCGGATGTTGCGAAACTGCACCAGCGAGGCGCCCCACTCGCCGTCTTTGCGTTCGGGGTGAAGCTGGAGCGCCAGCGGCCCTTTCTCAGGAATGCCGGGCAGCTGTGCCTGCGTGATAATCTCCACGCCGTTGAGCGTGACTGTGAGGCGGTCGCCTTTCATCACGATGTGAAACGTGTTCCATTCGCCGACCGGCCGGTCCGCCTTCTTCTTCGGCGTCGCGCCGGCGTGAACGTCGGCGGAGAACCTGGCATCGGTCCGATAGCCCCAGACCTCGCCTGAGCCGACGGGCCAGCACCAGATGTTCACCTGCGACTTGTGCTGGCCGCGCAGGAAGACACCGGAATCCGTGTTCGGCACGGCGATGGTCACCAGTTCGCCCGACCGGTTCTTCTGATAGCTGCCGTCAGGCAAAATGACACGCGCCTTCGGATTCGTGAACGGCGTCTCCTTGATCCGCCAGTCGATGAACAGTTCGAAGTCGCCGTATTCCTTGATCGTCCATAGATTGCGATCGCCCTTCCCTTCGCCCTGAGGATCGCAGTCGATGGCACCATCGACGACCTTCCAGTCACCCTCGATCGCTTCACGAGTCGTCCATTCACTCAAGTCCTTGCCGTTGAAGATCGAAACAAAACCCGCCTCCTCAGCTCGAAGCGTAGCGGTGCAGACGATGGCAAAAAGGAACAGGAAACGAATCATGACAAGATCGTAAACGGGTCCAATGTAATTGTAAATTTGTCCCCCCAGTTCGAGCGAAACCAAGCCTAGAAAACCTTCTTGACGCCTAACTAGAGACGACGCTTCTTCGGCACACGATGAACCTCCGCTTCGCCTTCGGCACTGTCACGTATGGCCGCCGTATTTCCAGCTTGGAGCGTGTCCTGGATGACATCGCAGATGCGGGATACGAAGGAGTGGAGATTTGCCAGGCACCCGGGCTTATCTCAGGCGTGGAATCACATGCCAACGTTCAGAGGCTTGCAGAGGAGCGCGACCTGAAAGTGCTGGGCTATGTCGGTGGCACACTGGCCCGACGAAAACTATTCTGTGGTGATTCATTCGATGGTTACCTTGTGATCGACGACTGGGATCCCTCGACTTGCGAGTTGGCGTTGTCCGAAGGCTTCAAGCTGGCCCTGCACCCTCATGTGCTGCATGCGATCGCCAGGGTCGATGACGCAAAGAAGTTTCTCGCAGAATTTCCTAAACTGTTACTGCTGCCGGACACTGGGCACATGGGGATCAACGGCGAGAACATGATGCAACTTGCCGATAATCCGCTCTACCTGTCGCGGCTTGCAGCCGTGCATTTAAAAGATTGGCAACCGCAGTTCGGCAGGCATTCGCATCGGTATGCCCGTGGCTTTGTGGATTTGGGAAGTGGAGATTTGGAGGGAGAAATCGTGGAGCTTTTGCGCAAGTTGGCTGCGCCAAGGCATGGAGAAGAACTCTGGACAGTCGCCGAAGTGGACAGCAGTCGCAGTTCGGAACGGGCTTCCGCGTTTGCCTGCGCTCAATGGCTGCGTGAGGCAGGATTCAGCATGAAAGACGCTCGACCTGGTGGGGTAATTAGTTCCATACCAGCCATCGCGCCTGCTCCGCGCAAGTGTTCATGGACACCCGAGCAAGAAATCCAGTTCTGTCATGAAGTGCTGAATGCAGCCAGCCGAGATACCACGGGGTTTTATCAGGAAATTGCAGAGGCCTTTGGACGCCTATTGCCGTGCAAGGTTACCGAGGTACGTGTTTATACGCCGCAGCTTCAGGGGCTCGAGTTAGCCAGTTGGACGGGGCCGAATGATTGGGAGCCGTCACCTTTCATTCCTGTCAATCCTGACGAGAAAACGGGTCTAAACCTAAGCCATCGGGCAGTCCAAGAGCAGCGCTGCTTGTCGTGGGATCTACCGCACCCGGAATTTCAACGCCAAGAACTCGTTCTAAAACATGACTTGAAACAGATGTTTGCCATCCCGGTGGTCAATAGCTGGAATGCACATCATGTACGCTTTCTTATTAATCTGTTTCCTCAAAACAAACTTGGAAAGGAACAGGACCCACATTTTGAGCGCATCGCAGAAGTTGTTTCTAGAGCCGCAGACCTAATGTTGGACGAGCGTTGCCTCTTGGCGTCTGGAGAAATGCAGTACGAGAAGATCGCTTACCAAAGTAGTGTGCAGTTTTTTGAAAACCTCAAAGATCGAGTGCAAGAGGTTCTAGATTGCGAAGGTGTTGCTATTTTTCAATTGGTTCGCAGTCGTAATCGGCTGGAACTAGCAGCTACTACAGGCACAGAATGGAGAGGCGACTTGAAACCCAGCGAACGGCACTATGCCAATGGAGATGGCAGCCATACAGGTAACGTTTGGCGTGACAACCGCATCTTCTACAATCGGTATGAACCTAATGACATTCCGGATCGGGCGAAATCATGGGAGACTGTCAGAACGGAACATATTGATGATTGCTTAATGGCCCCCATAGCTCGACGTGGAAGTGGAAAGCCCGTGCTCGGCGTTGTCCGCTGCCGTAATCGCAAATCTGGAATGGGGCGAGGTCCCAAGATGTTTACGGATGATGATGCCGCCGCACTTGATGCTCTTTTACAAGCAGCACTGCCTCAACTGGAGCTGCTTCTCGATCAGGAATTTCGGCAACAAAGTCTGCGACGTTTACTCCATGAGTTCAACGTCCCCAATAACGCAGTACGCCACTGCGTGCAGCGAATTGAGCGTGACCTAAAAAAACAAGGCCGAGATCCCCACGCCTGTTTCAGCCAAGATTTTTTGAAGGACATCTGGGATTACACCGAACTGATCGGTCGCCAATTGCAAAACGCCGACCTCTATGGAGTGGAACTCCGTGAAATAAGGCCCAACTTTGAACACACAGACTTATATACAGATGTTGTTGCTCCTGCGGTCAATCATGTGAACGGATTGTTAAAACTGAGCAACCTTGATCCTCATTCCATCCAATACCGCCTATTGGGGTTTCCGAAGCTTTGGGTTGACCGCATTCAACTACAGCAAGTTTTTTTCAATCTGCTTGCCAATGCCATTAAATATAGTGACGGCCCTGAAAACTTTAGAGTGGAAATAACGGGAGGTATTGACGCCAGCAGGCACTTTATTGTGTGGTTTAGTGATTATGGACCAGGCATTCAAGAAGAGGATCGAGATCGAATTTTTGAGCCGGGTTGGCGTTCTGCAGATGCAAAAGAGAAAAATATCGCAGGCCACGGTTTGGGGCTTAGCATTGTGCGAGATATCATTACCGCTCATGGGGCGACGATTCGACTGGTGAGAGCACATAAGCCCACGCGTTTTGCTATTGCCTTGCCATTTGCTCTTGTAACCGGGGCCCCACACTGCAAGTCTCAGAACTAAATTTCTATAAATGACTCGTTCAAAATCAACAGCAAGGTCCCGTCTACTCATTCTTGATGATGACCCAATTATCTCCGGCTTTTACAAGGAAGTGCTTGAAGAGCAAGGCTACGAAGTCGAATTGGTGCATCGTGTTAGCCTACTCCTGAATAGAATTCAGAAGGATCAAGCATGGGATGCTCTAGTATTAGACTTCATGATGCCTCATGCCGACTTACCAGACTTGGATTACGGCCAAACAGATGACGGTCTCTTGACCGGAGTCTTTGTGGTTCAGAAGATAAAAGACTTGCTGTCTGGTGTTCCCATCATGATCCTAACCAACCGCAGACTGGCGGATGTTTTGGGATACCTTAAGAATCTTATCAGCCCAGAGGATATCAAATCGAAGTTTGAATTTCCACCCGAAGAATTTGCTCGATTCCTCAGGCAGCGATTATGAACACTAAATTGCTTATTTATGCCGTCATCTGCACTTTCCCCGATTCTCAGATCCCTAGGTCCTGACATGCTCACGAAAGAGAAGGCCGAAGACCAGTGGCATATCTATCAATCACTTAGGAGAGACCAGAAAAAGGAATTGGCCTCAAAAACATGGCGAAGACTTCTCAATGAAGGCGAGAGAACGAACTTTGTGACTCAGTTGGATCAGGCCAAGCCAGAAGCCATGCCAGAACATGGAATCAGAGGTTTGATGACGTCGGGTCTTTGGGATGAGGACGCCCCCGCGTATTTGGAGCCAGAGTTGGTGATGGTTATCTTATCTACTTTTGCGGGCCGGCACCGAAGCATCGCCTTGCCGAGTCTGCACCGCGTGAACTATCACGGCCATCTCTGTGCGCTTGTGAAGGATGCTTCCGGCAAGGTGATGAGATGGAGCGAGATTGAAGGGGCCTTTCGAGTGGAGGAGCGGACAAAAGTTACCATCGTGGTCTTCATTCAATCCACCTCAGCGGGTTTATCGACCATGATTCAACATGCCGAAATGGAAGTGGTAGGTGGGGCGAATCGGATGACGGTGCCTTTTCAGGTGGAGGCGGAAGGTTACCCACTGCGATTCCTAGAACGCAGTCGATATGAAAAACTGCAAGTGCCCGCCAAGGGAAAGAGTGAAATTATGTACTTTCCGGTCCATCCGGAATCTTTGATCCATCGTTCAGGCGAAACCAATCGAGTGCCTGTGTGGGTCAATTGCAGACAGAACAATTCGCTGGTGCAGTGTGTTTGTGTGCCGCTGCGCATTGTCCCGAGGAAAAAGCCTCAAAGAGCCAAGACGAAAAAATCCAAGTAATATCGAAACGGCATGGGGTCAGTCCGGAGCACAGTGACGATTCAACTCCATCCGCGTCCGAGCGCCTTAGATGGAGACGGCACTGAGATCGTTTGGCAGTGGGGGAGCTTTAAACACCTCCAACGCTTGGCGTGTGGAGGAAATCGTCTGCGCCAGTTGCGGCAGAGTTTTGCCAGGGCGTACAATCAAATTCATGGTGCCAAGGGCTCCCCAAGAGGTTGTGCCATGGCGCGTGCCAATCTGTGCCAAGTCTTGCGTGAAGCACATAGCATAGGTCGTGAGTTTTTTGTCGATGCCACAGGTCCGGGACTGGCCTCAATGCCCCCATGGCTGTCCATTCTCCTCAATCAATCAGTGGAATGGCAGATCGAGGCACCACCTCAAAGCATGTTCCCCGTCGACATGCTGCCACTTGGCTGGATGTCAGCGGAACCGAAAGCTTTTAACGAGTTTCTGATGGAACATGACGACTTGTCAACCAATGAACTAGCTTCGATGCTGCCATGCTGGCAATGGCCAGTTGTGCGACGATTTCTAGAGATGGAGCAACCGTCAAATCGGCCGCTATCGCGCAAACAGAAAGTTCGAATGGCTTTTGTGGGTGATGGCGCACCTGGAACTGTGCGTGACAGCCTGAGGAAGCGCATGCAACAAGCCCATCAAGAATTGACCCGCCACCAGCGGGTCTCCATAGCATACCAGATCGAAACGCCCTGGCCAGACGATGATCCGGTTGATACCGAGAAACTGACATGTGCCTTTGCCAATCATCTGGTGAATCCTGAGTTCATGCCCCGAGGCTGCCATTATCCAGAAGACCCGGCCGCAGTTACCCATCTATTCTGTCACGGCAGAACCAACCTGGATCCTGCCCAGGCTTCGTCCGCAATGGTTCTCAACCGGGGGATGCATTTCGAACTTCACATCGGACAACTGAAAAAAACAGACGGACACCACGAGATCACAGCCAAAGCATTGAGAGAGCATCTTGAGATGCATCTGGCAGCATCCCCCGCTCTAGATGTGCTGCGGCAACGCACTCTGATTTTCATGAACGCTTGCGCGGGAGGCATGCAGGCCTCTTTGGACGATGTGGCCATTGCCTCCGTCTTTCTCAGCAAGGGGCATCCTGCCGTCATCGCCACCGAAGCAACCATTGATCAAGGGACCGCACGTCGAATTTCCCCTGAATTCTATGAAAACTTTCTTCAAAATGTTCCCGCTCATGTCGCACTCTGGCAGGCACAGCGACGGATGATTTGCGAAGTCTCCACCAAAAGAAAGCCGTTTCCTGCGGCGCTGCTTTATACTTGCTACGGATCACCTGAATGCCGCCTCCCACCTGATCAGAACGAGAAAAATACGCCAGAATCAACAAGTCCTTCAACTACGCTTCTTTCTGACTTGTTTTTCCATTCAACCGATTTCATGACTAAGCGATGAGCGCACACCCCGACTTCCTTCACGCCAAATTCAACCTCGTCGCCCGCTTTATGTCCGGGGCATCTGCCACTGCGTCGGCGATGCTCGCCAAGTCATCCCGCTCCGTATCCCCAGATCCGAACATTATCGGGGTGGCGATCGGGGAAAAGAATAATGAGGAGGACGCCACCGGAGTGACCAGCGTGCGAATGTTTGTGAAGAAGAAGCTGCCCAAGTCCCAGCTCTCGAAAAAACAACTCATCCCGGCTTCCATCGAGGGCTTGCCCGTGGACGTGGTACAGACTGGCACATTCAAAGCGCGTGCTGCTCCAGTAAATCCGCAAAAACGCATACGCCCCGCTCCTGCGGGTTGTTCGGTCGGGTATGATCTCGAAGACGGAACGGTCATGGCAGGCACTTTTGGTGCGCTGGTCACTGACTCCAAAGGCAGGCTCTACATTCTCAGCAACAACCATGTTTTGGCGGCTGAAGACGCGCTCAAAGCTGGCGCTGCGATCTTTCAACCAGGCCTTCTCGATGGTGGCAAACCGTCCCGGGACCAGATCGCCAAGCTCACCAAGGCGATCAAGATGAAGACAGCCGGGGCAAACGCCGTGGATGCCGCAATCGCTGAAGTTCTCAAGAAAAGTGATGTGTCAGCCGAGATTCCGGTCATCGGAAAACCCACGGGCAAGAGAGATGCGGTGAGAAACATCATTGTTCACAAGTTTGGGCGCACGACGAGCTACACCACAGGTTACGTCACCGACACCGACGCACTGGTTCAGGTGGAGTATGACAAGGGCACCATCACCTTTGACGAGCAGATCGTGATACATAGTTTGGATCGGAAAAAATTCAGTGATGGCGGAGATTCGGGTTCATTGATCGTCGAAAAACCAACAGGCAAGGCGGTTGGCCTGCTCTTTGCTGGAGGCACCGGCTATACGCTGGCAAACCCCATTGGGGCGGTTCTCAAAGCTCTCAAAGTCCAGCTTGTAACCAAGGCATAATAGACGTTAAATTCATCACATGAGTACAGAAGCCACGGTCAAAAAGCTCAAGCGTCGGGTTGGAGCCGATCTGCTCGCCATCCCGCGAGTCACGGGTGTAGGTATTTGTGATGATGCCCAAGGTGCTGTTTTGGCAGTTTACCTTTCCAAATCTGACGCTGCCGTCAAAAAGCGGGTGAAGACCCTCGTTCATGGGGCACCTGTTCGTTTTGTTGAGTCGGGTACCTTTGTTAAGAGGTAGTCAGTCTGATCTCCCGACGCCTAAACGAGATGAATCGGGAAGCTTCGAAGCAGCCAAGTCAATAACCTGTGCATGAGTGGCGGCCTGTCTCAACGCGACCGGAATATCCCGCTCATCAGGCATTAGACGACGAGCGATGCAGTCATTAGTCGTTGTGCCGTGCATCTCGAATAGGCGCGTGTGCAGAAGGGACGGAAGGAGGTGGGCTTGGCTGCGTTTACCTGCACGCATGAAATCCATCCTTCCCGTGCTGCTCTGCGTCATTTGCGGTCTGTCCTTCGCGGCTGAAAAGCCGAACATTGTCGTCATTTTGGTCGATGACATGGGCTTCTCCGACATCGGCTGCTACGGCTCGGAAATCCCCACGCCGAATCTCGACGCATTGGCGGCCAACGGGCTGCGCTTCACCCAGTTTTACAATACCGGGCGCTGCTGCCCCACGCGGGCGTCGCTGCTCACGGGCTTGTATCCGCATCAGGCGGGAGTCGGGCACATGACGGATGACAAGGGCGTGCCGGGCTATCGCGGCAGACTCAATGACTCCTGCGTCACCATCGCCGAGGTGCTGAAACCGGCGGGCTATTTCACCGCGATGTCCGGCAAGTGGCACGTCGGCCAGAATCTCGGCGTGACTCCGTGGGGGCGCGGATTTGATCGCAGCCTCAATCCGGCGGCGGGCGGCTTTTACTACGGCGGTTCGGCGCGTTACGACCTCTCGCTGAACGGCGAGCCGATCAAGGCGGACGATCCGCGTTTGCCGAAGAATTGGTATTCCACCGACCTATGGACGACCTTTGGTCTGAAGTTCATCGACGAGGCGCTGGCTGAGAAGAAACCGTTCTATCTGCACCTTTGTCACAACGCGCCCCATTTCCCGCTCCAGGCTCCGGCGGACGCCATCGAAAAATTTCGCGGCAAGTACAAGGCCGGATGGGGTGTCACGCGTGACCGGCGCTACGCGAAAGAGATCGAACTCGGCATCATCGACAAAGACTGGGCGAAGTCGCCACGACCGAAGGATGTGATGCCCTGGGCTGAAGTGCCGGCGGACGAGAAAGAGCGTTTCGATCACCTCATGGCCGTTTACGCCGCCTGTGTGTATCGCATGGATCAGGCCGTGGGCGATCTCGTCGCCGGGCTGAAGGAGCGCGGTGTCTTCGACAACACGCTCATCCTTTTCATGAGCGACAACGGTGGCAACGCCGAGTCCGGTCCGAAAGGCCGCACAGAGGGCGACCCGACACAGGCGACTTCGAGCTGGTTCTGCGGAGAAAGCTGGGCCTTTCCGCAAAACACGCCCTTCCGTCTCTACAAGCACTACAACCACGAGGGAGGCATCGCCACGCCGCTCATCGCGCACTGGCCCGCAGGCATCTCCGCGAAGAACGAACTGCGCCGTGCGCCTGCGCATCTCATCGACATCATGGCAACGTGCGTCGATGTCGGTGGTGCGAACTATCCGGAGCAGTTCAACGAGAAGCCGATTCTGCCGATGGAGGGCAAAAGCCTGGTCGCAGCCTTTAAGAACGAGCCCATCGACCGTGACGCCCTGTTCTGGGAGCATGAAGGCAATGCTGCCATCCGCGTCGGCGACATGAAGCTCGTCCGCAAAGGCCGCAACGCTCCATGGGAACTCTACGACATGAAAGTTGATCGCACCGAACTTCACAATCTCGCCGAGTCCCAGCCCGAGAAAGCGAGGGAACTCGCCGCACAGTGGGAAGCCTGGGCTGAGCGCGCGCATGTGAAGCCCTATCCGGCGGACGGTGGTGCGAAGAAGAAGGCGAAGAAAAAGAAGGCCAAAGAATAGATGCGGCAGGTCTTGGTCTGACCGCTTTGCCGGGCTGGCGCTTTTCATCACGGCGTGTTTTCTTTCGCCGCATCATGAAGTCTCTTCTCGTTCTCCTGGCATCATTTCTCGTTTCGGTTTCGGCATTCGCGGCGCGCCCGAACATCCTCGTCATCCTCACCGATGACCAGGGCTGGCCGACACTGGGTTGCTACGGTTCGAAGAAAGTGCCGACGCCAAATCTGGATCGCCTCGCGGCGGAGGGTGCGCGTTTCACGGACGCTGATGTGATGTCGCAGTGCACCCCGACGCGTGCGGCTTTACTCTCCGGACAGCACACGGCTCGCAACGGAATGTGGCATGTCATTCCGTGGTATGGATCGCCTTGGGCGCGGTTGTCGGAGCCTGCGTATCGCGAGCAGTTGCCGCACGAATGGCCAAACCTCCCGAAGTCGCTCAAAGCTGCGGGCTATCAGACCGGCATGGCGGGCAAGTGGCATCTCACGACCGGCGCGGAAGGCGATTATGTGCAGCTCAAGGCGGGTGAGGCGTTTGGCTTCGACTTCGTCGCACCTCGCGGACCCGGATCGCAAAACGAGGGCGACAAGTGGGTCGATCATCTCACCGATCAGACGATCCAGTTCATCGGCGGGCATCGGGAGAAGCCGTGGTTCTTCTACCTCGCTCATCACACGCTGCATGGCGTCGTTTCAGCACCTGCGGAGCTTGTTCAAAAGCATCGCGATGCCGGTGCACCGGAGACAGGGATGTTCAATGCCACCTACCTCGCGGCCATCGAGCACATGGACAACAGCATCGGCCGTCTAATGGGAGCGCTGGATGAAATGCAGCAGCGCGAGAACACGCTCATCGTTTTTCTCAGCGACAACGGCGGCGTGGACACGGTGTATTCGCCGCCCGGCCTGATCGGCGAACCCACCGACGGCAGCGTGCCGTTGAAAGTGAAGCTGGAGGAGTTCGACAACGCCCCGCTCCGCGCCGGCAAGGGCAGCGCGTATGAAGGCGGCATCCGCGTGCCCTGCATCGTGCGCTGGCCCTCACAGGTCAAAGCCGGACAGGTCATCGAGACGCCCGTGCATGTGACCGACTGGATGCCCACGCTCCTCGCCGCGGCCCATGCGGACTTGCCCGCGAACCACACGCTGGACGGCATGAATCTCCTGCCGCTCCTCCACGGCGGCAGCATCCCGGAGCGTCCGTTGTATTTCTACATGCCGTTCTACGAGCTGCGCTGGTGCGTCACGCCCAGCGCCGTCATTCGCGAAGGCGACTGGAAGCTCATCGAGTCCTTCGGCGACTGGTTCGACGACGAACCACGCTACCACGCCGGTCACCAACTCGAACTCTTCAACCTCCGCTCCGATCTCGGCGAAACCCGCAACCTCGCCCGCTCTGAACCTGAACGAGCAAAGGCCATGCAGGCCAAACTTCGCGCCTGGATGGAGTCCATCCCCGCGCCCGTTCCCGGTGAGAATCCGCACTTCGACGCGAAGCGCATGCTGGAGGAGACCAAGGTCAAGCAGGCGTGGAATCGGTGACGGCAGCGGGTTGTCACAGCCCCCTGCGTCCAACTGACTAAACGAAACGAATACTCCATTCAGACTCATCCTCCCGCATCATCCATGAAACTGCTCGCCATCCTCGCCGCCCCAGTTCTCGCCATCAGTCTGACACAGTGCGTCATTGATCCCGCCGCTCTCGCAGCCTTGGAGAACTCTTCTCAAGGACGCCCGCAGGGCTCACGGCCCTACTATGGCCAGCCATACACTGCCCAGCGCGGCATGGGTTCTGTGACGATCATGGAAGGACCACGCCGCGTGTCGACCATCTACACTGCCTCGCCCAACGTGGAGGACACCCGCTTCATCAACGAACAGCAGCAGATCGTCGTGAAGTCGCGTGGCAACCATGGCCCGGCGACCGTGCAGTTGTTCGACACGAGCACCGGCAGGCAGCAGGGACGCGTGATGGCTTATGAAGTGCGCGGCGGCTATCCTTCGTGGGCTGCCGGCATGGGGGAGTAATCCAACCGGCCATCCCGGACGTAACTTTTCCGTCCTGACGGGTGATGCCCGTCGGGACATCCGTCCTCGATTCCATCCTTCAACCTCCTGCCATCATGCATTCCCGGATCATCACCACCGCCATCGCATTGGTGGCCTTGTCCAGCGCCCTCGCCAAAGAGTCGAAGGTCGTGCGAGTCGAATTCAAGCCGGGCGCCAGCAGCGCCGAGGTCAAAGGACGGATCACCGGTGAGGAATCCGTCATCTACAAGTTGAATGCCCGCGACGGCCAGTTCCTCTCGGTCAGCCTGCGTCCGGACAACGCTTCGGCCAATTACAACATCTACATCCCCGGTCGCGGCCCGGGAGACGAGGCCTTGTTCGTGTCCGCCGTCGGCGGACACGAGTATGTGGGCCAGCTTTACAAGACGGGCGATCACAGCGTGTCCGTCTTTCTAGTGCGGGCGGCCGCCCGCCGGGGCGAAACGGCCAACTATGACATCGTCTTCAAAATCACCGCAACGCCGCCAGACAAGACGGCAGCAGCACCTGTGCCTACCGCACCCACCGGTGATGACGCACGTTTTTCTCAAGAGGTGAGCTACCGGAATATGCGCTTCAAAGTGACCTCCCCGGCCAAGGAGTCAGGCAACAGCTTCACGCTCACTCCCGCGGGCCTCGCGATCTCCAACGACCCTGTGACCCAGACCATCCAAGGCTTTGTGGTGAATGTCGTGTGCGACGACATCGATGGCGATGACTCGCCGGAGATTGCCGTCATCACGCAGGAGGGACCGCAGGAACGCGGCGCGGCCTACGTGTTCTCCACCAATGCTAAAAAGTCGATGAGCCAGGTGAACTTCCGCGATGTCACCGATGATCGGAAGCTTCTCAATGGCTACGCCGGCTACGATGAGTATCAGTTCGTCGAAAGCACCTTCATTCGTCGCTTCCCGCTCTATTACGATGGCGAAAAGACAGGCAAGACACGCCAGTTTCAGTTCAAGCTGAAGCCCGGTGAGGCCATGAAACAGCTCATGCTCGACAAATCAGTGGAATACTGACGGCTGTTGGCGGGCGCATTTTATATAATGTCACGGTCACGGTAACTGAAGGCGACTACGGCAGAGTCAATCAAAGCACTGATTGGCGTCGCCTACGCTCCTGCTAAGGTGCTCGCATGCATTTTATGAAAACATTCCTTTTCGGTCTTTTCACTGCTGCCTTGACGTCGGCTCTGCCTGCCGCGGAAAAGCCCAACGTCCTTTTCATCCTCGTCGATGACTTTGGCTCGCGTGATTTGAGCTGCTACGGCTCCGCGCTTTATGAAACACCGAACATGGACCGGCTCGCGGCCAGTGGGGCGAAGTTCACGCAGGCTTATGTGGCGTATCCGCGCTGCGTACCTTCGCGCTTCGGCATTCTCACCGGCAAGCATCCGGCGCGCGTGCAAGGCGAACGCGACAGCCCGCATGTGGAACCGGATCGTGATGCCACCCTCGGGCAGGCGTTCAAAGCGGCGGGCTACAGCACGTCTTACTGTGGCAAGTGGCATCTCGGTGAAGGCGAGTCCAATCCCGACAAGGTCGGTTTTGACACCATCGTGGCCGCCGGAGCAGCGGGCGCGACGAAATCGCATTTCGCACCCTACAACACGCCTCGGAAAAAAGGTGGAGGCGGCGGTGATGAGAAGGATGATATCGTGGGTCTCGATGACGCGCCTCAGGACGAATACCTCACCGATCGTCTCACCGAGGAGACGATGAAGTTTATCGAAGCGAACAAGGAAAAACCTTTCTTCGCCGTGCTCGCGCACTACGCCGTGCACACGCCCATCGAGGGCAAGAAGCACCTCGCGAAGCGCTACGAGGAAAAGCTCGCCACGATGCCGAAACCCGCCGTCGAATGGGAAAAGGAGAGCGCAGGCGAAAACCTCCTCGTGCAAAACAACGCGACCTACGCGGCGATGATCGAGAGCGTGGATCATGGCGTGGGACGTTTGTTGAACCAGCTCAAAAAGCTGGGCCTTGAAGACAACACCATCATCGTGCTGGCCAGCGATCACGGCGGACTCAGCGCACGCGGTGGAAAACGCGAAGTCGCGACCTCGAACCGTCCGCTTCGCGCGGGCAAAGGCCACCTGTATGAGGGTGGTTTGCGTATTCCGTTCATGATCCGCTGGCCGGGAACCGTGAAACCCGGCACCGAGATCGCCACGCCGGTGAGCACGCTCGATCTCATGCCCACGCTGACTGACATGGCGGGCATCGAACGCCCGCAACTCGCCGGCACGGACGGCCTGAGCCTCGCCACCCTGCTGCAGGGTGGCGCCTCGCCTCAACGTGACACCTTTTACTGGCACAATCCCGCCCCACGGCCCAGCAGCACGGCCGACTGGTTTTCTTCTGCCATCCGTGTTGGTGATCTGAAGCTTCTCGATTTTCCGACGGAGAAGAAGATCGAACTCTACGATCTCGCGGACGACCCGGGCGAATCGAACAACCTTGCTGAATCCCGTCCAGAAGACCGTGACCGACTGCTCGCCAAGCTGAATGCCTGGCGCAAGGAAGTCGGCGCTTCGACATCACCAAAGATTCGGAAGAAGGAGCAATGAGCGCCATTATACCTCATGGACCTCGATCGGATGTGCTGATCGGATAGGCGGCTGCGGATTTGCAGCGGAAAGCCTCTCGCCTTGGCCACGTTCCCATGGGGAACATGATCCGTTTTCTTCTTCCCTTGTGGCTCTGGGCCGCTGGGGCGGCGCTATCAGCGCCGCCGAACGTGCTGCTCATCCTCGTCGATGATTTGAAACCCGCGCTCGGCTGTTATGGCGATGCGACGGCAAAGACGCCGAACATCGATCGTCTCGCCGCACGTGGGATGCGATTTGATCTCGCGTATTGCAATCAGGCGGTGTGTGCGCCGTCGCGATTCACGCTGATGCTTGGATCGCATTCGACTTCGACGGGCTTGTACGGTTTGGGAAGTCACCTGCGCGAGATCGTGCCGGATGCGGTGACGATGCCGCAGCATTTCGCCAAACATGGCTGGCGCACGGAGTCGCTCGGCAAGGTCTTCCACATCGGTCATGGCAACGAAGGCGATCCGGCGTCGTTCAGCGTGCCGCACCTGAAGGACAAGGTGATCGAATACCTCGATCCGGCGAGCACGGACGGCGGCAAGCTCACACGTGAGGAGGCGCTGTTCACGAATCAGAAACTTGGCCAGATCAAGTCGCTGCCGCGTGGTGCGGCGTTTGAATCGCCCGTGGCGAAGGACGACGACTACGCGGACGGTCGCATCGCGGCAGAGACAATGAAACGCCTCCAAGCCGCCAAGGCACGGACGGGGCAGCCGTTTTTCATCGCCGCAGGATTCGTGCGGCCGCACATGCCCTTTTGCGCACCGAAGAAGTACTGGGATCTCTACGATCCGGCGACGTTGCCGATGCCGGCGTTTGAAGATCTGCCGGCCGGATCGCCCAAGGTCGCGCAAAAACGCGGAGGCGAAATCGCCGCCTACAAACCCGTGCCGGAGAATCCCGACGCGAAGTTTTCACCGGAACTGAAGCGCCAGCTCATTCACGGCTACTATGCCAGCGCGAGCTACGTCGATGCGCAGATCGGCAAGGTGATCGACGAACTCGACCGGCTCGAACTTGCGGACAACACGCTCGTGGTGCTGTGGGGCGATCACGGCTTCCATCTCGGCGATCTTGGCATCTGGACGAAGCACACCAACTACGAACAGGCGAATCGCATCCCGCTGCTCATCATCGCACCCGGTGTGACGAAGCCCGGCAGCAGCACGCGCCAGCTTGCCGAGAGCGTGGATGTGTTTCCCACGCTCGCCGAACTCGCCGGACTTCCCGCGCCCGCAGGACCGCAATCCATCGACGGCATCAGCCTCGTTCCCGTGCTCAAAGATCCGTCCGCCCGTGTGCGCGATCACGCATACCACGCCTACCCGAAGGCAAAGATGGGCCGCGCCATCCGCACCGAACGCTATCGCCTCGTCGAATGGAAAAAGCCCGGTGCCCCAGCTAACACCGCCGAACTCGAACTCTACGACTACGAATCCGATCCGCTCGAAACGAAAAACCTCGCCGCTGACCAACCCAAAGTGGTTCAACGACTTCGTTCCATCCTGGCGAAGCACCCCGAGGCAGTGAAGTAAGCGAGCTTCGACGCTTCAAAGGACATGCGAACGACGACGGCGGACGATGAGCGCGACCAATGCGCAGCCCAGCAGCATGGCGCGGGAAGGCTCGGGAATCGGCAGCGAGTAGAGGCGCAGGTCGTTACCGTCCCCGCCCGAGTAGCTGAGATAGAGTGAGACGTCATTGTAGACACCGACGAGGTCGCCTTCATCCAAGCCGTCGAAGAGGCCCGTGCGTGTGCCATCGATCTCCCAGAAGAGGAATTCGTCGCCCGGGTTGAGCAGGTAGCCGCCATACAAAGTGACGTCCAGAAGGCCAGCCAGCCCCACATTGCCGAGCGAATAGAGGAAATCATGTTCGATGGTTGGAGTCAGGCCACCCAGTTCGATGAGCAGGGTGGAGGTCGGCGCGAGCTGGACATCGGTTTGGAACTCCACATAGCCGGGACTGTTACCAGGCGCGAACTCACCGAGGATTTCGACATCACCGCTGCCGAGGAAGCGGCCGCTGCCGGCCAGATAACCGAGCGAGGTGAAGGTGGAACCGGAGCCGATGTTCACATCGCCATTGTTCACCACATCGTCATAAAACACCGCCTGCGCTCCGGAGCCAACGCGGATCTCACCACCTGACTGATTGTTCACGGTGCC
Organism: Prosthecobacter sp.; assembly: GCA_041395065.1. Lineage (GTDB taxonomy): Bacteria > Verrucomicrobiota > Verrucomicrobiia > Verrucomicrobiales > Verrucomicrobiaceae > Prosthecobacter. Next base: position 59,121 of record JAWLBG010000031.1, on the reverse strand, counting down.
GAAGATGTCGGACTGGCTGCCTGCGATCTGCATCACGCCGCTGTTCTCGAGAGCGCCGTCGAAGCGGGCGGTTCCATTCGTGACGCTCACGCTGCCTTGGTTGTAAACATAGCCGTCGGTGGTGAGGCTGCCGTCCACGACATTGACTGAGCCGGTGTTGAAGAGGGTGCCACTCACGTCCATGCGCCCCTGCTCGACGACCATCGCTCCCTGGTTGTTGTGGTAGTTGCCTTGAAGAACGAGACGCTCTCCCACGTCCGCACGCACTTCGCCGCCGCTTTGATTAAACACGTCGGAAAGGATACGTCCGGTGCCGGTGATGAGCCCCTCGTTGGTGACGATGTTGGTGATCACACGGGCAGTGCTGCCAGCGAGATTCAGCTCTCCCCGGTTGGTCAAAATGCCCGGACGGAAGGTGGCACCGTTGCCCACCTGCACCAGCGCGTTGTTATTGATCGTGGTGTTGTCGAACTCGAGCTTGTGCGTCGCGGCGAAGGCCGTGTCATAAACCAGCAGTCCATCAAACAACTCGCCCAGACCGATCTGCGCGTAATCCAGCCGCAGGGTGCCGCTTTGAAAGTCGAGCAGCGCCGCGTTGGTCAGCGAGTAGGCGTCCATCACGCCTCCATTGAGCGTGATGCCGGTTCCGAAGTGGAAGTTTCCACCCGCACCGAGCGTGCGCCCGCTGCGAATGCCGTCACCTTGGAGAAGGTAGAGGTCAATGTCATCGTCGAGGGTCTTGTCGTTCTTGAAGAAGAATTCGCCCTTCACCCAGTCCACGCCTTCGAGAGAGTTCGCACTGACGGTGAAGTCCTGCACCTCCACGCGCCCGTCATTGATGGTGAGCAGACCGCTGCTGCCGATGTCGAGCAGGCCTTCCACATCAAGCAGCCCCTTGCTGAAGACCCGCAATTCCGCGCCTGCCGCGCTGTTCGGCCCCAGGCTCAAGTCACCGTGATGCAGCCATTGTGATCCGATCCCCTGCACCGTCGCGCGCGACCCTGCGCTGCCCGCGCCCTCACCGATCACCGCCACCGTGGTGGGCGGAGTGAAGTCCAGGGTGGGCGTTCCAGTTTCCAAGTGCGCGCCACCCAGAATCGACAGATCTGCGTCGCCGCCTTTGCCGACATAAAAATCACCGTTCGCGCGCAGGAAGGTGCCGCTGTCTGCCACCGTGGCGTAGGCCGAGCTTCCAGCGTTTTCGCCGAAGATCAGATCGCCCGCGAGGAACTGTGCGCCCGCAGTCTGGGAAAGCACCGCCTGCCCGCTTTTCCCGATGGAGGTCAGTCCCGCGTTCACGATCAGGTCAGCGCCGCTGCCCAGGGTCAGTGTGCCTTGACCGGTGGCGAACTGGCCCACTGTCAACGTGCCAGTGGTCACATCTCCCAGACTCAGCGTCAGTTCACCCTCACCGTTGCTGCCCACAGTCGTAGCCTGCGCCGTGACCAGGCTGCCGATTCCCACCATGGCCTGTCCGAAACTGCCGGAACCCGATCCGAGGACAAAGCCGACGGTGTCCACCTGCGCCCCGGTGCCGACGTTCAGCGTACCTTCGCCCAGCGATCCGACGACGAGAACGGAATCCACATCCGCCCGCGTGCCGACGCCGGACAGCGTCGCCGTGCCATTACCCGTTCCATTGGTGCCGAGGATGAAAAAGTTCGCCTCCAATTGCGATCCTGACTCCAGCGTCAAGCTGCCTGCGCCGCTGCTGCCGACAAAGGCATTTCCCGCCGTGACAATGGACGAAGCATTTTGCAGCAGCACGGTACCTGTTGACCCCGCGCCCTGTGCCAACGTGAGGGAGGTGGGCGTGATGTTTTGTCCGTCCAGCAGATTCAGACTGCCCGTTCCCTGATCGCCCACCACCAGCGCACCCGTCATTGAGAAAGTCGTCCCCGCATCCCGCACGGTCAGCGCGCCCGACCCGCCCGATACCGTACCCAGCGTCAATCCGTGCAAGCTCAGCAGGCCTCCGTCTTCCACCACTGCTGTCGCGCTGCCCGCTCCACCAATTACGCCGCTGCCACTCAGCGTGGCCCGGCTGTTGGTTCCTGAGATGGAGATCGATCCTGTCGATCCCGCGTCCTCGGCGGCTGTCAAGTTCGTCCCTGTCAGCAAGCCTTCAGATACGATCTCCAGCGTTCCCGCCCCTCCTTCGCCCACGGCCACATCTCCGGTCACATCCGCGCGGCTGGCCGCTCCGGTTACACGCAGCGTGCCGCTCGAACCCGCAGCGGAAGCCAGCGCCACCGAGTTGGCCGCATTGAAATCACTGCCGCCGCCCACTTGCAGCAGGCCGGTGCCGGTCACCCCCACGCTGACGCTGGTGGCATCCCAGGTGGATGCCTGATCCAGCAGCGCCGTGCCATTGCCACCCACTCCCACACGCACCGCCGTGCTGGTGATGCCAGTGCCGCTGTTCACCACCAGATTGCCCAGCGCCGAGCTGTTCAGCGCCACATCCACCGCGCCCAGAGTCGCCGCGCCTTGGATCGTCAAACCTCCCGTGCCACCGCCACCGACCGTTGTCACGCCATCCACATTCAGTGTGCCGTCGGGACCGATGAAGGCCGTGCCCGATCCACGCACGGTGGCACCATTCTGCCCCACCGCGTAGCGGCCCAGTGTGAAGTCCCCTTCGACGAGCGCTCGCCCGCCATCTTCCACGACCAAAGCGGCGGTGCCGGACTCTCCGACGATCACGTCACCGGGATAATAAGGTGCCCCTGGATTCGCCGTGGTGTGAATCTCCCCCCACAACTGGCTGTTTGGCCCCGTAACGGTCACCAACGCCTGGCCTCCCGCTTTTCCAAGAATGATTTCACCCGAGGTCAGCCCACCCCCATTCTCCAGAAGGATCTCACCATCACCTCCCGTTCCCACCCCCACCTCCAGCAGGAAATAGGCGTTCACCTGGTAAGGATCACTGCCGCTCATCCGGCTCACATTCACCTCACCCCGCGAGCCGTTGCCAACGATCATGCCCCCGAAGTTCCCCATGCCTGCGTCGGTAAAGTTGGCCTGGCCGAAACCACCATCACCGACATAAACCGTGCCGATTCCCGACCATGACCCTCCCGCACTGACATTGACGACACCGGAACCACCCGCTTCGTCTCCGAGCACATAGCTGCGGTTATAACGGAAGTCTCCGCTCGGATGATTCGGCACTTCGTTGGCCTGCACGATGCCGTATTCGCCAATGTTGAGTGTGGCGCTGCCGGCCTTGCCGATGATCGTCTCAGAGTAATCATCATCGAAATCAGCGTTGATGTACCAATTGACGTAGTTTTGCCGCACCGCGCTTCCCATGACAGTGACAGTCGCCACACTGCCCGCCTGATTGGCCAGAATCGCTCCGTCCGTGCGCAACAGCGATTCGAAGTCTTGGTAGGCACCCGAGCCCGTCAGGTTCACGATTGCCGTTCCCGCATCGCCAAAGATGGGTGTTGACGTCGGAGTCCCGAACGCCGTGCCGTTCCAAGTGCCCACATAGCCGCTGCCGATGTTAAGGGTTCCCTCCGAACCCGCTTGCTTGCCTATGACGAACTGGCTGAGATTCGTCAGATAAAGAGTGCCGCTGCCATTGACGCCGGTGCCCAGATTCACCAGGCCCGTTCCCGCATCACCGATCACGAACGCGCCGTCCACCTCGAGCAGGGCACCATCCATGTTCAGCGTACCATTGCCCGTGGCATTTTGCCCCACGATTACTTCTGCCGGAGTCACATAGTGTCCGTTTCCCGCGTCTCCATCGAAGTTCAACACGCCGGTGCCGCTTTTGCCGATGGTCAGCCGGTTGGAGATTTGGAGATTCTGCCCCACATTCTGCGCTCCCCCCTGACCGTTGGTCATGTTTACCGTCCCCTGGCTGAGGAAAAGATCTCCCACCACCACATCCTGCGCGATCACCCGCACCGGATTCGGATTGAAGGCGTCGTTCAGCCCTGTGCCGCTGATGTTCAGAGTGCCCGTGCCGCCACGTCCAACCGTCACCGTCTGGCCAGCCGCATTCAGGGAGGCCCCCGATTGGTTCGTACCGCTGCCGGAGAGGTTCACCGTGCCCTCGCTGCCCGCCGTGCGGCCGATGATCACCGGACCCGCCGTGTTGTTCACCGCGCCACCGCCTGTGATGTTCAAGATGCCGCCCCCCTCATCGCCGACATAGAGCCTGCTCGTGTTGTTCCAAATCGAGCCCGCCCCGGTGACCGTTGCTGTTCCGTTCGAGGGCAGCCCGGTGTCCGTATTGAATGCGGACCCGATGGTGCCGTTGGCACTCGTCACCACACCGCCAGCGCTCACTGTCATCTGTCCGGTGCCCTGTAAGCCCACGTAGATTTCATCCGTCACGTCCAGGGTCGATCCCGCGCCGTTCACCAGCACCGCGCCGTTGCCCACCTTGGTGTCACCGATCCGCAGATCACCTCCGATGTCCGCATCCGAACCCGTCTTGATGTCGAAAGTGCCTGTGCCGCCCTCTTGCCCCACGCTCACATCCCGGCTCGCCGTCAGCAGCGAGTTTCCGAGCAGCTCGATCTTTCCCGTCACCCCGCTTTGCTGCCCGCCTGCGATGATGAAATCCCGCCCGCTCACCACGCTGCCTCCGGAGAGGCTCAGTTGACCACTGCTCAGCCCGCCCACCTCGAAGTCATTGCCCGCCCAGAGCGAGCCCGTCTGCAGCGTCACCAGGCTCAGCGTCCCGCTGGCAAAATCCGCACCGATGGAGCTGCGGCCAGATGTCGTCAGGATGGCGCCGTTGGACAAGACGCCGTAACCCGTGCCCAGTTCGCCAAACACCGCGTCTCCGAGAACGTCCATGCGGCTGCCGTTGCCCGCCGTGCCGTCGATGCTCAGAGTGCCCACGCTGCCCGCGTTCACACCAACGCGCAAATCTGCGCCGCTCGTCGCCCGACCGCCGTTGCGGATCGTCATCGCCCCGATTCCCTCCACACCAACGCGGATGTCGCTGACAATGGCACCTCCGCCAAAGTCCGTCGTCAACTCGCTACCCGTGTCCACGAACAGCGTCTGATTGCCGCCCGTTGTCGCCCCCACCACGACTGCGCCGCTGCTCTCGATCACTCCATTGAAAAGCGAAAGGCTTCCTGTCTCATTCGCCTGCCGCCCCAGCACCAGCGCGCCGCTTGTCGACGATGCTCCGCTCAGTGCCGTCAGCGTGAGCAAATGGTTGTTCATCGTCAGGCTCACGTCATTGCCACCTACGATGAGTTGGCTCACGAACCGGTCCTGGCTCAAAATCACGGTGTAGGGATTGACCGCGAAATTGAAATCAAAGATCGCCCTGTCCGAGCTGTTCGGCACCTGCCCTGCACCACTTCCCAACGTCCCGTTGGGGCCGTTGAACCAGTTTGCCACATCCCCGAAATTGCCGTTCCCAGTCCCCCAGTATTGATCAACGGCGAGCACAGCGGAACACGAGGCAAACAGGGAAAAGCAGAGAAGCGGAGTTTTCATGAAGGGGCGCACCCCGGTTCATCCGAATCCGCCGGTTTCGTTACAGCCCCCGCGAAAAAATTCACTCCGGCCAGTCAGGACGCTTGTCGGGGTCTGCGGCCAGCCATTTCAACCATGCGATCTGCGGGTCTTCGGGGTCGTCCGGCAGCGCCAGCACCTCCCGTCTAGCGGCGTCGAAAGCCTGCCAGGACACATGTTGAAGAATGTTCTCCGAGGTCAGCCGCAGAAGGCCGAAGCCCTCAGCGAAGCGCAGGAAACACTCCGGCAATGGAGTCCCCTTCAGCGGCGGCACCGGCCAGATGCGAATCTCGCCGTTTCTTTTCGCCACCAGCGAGTAGCGAGCATCGGGTGAAAAGGCCAGGGACACGATCGTGTCAGTGAGCAGATAAGGGGCGGCTGCCATTTGGCGACGGCCCATGTGCCAGAGGTGCACTTGCTGCCGCGTATCCGCCGTCATGAGCAGCTCCCCACCTGTAGAGTGCGCTACTAGCGTGACGGGGTTGAGGTGTTGTAAATAGGGGCCGCTGGCCAGGGCGTTGCCGCTGTCGAACGTGCGCACTCGAAGATCCTTCGAGCCGAAGCTTAAAAACTCGTTCCCGCTGCGTGAAAAACGGATCTGATGTCCGGCTGCCAGCGCCTTGTCCGAGTGGCGTGGCGTGCGGGTGCGGGAAATTTCCAGTTCTTCACCGCTGGTTGCGTCCCAAACGTGTAGCAGCGGTGAAGCCGAGGCGGAAACTACACGTGTGTCATCAGGACTCACGCGGAGTTCCACCACGGCATCTGTTTCACGCCGGATCAGCTTTTCCTCGCACGCCTCTGCCTTCAACGAGTGAAACACGATCCTTCCGCCATCATGACCGGTGATCACCCGATCCCCATGCGAGGTAACGGCCACGGCGGTAACGACGCCTCCAGGATGAATCTCCCGCAGAAGCCTGCCCGATGTAGCATCAAATACCCGCAGCAGCGTCCCATCCGCCGCCGCCACGGCCAGCCGGTTCCCCGCCGGACTCAGCGCCAACAGTAGCTCGCCCGTCGGAAAGGCCAGCGGTTCCAACTCACGCCACTGTGCTAGGTCCACCCGTCTCACGAAACCCGTGCGCGTGGCGAAGAAAGCCAACCGGCGGTCTTCGTTCACTTCGCAAGCGCAGCCCTCCGTGTCGGGGAGTTCCAGCTCTCCCCCCAGTACTGCACCATCCGGCAACCGCCAGCGGCGCAGCATTCCTCCATCCTCAAGCGCCCAGATTCCTGCCTCTCCCGATAGGAAACCCGCGTGGCGGATCGCTCCGGGAGCCTGGATCTTCCGATCGCGCAGGCTGCGGTTGCGCACGTCAAACACATGCACCGTGTCTGAAAGGGTGGATACCAGCAGCCGCGCGGCATCAGGGCTGAAAGACAGGCCCGTCACCGCACGGTCCATCGAAACCGGTGCCCGCAAAGGCGTGCCATTACGATGACTGATCAGTTCAAATCCAGCCGCAGGCTCCCGTGTGCCCGCCGCCGCCAGCGGCCCGGAGCCCGCCACCGCCAGGGAGGTGACGTTGTTCATCATCCGCACCGCACTGATGAACCCTCCACCGGCAGGGCGCACACGCACATAACCATCCGGCCCGCCGGTCAAAACACGGGCTGAGTCCGGTGTCTGCGCCCAGGCATCAATGCTGAAATGATGTTCCAGGTAGTGTTTTTCAAACGTACGCTCCGCCACCTCGATGCAAGTGATGTAGCTGTCGCCGCGGACACTCATCGCGTATCGGCCATCCAGCGTGAAAGCCACCTGCTTCACCGGTCTGCGGGATACCTCCGCGCTCCAGATCTCGCGACCGTTCGCAGACTCAAGCAACGTCATTTGCCGGTCATCCCGGCCTACTGCCAGCAGGCTGCCATCCGGGGAAACGGCGATGCAAAGCTCTTTAGCGGGCAGTTTGACCTCCCAGAGCTTCCTTTGCATCTCCACCTCCCATGAACTCACCATTCCGGACTCCGTCACGACATGCAGACGGGCGCCGTCGGGAGAGAAAACAAGCTCGCGAACTTCCTCCTCACCCGTTGTCAGCGCCCAGAGTGGCGTCTGCCGCCTGCCCTCCGGCACCGACCACACGGCGACCCGAGCGCCTGACTCGTCCGGCACACTCGCCACCAGCGCCAGTCGGCTTTCATCCGCTGACAGCGCGTGGCAATGTAGCCGCTCCCCCATGGTCAGCGAGCGCAGCCCTCGGACCGCCACCGGCTCAAGCTGCCAGAAGCCCACGGCAGCCCTCCCCTCTATCACCGCCATGATCACATTCCCGGAGCGCAGGAAACGACAGTCCTTGGGTGGGTCAGGCAATTGCAACGCAGGCGCATCCAAGATTCCAGAAGTGCCCTGGGAAAGCAGAGTCAGCAGGCGAAAACGTGCCTCCTGATTCTCCGGGTCCACCCGCAGCGCCCGGCATAGCAGCGCCACGGCATGCCCCACATGCTGGGCCTCTGCCAGCACATGCGCACTCGCCGCATCCGCCTGGCTGAAGCTATGCCGCGTGCCCAGCTCCGCCCGCCGCGCCCGCTCCCCCGAGCGCCACGTCACAAACGCAGCGGCCAGCAGGGCCGACAGAGAGATCAGCACCGCCACGGCCGCCACGCGATGGCGGCGGACATATTTTCCCACCAGGTAAGCCACCGTCGGCGGACGCGCATGCACCGGTTCATTGTCCAGAAAACAGCGCACATCTTCCGACAGCTCGCGAACCGTCTGGTATCGGCGGTCGCGCTCCTTTGCCAACGCCTTGAGCACGATCCAATCTAGCTCCGCTTCCACGCGCTGCTGCTCCATGCGCCGCTCGCGTCCGCTCCGTCGCGTGGCGACAAGGTGACGCGAGGGGCGTCGCGGCAGCGTCTCCCGGATTGCCCTCAGGCACTCTTCCAAGCCGGCTGCAGCCAGATTCTTCCTCTCCAGCGGCAACCGCCCTGTGATCATCTCATAAAGCAACGCGCCCAGCGAGTACACATCCGCTCGTGTGTCGACGTCCAGCCCGCCGCCTCGTGCCTGCTCCGGACTCATGTAGTCCGGCGTGCCCAGCAACTGGCGCGGACTCGTGTAAAGCGTGAGCGGCGTCAGCTCCTCCCACAGCGCCTTGGCGATGCCGAAGTCGATCACCACCACGCGCACCTCCTCTCGTCCGGATCCTGGATCCACCAGCACGTTGTTCGGTTTCAGATCACGGTGGATCATTCCCTTCGCATGCGCGTGCTCCACCCCTGCGCACACCTGCAAAAACAGGCGCAGCCTCTCCTCAAGGCTCAACGCCAGCCGCTCGCAGTGCTCCGTGATCGGCAGCCCCTCCACCAGCGTCATCGCAAAATACGGACGCCCGTCCTCTGTGGTCCCCGCGTCCAGTACCCGGGCGATGTTCGGGTGCTCCAGCATGGAAAGCGCCTGCCTTTCCGCCTCGAAACGCGCCATCACCGTGCGGCTGTCCATGCCGGGTTTCAGGACTTTCAACGCCACCTGCCGCCGCAACGGCTCCTCCTGCTCCGCCCGGTACACAATGCCGAATCCTCCCTCGCCCAACGGCTCCAGCAGCCGGTAGCGCCCGATCATCTCGCCCGTCTTGCGCGCTACGTTCTCCCACACCAGGGAGTTTCTCTTCGACATCACCGAAGAGATCCTCGGCCCGACACCTCGGACACAGCCCCTCCGGGGCGGCGGCAGGTAGCGGCGTCAGGCATTCAGGGCAATTCATCGTGCTCACCATCATCCCTAATGTTCCAGCCTGTTACACTTAACGGGTTAAAATCTCACGGAAGTGAGCCAACTCGTCGTCCACCACGTCGGCGCTGCCGTCAGTGGCCTCGCGGATGATTTCCACGACCGCATTCCGCAGGTGTTTGCGCATCCGGTGCAGCAGAACCCGCGCATGTCCCTCTCCCACATCCAACCGACGTGCGATGTCAGCCATGGGCAGTTTCTCTCCACGGCCCAACTGTGGAATCAGCACGTCGGTCAGACCGCCCTTCCCCGCGCTCGCGTAATCCTCCCGTAACCGCACGAAGGCCTGCTCCAACACGCTCAGAGCCCAGTGCTTTTCATAGAGGCTCTCCGGCGTATCATTGTCCGCGGGTTCCATTCGGTAGCGCTCCTCCGCATCCAATGCATCAAAGGAAACCACACGCCCGCCGCCGCGCTTCGCCACATTGCGGTCCCGGTGCTGCCGGGCGATCCAGTTTTGCATCCCCGCCAGCAGATACGAGCGCAGGCGGCCGCGCTCCGGTCCCTCCAAACGCTCCAGAACACGCGCCTCCAGCATGTGGCTGAAAAACGTCTGCGTCACATCCTGCGCATCCGTCGCCGGTAGTCCCCTCCGCCTCGCAAAAGCGTAAAGAGGATACCAGTAGCACTGGCAAAGCACCGCAAGGGCTTCACGTTTCTCCTCGGCATTGCCAGCCGACGCCGAAAGAACCACGCTCCAACGCGTGGCTGGAAAAGCGGCGTTGAGTGTCGGCGTCTCCCTTGTCATTCATTCCTCATCTGCCATCACCGCCCGGATTTCAAATCTTCGATGTGTGCATTCGATAGATGCACGCGGTTTTCGAGCGATAAGCCGACGAATGACGCTCGTTTCGAGGATCATGCGCTCGTTTTTCTTCCTCCTCGCCACGCTTTGTCCGCTGCTCGTCGCTTCGGCACAGCCGAACGTGCTCATCATCATGGCGGACGACTGCACGTTCAGTGATCTGGCCGTTTATGGTGGGCAGAACGCGATCACGCCGAACATTGACGAGCTGGCAGGCGAAGGGCTGGTCTTTAACAAGGCCTATCTGACCTCGGCGATGTGCCAGCCGTGCCGCGCGGAACTTTACACGGGACAGTACCCGATGCGGAACGGCTGCGCGTGGAATCACTCGGCGAGCCGGGCGGAGACAAAAAGCCTGCCGCATCATCTCAAGCCGCTCGGGTATCGAGTTGGGATCGCAGGGAAGGTGCATGTGCTGCCGGAAGCCGTTTTTCCCTTCGAAAAAGTGGATGGTTTCGACGGGAATTGTGTGAGGGCGCCGACGCAGGCGCACGACATCTCGGCGGTGAAGGAATTCATTTCACGCAGCGATGATCAGCCTTTCTGTCTGACGATCGCGCTCGTCGATCCGCATGTGCCGTGGGTGATGGGCGATGCCTCGCAGTACAAACCGAAGAAGCTCAAGCTGCCGCCGCACATCGCCGATACCGCGATGACGCGGGTGGACTACTCCCGTTACCTCGCCGAGATCACCTACATGGACGGTCAAGTAGGCGAGATCCTGGCGACGCTGGAAGCGACCGGAAAGGCGCGGGACACGCTGGTGCTGTTTACTTCCGAGCAGGGGTCGCAGTTCCCCGGATGCAAGTGGACGCAGTGGGATGTGGGCGTGCACACCGCAATGATCGCCCGCTGGCCGGGAAGAGTCGCGGCGGGAGAGCGGACGGACGCAATCATCCAATACTGTGACGTGGTGCCGACCTGCATCGAGCTGGCGGGTGGCGACCCCGCGAAGTCGCCTGTGAAACTGGACGGACGCAGCTTTGCCGCCGTTCTGAGCGGGAAGGCGACAACGCACCGCGAGTTCGCCTTCGGCGCGCACAACAACATTCCCGAGGGGCCGGCCTACCCTGTGCGTACGGTGACGAACGGCGAGTACCGCTACATCCGCAATTTTCTGCCGGATGAGATCTACATCGAAAAACACCTCATGGGCTACGACGGCACGAAGCCGCTGACCAATGCCTACTGGGCAACATGGGTCGCCGAGGCCTGGCAGAATCCGGCGACCTACAACTTGGTGAAGCGCTACACGCACCGGCCCGCCGAGGAGCTTTATCACACCGCCTACGATCCCGGCGAAATGACGAATCTGGCTGCCGATCCGAAGCACTCGGAGATGAAAGCCAAACTGTCCGCCGAGCTCGACCGCTGGATGGCTGAGCAGGGCGATCCAGGCATTCCCCAGGATACGCACGACGCGCATCAAGCCGCCAAGAAGGGCGGGCATCTCTATTTCCCCAAAGACTGAACCCAACCACGACCATGCGCGCACTTCTCCTCACCCTGTTCTGCCTGTCGGCATCATTCGCCTTCGCCGAACGGCCCAACTTTCTCATCATCATCGCCGATGATCTCTGCTGGCGTGATCTGGGCTACGAAGGCAACAAGGACATCAAGACGCCGAACCTCGACAAGCTGCGCACCGAGTCGATGCACCTGCGCGGCATGTTCAATCCGGCGACGACCTGCTCGCCCACGCGGCATGCGCTTTACACCGGGCTGTATCCGATCCGCAGCGGCGCGTTTCCGAATCACACGCGCGTGTATGACGGCACGAAGAGCCTGTTCACGCATTTGAAGAGCGCGGGCTACCGCGTGGCGCTGCAAAACAAGGAGCACGTGGGGCCGAAGCCGTCCTTCCCGTATGAGCACATCGACGGCGCAGACGATCTGACCGTCACGAAGTCATTCCTGACACGCGATGCCGCGCAGCCGTGGTTCATGGTCTATGCGTCGAATGATCCGCACAGCCCGTGGACACGCGGCCCGAAGTATGATCCGGCCGCGATCGCCGTGCCGGCTTATCTTCACGACAACAAGATCACGCGCGAACTCCTCGCCGCCTACTACGGTGAAATCAGCAAGCTCGACGAGCAGGTCGGCGCGCTGTTGAAACTGCTCGATGACACGAAGCAGGCGGAGAACACGCTCGTGCTGTTCGTCAGCGAGCAGGGCAGCAGCTTTCCTTTCGGCGGCAAATGGAGCGTCTATGACAACGGCATCCACGCCTCGGCGATCCTGCGCTGGCCGGGCAAGGTGAAACCCGGCAGTGCCAGCGAGGCCTTGATTCAGTATGTCGATGTGCCGCCCACCTTCCTGGAAGCTGCGGGCATTGATCCGACGAAGATCGATGTCGGGTGTCCCGATGCGAATGGTGCGACCGGATTCGACGGGCGCAGCTTCCTGCCCGTGCTGCGTGGCGAGGCCGACACCTTCCGCGATTATGTTTTCGCGCAGCACACGACGCTCGGCACCAACGGCGCACTCGAAGCCTACCCGATGCGCATGGTGCGTGACCCGCGCTACAAACTCGTGCGCAACCTCGCACCCGAGAACACCTACACCATCGGCGGCATTCACAAAGGCCAGCCCATCGAGTCCTGGCAGGCGGATGCCGAGAGCGACTACAAGCTCGCCGATCGTGTGAAGTGGCTGTTCAAACGCCCCGGTGCGGAGCTCTACGATCTGGAGAGCGATCCGCTGGAGATGAAAAACCTCGCCGAGGATCCGTCATTCGCAGAGATCAAAGCACGACTGCAAAAGGAACTCGACGCGTGGGTCGCCCAGCAGGGAGACAAAGGCATGGGAACCGAAAACCTCGCGCACACCCGCCAGGGCAAGAGCGACGAGCAGCCGCGCAAAGGCGCGAAGAAGAAAGGCAAAGCCAAAAAGAAGAACGAGTAGCAAGCCAGGCGACTGGCCCACGTTCTCACGCCAACCCAATCCAACCATGAACTTTCGTCTGCTCCTTCCCACCCTGCTTGCGCTCGGCTGCCTGTCATCAAATGCCGACGAGGCGTCCAAGATGAATGTGCTGTTCATCCCGATCGACGACTTGAACCATTGGGTCGGTCACTTTGGCCGCAACAAGCAGACAAAGACGCCGAATCTCGACCGCCTCGCGAAGATGGGCGTCACTTTCACCAACGCACATTGCGCCGCGCCGGTGTGCAATCCTTCCCGTGCAGCACTGCTCAGTGGCAAGCGTCCCGGCGTCACCGGCATTTACGATAACAACGAGCCGTTCAGAGACGGATTGAAGGCGGACGAGTCGCTCGTCATGCAGTTCAAGAACGCGGGCTACGAGACACTCGGCATCGGCAAGCTTTGGCACGGCGGCCTCGGCTGGCCGGAGCAGTGGACGACCATCGCCGATGAAACAAAGGTCAAAGCAAAGATCATCGACCGCAGCGTCGGCGGCATCGCTTTTGGCCCGATCGAGAGCGATGACGACGCCACGGTTTCGGACACCTCCATCGCGGACTACGGCATCGCGGAACTCGGCAAGCCGCATGACAAGCCTTTCTTCCTCACCATCGGCTTCCACAAGCCGCACATGCCCTGGAACGTGCCGCAGAAATATTTCGACATGCATCCGCTGTCCGACATCCAGCTTCCGCCGACGAAGGAAGGCGATCTCGACGATGTTCCCGCGATCGGTTTGAAAATGGCGAAGCCGGAGGGCGATCACGCGAAAATGCTGGAGTCAGGCCGCTGGAACGAGGCCGTGCAGGCCTACCTCGCCACGATCACCTACCTCGACGCGCAGATCGGTCGCGTGCTGGACGCGTATGAAAAGTCGCCGCATCGCGACAACACGATGATCTGCCTCTGGGGCGACCACGGCTGGCACCTCGGCGAGAAGGAGCACTGGCGAAAATTCGCGCTTTGGGAGGAGGCTACGCGCGCGCCGTTCATCTGGGTCGTTCCCGGCACCACGAAGCCCGGCGGCGTGTGCACCCAACCGGTCGATTTCATGAGCATCTATCCGACCTTCTGCGCGCTCACCGGCGTCGCCAAGCCCGCGTGGGTGGAAGGGCATGACATCCGCCCGCTTTTGACCAATCCGTCCGCAGAATGGCCGCACGTGGCGATCACCACCTTCGGACAAAACAACCACGCCATTCGCAGCGACCGCTGGCGCTACATCCGCTACTCCGACGGCGGCGAGGAACTCTACGACCACAGCAATGATGAGTATGAGTGGACGAATCTCGCCAACGATCCAGCCCACGCGGCCACCAAGGCCGAGCTCGCCAAAAACTTGCCAACCACCAATGTGCCAGTGCTCGGCGGCAAGAAGGAGAAGGGCGAGCTGACCGACGAACAGAAGGCCAAACGCAAGGCGAAGAAAAAGGCCGAGAAGGACGCGAAGTGATCCGCGCCACAGTCATCATCACCCCTCCAACCCAACATCCTCATGCGCTTCCTTTTTCTCGTTTCCGCCTTGTTTTGCACCGCCGCAGTGGCGGCACCGCGTCCGAACATCATTCTCATTTTCGCCGATGATCTCGGCTGGAAGGACGTCGGCTACCAGGGAAGCCGTCTCTGCGAAACGCCGGTGCTCGATGCGCTGGCGAAGGAAGGCATGGTGTTTTCGAATGGTTATGCGGCGGCCGGAAACTGCGCACCAAGTCGAGCGTGTCTGCTTTCCGGAAACTACACGCCACGTCATCACGTCTACGCCGTGGGCAGCACCGACCGCGGCAACAAAGCGCAGCAGCGACTGATCCCGGTGCCGAACAAGGGCGGGCTTGCGCAGGAAAACATCACGATGGCGGACGCGCTGAAGGCGGCTGGCTACAAGACAGGCCACGTCGGCAAGTGGCACCTCGACGGACCGGGCGGCGCGAAACCGAGCGCGCAGGGTTTTGATCTCACCTTCGATTCGTTCGGAGAGGGCGCGGTCAAGGAAGGCTCCGAAGGCAACAAGGCGGGGCCGCCTGAAGATCCCAAGGGTGTCTTCACGCTGACACGCAAGGCGATCGAATTCATCGAGGCGAACAAGGAAGGTCCCTTCTTCTGCTACCTCGCCCATCACGCGATCCACTCGCCTCTTCAGGGGCGGCCGGAGACCCTCGCCATGCTCAAGGCTAAAAAGCCCGATCTCAGCAAGGGCGACCTCATGTATGCCGCCTGCACTTATGACTTCGATGCCAGCGTCGGCATGCTGCTGGAGAAGCTCAAGGAATTGAAGCTCGAAGAAAACACGCTGCTTGTGCTCACCAGCGACAACGGCGCCACGCAACAGTCACCGCAGGAGCCGCTGCGCGGCAGCAAGGGCGGCTATTACGAAGGTGGCATCCGCGAGCCCTTCATTGTGCGCTGGCCGGGGGTGACAAAGCCCGGCAGCACCTGCGACGTGCCGGTCATCAATGTGGACCTTTTTCCCACCTTCCTCGCCGCTGCCGGCGCCACGACGGAAAAGGTTCTCGACGGTGAAAGCCTGCTGCCGTTGCTGAAAGGCGAAGGCGAATTGCAGCGCAAGGCCATCTTCTGGCATTTCCCGGGTTATCTCGACAATCCGGTGATTCGCGGTCGCGAACTCGATGTGAAGACCGGTTTTCGCAGCCGCCCTGTGAGTGTCATTCACAAAGGCGAATGGAAGCTGCACCTGTTCATGGAGGAGTGGCAGCTCGACGGCGGCCGCGAAAAACTCGACACCAATCACGCCGTCGAACTCTACAACCTGAAGGACGACATCGGTGAGCGAACCGACCTCGCTACGCAAAACACCGCGAAGCGCGACGAATTGCTCGACGACCTTCTCGCCTGGCATCAGTCCATCAAAGCCATCGTGCCCGCCGAACAGAATCCCAAGTATGACCCGAATGCCCCTTTGAAAGCCGGGAAAAAAGGCAAGGGAAAGAAGAACATGCGGTGAGGGGCAACACATCGATACATTGCGTCATCCTGACCATATTTGAGCTAATCGACGTCATCTGGATGCCATGTCGCTCGTGGACTTAACAGCCGCGATTGCGGGCGCAGTTCGCTTAAGGGGTGAATCCTTCGACGATGCACTCGGGGCGACTGGCCTTAAAACTCGCCACCCCCTGAGCGGACACCTTTGTCCCCAACAAATGCAGCCATTTTAGGTTGTCCAATCGGGCGCAAACCTCAACAAGAGTTCTGTCAGTAATTGCCGTATCGTGAAGGTTGAGTCGCTGAAGTTTGCCCAACTTCGCAAGGTGCTTTGCCCCGTCATCCGTAATGGCAAAATGATTGTATCCCAAATCCAGCGACTCCAATTTCGTGAGTCTGGCGATGGCAGGCAGGCAGGCGTTGGTCACGCTGCAATTATGGAGGTTAAGTTCGACAAGCTCAGGAAATACCTGCGCAATCCACTCTGCACCCCGGTCACGGATGTGAGTGCCGCGTAAATTAAGATTCCGAAGCTGTTTTAGTGCCCTGAGTGGCACTAGGTCATCGAACGTCAGTTTTTCGCGTTCGAGGTCCGTTTCGGGAATCATGAGTTGCTCAATCTGCAGTTCATTCTCGCCTGGGAGTTCATTGGATTTTTCGATGAGGCGAGGATCGCCTACGACCGCGATTTTGCCGCCTTTGCCAAGCACCCATTCCGCGATCTGTTGCTGGGATTTACGGTTGGCGGGAATATTCACGGCCACCAGAGAACCGGAGACTGGGATGAATGCCCACTCGGTCACCGGCAGAGAGTCCCCGTCGATTTCAGTTATTTCACCCGCATTGAGAACGAGAGTTGATGATTCCAAGACGGACGAGGTCACGCTCGGAAAAACATACGATGCGACTCGGTACGTTCCTGGTCGTTCATCTGCTATACCGACAGAGACCGCTCGTTCGGCCGTGGCTGAGCCGTTGCGGAAGATGGCCAAATCGCCCATGTCAAAGCTTTGAGGGAGGATGCCCTTCGAGCTCGAGAATCCGACATGAATTACGACTTGGTCTCTCGTTTCTGAAATTTGTGCGACCTTGGCAAATGCTGGACGTGACACACCCTTTTCGCTGTAATTGCTGAAGTCGTAGAGATAGGGCCACCAGTTGTTGAGGCGACCGTCCGGATTCAGCCCGCTTGCCCGCGGAAGATGCCCGAAATACCACTTCATGTAGTTGCGGTGATGATCACCACCTTTCACGGACCACGTCGCCACTGAGACTTTTTGGGTAGCGCCGGTGAGATTTGGGTAGTTCAGAAAGTCATCTGCCCAACTGTCCACAAGGCGGAGGTTGCCGTAGTCGTAGTCGCTCATCGCATTTGGCGGCCAGTGACAGGTTCCGACTCCAGCCACTCCCTTGGATTGGGTGTTGTTGGCACTGAACTTTTCCCAATTGTTTTGTGGGTTCTCCAGATTCCAGTCTCCGTAGATTCGATTCATGACACGCTCAGTCCGATGGCTGGTATTGTGTGTCATCTCAGCGACACCACGTTCATAGTTAAAGCCATGAAAGGCAAAGGGTCGGCTTGATGGAACCTCTGAATAGACGCCGCCATTAATATTGAAGGCGTTCGGTCCCGCCATGGAGCCTTCATACAGCCCGAAAAAATGATCGCTAAAGATCCATACCTCGTCCACCACACCTTGATCGATCAGCGGGACGACTTTTTGTTCAGCGAAGATTCGCGGATAATCTGCAGTGACGCCCTCCGGCAAGCTATTGTCTTTGCGTCGGCGCACGTAGTCCTCGACTATGTAACGCGCTCCTCCAGTTTGAGCATAGATCTGGTCCAAGTTTCGCCACTCGACGATCTCAAATTTTAGCCTGCCTCCTGCAGCAGCTTCCATATCCTTGCGATAACCATCGGCCAAATCGCGTGGGTCGCTCCAACCAAAGATCTCATGCAGTCGTCGCCCCTCATGAATGGGGTCGTAGTTGAGCACCAGGATCTTGACCACCATCTCAGGCAGCGCCTCCATTCCCAATGTGCGCTCACGTTCTAGCCACTCGGCCAGCTCCCTGCTTTTTCGGGAAAGACTGCTCAAGGGCACTTGAAAATGCTGACTGCTTTTTTTCAAACCGACCATGCCCGATTTCATCTCAATGAAGCTGGCCATCATCGTCCTCCGATCCGAGGACTCCCATTTCTGCAGTTTTGATGCGGTTATTCCTGCACCATCGGGACTTTCGGAGCGCGCCGAACCTGAAATAAGGAGGACCACCGCGAAACCAACTGAAAATCCTTCGAATAGAGTGAGGTTCATGAACGTTTAGGGCTAATAGGAAACCAACTTCCTACAAAGCAATGTAAGCCAACAGGAAGCAGTCTGCTGGGCGAGGAGGGCGATGGTGAGAAGCAGGCTTGTTCATGGATTTCCAGAGGCTCATGATAGGCATGCCTTTTAAAATGCAATCTGGCACTTATGGAGTTCCGGGTGCCGACAAGCCGGGTTCGTTGCTTGCGATGTGCCTATTGGATAGTCGTCTGCGGATCGTCAGTGCAATGCAGCCCGCACAGACTCGTTATTATCCCAACCATGAAATCCATCCTCTACGCGATCCTTTTTGCTTTCGGTGGTTTATCCGTTGCTGCGGACAGACCCAATATCATCCTCATCATGTGCGATGACGTGGGCTACTCGGACATGGGTTGTTATGGCAGCGAGATCAACACGCCGAACATCGATGCGCTGGCGCAGGGCGGTGTACGTTTCACGCAGTTTTACAACACCGCCCGCTGCTGCCCGACACGCGCGGCCCTGATGACCGGCCTCTATTCGCATCAAGCAAGCATCGGCCACATGATGGAAGACCACAGCGCCAAGGCTGGCAAAGCCTACGCGGGTGATCTGAACAAGAACTGCGTCACCATCGCCGAGGCGCTCAAGACGGCGGGTTACTCGACCTACATGGCCGGCAAGTGGCATGTGACCAAGGTCACGAAACCTCAAAACGAGGCCGACAAGCACAACTGGCCGCTGCAGCGCGGCTTCGACCGTTTCTATGGCACGATTCACGGCGCGGGCAGTTTTTTTGACCCGAACACGCTCACGCGAGACAACACCTACATCTCGCCCTTCAACGATCCGGAATACCAGCCGAAGCAGTTTTATTACACCGACGCGATCAACGATCAGGCGGCACGATTCGTGACGGAGCATGCGAAGAGCAGCCCCGAGAAACCTTTTTTCATGTACATGGCGCACACAGCAGCGCACTGGCCGATGCATGCGAAGGATGCCGACATCGCCAAATACAAAGGCAAATACGACGCGGGCTATGACACCATCCGCGCGGCGCGTGTGGCGAAGATGAAGCGCCTCGGACTGGTCGATGAGCGCTGGCAGGTGTCGCCGCAGGCCGGTGATTGGAGCAAGGTGGACGACAAGGCCTGGGAATCGCGCTGCATGGAGGTCTTTGCCGCCATGCTCGACTGCATGGATCAAGGCATCGGACGGCTTGTCGAGACACTGAAGAAGAACGGCCAGTATGAAAACACGCTCATCCTGTTCCTGCAGGATAATGGCGGCTGCGCCGAGCCCATGGGACGGAACGGCCCGAACAAACCGCGTGCGGATGCACCTTCACTTCCTCCCCTTGCCAAAGATTATCTCCAGCCCGACATGATCCCGAAACAGACGCGCGACGGTTATCCGATGCGACAAGGCAAGGGCGTCATGCCCGGCGGTGCGGACACTTACATCGGCTACGGCCAGGCTTGGGCGAATGTGAGCAACACCCCCTTCCGCGAATACAAGCACTGGGAACACGAGGGCGGCATCAGCACCCCGCTCATCGCGCACTGGCCGAAAGGCATCGCCGAAGACCGCAATGGCAAACTCGAGCCACAACCGGCGCATCTCATCGACATCATGGCGACCTGCGTCGATCTCGGCGGCGGCAGTTATCCGAAGGAGCTGAACGGCAACGCCATTCAACCCATGGAAGGAGTCAGTTTGAAGTCCGCATTCCAAGGCGAACCGCTCAACCGACCGCAGCCCATCTTCTGGGAACACGAGGGCAATCGCGCCATCCGCATCGGCGACTGGAAACTCGTCTCCAAATTTCCCGGCAAATGGGAACTCCACAACATTCCCGCCGACCGCACTGAGATGAACGATCTTGCCGCCGCACAACCCGAACGCGTGAAGGACATGTCCACCCAATGGGAAGCCTGGGCCAAACGCGTCGGCGTCGCGCCCTGGCCTCTCAACGGAGGTGGGGCGAAGAAGGGCAAAGGCAAAAAGAAAACGGCCAACTGATCATGAAACAACTTCTGCTTCTCTGCACGCTCCTCGCCTTGAGTGCGGCATCCGCCGCCGCACCGCCAAACATCGTCATGGTCTTCATCGACGACATGGGCTGGGGTGATTTCTCGTGCTTTGGCAACCAGGAGGCCAAGACGCCGAATGTGGACCGCATCGCAGCGGAGGGCATCCGCTTTGAGCAGTTCTACGTGAACTCGCCCATCTGCTCCCCATCGCGTTGTGCGTTGACGACGGGGCAGTATCCGCAGCGCTGGCGCATCACTTCGTATCTGAACAATCGCGCGGACAACGAGCGGCGTGGCGTGGCCCAATGGCTCGATCTGAAGGCGCCGACACTCGCCCGCATTCTTCACGACCATGGCTATGCAACCGGGCACTTCGGCAAATGGCACCTCGGCGGTCAGCGCGATGTCGATGACGCGCCGCCGATCAGCGCCTACGGCTTCGACGAATCGCTCACCAACTTCGAAGGCATGGGCGCCAAGCTTCTGCCGATGACCTTGAAGCCCGGCGACAAGCAACCCGGCCGCATCTGGGGGGATGCCGAGCGCCTCGGCGGTCCGGTGATCTGGATGCAGCGCAGCGAGATCACCGGTGGTTTCGTGAACGCGGCGATTCCCTTCATGAACCGCGCCGTGGCGGCGAAGAAGCCGTTCTTTGTCAACGTCTGGCCCGACGATGTTCACGGACCGTGGTGGCCACCGGTGGAAAAGTGGGCCGAAGGCAAACGCGGCATGTACCTCGCCGTGCTCGAAGCGATGGACCGCCAGTTCGGCCGGCTCTTCGATTATCTGCACTCCACACCTGAACTGCGTGACAACACACTGCTTTTGGTGTGCTCCGACAACGGTCCGGAACCGGGCGCGGGCAGCGCGGGTCCGTTCCGCGGCTCGAAAACCACGCTTTATGAAGGCGGCACGCGCTCGCCTCTCATCGTCTGGGGGCCGGGCCTGATCGACAAGGCCAAGGCGGGCACCACCAACACGACCTCGGTCTTTGCCGCCTTCGATCTCGCACCGTCGCTGCTCTCCATCACGGGTGTCGAGGCCAAGCATGTCGCCTTTGACGGCGAAAACATCGCGCCAACGCTGCTCGGTCAAAAGGACGGCTCCCGCGTCGCGCCAATCTTCTGGCGCCGTCCTCCGGATCGCAAGATGGTGTCGCCATTGATTCCCGAGCGCTTGCCGGATCTCGCCATGCGCGAGGGCAACTGGAAATTCCTCTGTGAATACGACGGCACGAAGCCGCGGCTCTACGATCTCGCCTATGATCGCGGCGAGGTCACCAATCTCGCGGCGAAGCATCCCGGCGTCATCAAACGTCTGACTGCGGAACTGCTCGACTGGCACAAGTCCATGCCGGCAGACAACGGCCCGGCTCTCGGCAAGGAACAGCCAAAAAACAAAAAGAAGAACAAGAAGTAATCAAGCCGGCTTCCAGCCGTCACGATACGACGGGCGGCTGATGAACTGGTTGGGCTCATCCGCGTTGGTTACCTTCATCGCCTCCTTGTCCCACTGCACGGTCTGCTGCGCACGCACCGCAAGGTTGCCAAGCAGAACGAATTCGGTCAGCGGACAGGAGTAGTCGAAGTTCGAGCTGGGCAGGCCGCCGTTCACGATGTGGTACGCCCATTCACCCTGTGGATTGTTCGGCATGGCGCTGCGGACCTCGGTCTTCACGATTTTACCCGCCTGCGTGTCTAGGCGCAGCTGCGTGAATTTTTCCAGCGGATAAACGACCGGGCTGTTGCAGTAGGGGCCGCCTTCAAAGATCACGCCGTCCGTGCCGATGAACATCATGCCGCTGGTGGCCTTTTTGAATGTGTCTTCAGGAATGTCCGGGTGGCGCTCCGGTTTGTTCGGCTCGCCGTCGATGATTCCGTCGTGCCAGGAGACCTTCAGCGCCGGATGTCTGCCGGCGGGCATGTGATAGGCGAGCCTGCTCCATGTGGGGGCGTTCAGATCGCTGATCGGACCGCTCTCCACGTCGATTTTCTCGGGAATGAGCTGGCCGAGGATGCTGAAGGTGGCGTCCATGATGTGACAGCCCATGTCACCCAGCGCACCCGAGCCGAACTGCCACCATCCGCGCCAGTTGAAGGGATGAATCGTGGGGCCGCGCTTTTTGTTCAGAACGGCCTCATCGCCGAGGTCGAACTCGAAGTAGGGCTCGCTCGGCTCGCAGGAGAGCCACAGGTCCCAATTCAGGTTTTCAGGGCAGTCGATCAGCTTCTTCTTGATCGGTCCCTGCGGCCACACGGGGCGGTTCGTCCACAGGCGGATCTCCTTCAGCGTGCCGATCACTCCTTGCTCGATCCATTCCTTCACGAGGCGCTGGCCTTCCATGGTGCGGCCCTGGTTGCCCATCTGGGTGACGATCTTCGCCTCCTTCGCCGCCCGATGCAGGTCGCGCACCTCGGCGATGTGATTGCACAGCGGCTTCTGCACACAGACGTGCTTGCCATGCTTGATGGCCCACATGGCGGCGAGGTAGTGCGTGTGGTCCGGCGTCGAGACGATGACGCCGTCGATTTCGCTGGCCATCTCGTCGAACATCTTCCGGAAGTCCTGGTAGAGCTTCGGTGCGTTCGGGGCGGGTGCGTCAGACTGCGCGTGAACTTTCTCACGGCGCTGGACGGCCTCACCAAGCCGGGTCGAGTCCACATCGACGAGAGCGACGATGTTGTGCGCCAGCGTCACGGCCTGCGTGTCCGCCTGGCCTTTCCCGTTCGCACCGATGACCGCGAGGTTCAGGCGTTTGGAGGCGCTGTCCTGTCCGCGGAGCAGGAGATTGGGTCCGGCGAAGGTGGTGGCGGCGAGTCCGGCAGTACGGGCGAGGAAGCGGCGGCGTGAGGTCGGGTTCATGGCATCATTCATCGTTCGTTTCGCTGCCAAGGGAACGAAACGGACTCCCGGATGTTGCGTCCTGGTTTTCAGGCGTAAACGGCAGTTGAAAGCGGGGCCAAACCGGGCAAAAAGGGCGGGGTCATCGCGTCTCCGTAGTTCAATGGATAGAACGAGGGTTTCCTAAACTCTAAATACAGGTTCGATTCCTGTCGGGGATACTCCCTGGGGTTCATCTTCGGGCTGGTCTTCTGAATGCGGATGTGAAAAATCGAGGCATGAAATTCATCCTCGCACTCGACCAGGGCACCACCAGTTCACGCGCGATTCTTTTCAACCACGACGGCGGCATCGTGGCGACGGCGCAGAAGGAATTCCGGCAGATTTTTCCCAAGCCGGGCTGGGTGGAGCATGATGCGCAGGAAATCTGGGCCACGCAGGCGGGTGTGGCGTCGGAGGTTTTGCACAAGGCGCATGCGAAGGCCTCGGACGTGGCCGCCATCGGCATCACGAACCAGCGTGAGACCGCGGTGGTGTGGGATCGCAAGACGGGGAAGCCTGTTTGCAATGCCATCGTCTGGCAGGACCGCCGCACAGCGCCGATGTGCGACAAGATGCGCGCGCAGAAGCTCGACAAACTCATCCAGCGCAAGACCGGCCTCGTGATCGACGCGTATTTCTCCGCCACGAAGGTGCAGTGGATGCTGCAAAACGTGAAAGGACTCAAAGCGCGCGCCGCGAAGGGCGAGCTCGCCTTTGGCACGGTCGATTCCTGGCTGCTGTGGAATCTTACCGGCGGCAAGGTGCATGCGACGGATGTCAGCAACGCCTCGCGAACGATGCTCTACGACATCCGCAAAGGCGACTGGGATGATGATTTGCTGAAGATCTTCGGCGTGCCGCGTTCGATGCTGCCGGAGGTGAAGGATTCCAGCGGTGTGTTTGGCGAGACTTCGTTGCTTGGCGGCAGCATTCCTGTCGCGGGCATCGCTGGCGATCAGCAGTCGGCGCTGTTTGGTCAGGTGTGCACGAAACCGGGTCTGGTGAAGAACACCTACGGCACCGGTTGCTTCATGCTGATGAACACCGGCACGAAGCCGATCACCTCGAAGAACAAACTGCTCACCACCATCGCGTGGCGCATCGGCGGACGCACTGAGTATGCGCTGGAAGGCAGCGTGTTCATCGCCGGCGCCGCGATTCAGTGGTTGCGTGACGGCCTGGGCATCATCAAGACCGCGCCTGAGGTCGAGGCGCTCGCTGCGAGCGTGCCGGATACCGGTGGCGTTTACATGGTGCCCGCGTTTGCAGGGCTCGGTGCGCCGCATTGGGATGCGTATGCACGCGGCACGCTCGTGGGAATGACGCGCGGCACCACCGCAGCGCACATCGCGCGTGCGGCGCTGGAAGGCATCGCCTTGCAGGTCATGGACATCTTGAAGGCGATGGAGGCCGATGCGGGCATCAAGTTGAAGGAACTCCGCGTCGATGGCGGCGCCAGTTTGAACAACCTGCTCATGCAGATGCAGTGCGATCTACTCGGCGTTCCGGTCGTACGTCCGAAGGTGAATGAAACCACCGCGCTCGGCGCCGCGTGCCTCGCAGGTCTCGCCGTTGGCTTCTGGAAGAATGTGGCCGACATCGCGAAGCACTGGCAGGTCGATCGCAAATTCAAACCGGCCATGAAGGCCGCCGCACGCGCCAAAATCACGCAGGGCTGGAATCGTGCGCTCACCCGCGCCAAAGCGTGGGAGGAAAAAACCGCATGAAGCACCGCGAGTGGATCAATCCGCCCTGTCCGCTGCTGCCGGAGGAAAACCGGCACTACGATCATACGGATGTCGAGGCGCTGAACCACGAGCGCGGGCCGTTGTTTTATGAAACGGCGCTGCATTATGCGCAGAGCCTCTGGCGCGAAGGTTTCCCGGCCAAAAGCATCCTGCTCATCAACCGCGCTCTCTCGCTGCCGTTGAAGCGCGACGAGCCCATCCTCGCGAAGTGGCCGCTGCCGTATCAGGCGATCATTTGGATCCTGCAGAACCGCGTGGAAGGCCAGTTCATCGGCAATCCGCGCCGTCACTGGCAGCATCTCGCCACGCGCATGGTCGAGCCGAACAAGGAGCTACGCACCTGGCGCGCCTGGGCCTGCTGGTATCTGGCGAAGACGATCCTGCCGGAGATCGAGTTCCCTTCGGATCTCAAACAAGTCCGCGAGGAAAAGCTCGTGAAGCCCACGCGCGATCAGATCGCCGCCAATCTGCAGCGGCTCTCACCGGCGAATGACCTCGAGGTGTGGCAGCAGGCGTTGCAGACTATTAAAGACTCCATCCAGCCGCTTCCTGCGCGCATCCGCCGCATCGGACCGGACGAACTCACCACCGTGCAGAAGCTCGGGCATGCCATCTGGCTCGCGTGCTACCCCGGCATCATCAGCGACGCGCAGATCCGCTACATGCTCTCCATCTGGTATCAGCCCGGCAACATGGCGCATGAGATGCAGGCGCGCGACGTGTGGTATGCGCTGGTCGAGGTCGAAGGGCGCAGCGCGGTCGGCTACATCTCGTTTGAAAAGCTCGCCACGGAGCCCGTGCTCTTCATCAACAAACTCTACCTCCTGCCCGAAGTGCACGGCCACGGCCTCGGCGGCCTCACCCTGCGCTGGGCCGAGGACCGCGCCCGCGATCTGCGCTGCAAAAAGCTGCGCCTGCGCGTGAACAAACGCAACGCCCCCGCGATCCGCGCCTACCTCCGCCACGGCTTCCACTTCACCGCGGATGTCTGCAGCGACATCGGCAGTGGATTCGTCATGGATGATTATGTGATGGAGAAGGCGGCAGACTGACGCAATCCTTGATCTGCTTACCTTTGGGCACACTTTAACCACATGAGCCGAGGACTTCGTCTGATACCATGGCTGGCAGCGTTATTCGTGGCATACTCATTGATCTTGTCAGCCTGGAGTCCGCCGAGCAACTGCGGTGGCAACTCGGCCGCCCTCTCCGTAGTGTCGCAAATAGCAATGGTTGCCCGCATCGGCGCAGTCACTTCATCGGATGATTCCTTCAGCTTTGCTGACGTCAGCGGTGAACAACGCGAGCAGCTTGCCATGCTTTCGCGTTCTCACTGGTCGGATTCTTCCCGCATCCTCGTGTCCCTGCAGGCCCTTCAGGCGGATGTTGGCGGGCAATGCCGCGTGATTGTTGCCTGTGACATGCCCTACCGCAATGTTCCCCAATCGTGGTTTGGGTTGGCGCCGCCGGCTCATGCAGTGGCTTATTCGGATGGTACCAGCGGACTCATATCTCCGGATGAGTTTGCAAGGCTCGACCGTTCGACATTTGTACCCTTGGGCGAGCTTTATCCTTCCAAATCACAATGAGTTCCGCGTGGACATGCAGCGCACACGTTCGGAAGGAGCGCACGCGTCTCGCGTGCTGACTTCAGCGTCCCCGCTGAAGTCCGTTCCAGGACGTGGTCGGGTCGCAGAACGTCGAGTGAGGAGTCGTTGATCCTCGGACGGTTTCCCGCGGAACGCGTGCGCTCCTGTTGACACGCTGGATCGCACAGACCATCTCACGCGGTGATTCCACTCGACCTGTCCCTTGCCGAAGTTCCCGGCCTGCCCGCGCATGCGGCGCGGACGCTGGCGAAGGAAGGGGGCAACACGGTGGCGGATGTGGTGTGGCATCTGCCGTTCCGGCATGAGGACCGGCGGCAGATGCAGGCGCTGGCGTTTCAGGCGGGGCCGCTGCCGTCGTGCCATCACGTGCTCGTCACGAAGACGGGCAACAAGTTCTTCGGCCGCCGCTCGGGCATGTTTGAAGCGGTGGTGCAGCATGCGGGCGGAATGCTGGGCCAGCAGCTCACGCTGCGCTGGTGGAACATGCCGTTCATGAGCCGCGTGATCGCGGAGGGGATGGAATTGATCGTGTACGGTGTGATCAAGGACACGAAGGGCCGCCTGAGCATGGCGCATCCCGAGTATGAGATCGTCAAAGGCGGCGCGGAGGAGGACACGGAGCAGATTCACACCGGACGCATCACGCCGGTTTATCGACTGAAGGGGGCGATGACGCAGAAGGCGCTGCGCGTGGCGGCGTGGCATGTGGTTCAGGCGCTGCCGGATTCCTTTGTGGACGATCTGCTGCCGACGCCGAGCGCGGAAGGCGAGTTCGCGGGACTGACGCGATCACTCGCGCTGCGCGAGGTGCATTTTCCCTCCAGCATGGAGAAGCTGGAACAGGCGCGGCGCTATCTCGCGCTGGAGGAGTTTTACGGCTACCAGCTCCGCGTGGCGCGGCGGAAGCGGCGTGTGATCGAATCCGGCGGTCGTGCGCAAAAGGGCACGGGCGAGCTGCTGCGCGATTTTTTCAACGAACTGCCCTTCCAACTGACGCCGGCGCAGCAGCGCTGCCTCGACGAGATTCATCGCGACATGGCCTCGGGAAATCCGATGAACCGTTTGCTGCATGGTGATGTGGGCAGCGGCAAAACGGTCGTGGCCTTTGCGGCGATGCTGCGCGCGGTCGAGTCCGGTCGTCAGGCCGTGCTGATGGCGCCAACGCAGATCCTGGCCGAGCAGCATGCGCGCAACGCCCGCACGTGGCTGGAGCCGCTGGGCCTGCGGGTGGCCTTGCGCACCGGAAGCAAGCGCGAGGACGGGGATGACTACGAGCTGTTTGAGAGGAGCGCACGCGTCTCGCGTGCTGTTTCCCGCGTCTCGCGGGAAACGAATCCAGCGTCCTCGCGAGAGACCCGCTACTCACGCCGGCGTTTGCCTCACTTTGAGCGGCCTTGGGCGAAGTATTTCGTCACGTTCAGCACGGCAGGACGTCGTGAGCTGCCGGAAGCCGCGCGGAAGATCGTGCTGGATGCGATTCGTCATTTTCACGACAACCGCTACCACTTGTTCGCCGCGTGCGTGATGCCGGATCATGTTCATCTGTTGATTGAGCCTTCCATTGCCGAACGCGAGCCGGGAACGGATGCGCCGGTGTTTCATAAGCTGACGGACATTCTGCATTCGCTGAAGTCGTTCACGGCACATGAGATTGTGAAGAGCGGCTGGCCGGATGGGCGGGTGTGGGAGAAGGAGTCGTTTGATCGATTGATTCGTTCGGAGGCGGATTTGCGGGAGAAGTTCGAGTACATCGTGGGCAATCCGCAGGAGGCGGGGCTGGTGGGGCCGGAGGAGGAGTATGCGTGGGTTTGGCCGTCAGGGGACGGTGCTCCGCGAGACGCGGAGCACGGCACGCGGGACGCGTGCGCTCCATCAATCGTCATCGGCACGCATGCGCTGCTGCATGATGCGGAGCTGATGCACAACACGGGCATCGTGGTGATCGATGAGCAGCACAAGTTTGGCGTGGCGCAGCGGGCGAAGCTGATCCGCAAAGGCGACACGCCGGACGTGCTGGTGATGACGGCCACGCCGATCCCGCGCACGCTCACGCTGACGATCTACGGCGATCTGGAGGTTTCGACGATCGACCAGAAGCCGCGCGACGGCGTGAAGATCGTCACGAAGGTGCGCCCGAAAACGAAGCTGAAGGACGCAGCAAAGTTTTTGCGCGAGCAGATCGAGGAAGGACGCCAGGGCTATATTGTTTACGCGTTGATCGATGAGTCGGAGAAGCTCGAGGCCGGTGCGGCAACGAAAGGATGCGAGGAGTGGTCCAAGCTGCTCGCGCCTTGCGAAGTCGGGCTGCTGCATGGTCGCATGAGCGCGGAGGAAAAGGAGGATGTGATGAAACGTTTCCGTGCAGGCAAGCTGGACGCGCTGGTATCGACGACGGTTATCGAAGTGGGTATCGACGTGCCGAACGCAACGGTGATGTTCATTCACGACGCAGGTCGCTTCGGACTCGCGCAGCTTCATCAGCTCCGCGGCCGCATCGGACGCGGGGCGCACACGAGCTACTGCGTGTTGTTTGTGGACGACAAGGACGCGGAGAACCGCCAGCGCCTCGCGATCATGGAGGAGACGAGCGACGGCTTCCAAATTGCCGAGGAAGACCTGCGCCGCCGCGGCCCGGGCGATGTGTTGGGCCATGCGCAGAGCGGGCAAGCGCCATTGCTGTTTGGCGAACTACTCGCAGACACGCGTCTGGTGCGTCTGGCGCGGCAGCTTGCGGAGAAGACGCTGGATGAAGATCCGCTGCTGCAGCGCCCTGCTTTGGTGGCCTTCCGCGATGAACCCGTCGTGGCAGGCAAGGCGCAGGCGATGATGCAGTGAAGTGTGCGGCTCACAAAAAACCCCGACCGCATGGAGGCGGTCGGGGCTGTGGGGATCGGTTTGCAGCGGAAAATCAGACGACAGGAGCGCCGGGGATTTCCTTGCCGGGGATGGCGATGGGGTACCAGCCGTCGGCGTTCGGTGAGACCGGAGGCTCGGATTCCGGGGTGATGATGGCGGGCATGTGCTGGACCTTGGAGTTCAGCGCATCTTCCCACTTCAGATCCTTGCCGGAGTAGGTGGCCATGCGGCCCATGATGGCGGTCATCGTGCTCTCGGCGCCGTAATAGGCGTTGTTGAGCGGGGTGTTTTCGCGGATGGCGGCCTGGAGGGTGTCGTGCTCGGTCTGATACGGATCCGGATCGAGGCGCTTGAGGGCCTTGCCCTTGGCGTCGCCGATGTCCTTGCCGCCGGGGCGGTACTTCCAGATGGTCTCACCTTTGAGGTTGTTGACGTAGCAGCGACCGCTGTTGTCGAGGTAGATCTTGCCCTTGGTGCCGGTGAACTCTTCGCGTACGGCGTTGGTCACACCAGACTGGTGGCGGCACTGGCTGTTGACGCGGACACCGTTCTCGTAGGTGTATTCGACGTAGTGATGGTCGTAGATCTGGCCGTACTTGGCCTCGGTGCGCTGCATGCGGCCGCCCATGCCCTGGGCGCTGACGGGGTGACCACCGATGAACCAGTTGGCAACGTCGATGTTGTGGATGTGCTGCTCGTTGATGTGATCGCCGCAGAGCCAGGTGAAGAAGTACCAGTTGTTGATCTGGTACATGAGCTCGGTCTGGTCCTCGCGCTTGTCGCGGAACCAGATGCCGCCGCCGTTCCAGTAAACCTGGCCGGAGACGATGTCGCCGATGATGCCCTGTTCCTTCACCTGCGTGAGAGCTTCGCGGTAGCAGTTCTGGTAGCGGCGCTGGAGGCCGACGACGACCTTGAGATTCTTTTCATCCGCCACTTTGGCCATTTCGAGCACCTTGCGGACGCCCGGCGCATCAACGGCGACGGGCTTTTCCATGAAGATGTTTTTGCCGGCGTTAACCGCCGCTTCGAAGTGGTAGGGGCGGAAGCCGGGAGGCGTGGTGAGGATGACGAGGTCGGAGCACTCGATGACCTTCTGGTAGGCGTCGGTTCCGGCGAAGATGCGGGAATCGTCCACCTTGACCTTCTCGGGCACCTTGTTGCGGAGATTGCTGAGGGCACCGTCGGCTTTCTCTTTGAAGGCATCGGCGACGGCGTGGAGAAAGACGCCTTCCTGATTCGTGCTGAGGGCCTGGCCGGCGGCACCGGTGCCGCGACCGCCGCAGCCGATGAGGCCGATTTTGATTTCATCGCTGCCGGCAGCCCAGGCGGACTGGGCGACGGTGAGGGCGCTGGCGGCGGCGGTGGTGCCGATAAACTTGCGGCGGGAACTGGCCGCTGTGGAGGGGGTGGTCGGTGTGTTCATGGGAATGGTGGGTGTGGGATTAGGCGAGCGCGTTTTTGATCAATTCAAAGCCTTCGGTGTAAACCTGCTCGGTGCTGGGGAAGAAGTCGCGCCAGACGCGGGTGGCTGCGGCGAGGTCCGGCAGGGCGGAGCCGAAGGCTTCGATGGTCATCCAGCCGTCGTAGCCGATGGCTTTGAGATGCTTGATCTGCTCGACGATGTTGATGTGGCCGCGTCCGGGCGTCCCGCGGTCGTTTTCGGAAATGTGGACGTGATTGAGTTTGCCGGAGGCGAAGACGGTGTCGATGGCCGCCATGGGGTTCTTCTCCTCGATGTTCGCATGGAAGGTGTCGTACATCGTGCCGAAGTTCGGGTGGTCGACGCGTTTCACGTAGGCGGCGGCCTGCTCCATGGTGTTCAGCAGGTGAGCCTCGAAGCGGTTCAGCGCCTCGATGGCGCATTTCACGCCCGCGGCCTCAGCCACGGGGGCGATGGCGCGGTGCACTTCTGCCGCGCCGGAGAGTTCGGCTTCGGACGGGAAGGCTCCGGTGAACTGGCCGAGCACCTGGTAATAAGGGCCGCAGAGGGTCTGCACGCCGGCGTTGTGGCAGCATTCGAGGACGCGCTTGAGGTGGTCGATGGCGCCCTGGCGGTTCGCGGCGTCGGGGCTGATGGCGTTGTGAGCCTCATCGGGAAGAACGGTGACGGCAGTGCACTCCAGGCCGTTGTCCTTCAGCACCTGCCCGACAGCCTTGTAGTGGGCGGGATCGCTCACGTCGAAAATCGGCAGTTCGACACCGTCGTAACCCGTGGCTTTGAGCTTTTCGATGACGGGATAGTTCGCCTCGGTGATGTGACCGGAATAGAGCAGGAGATTGAAACCAATTTTCATGAGTGGGACGCGAAGCTAGGGAAAACGACAGGGATTGGCAAGGCTTGTGTCGGAAGATTTGCCCGGAATGGCGAAACGCAGTCACCCGCGTGCTATTTCGGCGATGTCGAAGAATCGCAAGACAAGGTGGGCCGCGGCAAATTAAGGATTGAAATACACCCGCCCAATTTCAATAGTGCCGCGGCTTTGTCCCCACCGGTTGGAACACTCCCACACCCCACTCATGACCGCCCACCGCTTCCTTGCGCTGTCCGCCGCCTGCCTCGCGCTGGCATCCTGTGAAAACATGAAAAAATCGGGGAGCAGCGATCCCTACGCCTCGAACTACGGCAACGATGGCCACTACAACCCGTATCCGGGACAGACGGGCTACGCCAGCTCCTCGACGCCGACCTACCAAAAGCCGCCAGCTCCCGAGCCGCCCCCGGACCCCTACGCCTTCAGCACGCCGAAAACGACTCCGAGCACTTCCTCGTCGTCCTCGACTCCGAAGAAGACGACCTCGTCCAGCAGCTCCACAGCGAAGAAGTCCACCTCCACCACCAAGAAGTCGTCCTCTGGTTCCCGCTACACCATTGTCAAAGGCGACACCCTCTACGGCATCGCCCGCAAGAAGGGCACCACGGTGGCCAAGCTGAAGTCCGCCAACGGCTTGAAAAGTGATTTGATCCGTCCCGGTCAGGTCTTGAAGATTCCCTGATCGCACGCTCCGGCACTTTTTGTGCTCGATTCCGTCTGACATCGAATTTTCTCCGTTACGGCCCGTCCATCCCCCGCATCCCATTCCATGCCTGCCCCTGCCGCGACTGACCCTGGCGAAGTCTCCGACGTTGACTTGGTCAAGCGCAGTCAGGCGGGCGACATGCGGGCCTTTGACACTCTGGTGACAAAGTACCGCGGGAGGATCTACGCCATGACCTACCATTTGATCCAGAACGAGACAGAAGCCTGGGACCTCGCGCAAGAGGCCTTCATCAAGGCGTGGCGTGCTCTGCCGAATTTCAAGCTGGACGCCGCCTTTTACACCTGGCTCTACCGCATCGCCCACAACGTGACCTACGACTGGCTGCGGAAAAAGAAGATCCAGGGTGACGGCGAGTTTGACGACGAGCGCACGG
Organism: Prosthecobacter sp.; assembly: GCA_041395065.1. GTDB lineage: Bacteria > Verrucomicrobiota > Verrucomicrobiia > Verrucomicrobiales > Verrucomicrobiaceae > Prosthecobacter. Next base: position 26,383 of record JAWLBG010000031.1, on the reverse strand, counting down.
AGCACCGCGTGGCCGTCGGCGCGGAGGCGACGCCGAAGGGCGATGCCGCGCCGGACACCGCCCTGCGCAACGCCGAACTCGGGCAGCGCATCCAGGACGCCATCGCGAAGCTTTCCCCCGATCACCGCCAGGTCATCATCCTCCGGGAAGTAGAAGGTCTCGCCTATGAAGAAATTGCCGCTCTCGTGCCGTGTTCTCTGGGCACCGTGATGTCCCGGCTCTTTTACGCACGCAAGAAACTCCAGGAAATCCTCAAAGACGTTTATGAAACCACCCTCTGAAAACCACGATCTCATCCGCTGGCTCGACGGCGAGATGACCGACGCCGAACGCGCCGCCTTTGAAGGCGAGATGAAGGCCGATCCCGCCCTTGCCAAAGAGGCGGAGGAGATGCGCAGCCTCAGCGCCAGCCTCCGCACCCACCTGCCTGCGGAAATGAAGGTGCCACACGCAGACTTCTTCAATTCGCAGATCCAGATGCGCATTGCCCAACTGGAAATGGAGGACTCCCGTCAAAAACCGGAGTCTTCCCTCGAATCGATCTTCGCCCTGTTTCGCCAGCCCTGGCTCGCGGCAGCGAGCGCGGTGGCCGTGGTGGTGGCCGGTTTCCTCATGATCGGTCCCGGCGGAACTGACTCGGAGCACAGCCTCATCCTGAGCTCCTACACTCCCGGCCGTGGCGTTGAAGCCAGCACCTATCACGATTCGGCTGCTGACGCGACCGTCCTGATGCTCGACGGACTCGACGAAGTACCTGCTGACCGCAAAATTTCCGGCATCAGCGTGCATCGCAGCGAAACAGAGCCGGAAGTCGCCGCGACGACGCTGTTTGACGCCGCCGGTGCGCCGCTGCTGGTCATTTCGCGTGATGCCGCCGGTCATCCGCTGTTTCTGCGAAACCATCCCCGCGGATGAAAGTCCTCCCGCCAGTTTTTCTGCTTCTCGTCTCGTGCGCCATCTCGTGGGCGCAGGGGGGAGGTGCCCCGCAGCCTCCGCCAGCCGTCAAACCGGCGACGGAGGGGAAAGTTTGGGGAGCTCTCATCTTTGCCGCGAACGATGCCGCACAGCTCACTGGCTCGCAGGAAAAGGCGCCGAAGCACCTCGGGGTGCTTGATGAGCGCCTCGCGAAAGTCTTTCCGTTCAAGCATTTTGAAATTCTCGGACAGCACCAGCAGGATATCTTCCGCGAGTACGAGTCCTGGGTGGTTCCGTCCCGCGATCTCTTTCTGAAAGTGGACTCCAACGGCCCCGCCGAAAACGGCGGCGTGAAGTTGCACCTCCAAGTCTGGCGGGAGCAGCAGGTGCTCGTCAAAAGCGACGCCGTCCTGCGTCCCGGCAGTCCACTCTTCATTGGCGGCCCGAAGTGGAAGGATGGCCGGCTGATCTTTGTGCTGTCCCTGGAGAGGAAGTAGGCTGCGGCGGTGAATTTGCTTGCGACATCCGGTCGCCGACGCTGCATTCGCCTGCATGGCTCAAAATCTCGACGCGCTCCGCCTGGCCCTGCAGCATTCACCGGATAACGCTCCCCTGCTGATGCTGTTTGCGGAAGGCTGCCTGGAGGAGGGGCTGATCGAAGACGCAGAACAAAGTTTCCAGCAGGTGCTGAAAAACGATCCTGCGCATACCGAGGCGCGGATGGGACTAGCGCGTGTGGCGCTCATGCAGGGAAAGACGTCCCAGGCTGCCGTAAGAGCGGAGCAGATCCTCTCCGACACGCCGGACTGCGCGGCGGCGTTTCTCTTGCTCGCCCGCATCCACATCACCGAGGGTGAGCTGTCGAAGGCGAAATCGATGTACGAAAAGGGCGTCGCGCTGAATCGTTCGCTGGCCGATCCCGGCATCGAAAAGGACCTGCACGGAGTCGCGCCGGACTCGGACGAAGACAGTGGGCGCAAACGCGCCGCGATGACCTCCAGCGGCAGCTTCATCGAGTCTGCAAACGATGACGACGAAAGTGACGATGACACCCATCCGCGTGGTGGCACCGCTTTCGATCTCGGCCTGGCCGACTTCGAGAAGCCGAAGCTCAACTTCTCCGGCGTCGGCGGCATGGAGGCGCTGAAGGAGGAGATCCGCATGAAGATTATTTATCCGTTGCAGCATGCGGAGCTGTTCAAGGCCTACGACAAGAAGATCGGTGGCGGAGTTCTGCTTTACGGACCGCCTGGAGTCGGCAAGACGCTCATCAGCAAGGCCACCGCAGGCGAGATCCAGGCCAACTTCATCGCCCTCGGCCTGCATCAGATTCTCGACATGTGGATCGGCAACTCGGAGAAAAACATGCACGAGGTCTTCGAACTCGCCCGCCAGAACGCACCGAGCATCCTGTTCTTCGACGAGGTCGACGCGCTCGCCGCCGACCGCCGTGACCTGCGTCAAAGCGCCGGTCGCAACCTCATCAACGCCTTCCTCTCTGAAATGGACGGCGCCGAGTCCAACAACGACGGCGTGCTCATCCTCGGCGCCACCAACGCCCCTTGGCACATCGACCCGGCCTTCCGCCGTCCCGGACGTTTCGACCGAACGCTTTTCGTGCCTCCGCCGGACGAGGGCGGCCGCGCAGCGATCATCGAGGTCATGGCGCAGAAGAAACCCATCGGCGAACTCGATCCACGCGCACTAGCGAAGAAAACGGAAGGATTTTCCGGCGCCGATTTGAAGGCGGTCTTCGATCTCGCCACCGAGGAGGTTTTGAATCATGCGATGAAAACCGGAAAGGTCATTCCTTTGACGACGAAGGATCTGATCAAGGCGGCGTCACGTCACAAGCCGACGACGAAGGCTTGGTTCGAAAGCGCGAAGAACTACGCGATGTATTCGAACCAGAGCGGCTTCTACGACGACGTCCTGAAGCATCTTGGACTGATGAAGCGCTGAAACCCACGCGCCTCATGCCAGACGATTTTAATCCATCGCCCGAGGCCGCGTTTGCCCGCGGCCAGTTGTTGCAAAGCCAGCACCGCCTGCAGGACGCCATCGCCTGCTACAAACAAGCGCTCGAACTCGACGCGAACCACACTCCGAGCCTCTTCATGCTGGCCCTTTGCTGGATGGAGACTGAAGGAACCGCGCCACAGGCCGCCGATGCCGCGCGTCGTGCGGTGGCGCTGGAACCGGAAAACGCCTTTGCCAGAAGCGTGCTCGCGCTTGCCCTGAACGCCAACGCCAAGGACGGCCAGACGGCTGCCGTCAAGGACGCCCTGCAGCAGGCTGAGGAGGCCGTGGGACTCGATCCTGACAGCGATTTCAGTCACGCCGTACTCGCGCGACTTCATCTGCGACTACGGGACTATCCGAAGGCCGAGGCCTCTGCGCGCGCCGCCTTGCTCCTCGATACGGAAAACACCATGGCCGCCGAGGTGCTTTCCGCTGCGCTACTGCTGCAGCGCAAAGATGCCGACAATCAGGACCTCATCCAGCATCAGCTCGAGAGAGATGCCGAAGACGACAGCGCCCACACCGGCGCGGGCTGGATGGCCGTCATGAGGGGTGATCACAAGAAAGCCAACGAACACTTCCTAGTCGCCCTGCGGCTTAACCCGATGAATGAAAACGCGCGCATGGGGCTCATCGAGTCCTTCCGCGCCCGGTCCTGGATCTACCGTGCCAATTTGCGCTTCTGCCACTGGATGAACCAGTTCACCGAAGGGCGGCAGACCGCGATCATGCTCGGAGGATTCATTGGCTACAAGGTCCTCAGCGGCTCCCTGAGAACTGTCGCGCCGTTCTGGGCCAATGTGGTCATCGGCGCGTGGCTGGTCTTCGCCCTGTGGTCGCATCTGGCGCGGGGCTTGAGCACGTTCTTCGTCACCATGGACCGCTTCGCCCGCCAGGCGCTGAAACCGCGTGAGTTCTGGGAAGGCGTCGTGGTGGGCGGACTCATCGTTCTTTCCCTGGCCGCCGTCATTCTCGGTTATGTGTGGGATGTGAAGCAGGCCGGCTTCGCCGCCCTGACCCTGCTTCTCGCCTCCGTGGCCAATGCCGCCGCCTTCACCAACGACCACCATGTGGGCCGGCATGTTTACAACATCGCCGCCGCGGTCTCAGGCTTCGGCGCCTTGTATCTGACAATTCACATGTTCACCGGCCTCGACCTTCCCTACGCCGGACAGCTCGGCCTGCTCGCCCTCGTGATCGGCGTGCTCACCACCTGGCTGCGGCCCTTCCGGGTTCTGTATGCGTGAGAGGCATCACTTCTTCATCAAATACGCGAAGAAGTCTTTCAAATCGGCGTCGCTCATGCCGGTGGTGAGGCCTTCGGGCATCAGGGAGATGGGGCTGGCTTCCATCTTCTCGATGTCGGCCTGCTTGAGCGCGGTTTTGTTTCCGGCCATGTCCTTGATGACGATCCCGCTGGCATCCTGCGCGTTCTGATGATGTGAATTTCCACCTCCTCTTCCAGCTCTTGTTTGCGACCTTCACTAAATAGAGTAGCCATCCACATATGGAACCCAGGTTCTACTCCGTCAGCCGTCCAAAAAAACAGGCGCTCGTGGATTTTATCCGTGATGCACTGGTGTCACAGGGCTGCAGGTTGCTTTATCTGCCTGACGCAGGCATGGCTCCCTACCGTTTCACTTTCGAGACGCCTTCTGGCGAGCGCATGGGAATCATGGCCTATGTGTTCTTCGCCAACTGCAAGGAGACACGCAACCGTCCTGCGGATGAACATCGTTTTCAGGTGAAGTATGGTACTGATGACAGACAGGAGCATCAAGTGTGGCAGGATCCTTTTGGCCTATACACAACCTTGTTTTGTGGAATCGATCCGGAGCGCGGCACATTCGTCGGTGTGGACCCGGAGATGCACAATCCAACCCGGTTTTTTATGTCCATTGAGTACAAACGCCATCACTCTGATGCGATGAGCCGCAGTGGCTGGCATGTTTGGGAGCGCGAGCGTCGGGAAAACACCGATGAACCTGTCGAAGTCATGGTGGGTGGCACACAGAACTGCTTTCTGCGATATGTACGCTTTGAACGCGAGGCGTTGGGCGAAGATCAGGGGCATCGGGCACTGCTCGCTGAGAAGCCTGAGTTATGGTCACCGCCCGTCAGAGCTGTCACCAAGGGCTCTTTGGGACCAAGACCAGAAGGCGAAAAACTTCATCAGCTCGCAGCAGAATTTGAAATGAGCGAGGCACAGGTTCTCGACCTCATTGCCAGCGCCAGGCGGCTGAAGATGGCCGTGCGCGGCTGGGTGGCGGAAGAACACCTCACAAGGCAGCTTTCGAAGCTTGATGGCGTGACAGAGTGCGTTCGTATAGACGAAGAAGGCGGCCCCGATCTGCGTCTTCGTTATGATAGCGTTCCGCTCACAGTGGAATGCAAAAATGTCCTGCGCGAACGAAGTGCCAGCGGTCTGGCCCGGATGGATCTGCAACGCACGCGAGCATCGAAGAACGACCCTTGCTCTCGCTACTACAGTACGGCGGATTTTGATGTGCTGGCAGCCTGTCTGCATGCCGTCGAGGAGAAGTGGGCTTTCCGCTATGCCATTCCCGGGACTTTGGACGGCCACCGCCGCTGTCCTGGGAAGCTCAACAACAATGTCCGCATTGATGAACGCTGGAAAATCGACGCGGGAGCTGTTTTATCCGCTGCCGCACAGTTGAAGAACTGATTCCTCCATGTCCACCCGAACTCCAACTTTGCTCAGCCTGTACTCCGGGTGCGGAGGCATGGACTATGGCTTTGAATCGGCAGGGTTTGAGTCCCGTGCCTTGCTGGAGATGGACTACGACTGCTGCGAGACACTCAGAGCCAACCGCGACTGGCCCGTGTTGGAGCGAGATGTCTTTGAAACACCCACTCGGATGATCCTGGAGGCTGCCGGCCTGCGGCAGGGCGAAACGGACCTGCTTATTGGCGGCCCGCCTTGTCAGCCTTTTTCCAAAGCAGGCTACTGGGCCAGCGGGGACTCTCGTCGGCTGGACGATCCGCGGGCGGGCACGCTGAATGCCTACATGCGCATCGTTGAGGACGCACTGCCCGGCGCATTTGTCCTCGAAAATGTCAGCGGGCTCGCTTTTTCTGGTAAAGACGAGGGGCTGCAACTTCTTCTCGGCATGATCGAGAAGATCAACCGGCGCACCGGCACGGCCTACAAACCGTTCTTCGAGGTCGTGCGTGCCGTGGAGCATGGTGTGCCGCAGTTGCGCGAACGATTCATCCTTGTTGCGCATCGCGACGGCCTCGATTTCAAGTTTCCGCAGCCCACACACGCTTTGCCGGGCGAAGAAAATATCTTCCTTGAACCTGCACGCACCGCATGGGATGCGCTGGCTGACTTGCCCGCTGATCCTGAAGACGCAGATAACCTCGCAATGAAGGGCAAGTGGGCTGATCTGCTTCCGAGCGTTCCAGAGGGTCAAAACTATCTTTATCACACGGAACGCGGCGAGGGCCGCCCACTCTTTGGCTGGCGGCGGCGCTACTGGACCTTTCTGCTGAAACTCGCCAAGCATCTGCCCTCCTGGACGCTGCAGGCGCAGCCCGGCCCGGCTGTGGGGCCTTTTCACTGGAGCAACCGCCGTCTCAACGCCCGAGAACTCGCCCGCCTGCAAACCTTCCCCGACAATATCACGCTCAAGGGGACGCTTGCAGCGAAACAAAAGCAGGCTGGAAACGCGGTCCCGTCTTTGCTCGCTGAAGTGATCGCCAGGGCTATTCTTGAGCAATGGCATGCAAAGCGATTCAAAAAGCCACCACGCTTGCTGCCATCATTCAAAGGGGCTCCGCCGCCTCCGGAAACGATCAAGGATGCTCCACGGAAATACTGGCATCTTGCAAATCAGGAGACCGCGCACCCTGGCACTGGCAAAGGCTATCGGGCTGGTCAAATAGCCAAGCCTTGAGGGTTATTGTACGGTCTTCATCAGATAAGCGAAAAAGTCCTTCAAATCGGCGTCGCTCATGCCGGTGGTCAAACCTTCGGGCATGAGTGAAATCGGCGAGGCTTCCATCTTCTCGATGTCGGCCTGTTTGAGCGCGGTTTTGTTGCCAGCCATGTCCTTGATGACGATGCCGCTGGCGTCTTGGGCGTCCATGAGGCCGGTGAGGATCTGGCCACCTTTGGTTTTCACGATGTAGGCGCCGAAGCCTTCGCGGATTTCCATGCTGGGCATGAACAGGTTGTCGAGCCAGAAGTCGGCGTTCGCACGATCGTAGCCGGTGAGTTCGGGGCCGATCTGGCCGCCTTCGCCGAAGAGCTTGTGGCAGATGGCGCAGCGGGCGGTGAACTGCAGCTTGCCCTTCTCCGCATCGCCGAGGCCGGTTTTGAGCACGGCTTTGATGCGCTCGGACTCCTTCTTCTTCTCCTCGGTCGGTCCGGTGGCGAGTTTGCCTTTCCAATGCTTGTCGATGGCGGCGTCGATCTCCGGATCGTGGTGCAGGCTGAGCTGGCGCACGATGTCGATGGTGAAATGCTTCACCGGAATCTTCCAGTCGTTGACGAAGCTCACCAGGATCTGCGCCCATTCCTTGCGGCCCGCCATGACGCGCAGCGCATCCTCGCGCAAGGCCTTGTCTCCTGCAATCTGGCCTTCCCAGCCAAGCAGCAGCGCTTCAGGGATGCGTTTGTCGTCAAACTTGGCTGCGGCCTGCAGGATGCCGCGTTTGAGGCTCGCCGGATTGGTGGATTTCAAGATGGCCACCATCGGCATCACCGCCTCCTGCTTGCCGAGTTCGGCCAGCGTCTTCGCCACCACGATGCGTGCTGTGTTGCTGGCGCTTTTATCGCCGAGCAGCTTGAGCGCCTGTTGCAACGCATCCGCGTTCCCGCTGCGAAGCGCGAGCGTGAGATCGCCGCCGGAGTTCTTGGCGATGTATTCGTTGAGCGCCTTCGAAAGCGACTCCGGCAGCTTCGGCATCTCCGCGCCTTCAAACGCTGAGGCGATGCCGGCGATGAATTTGCCGCGCAGCGCTTCGTCGTTCGTCATCGCGAGCAAATCGGCGCAGGATTGGAAGTTCTCCTCGCCTCCGGCCAGCGCGTAGCGTTTCGCGAGCTTCTCGGCGAGATGATCGCGGAACAGAGTGGTTTTGAGAAAAGCCGTGTTGGATTTGAGGAATTCGAAGACCGTTTCACGCTCCTTTTCCGTCTTCGATTCGAGCGTCCACCACGCGAGTAGCGGGAGATGGCCGCTGATGTCCTCGGTGCTCAAATCCCTCACGGTGTTTATATCACGCAATATGGGCAGAGCGATTGCAGCAGGCAGACGTTTGGCGGAAGCAACGAGTTGTGCACGGACTTCGAGTTCTGTGCTGTTTTCAAGCTCAGTAAGTGTTTGAAGGTTCGACCACAGCCCGTGTTCACCGATCATTTTTACGGCCCACTTTCTTACATATGGATCTGTGTGCGTAGCTGCTGTCCAGATGGCGTTATGACGGACCTCGACACTTTCATCGATCACTCCCACTAGCGTGGCTTTGGATTCAGCATTGGTGCCAAAAAGGAGGTCAATGGCCCACAAAGCTTCGAGAGCATTCTGATTGTCCTTCTTGGCTAAAAGCTCGAGTAACGGCTTCTCAAGCTCCTTCATCCCCCGCCAGCCGATCTCCAGCACCGCCTGCTTCCGAAACCATTCGTTCGGATGACTCAGATAGCCGAGCAGTTCGTCACCGCTCGCTTTGCTCAAATCAAACGGCTTCAACTTCGGTGCTCCTGCTGCAGGACGGACGCGGTAGATGCGGCCGCTGGTCTTGTGCCAGTCGTCGATGGGGCTGACGTGGCTGAGGCGCGTGTCGTACCAGTCGGCCATGTAGAAGCCGCCGTCGGGTCCGACTCCGGCCCACACGGGACGGAACCAGCGATCCGTGGTGCTCATGAGGTTCTCCCCGTCCTTCGTGCGGAACGTGGAGCCGTCCGGAATGCGCTCGCTGACATAGACGAGGTTTTGCAGCGCGTTGGGCGCGATGATTTTGCCCTCGTAAGCGCTGCCGAGCAGTCCGCCCTCATAAATGGTGAAGGCCTGTGGGAAGCGTTTGTCATCGCCTTCGTGCTTCATGTGCTCGAACCAGCCGAAGGCATACGGATTGGTGAGCGGACCGTGCTTGCCCCAGCCTTTGATGCCGTAGCTGCCCTGCTCGTAGTGCATGCCGCGTGTCTTGCCGTTGTTCGTGCCGGAGAAGACGCGGCCCTTGCTGTCGATGTCGAGACTGAAGGTGTTGCCGCCGCCCTCGGCGTAGATTTCGAAGGTTTTCTTCTTCGGATGGTAGCGCCAGATGCACTGGCCCTCCCATTTCACGTTCTTCGAATTCGCGCTGCTGACGTTGCCGGTCGTCGTGCTGCCGTTCGCTCCGTAGAGCCAGCCGTCCATGCCCCACTGCAGGCTGGTGGCGACGCTGTGCGTGTCTTCGAGACCAAAACCACGAAGCTCAACTTCGGGATCGCCATTCGGCAGTCCGTCGCCATCCGGATCCGGATAACTGAGCAGGTAGGGCGGATTGAGCACCCAGATGCGTCCCATGCCATGCAGCGCGGCGCTGGCGATGTTAAGACCGGTGATGACATCGGTGTGCTTGTCGAAAAACCCGTCGCCGTCGGTGTCCTCGAACACCGTGATTTTGTCCGCACCCTTCGGGCCATGTGGTGGCGGTGGCGGCACTTTGTCAAACTTCGCCCGCAGATGCTGGTCGTAGCTGATGATCTTCAGTCCCGCCGGGAACTGATACTGGCGATACTGCGTGACCCACATGCGACCTTTCGAGTCCCAGCTCGCATAAAGCGGCTGCTCCACATCAGGTTCGGACGCCATGAGATCGATCGCCACGTCACTGCGATGCTGGAATTTCGTCACGGCCTCCTTCGCCGGCGTCGGCGGCGTGTCGTCGCGCATCACGCCGCGTCCGGGACGCGTCTCCATGATCTTTTTCACCGCTTCATTGCCTGCGACATCGTCAGGTTTGACGTTCGGGTCGGCGGCGAGGGCGGATGTGCCGAGCGCGAGAAGGAGAAGGCGCGATTTCATGGCAGACTAACAAGCCGCGCGAGGCGGCTTTCTTGCCGACTTGTCACGGCTTCCGGTACTTTCGTGCGAGCGTGCCGCGCTTTGCGAAATGGTTCGATTTGGGCATGGCTTTGATCATTTGAGAGCGATGCGGAAACCGCCGGCTTGCTTTGACGCTCGTTTCCCTTCAGGCTCGGGCCCATGATCAATTTCCGTCTCCTCTTGGTGGTCGTGGTTTTTGTTCTGGCCGCCTCGTCAGGCTTCGCCGGGCAAAAGAACATCCTCTTCATGATGTCGGACAACCAGTGCTGGTTCGACATGGGTTGCTACGGGCATCCAGTGGTGAAGACACCGAACCTCGACAAGCTGGCGGCGCAAGGCGTGCGATTCGAGCGGGGATTTGCGACGACCGCCTCATGCGGACCGAGCCGGGCGGTCATGTACACCGGACTGCTGACGCACGGCACCGGTCAGTACGCGCATCCGCACAATGATCACAACCAGATCCTCCGGGAGGATGTGGTGACGGTTTTTGCGATTCTGAAGAACGCGGGCTACCGCACGGCCTTGATCGGCAAGGACCACATTCGACCGATGGAAAAGTATCCCCTGGATGTGGCGGACCGCCGGGGAACCAAGGACGTGATCGCGCTGGCGAAGGCGGCGGACGCATTCATCAAGGAGGGTGACGATCCCTTTTTCCTTGTGTGGTCGGCGGGGGATCCGCATCCAAACACGCGCGACGGCGTGTCCTGGGGCGTGACCGATCCGGTGCCCGGGCTGCAGATGCCCGAGTATCGTCCGGAAGACGTGCCCGTTCCCGGCTTTCTCCCGGATACCCCAGACGTGCGTGCGAACATCGCCGGTTACTATCAGCAGATCACGCGGATGGATCACGGCGCGGGACTGGTGCTGAAAGCGTTGGAGGAGTCCGGCAAAAAGAATGACACGCTGATCATTTTCATCAGTGACCACGGCACCTCCGAACCCGGCGCCATGGGCACGCAGTATGAGCCGGGCTTGCGCATCCCGTTCATTGCATGGCATGCGGGATTGAAGGCCCCCGGGTCCGTGAACCTGGGCATGGTGACCTGCGCGGATCTGACGCCGACTTTTCTCGACTGGGCGGGCGTCACCTTTGACGGCTACCCGCTGCACGGGCGCAGTTTTTTATCAATCCTCGACACGCCGAGTCCGGCGGGATGGGACCGCGTGGTGACGAGTCACGTGGGTCACGACGTCTATGCGCACTACCCGATGCGGACGCTGCGGGAGAAACGTTGGAAGCTGATCTGGAACGTGCTTCCCGGACAGGAATACCCGCTGCCGATCGACACCTTCACTCGGGCGACCTGGTCGCACATCCGCGCAACGGGAGAGAAGATGATTGGCCTGCGCACCGTGGATCAGTTCCTGCACCGCCCGCGCTTGGAGCTCTATGATTTGGACAGCGACCCGTGGGAGGCGACCAATTTGGCGGAGACGCCCGCACATCGCGACCGGGCGGAGAAGATGGCGCGGGAGTTGGTCTCGATCCTGACGAAACAAAAGGATCCCTGGTTGAACAAGTATCATCCGCTGCGGGCGAGTCAGGCGGACCGTGATCCGTGACCGCATCATGCGGAAAACTTCCAACGGCCTGATTTAGGGGCTTTCCGGTGGTTGCTCACCTCGTCGCGTGTGCCACAGTACCCGCACTCTTCCCGCATTGATGAGCCTCCCGACCGACAACCCCAGAGTCGTCCTGCGCGCCGCCTCCCCCACTCCGGAGGAGCTTTCCGTGATGATGCCCTTCGGGCGCTATTCCGTGCAGACACAGGCCGGCGTGGGCGGCATGGGCACGGTCTATCGCGGCACCCAGCTGAGCCTCGGCCGGCCGGTCGCGATCAAGGTTCTGCGCGTCAGCGACGGCTACGATTTCGCCTTTGAGGACCGTTTCCGCCGCGAAGCACGGGCCATGGCGACGCTGAACCATCCCAACATCGTCGGGATCTACGACTACGGTCACCTGGGCACGGAGTTCCTGTTCTTCGTCATGGAGTTTGTCGACGGCACCGACCTGGGCGCGATCATGGCGCAGGGGCGCATGACCCCGGCGCTGGCGCTGCAGTTGCTGCCGCAAATTTGCGCGGGCCTGGAATACGCGCACTCAAAGGGCATCATCCACCGCGACATCAAGCCGGCGAACATCATGCTCACGCGTCAGGGCGAGGTGAAGATCACTGATTTCGGCCTGGCCAAGGATGTGATGCATTCGCAGTCGATGGCCACGGAGACGCACATGGTCATGGGCACGCCGGAGTACGCTGCACCGGAGCAGTTCAACGCGCATCGCGAGGTGGACCACCGCGCCGACATCTACGCCCTCGGCGTGATGATGTACCAGATGCTCACCGGCGCCCTGCCGCGCGGCTCCTGGCAGCCGCCCTCCATGCTGCGTCCGGGTGTCGTCAATCCGCGGCTCGACAATGTGGTCATCCGCGCCATGACGCCGGAGCGCCAGCACCGCTTCCAGTCCGTGCGTGACATGAGGCTCGCCATCGAAGCCGCCCTGGTTCCCGCCGGGCAGCAAACTCCCAGCGCCCCGCTGCGGCAGACGCCTTCCGCGGGCAAGGCGGGACGCGTCCTGCTGCTGGAGGACGATCTCATGGTGCGCTACCTCCTGCGCCGGACTTTGGAAAAGGCCTCCTTCGAAGTGGTCGAAACCGGCGACGGCACCGAGACCCTGCGCCAGTATCAGGAGTCGATTCAGAAGGGGAACACGTTTGATCTCGTCATCCTCGACCTCACCATCCCTGACGGCATGTGCGGTCGGGAGACTATGATGCACCTGCGCCGGATTCACCCGCAGGTGCTGGCCGTCGTCTCCTCCGGTTATCGCGACGACCCGGTGATGAAGGACTGCGCCGCCTACGGCTTCGCCGCCGCGCTGCCGAAGCCCTACCAGGTGGAGGAACTCCTCCAGGTGGTGAATGGGGCGCTGGCGGTGGGCCGGCGTGCCGCCTAAGCCACGCGCACGGCTGCCTGCGCCTCCATGGCCTGCCACACGGCGTGGACCACGCGCATGTAGTTCATGCCTTCATTGAAGTCGGGGCGTGGTCGCGCCGCTGAGGGATTGCGCACGGCAGCGATGAAATCGCGCTCCACCGTCCAGCTCCGCTGCATTTCCGTCGGGACCGGTACGGACTCCATTTTCCCGCCGCGTTTACCGAGCTGGAGGTCGTCCGTGTCGAAGTCATAGCTTAGCGTGCCTTCGGAACCAAAGATCCACAGCTTGTCCGTCGGTGCATGGGCTGCAACGCCGCTGAACAGCATCGTGGCCTCGATGCCGCTGCGGAATCGGGCCATCACGTTCACGAAGTCGGGAATGTCCACCTCGATGCCGCCGCGTTCCGGGATCACCACGTTACCGCGGGCCTCCACCTCGACGATGTGGCCGAGCCACTGCTGCAGCACCTCGGTGTAAATGCCGAGCGTGAGGATCTGAATGCCGCTGAGATCGGACTGCTGCCGCCAGTGGGCCGGAGCCTGCGGATCGAGCCACGCATCGTTGAAGCTGTGCAGCAGCACCTGATGCGGCGTGCCGATGGCGCCTTCGGCCAGCAGCTTTTTCACCATCTCGCCTCCCTTCATGCCGTGCGGTGCCGGGCAGATCGCCGTGACGAGTTCGGGATAGCGGATCGACGCCTCCCACATCTGGTTCGCCTCCGGCATGGAGGCCGCCATGCGGGCCTGGGTAAAAACGTGCTTTCCATGCTGCAGCGCGTAGCATGTCATTTCAGCGTGCATGTAGGGGTGCGTGCCGATCCACACGACGTCCACGTCCTGCGACGAGGCCAGTTCCTCCCAGCGCTGCACCACTGCCGCTTCGGGCGCAAACTCGCGGCAGAACGCCTCCGCGCTGGCCACCGAGCGGTTGGTCACCTGCGTGATCTGCACGCCGGGGATCGCCCGCAGACCGGGCATGTGGCGTGATTTGACGATGCCACCGGCGCCGATGATGCCGATGCGGATGGGTTGCTCAGTGGGTGTCATGGACGTATGGATCGTGGCACGTTTGAGCGAACATCCAAGCCCCGCATGCGAATCCTGCATCTCTACATTTCACCCGAGCACAACTTTTTCGGTCATCACGGCCAGCCGGCGGGCACGGCGCCGGAGATCGAGGTGTCCGAAGTCGAGTGCGTGGCCGGAAAGGGACTGAAGGGCGACCGCTTCTTTGACTGGAAGGAGGACTACAAGGGCCAGGTGACCTTTTTCGAGCACGAGCAGTATGAGCGGCTCTGCGAAAAATTCGGCGTCATGGGTGTGCCGCCTTCCGCCTTTCGCCGCAACATCATCACCAAGGGAATCGATCTCAACACGCTCATCGGCACCGAGTTTGAAGTGCAGGGCGTGCGCTTTCTCGGCACGCAGGAGGCCGCGCCCTGCCACTGGATGAACCAGGCTTTCGCCGAAGGCGCCGAGGAAGCGCTGAAAGGGCATGGCGGTCTGCGTGCGAAGGTTCTCAGCGACGGCATTCTCAAAAAATCATGAGCCTCGCCGCCGTGCTTCTGGCCGGAGGCCGCTCCACGCGCATGGGGCGGGACAAAGCCCTTCTCGACTGGCGGGGACGACCGCTGTGGCAGGTGCAGCTGGACAAACTGCGCGCGTTGCAGCCGGAACGCCTGCTGCTCTCCTGCCGCCGCGAGCAATCCTTTCGACCGGACGCCGGCACCGAAGTCGTGCACGATGAGGAGCAGGCGGATGACGGACCCCTGGGTGCGATCACCCGCTGCCTAGAGATCGTCCAAATGCCGCTGCTGGTACTCGCCGTCGACATGCCGTGGATGACGCCGGAGTTTCTGCGCGAGAACCTCCAACCGGGCCGCTTCTACCACGGAGCGCATGGCTTCGAGGCGCTGGCGGCCGTTTATGTCCCCGCGATGCTGCCGGTGATGCGCCGGGCGTTGCAGGAACGACAGCTCGTCTTGCAGCGGGTGATCGACGAATGCCTGCAGGCGGGCTTCGCCAACGGCTTCGAGATGGACGCCGCCACCGCGGCCTTTTTTCGCAACGCGAACACGCCGGAGGAGTGGGCTTCGTGATCAGGTCCGTTCTCTGGGGCGGATCATGAGGACGATCACGAGCGATACCACGCAGACGAGGGCGAAGACGCCGAAGATGACATTGAGGGGGATGTTTTTGTCCCGCATCACGCCGAAGCCCCAGTCCGCCACGCCGCCGCAAGCCATGCTGACGAAGTTCATCACGCCGTAGCCAGTGGCGCGCAGTTCCGGGCGCGTGATCTGGCTGAGGATGGGCATGTTGTTGCAGTCAAAAAATCCCCAGCCAATGCCGAAGAGTACCAGCGAGGCGATGGCGAGCGCAAAGGAGTTCAGCGCTGGCGCATTGCCCACGCCATACATCGCCGGAACGATGAGCATCATGCCGATGGCGCTGACGTAAATCCGACCGCGCTCGCTTTTGCGCATCCAGCGATCCGCCAGCCAGCCGCCGAACACCGCTGCAATGAGAGCCGATGCCTGCCAGTAGAGCGCGGCGGACACACCAGCCTTGCCCTGGCTGATGTTGAAGGACTTTTTCAAGATCGCCGGCATCCAGTCCCGGACCACCCACGCGGCAATCGCGGGCAGCGTGAAGTAAAGTACGAGCAAGATGAAGTTACGGTTCGTCAGCAACTCCTTCGCTGCTCTGAGAACATTGATGATGGCAGTGATCAGCTTGTTGCTGCCTGAAGGACTCTGTTCCGCGCTTACCACCTCAGCTTGGCGCGGCACATCCCGCAGCAGGAACAGCAGCGGGATGGCGTAGAGGATGCCGGCGAGTCCGGTGAAGTCGAACATGAAGCGCCAGCCGAGGTCCGGCGCATCGGCCACGAATCCGGCGAAGCCGCCGACCATCACGCCGCAGTAGATGCCCATTTGATGCACGCCGATGGCGCGGGAGCGTGTTCCGGTGGTGTGATAATCCGCGATCAGCGCCAGCGCCGCCGGAATGTAAAACGCCTCGCTGATGCCCATCGCCGTGCGCGCCCAGTAGAGCTCGTTGAAGCTGCTCACGTGACCGGTCAGCCAGGTGATGAGCGACCACACAAAAAGACTGCCGCAGATCGTGAGCTTCCGGCTGAAGCGGTCGGCGATGTAGCCGCCGATGGGACTGCAGATGGCATACACCCATTTGAACGACGCCAGCATGTGTCCCCAGTTCTCCTGGCTGCCAATGTCCGGGATGTCCTTCATCACGGACACCTGCATCGAGGCGATCATCTGCCGGTCGAGATAGTTCAGCAGGGCCACCGGAAACAGCAGACCCACGATCAGCCAGGCACGGCGCATCAGGGCAGGTGGTTCGGCAGCGGTGGTTGGATTCGCAGACATCCCGCCATGAATCACAGTCTCGAAACCATGAAAAGCCTGAATTCATGCCCAGCCTTGATGCGGGCATGATGGAAACGGGCTCAGTCGAGGAAGGAGCAGATGTACTCGCAGATGCCGGATGCGACGGTGATGTCGAAGCCGCTGTTGGCGGGGACATCGAAGAACTGGCCGCCCGTGTAGTTCGTCTTCGTGTCACTGCCGTCGAGTTTCACCACGCAGTCGCCAGCGACGATCTCCATGCGCTCCGCCTTGGCGGTGCCGAAGTGAAAGTCACCGGGATAGATGAGGCCCAGCGTCTTCTTGCTGCCATCCGGAAACAGGATGCTGTGGCTGACGACTTTGCCGTCGAAATAGACATTCGCTTTGGCGACGGCGGTGACGTTCGGGAATTCGGCTGGGATGGCGGACATGGGGCGCGAGGAATAGGCGATGAATTCGCGGGCGGCAAGTGCCGGGTGGCCCGTCTTGGCACTTGCCATCAGGCACCTCCTTTGTTGGATTACCAGCAGTATGCTTACTCCTCGCTACCTTGTGGGTTTTACGGGCCATCGCTCGGGTTATGATGAAAACTTGATCCGTCCTGCACTCAGCAAAGTTCTCGCTGAATTCAAGGCTCGAGCTACGGCGGTCGGGGGACAGATCGAACTTTATGCCAGTATTGCGGAGGGTAGTGACACACTCTGTGTGGAAGCGGCCCGCGAACTCGGACTGCCGGTGCATTTGCTGCTGCCACTGGAAGAGGCAGAGTTTGAAAAGGATTTTTCCAGCCCCGCCGCCTGGAAGCGTTCGCAGGCACAACTCGCCATCGCCAGACAGCGTCCAGGACGCGACTCCGAACATCTGGTCAGTGGCGAGGCGACTCGTCCTGAATGCTATTTCAATCAGGCGATCCACATGTTGAATGCCGTGGACATCGTTATCGCCGTTTGGGATGGGCAGCCCTCTCGCGGCCTGGGCGGCACCGCAGAGGTCATCGCACAAGCCAAGGAGGTCGGGATTCCCGTCGTTCATATTGCCACTGTTGATGGCGCTGTTACTGGAATCGAGGGATTGGATGCGTGCTTCCAGCCAGACGAAATCATTCTTGAGCTAAACCAGATGATGCAGCATTCCGGAACGCCATGTGTTGCAGGAGAAGTTAGCCCAGACGGCCTGCAGAAGTGTCTCGATCACATCGCTGTGGTCGAGGCTGGGCGCTTTCGTCCCTCTTTGGTGCGCATCATCTCGTTGCACGGCATCGCGGCGCTCTTGGCAGCCATCGTGACCTATCATGTGGACAAGGAGCACTGGTTCTATCACAACCGTTGGATCTTCACCGCGACGGAACTCGTGCTCGTACTTTCAGCATTGTGGATGACCATTCGGCTGCACCAGAAGCACACTCAGGAGTCTTGGGTCCACTGCCGTTTTGCCTGCGAACTGGTGCGTGGCCTGCGTGCCAGTGTTCCAGTGGTTGACCCTCTTCATCCGTCTGTGACGCGTCATGATCCAAAGTGGCGGCGCTTTGCCCTCAGTGTCGGCCTGCTGGTGTTGGAGCATCAGCACAGTCATGATCCACGGGTCCTGCGTGATGATTACCTGTCCGCACGCCTTGGCGATAAACATGCTGAAAGTCAGATTCTTCATTATCAGGCAAAGCAGCCGTCAGCCACCCGTTGGTGGAACTTTACCGGCTTCGTTGGCACTTGGAGCGCACGTCTTGCGCCTATCTTTGTGCTACTTTCGCTGCTGAACAAATTCAGCGATCGCTGGAATCCCGGACACGGCTGGCACTTGGAGCGATTTTTTCAGGGTTGGGTCATGGTCGTGCTGCTTCCCATCGCCCTGCCCTTGCTGGCCGGTGTCGCCAGCGGCATTCGTCAGGCCTTGGACGCGGGCCGAAGGAAGGAGCGTTACCCACAGATGGTCGCCCGTCTCACAGAGATCAAAAAGGCCCTTCCGGGACTGCAAACTGCCTCGAGTATCCGTCGCACCATCGCCCGAAGCGAGGAAATTCTGCTCGATGAACTCATCGAATGGCAACTCGCCGTGAAGAACACGGGCGCACATTGATCCGTCTCCATCTCGTTCTATCACACGATTCAGTCTCCTCGGAATCATGTCCCAGTCTTACCATGTTTTTGTCAGCTATTCGCGTGACGACAAAAGTCGAGTTCTGCCGTGGGTTGAAGAGTTGAAGAAAGGCGGGGCTTCCGTCTTTTTTGACACGGAGAGCCTGCTTGGCGGCGGAAAGTGGCAGGACGACATCGCAGAGGCCATTCGCACGGCCAGGCTGGTGATGTTTTTTGTCTCCCCGTCCTCTGTGGCTTCCGAGTTCGTTCCCAAGGAGCTTGCGCTGTCGGTGGACATGAAAAAAACCATCCTCCCGGTGTTGCTGGAAGAAACCGAAATTCGGGGGCAGGTGGCGTTTTGCATCGCGGGCCTGCACCGCGTCGAGGCATTCGATCCGGATCCGGCCAAGGTCTGGCAGGGCATTCAGGCATCGCTGGAACACGCAGGTGTCGAGTGGAAGACGCCTTCCCGTCGTTTGATCGACGTACGGCGTGAAGGCCGCGATCTCAAGCTGGATGACGGCGTGGGCAATGTCCGCATCACCCGCGAGCACAAGCCGGCGCCCAGGCAGGCTCCCTTGCCCCAGCCGGTTCCCGAGCCAGAGCATGGCACCGCGACCGCTCCTGGAGGTCGCTGGCTGCGCCGCTGGTTCGTCCTCATGGCCGCCGCTGGCGCGGTGATTCTGTTTTTCTGGATGGACGGCCTGTCTTGGTTCGATCTCAAGACTGGCTTCGGGAAAAAGGACGGGCCGCTCACTCCCCAAGTAGAACAGAAGCCGGTTCCGAAACCGGAACTCGTGGAAACCTTGGAGGAGGAGGCTCAGGGCGTGGCCAGGGACTACTACCAGGCCGCGAATCGAAATCCGGACTCCCAGCTCGTTTTCCTCGCGGAGAAGGTGGATTACCTTGGTCGTCCAGGCTGGACCAAGTCCCAGGTGCAGGCAGATCTTGAAGCGTATGCCAAACGATGGACACGCCAGCAGATCGACGTGTTGGGGACGCCCTCTGCCCACATCATTGAGGCCGGTAAAGTCATCGAGTGCGACGTGCCGCTGCGCTGCACCAGCGAAAACGCCATCGTCAAAAACACGACCTCCTTCACCGGCAGGCTGCGCCTACAGTTGATCGGCAGCGCGTTGAAGATTGTGTCTGTCTCCGAAGTTCCCGGCACGCAGAAGAGTGAGCCCTTGCAGTTCGATCCTGAGGCGCAGCAGAAGGTGGTGCATGAGTTCATCACCCGGGCCGTGCGCTCTGGCAGCTCCGACTCCGGCATGACACCCGAGGACATCGCCGCGATGTATGTGGAGAAACCGGATTACTTCGGCCGCACGGCCACGCATGATGAAATCATCAAGGAGACACGGAACCTGATTTCACTTTGGGAGATCCGTGCTTATCGCATGCTGGAACAGCCCGAGGTGCAAAGCGGCCTCGGCACTCCGGATGTCGAGGTGAAGGTGGGACTCGACTACCATGTCTCCAGCCCGTCCCGTGGCGGAAAAATCAATCAAGGCTGGGTTCGCTCCTCCTATCTCGTCCACTTCACCGCCGACGGCACACCGCTCATCCAGAAGCATGCCGAGGTCGAGCGTGGGAAGTGATCTTCATCTCATCACCATGCACACCCGCCGCTACAGCGCCTTCATCAGCTACCGTCATGCAGACAACACCCAGGAAGGCCGCCGCTGGACCGAGTGGCTGCACGGCATAGTTCTTCCATCTTCTCCCACATGAACCCGCCCAAGATCTTCATCTCCGCCACCTCGGGTGACCTCAGCAGTACGAGGCAGATTGCCAAGGAGGCCCTGCTCACCATCAATTGCCATCCCGTCGAGCAGACCAACTTCGAGCCCGACTGGCGCAGCGTCACCGACATGCTGCGCGGGAAGATCGGCGATTGCCAGGCGCTCATCCACCTCGTCGGCTTCCGCTACGGCGCGGAGCCGGACCCCGCCAGCCTGCCCCCCGGCACCCCGCGCCGCAGCTACACCCAGATGGAATATCACCTCGCCCGCGAGCTGGGCCTGCGCGTCTATACCTTCCTCCTACCCGAGACCTACCCCGTCGATGTGCCCGCCAAGGCCGATACCCCGGAGCAAACCCAGCTCCAGGCGGTGCACCGCGCCCTCATCCAGAGCAGCCCGCACCTCTACGAAAAGCCCGCCACCGATCTCGACCTGCGCACCCAAATTGTCCGCCTTCAAGAGCAAGTCATCAGCCTTGAGGAGCAGCAGCAGAGCATCGCCCACAAGGCCAAGACCGCACGACATTGGATAGTCTGGGCCGCCGCCGCTATCCTCCTCGTCGGCGGCATCGGCGTCTGGCTGTGGCAGACGACGAAAGAAGGCACGTCCATCGTCACAGGTCAAAAAGACCTCGCTGCCCAGATGACCCAGGTGCAAGAGGCCCTTTCCCGCATCCAGCAACTGACCGATCCAGGCAAAGCCCCCATCAGCGAATGGCCGAAGGAGCGCTTGGAGAAGGCACTTGCCGAGCAGATGAACCTCAAGGTCGAAGAACTCCGCGCTCTGCTCAGCATCGGCAAGACGAGCCTGGACGCCCTGGTTGCTGGTCAGGCCTTGCTCGCCTCTGGCAAGCAGCATGAGGCCGGGCAGAAGTTTGATGCCGTTATCGCCCAGGAGCAATCCTCTCTCCTGCGACTCAGGCTGGCTTATGAAAACAAGGCCAAGATCGCCTACGACAATGCCCGCCTTGCAGAAGCTCTGGACTACCGCCAAAAAGCTCTCGCCCTCGTGGACAAAGCGACCGATCCCCTAATTTGGGCTGAAGCGCAGGGCAAGATAGCTCAAATCCTTGTTGCACAGACCCAGTTTGAAGAGGCTGAACCGATCATGCGGGAGGTCGTTGATGTCTGGGAAAGAAGCAAGGGCGCAGAGCACCCAGATGTAGCAACTGCTCTCAACAATCTTGCCCAGCTTCTCCAAGTTACGAACAGGTTGTCTAAAGCAGAACCGATTTATCTCCGGGCACTAAAAATTGACGAGTCGAGCTTAAGCCCAGACCACCCGAGCATTGCCAGAGATCTCAACAATTTGGCTACGTTACTCCAGGACATGAACCGGCTAACGGAAGCTGAGCCATTGATGAGGAAGGCGCTAATGATCGACGAGACGAACTTTGGCTCCGATGATCCGAACGTCGCAAGATCCCTCAACAATCTGGCTGCCCTGCTCCAAGCAACAAATCGGCAGGCTGAGGCCGAGCTACTGATGCGCCGAGCGCTGAAGATTGATGAAGCCAGGTACGGAATGGAACACCCCAACGTAGCCAGGGACCTCAGCAATCTCGGTCAGATACTCTGGGACATGAACCGACTAACGGAAGCAGAGCCACTAATGCGGCAAGCACTGAGTATCGACGAAGCAAACTTCGGCCATGACCACCCCATCGTTGCTATACGGCTGAACAACTTGGCGCTGTTGCTCCAAGCCACCAACCGACAGACTGAGGCAGAGGCGTTATGGAGAAGGGCATTGGCTGTAAACGAAAAGCTCTTTGGCAGTGGTAGCGCCAAAGCTGTTGGCATAACGACAAACCTCGCGGTTCTTTTGAGTAAAACCGGAAAGCTGGAGGAAGCCGAGGAGTTGGGGGCAAGCGCAGCAAAGACGGTGACTTTGGACAAACTGCGAGGTTCCAAAGCCTTCTCGTTGTCCGAATTTAGCGAGGTGAGGTTAACTTATGAGCATCTCCTGGAACTTCGAGGCAGATCGCAGAGCGAGATTTCCGCAAAGCTCACAGAGGTAGATACTTGGGCACAGTCTGAGATAAAGAAGGGAGGGACCAAGTAATGAACACACCTCTTCGAGTGTTGATCTCCATGACGGAGAAGGATCTTGGCAGCCATGGCCTAGAGGCCGTCCGTTTGATTCGCCGTGCCTGCCAACGTCGTGCGGATATTCGAATCATGCATGAATTTGGATACTATGACGGGACGATTTCTCGGAAGCTACGCCGAGAGGTGAAGGAATGCGATGTTCTCATTCACATCGTCGGGAAACGCTACGGCAGCGCTCCAAAGACCGAACAATACCTTTCAAAAGCCGGATACGCCTGCTCTTACACACAGCTCGAGTATTGGCTGGCCAAGGATTTCAAAAAGACGGTTTTTGTCATCCTATGCAGCGATGAGTTTCCATTCGATCCAGTCACACTGGAGGAAGGGGTCCGTGAAAAGGGCATCCAAACAGATCACCGGCGATACTTGGAGAATCAGGATCACGAAACGTTTCGAGTGGAGAGCGCGTCTCTGCTGCAAAGCACTGTTCACTTTATTAGCCAATCTCTCCTTCTTGGAATAGCCGACCGGTGGGAGAAAAAATACAAACTTCTGAAGGTCTTCACTTTCTCTGCGGTCACTCTTATGGGTTCCACATTCATGGTTTTCAACTCCGCTCCAGCCGTCAAAGGCCCAGCGTCTATCGCTAGCGAACCAACGAATCCAACCATCTATTCGGCAGCGCCCAATGAAGTGAACATTGTCGCATCCTCGCGTCCGAATGCGTTGATTGGCACGCCCAAAACTCCAAACAACCCAGCGGAAAAGCGCGGCAACTAGCTTTGAGGAAGTTTCAAATGTAATACTTGAAGTTCGGGTGCTTTACTTTGGCACCTTGGTTGGCGATGAGGATCTCGCCGACGGCGTCGGAGAACTTGACGGTGACAGGCTGGTCTTCGCCGAGTTTGCAGGCGTTGTAGTTGAGCTTGGTGAGCGCGAAGATGTCGCGGGCGACGGTTTCGAGATCGGCGTCGCCGTGCTGGATGTCGATGACGAGGGGGATGGGCACGTCGGGGCCGTTGTAGGTGCGGAGACGGGATTTGAAGCCGGAGGCCCAGAGGAAGCCGCGCCGGTCAGTGACAGGCCAGAAGGTGCCGCGCAGCACTGGACGTGTGCCGGGGCGGTAAAGCCTCATGCCGAAGCGTTCCTCAGCCACACGAACGGCAACGAGTTTGACGCCTTCGGGGCAGGCGGCTTGGTAGCCAGCGAGCTCCTCGGCATCCAGACTGGAGCGGCAGTGGAGGAAGACTTCACGCAAGGGCTTGCCGTGCTGTTTGTCATAGGTGTCGAGAACACCTTTGAGCAGACGGCGGGCGTCCTCTTGAGGCAGATGGTATTGCTTGGTGACGGGTGAATACCATGGGCCGAACTCGCCGACGAAGACGACGCCATCGCCATCATCAAGGAACATCTGGGCAGCGCAGCAGGCGTTGGATTTCTTCTCGTCGGCGTCCTTGAAGGCGATGCCGACATAGCAGACACCTTCGCGAGCGGTGGCGAGCTTCCAGGGTTTGAAGCCTGCTTTGTAGTAGAGCGCAGTGGCAAGGTTCCAGGCGCGATCCGAGAGCGGGGTGAGTCCGCGTTCCTTGGTGGATTGGCGCTCAGCAAGCCGAAGGGTGGACTCCAGAACGATCTGGACGGGCACGCCGAGTTCCATGACGCGGGCTTTAAGCTGACGGCGGAAGTCGAGGGAGAACTCGTATTGCTGAGGCTGGAAGAAGGCGTCGGCAGTGCTGGCGAAGAGATCGTCCATGCTGCGGCGCATTTTGATCTCGCGGGACTTCGGGGCTCTGCCTGCGGTGCCAAAGACCTTGGATTTGATGCGGCAGTTTTGCTTCACCTCATCGGGCACGATGCAGATGAAGCACTGGAATGGATCATCGCGACGTTTGGCAGCGGCGAGCTGCTCCATGTAGAGGCCGACGGTTTTGTAAACGCGCTCGTGGGCATCGCCGAGCGTAACAGCCTCATGGAGAGCAGCGGGGTCGATTGGCTCCTGACAGGCTGGGATGCCGTCCCACGTGACTTGGAAGGCTTCCTCAAAGCCGGGGAAGTGCGGCCAGAGGGTGGGATCGTGATCGCCCTCGGAGAGGATGGGCTGGCGGAGGCGCTGGGAGAAGGCATCAAAGGCGGCGAGTCCGCTGGGTGTGCCAAAAGCGCCATAAGTGATCTGGCGGGGGCGGTCCACGCCACGGCTGTCGAAGGGGCCGAAGAGCGTGAGGCCATCGCAGGGATGGGATGCCCGCTGACCATTGGCAAACTGGAGCGGTGTTTCTTCAAAGCAGATGACTTCACTCTTCATCGTGATCGGCAGCGGTGAGGGGTTCATCGTCGGGGAGTTCGCCTGCGTCTTCGGAGTCGATGGCTTCGGCAGGAGGCGGGGCTTCCTTTTCAAAGAGCGCCTCGTTTAACCGGCAAGGAGCGCCAAGGCTGATGCCTGCCGGGGCGAGGGTGATGCCATCGGTAGCTGTGGCCTGAGTGCTGAGGAGGAGTTGCTCGGCGGCGAGATAGCGGTCACGCCACTCGGCATTGTAGTAGCCACGGGTGATCTTCCGGCGCAGGCGGTTCACGCGGTCGTCGACGATGGGGCTGCCTGCGGTATCGAAGAGCATGATCGTGGGCACGAGCTGGATGTAAAAGCCTGCATCAAGGCCCTTCGCCAGATCACAGCGGAAGGCGAAGTGGAAGAAGACCTTCTCCTTTTCCGTGGCCCGGCTGATGGTGTTGTAGCGGCGGATCTTGTGGGTGTGCCGTTTGCCTTCGAGATCGGTAAACGGGAGCTTGCCGGTCTCGTTGAAGGTTTCGGGGAGGTAGAAGATTTCTCTTTTGCGTGGATTTGGATGGGGATTGCAGCCGAGGCGGTGGAGCCTGGCCCACACCGCTGCACGAACCAAGGCCGGAAGAATCGAGCGGACAGAGACACCCATGATCGCTCCACCTTCAGACCAACGATGCACATCCGAAATCAATCGGATACCTTTCGATACCTCACTTGGCGGACGGATGAAGGAAACCGCTTTGTCACCCGATGATTTGTCAGCGACCAGATAACAAGGCCACTTGGTTTGGAGTTGTTTCTTTGCCTCATCGGTTAAGCGAGGCAGAGCGAACACTTTGAGCACCGGCTGGGTGATATCAGCACGAATGGCATTCAGCCGTAGTGCCTCGGGTTCCTGAAGGACAAGGTTCTCCGGCTCCATCGACTGCTGAGCGAGAACGGCACCGTCTGAGAGTGTGCGCGGGAACTGGATTTGATCGAGCTTCTTGAGCAACTGCCGCCAGCCAGCGGCCCAGCCTTCGTGGAATGGAATGCCGGTGTGGTTGTGAAGCGTCCAGTCCCACTCTGCCTCATCAAGTCGGAGCGGAATGACAAAATCGGGGATCTTGCGCTCTCTCCCTATGCTCAGTCCTTTGGTCCGTTCACGCACCGGCAGGTCCTTTTCGATGGAGTTTGCTGACATGAGAGCCAGCAGGCGACCGGAGCGATTGAGTGCAGCGTCGATTGTCTGCGGCCAAGGTTCGCCACCGAGCATCTTCAAGGTATCCAGCCAGACGGCGTAGCCAGCCGAGGCTAGCTTCCGAGCCAACCACTCCGCGAACGTCCGATTTTCGGAGGCGTAGCTGATGAAGAGGTGGCTGGGAGCTTGCATGTCGTAAGGATGAAGATGTCGAGTTGTTACATGATGTCACCAAAGAGATGGCGGGCCTGATACAGACATCGTTAAGGGCAAGAGCACAACATGGTCACCACTTCGCAGAGAAGGGGGGAAGAGACACTTTGAAACGCAATTCCCTGACAGGACTCGACCTGATTGAGCCGTTCTCTGAAACGCCATGCCTGTCATTTCCCCTGCTGAAGTCCAGAATAAGTATGATGTCGTGATCGTGGGATCCGGGGCGGGTGGCGGACAGGCGGCGTATCTGCTGGCGATGGAGGGCGCGAAGGTGCTCGTGCTGGAGGCGGGGCGCATGTTTGATCCGATGCGCGAGACGGCGATGTTTCACACGCCGAACCTCGCACCGCTGCGGGGAGAATCGACACCAGACAAGCAGTACGGCTTCTACGATTCGTCGATCGCCTCCGGCTGGGACATCCCGGGCGAGCCTTACACGAACGCGTCGAAGGAGGAGAAACGCGAGTTCGCGTGGTGGCGGCAGCGCATGCTCGGCGGACGGACGAACCACTGGGGCCGCGTGTCGCTGCGCAAC
>JAWLBG010000030.1:0-79542 GCA_041395065.1 Prosthecobacter sp. | reverse complement strand
GGAGTGAAGACATGGCGCCAAAGACCGCACGTCAAAAGCCGACGCTGATGCTTGTCCTCGCCGGTTTGGCCGTGGTGCTGCTGGCGGCCGGCTTTTTCATGAAGAACCCCGAAGCTGTGGCCGGCATGTTCTTTGGATCCGGCATGTTCTTCATGATCGCGGGTTTGCTGTGGCTGCGACGCCGAATGCGCAGTGACAGCGCCGGTTTCGCGGCCTCCCTGTGGCAGATCAGCGCCCGCAACATCTCGCGTCGGCCCTCGCGGAGCCTCGCGGTGATCGGGATGATGGCGGGCGGCATCTTTCTCGTCGTGGCGGTCAACGCCTTCCGCATGGGTGCGGGAGACACGAGCCAGCGGAAATCCGGAACGGGCGGTTTTGCACTCATCGGCGAATCATCGCTGCCCGTTTACGAAGACCTGAACACCCAGGTGGGCTGGGATGCCTTCGGGCTCGACGAGGAACTCATGCCCAAAGTACGGGTGGTGCCGTTCCGCGTCCGCGAAGGTGACGACGCCAGTTGCCTGAATCTCAACCGTGCGCAGAAACCTGTCCTGGTGGCGGTGGAACCGGGGAGCATGGAAGGCACTTTTTCCTTCGCGTCAGGATCCTGGGACAAACTCGACGATTCGTCCTGCGTGCCCGCCATTGCCGATCAGGCGACGGCGATGTGGGGGCTCGGCAAGGGAGTCGGTGACACGCTTGATTATCAGGATTCGAGCGGCAACACCTTTCAGGTGAAGATCGTCGGCCTGCTGGCCGGTTCTGTGTTGCAGGGGAAAATGATCGTCAGCGAACAGGCGTTCCTGGAAAAATATCCGGACGCTGCCGGCTACCGCTTTTTCCTGATCGACACCGCCTCGGACGAGACTGAGCAGGTCGCCGCGCATCTGACGCGACAACTGGAACAGCGCGGTCTGGCGCTGGAACCGGCGAAACAGCGGTTGGAACTCTTTCTCAGCGTGCAGAACACCTACATCGGCATCTTCACCGTACTGGGCGGATTGGGCGTGCTGCTTGGCACGGCGGGCATCGGAGTGCTCATCGCCCGCCATGTGTTGGAGCGGCGCGGCGAACTCGGTCTCATGCAGGCTCTCGGTTTTCGGGCGGGAGCGCTGCGCGGGATGATTCTGGGAGAGCATGCGGTGCTCCTGGTGCTTGGCGTCGTCCTGGGCGTGGTGGCCGCAGCGCTGGCGGTGATCCCGCAATTGACCGGTCGCGCCGGAGCCCTGCCCGTCGCGTTTCTGGTGAAGCTGATTCTGGCCGTGCTCGGCTTCGGATTGCTTGTCTGTGTGATCGCCGTATCAACCGCCGTGCGCGACCGCCTCACGGATGCGATCCGGAGGGAATAATCCGAGACTATCTTGGAACGAGATCACCGGTTCAGTCTGCGACGAATCGTAGACAGTCGTGGTCGCCCTGAACCGGTGTTGGGTCCCAAAGCTAAGCCTTAAAGTTTCTTCACCTTGAAGCTGCGGAAGGCCACGGGATCGCTGTGTCCCGCGAAGCCAATGTGGCCGGTCGTGTGGTCGAGTCCCTTCGGCGGATGAGCGATCTGGCTGCGGTCGAGCGAATCGATGTCCACGTCGAGAATTTTGGTGCCGTTGAGCGTCACCTTGATGCGCTGACCCTGGATTTCGATTTGCTGGAAGTTCCACTCACCCACCGGACGCAGGTAGCCGTGCTTGGCGCCGACGCAGTGATAGAGCGAGCCGTGATACTGATAGGGCTGCAGCCCGTTCTTGCCGGCGGCGGCCTGCTTCTCGTTGTAGCCGTCGCTGTCGATCACCTGAAGTTCGAGTCCGTCCGAAGCGGAGTGACCGCCCAGCGGCGTGCGCAGGGCGATGCCGTTGTTGCCAGCCTTCGGCAGTTTGAATTCCACCTGGATGATGCAGTTTTCAAACTCGTCTTTTGTCAACAGGTCGCCGCCCTTGCCCTCCTTGCAGGTGATGGCGCCGTCCTTCATTTCGTAGTTTTCCACGGCCCCCTGCCAGTTGCTTAGATCCGTGCCGTTGATGTATTCGACGAAACCGTCTTTTGCCCACTGGCCGGCGAGTTCCTTGTTGGCTTCTTCGGCGGGAATTTCGCGGATGTAGACGTTTTTCCAACGGATCTCGCTGCCGTGCGTTTGGAGCTGAATGGGGCCCTTGGCGTAAATCGGGTCGGGAAACCAGCCGTTCGGGGCTTTCTCGGCGGCTGGATCATTGGCTTTGTCATCCTTCTTACCGTAGGCGAGAAAGCCGGCCTTCTTGTTGGCGAAAAAGTTTTCCATCACGGCGTTTTTCACCACGACCTCACCGTTGAACGTGACGGTGACGCGCTCGCCGATCATTTTGATGTGAAAGGTGTTCCACTCGCCGAAGGGACGATCCATGAGCTTGGTCGGGAATTTGCCCTCCTCGTTCTTGTTGTTCCAGAGACCGCCGGACCCCTTGTCAGCGCCGAGTTTGAACTTGGGCTCCTCCGTGTAATCCCAGATCTGCACCTGCGGGGTGCCACGCAGATAGATGCCGCTGTCACCCAGCGGCAGCATCTTGTAGTCCACCATCAGTTCGAAGTCGCCATAATCCTTGTCGGTTGTGAGGTAGAGGCCCTTGCCGTCGTTGACGAGTTCGCCGTTTTCCACCTTCCAGTGCGCGTTGAGGTGATCGCCCTTGTCGACTCCCTTGGCGTCCTTCAGTCCGCCGTCGATGGACATCTTCTTGTACTCGGCCTGCTCCTCGGGGGACATGTTCCAGAGCTCCGCCGGATCTCGGGTTCCCCATCCATACCAGCCGGAGAGGTCTTGACCGTTGAACAGCGCGGTGAAGCCTTCGGGCGTAGTTGCTTCTTTGTTGCATCCGGTTAGGGCGGCCACTGCAAGTATCCAGGTCAGAGAGAGTATGTGTTTCATGGTTTAAAAGAGAGACAATGGAGTCGCCCTGCACCCGGAGCATCTTTCACGGTCCACTCATCGAACCCGACTTTTCAACTTTGAACGGCCCGTCTTGCGAGATCAGAAGTTGGATCAGGCGGCCTGGGACTGAGCCATTTTTGACGGAGTCAAATCGCCCTTGCATCGTCCATGCTTCCGCGTCATCTCAGTCAAACCAGCACGTCACCACCTTGGCCGCCACCGACTCCTCCCGTACTCTCGTCGCCATACCCGCCCGCTGGGGTTCCACCCGTGTTCCGGGAAAGCCGCTCCACCTCATCGCCGGGAAACCGCTCGTCCAGCACGTCTGGGAGCGCTGCCAGAACTGCAGGCGGGTCGATGACATCATCATCGCCACGGACGACGCCCGCATCGCAGAGGCGGCGGAAGGCTTCGGTGCAAAGGCCGTTTTGACCTCCCCTGACCACCCCAGCGGTACGGACCGCATTGCCGAGGCGGCGAAATCGTTCCCGGACCACCGCATTGTCATCAACGTGCAGGGGGACGAGCCGCTCATTTCTCCTGCTCTCATCGACGAACTGGCCTGCACCATGCGTGACGACGCTTCGGTCAGGATGATCACTGCCGCCGCACCGATCCACATTCCGGCGCAGATCGATCGAACGTGGTGAAGGTCATCTTCGACACTCACGGTGACGCGCTCTACTTCTCGCGCTCCCCGCGCCCCCTTCGTGGAGCTTGGCCCCGCAGCTACCGCCATCTGGGCATCTATGGCTTTCAGCGCAGCTTCCTTTTCCAGTTTGTGGCCTGGCCACCGTCGCGGTGGAGCAGACCGAGTCGCTGGAGCAGCTCCGCGCCCTCGAAAACGGCTCCCGCATCGAGTCGTCCTCACCGACGAGCTGTCGCCCGGCGGAGCAGGCCCGCGCCATCGGAGCATCTTCAAAAACATTCCTCTTAAACTGCGAACCCAGAACCGCGAACCGAGAACCATCATGAAATACATTTTCGTCACAGGCGGCGTCGTCAGTTCACTCGGCTTGATCTTGCCGCCTCCTCCCTCGGCACCCTGTAACTGGAACTGCGCAGCCTGAAGGTCATCATGCAGAAATTTGACCCTGCCTGAACATCGATCCAGGCACATTACATCTGAGCACGGCGAAAGTCCTACGTGCTCGATGACGGCTCTCGAAACGGACCTCGATCTCGGCATTACCACACCAATCTCTCGAAGCTCAGCAACCTGACTTCCGGTCAGGTGTATCAAGCGTGCTCGACAAGGAGCGGGCCGGAAAATACCAGGGCCGCACCATTAGATCATCCGCACGTCACCAACGAGATCAAAGCCCGCATGCACGAGGTGACGGAAGATGGGCGGCGACGATCATCATCACCGAAATCGGCGGCACCGTGGGTGGCCTGCCAAGGCGATCCGCCAGTTCGGCCACGAAGTGGGCACCATTCACGCCACGCTGGTGCCTCAAGGCGCACAGGAACTGAAGACCAAGCCCACAAAGCATCGCCAAACTGCGGGAAGTCGGTATCGCCCCATCATCGTCTGCTGAGCATCTCGACCTCGATGTCCGTGAAAAAATCTCCCTTTTCGGCAACGTGCCCATTGAATCAGTCGAAGTCCGGGACGTCAAGAGCACCATCTGAGTTACGCTCAAGCTGCACGAGGAACGTCTCGACGACAATGTCTGTAAAAGAAATCCTCAGCTTCAAACTCCCGAACCCGACAGCCGCTGGCGCAGCTTTGTGCAGCGCGTCATTCATCCCTCGCACCATGTGCGCATCGGCGTCGTCGGTAAGTACATCGAGCTTCAGGATGCCTACAAGAGCATCTACGAGGCCCTCACCCACTCCGGAGCCGCCAACGACTGCAAGGTGGACATCGTGCGCGTCGATGCCGAAAGCATCGAAAAGGCCGGACCGGAGCTCTACCTCGCCGGGTTGCAGGGCATCCTCATTCCGGGCGGCTTTGGAGATCGCGGCACGGAGGGAAAAATTTCCGCCTCCCGTTATGCCCGTGAAAACAACATCCCTTTCTTTGGCATCTGCCTCGGCATGCAGATCGCGGTCATTGAATTCGCCAGGAATGTGTGCGGCCTGAAGGGCGCCACGAGCACCGAGTTCGACAAGGCCACCCCGCATCCCGTCATCAGCCTCATGGAGGAGCAAAAGAAGGTGCAGCAGCTCGGCGGCACCATGCGCCTTGGCTCATGGCAGACAGAACTCGTGGCCGGCAGCAAGGTGCGCGAACTCTACAACAGCGAACTCATCACTGAGCGCCACCGCCACCGCTACGAGTTCAATTCCGACTACAAGCAGCAGATGGAGGAAAAGGGCCTGCTCATCTCCGGCACGTCGCCGAAGGGGGAACTCGCCGAAATCATCGAATTGCCTGCGCACCCCTACTTCGTGGCCTGCCAGTTCCATCCCGAATTCCTTTCGAAGCCCAACAACCCGCATCCGCTCTTTCACGGCTTCGTGAAAGCAGCGATGCAGTTTCGTGGCGCGCCCGAGCCGTCCATCTGACGCCGCCGACGTCGGTTTGCGACAAAGTGGTGCGTTGACCGGGGCCGGGTTCAGCCTGTAGTCTGGAAGGGAACCAGACTTCATCCATGCGCACTTCCAATCCCACGCTCAACGACAGTGTCTTCCAACGCTCACGCACCGGCAACGCCGCCGACGGCGTGATGACGCTCAACGGAACCGTCCTCAAGACGGCCATTCTCACCCTGCTGCTTGTCACCTCGGCCAGCTTTAGCTGGAAGATCGGCGTTGGGGAAAATGCGCCGTCATGGTTTTCCACGGCACTCATTGGTAGCTTGATCGGTTGCCTGGTGCTGGGGCTGATCATTACCTTCAAGCCAGCCACGGCTCCGGCACTCGCGCCTGTGTATGCGCTGAGCAATGGCTTTGTCGTCGGCGCCATCTCCTCCATGTATGAGGCGAAGTTTGGCGGCATTGTCCTCTCCGCCGTGATGCTGACCTGCGGCATCCTGTTTGCGCTGCTCGCCACTTACAGCACCGGATTGATCAAGCCCAGCGAGAATTTTAAGCTCGGTGTCGTCGCGGCGACCGGGGGCATCGTGCTGTTTTACCTCGCCAGTATCGTGCTTGGAATGTTCGGCATTCACATTCCGCTGAGGTATGACAATAGCTGGATTAGCATCGCCTTCTCCGGCTTCGTGGTCGTCATCGCCGCGCTCAATCTCGTGCTCGATTTTGACTTCATTGAAAACGGTTGCGCGGCCGGAGCCCCGAAGCACATGGAATGGTATGCCGCCTTCGGCCTGCTGGTCACCCTCGTCTGGCTCTACCTCGAAATCCTCCGACTGCTCTCCAAGCTTCGCAGCCGGGATTGAACGATCTCCGCCTCCTCATCACCAACCCTGTTCCAACTTATGAAACACGCCCTGCTTGCCTCCCTCCTCCTCTCCGGCACCTCGCTGCTCCACGCCAATCCGGAAATCGCCACCGTCATTGATCAGGAATACGGCGCCGCCACCTCGGAAGGCATCGTCCTGCTGCAATCCGCCGCCGCTGCCGCCGAACCCAACCAGTGGACCGTTTACGCGCGCGATCCCTTTCGCCAGGGGGAACTGGTCAAGGCTGTCGTGAGCATTCAGAATCGCGGTTGGGCACCGCAGGCCGCTGGCGCCGGCTCCAAACTGCTGGGCCGCGTCCCGCAGAAGGTGATTGCCTTCAACCGCATCCGCTACCGCACCTCCGACGCCCGCAAAATCGCCCAGCAGCAGGCCGCGCTCGCCCGGACGAATTTCGTCACGGCCCAGTATCAACTCGCCGCCAACGCCACCACCGGCGCGCCGGAGTGGGGCCTCGCCCTGCTCGACACCGCCGGGGCCGAAGTCGGCTTCATCGTCATCTCTGCGGAGACCGGCGCCGTCATTCACCAGCAGTGGAGCAATGGTCTGGCCAGCAACACTCCCAATGCGCCCGTCAACAACCCGGACACTCCGGGTGAGCGCGTCGCTGATGACGTGAAGGATGGTGCCCGCCGCGCCTGGGAATGGACCGGTGACACCGGCCTCGAGGTCGGTCGCTTCTTCAAGCGCCTGTTCAGGAACTGACGCCACCAGCGAGAGTCTATTCGAAGGACGTCGAGCCGGAAGGTTCGCCGTCCTTTCTGTTTCGTGATCGCGTCTGCGCGACTTCGGCAGCACTGCCTGTTTTGTCGCCGGATCGGGAGGCCCTTCGGATTAGGGCAAAAAAATCCCCAACTCCGAACATCGGCCCCGAATGAAAGTTTTCGGGGAGGGTATTCGAAGTTGGGGGAGGATTGGCGGGCGTCGCTTACTTGACGTGCTGGGAGACGAGCTTGGTCATCTCAAACATGGTCACCTGGCTCTTGCCGCCAAAGACGGCCTTCAGTGCCTCGTCGGCGTTGATATTCGTCTTCTTGGCCTGGTCCTGCAGGCCGTTCTTCTTGATGTATTCCCACAGCTTCTTCGTCAGCTCTCCGCGCGAGACGGGCGTCGAGCCAACCACCTTCGCGAGAATCTCGTCCGGCTGGACGGGCTTCATGAGGGCTGGGTTTGGCTTGCGGGCGGGTTTTGGAGTTGGATTGGATTTATCGGACATAGGACTGTCAGGCTGACAGCAGACGGGCCTGAGGTCAATAGCGGTGATGCACGGGTTTTTTCGCAGCGAAAAAACATCATTCGGGCTTCAAGCAAAAAATGTCCGCGTTCGCTGGGAACAATCGCACGCGCGATGTTCTGTCACGAGCGGCGTCACTCCGCCTTTTCGACCGCTTTGTCGCCCGCCTCCAGCAGGCGCACTTTTTTCTCCACTCTCGGCAGCCACAGGCTTACGCGCGTGCCCTGGCCCTCGCGGCTCTCGATGTCGATCTCTCCGCCGTGTTCGCGGATGATGCGCCGCACGATCAGCAGTCCCAGACCGGTGCCGGTGCTGCGCGTGGTGGCGAAGGGTTGAAAAAGCTTGCCCATTTGTTCGGGGCTGATGCCCTTGCCTGTGTCGTCAAAGCTGAGGCGCACCTCGTAGTCGGTGAACGCGCCGGTGATTGTCAGCGATCCACCCTCCGGCATCGCCTGGCAGGCGTTGCGGATGAGATTGAAGACTGCCTGCTTCATCTGGTCGGGATCCAGTGGCATCGCGGGCAGGTCGGGGCGCAGGTCGAGCTTCAGCTTCACTTTCGACTGTTCGATCTCGGGATGCAGGAAGCGAACACACTCCTCCAGCAGTTCGCGCAACTGCACGCGCTGAAGCTGCGGCTTGGTCGGCCGGATGGCGGCGAGGAATTGGCCGATGATGAAGTCGAGTCGCTTGATCTCGCCGGTGGCCACGTCGAGGTGCTCGCGCAGCGCCTCGCCCTTCGCCCCCATTTTCTTGAGGCGGCGTTCGAGGAGCTGGAGGTGGATCGTCAGCGAGTTGAGCGGATTGCCCAGTTCATGCGCCACGCCCGCGGCCAGCAGCGTGAAGGCGTTCAGGCGCTCGCTTTCGAGCTGCTCCTCGGTGCGCTTGCGCGTCTCGGTGACGTCGCGGATCAGCATCACGAAGCCCAGCGGCGAGTCATCGTCGATGCTGGTGATGTAGAAATTGAGGTAGCGGTTCTCCGGGTAAAAGATCTCCAGGTCGCGGCTCACCACGGTGCCCGGCTTGAGCAGTTCGTTCCAGTCCAGCCCACGCACGCCTTGGGCGAGCCGCTGCCCCAGCACCTGGTTTTGCTCCAGCCCGAAGAAGGTGCAGGCCGCGCGGTTCACGTAGCTCACCTTGCCCTCCGTATCGAGCAGGATGACGCCCTCCTGCAGGGCCTCGAAGACCTTCTCCTGAAACTTCTTCTCCCGCACCAGATCGAGCACCACCGCCTGGACCTCGCCCGGTTCGAGGCGGTCCATGCGTTTGATAAGCTTGTCGATGAAGGCGGATCTCATACACTGGCGGTCATGAACGACATCCTGATCGTCCTCTGCACCTTTCCCAACATGGCAAAGGCCCGCGAGACTGGCACGGCGCTGGTGGAATCGCAACTCGCCGCCTGCGTGAATCTCATCCCCGCCGTCGAATCCATCTACCGCTGGGAAGGCCAGGTGGAGACTTCCGCCGAGGTGCTGGCCCTCTTCAAAACCACGCCCGCCGCCTGGCCACGCCTCGAATCAAGCCTGAAGGAACTGCATCCCTACGACGTGCCGGAGATCGTGGCGCTCAAACCCGAGCAGGTGGCGGAGAGTTACGCAAAGTGGGTGGGGATGAGTGTTGCGTAATGGACACAGAAAAAGCGTAACCTGTCCACTTAACTTCAGTGGCGTGTTTCTGGGAAACTAAAAGTAGGCCAGCTGCCATCGCCTCTTTTTAATCTCTCTTTTCAAGATCGGTGATAATCTTCTCCCAAGACTCAAGTCTTGACCGTCCATTCTTAATTTTCCAATCTGGATCGCTCTTCTTGGGTAAGAGAAAGTTTGTAGTCGCCAAGTTAAGTAGAGAAAGCGGAAGGTTAACCCCCACACTGCCACCTAGCTCACGGAGGTCTTCAAGGTCGAGTTTGTCAATATCGTCATCGGCCGGTAGATCATAGACAGGGCGCCGCTTCTTGATCTCGTTTCTAAGTACGTCCCGTGCACGAGAAACCAGCCGTTCATGTTGCGCATGGAGATCAGGATGCACACCTGCACCCAAGGGTTGAATCCTCTTCTGCTTGGCAACGTTCACTTGAGGTGAAGAACTCGCCTTTGATCTTTCGCTAATAAAAGAGGAAACTTTATCGACAGTCGTTCTGACGGCAGGAGAATGATCGGGCACACGTTGCCCGGCTTTTCTGGAAATGTCCTCGCATAGCTTCTGTAAACCCGATTGATTAAATTCACGTGCTTGGAGGAGACTGAATGGAGGAGCTAGTCCCGACAGTTTCACATCGTCTGTGACAAGTGGGATCGTCGAGCCTTTCACAAAACCAGCCCCTCCCTCAAAATGAACCCACTCACTGTTTTTAGAGAAGCTCGTGATCAGAGCAATGATGGCTGTTGAACGCTCAAGCCGTGAACGAAGCTCCTCAATCCAAACTTGCCCGCCAGACAGATCTCGACCGGACACAAAGACCTCTGCACTCAAATAGATTCCTTCGAGAAAATCTTTTAATGCCAGTGCAACAATTTCGTCTTCCGAGACATGACTAATGAATATCTGAATCTGTGGAGTCATGATTGGGTCCATAAATTTGGCGGCTAGTAGACAATTCAGTCGAATGCGTCGGCAGAGTTAAGATGGTCTTTTGTAAAATTACGAATAGGTTCTGGATAACATACGCATCCTAGAACTTTGATCAGAAGCTCTGAGCATTAGATTGGCCACCTAATAGCCAACCACCTCCACCAGCGCCCGCTGAATCCTCGCCAGCGTCTTCTCCTTGCCGATCAAATGCGCGATCGTCGTCACACCCGGACCGCGTGACTGGCCGCTGAAGGCGAAGCGCAGGAGCGGCATGAGTTTGCCGGCCTTGATGCCGAGCGCATTGGCGGCGGCTTCGACGGCGTCGTGGACGCTTTGCTCGGTCCACTCGGCGGCCTGGGCGAGATGATCGCTCGCGGCCTTGAGCAGGTTGGCGTTTTCGGGTTTGGCCTTCAGTTTGGCGACGACGTCGTCTTCAAACGGGAAGTCCTCGCGGAAGAAGTAGTGCACCCACTCGGACAGTTCGGTGAGCAGGCTCACCTTCTCGCGCACGCTGTGCACGGCGGCGGCGGCCATGGAGTCATCGGTCCATTGCAGGCCTTGGGCGGTGAGGAACGGGCGCGCGTGCTGCAGCAGCACATCGGGGCTGAGTTCGCGCAGATACTGCGCGTTGAACCACTGCGCTTTCTTGAGATCGAACTTGGCGTTGCTGCTGTGGATGGCCTCGGCGTCGAACAGCGCGGTGAGTTCGCTGCGCGAGAGCTTTTCGCTCTCGGCCTTCGGCGTCCAGCCGAGCATGCAGAGGTAGTTGAACACGGCGTCGGGCAGGAAGCCGGCGTTCATGTAGCTGTGCTCGATTGCGCTGCCTTCGTCGCGCTTGCTCATCTTCGTGCCGTCCGGATTCAGGATGAGCGGAATGTGCACGTAGGTCGGCGGCGTGGCGCCGAAGGCGTTGAAAAGGTCGATGTGCTTCCACGTGTTCGAGAGATGATCCTCGCCACGGATGACATGCGTCATGCGCATCTCGATGTCGTCCACCACATTGACGAAGTGGAAGATGTAGCTGCCGTCAGGGCGACGGATCGTCATGTCCGGCTCCTCGGTGGGCGCAAAGGTCACATCGCCGCACACGAGATCATGCACGGTGATGGCCGTGCGGCTGAACTTGAAGCGCATCGCGCCATCCGGCTCGGCATAGACGCGGCCGGCGTCTTCGAGCTTCTTGAAGTAGGCGTCGTAGATGTCCTTGCGCTGGCTTTGGAAATACGGGCCGCAGTCACCGCCCGCCTCGGGGCCTTCATCCCAGTCGAGTCCGAGCCAGCGCAGTCCTTTGAGAATGCCGGCGGAGGCTTCCGCCGTGTTGCGCGCGCCGTCGGTGTCTTCCACGCGCAGGATGAAGGTGCCGCCGCTCTTGCGCGCCATCAGCCAGTTGAACAAGGCCGTGCGCGCGCCTCCGACGTGAAGGTCACCGGTGGGAGAAGGAGCAAAACGGACGCGAAGGGGCATGATGGATGGTAAAAATGATGAAACGGGGAGGGAATCATAGCCGGGATTGGGCAAAGCAAATTTCAAATCTCAAATTTCCATCCTCGCATCACCGGCTATGCTCGCGGCATGAAGAAGTTTGCCCGCCTCATTTTCATCCTCTTCGGCCTGCTGCTGCTCCTGGCGGTGGCGACGCCGCTGGCAGGGGCCTACATCCTGCGGCGCTACATGAGCCGGGAGTTTCTGGTGCTTCAAACCGAGAAGAACATCAACGCCCGGGTCGAACTCAAGGACGTGACGCTGACCCTTTTCACCTGGCCGCCGAGCTTGCGGTTGTCGGGCATCAAGATCGCCCCGCGCGATGAATTTGCCGGGCAACCGATCGAAGGGCGTCCTGCGCTGGTGGATGCGCCGGTGAACATCGACATGGCCTATGCCGAACTGGTGCCGGAGGGCCTGCTGAAGCGTCAGTTTCTGCCGCGCATCATCCGTTTCATCGGCGTGGATGTGCGGGAGTCGATCAATCCGCGTGACGGCAGTTCGCTGGAGAAGTTGTTTGCGAAACCCCTGGAGCCGCTCGTCGCCACCGCAAGCGATGTACCGCGTGCGATCCCTGTCGAGCCTGCCGCCCCCGTGACTCCGCCCCCCGCACCGCCTGCGCCGCAGGTTTACCGTGAGGTGACGCCGCCGGCGGTTGCTCAGGCGCCTCCACCGGCGGCAGTGATTCCGGAGGTGGAGCCGGCCCCGGCAGGCTCGCAGGCAGAGAGGCTGTCGTTGAAGGAAATCAGCATCGAGCAGGGCCGCTTTCACATCACCAACGAAACCTCCGACGCGCGATTCGACGGTGAAGTCAGCGATTTCAACCTCTCGATCACCGACATCGACATCGATCCCTACGACATCGCCAATCACAACCATCTCAACGTGACCATGAGTTCCAAGATCGTCCTGGACGGGCTTGCGCAGATCGGCGGGCGCATGCAGGAAGTGCGCTTCGCCGACATGAAGCTGCATGGCGAAGGCGATGTGAACCCAGTCAATCCTGTGACCATGCAATGGTCTCCCACTGCCATTTTGAAGCTCGCCATCGAGCGGGATTCGGTGATCGGAGGCCACATGACCATCGGCGATGCTGCGGGGCAGGAACTCGACAAGCTGCTGAAGTACGGCGTGGATCTGCGGAACATCCGCATCGGCGGCCCCTTGATGCGGGAACTGGCAGTGAACCTCCTCGTGCAGGATCAGAGCATCAAGTTTCTCGAGGACGCCCACCTGGCGCTGCCCGAATACGAAGTGCGGGTGAAGCGCGAATCGTGGATCAACTTCGCTGCGGATACTCAGGGGCTGCTGACCCGGCTCTACTGCGGCGAGGCGCTGAAGGCTCAAATCGTGAACGGAGTTGCCGCGCGCGGTCTGGGCAGCACCGTCTCGCGAATGGTGGTCGATGCGCTGTCCGACGACAACGGCCAGCTCTCCTTCGACTTGTCCGTCATGGGCTCCCTTTCTCATCCGCAGGTGAAGCCCGACATTCAGCTTCGTTTGGAGAGCCTGCTCGGCGGTGACATCGAGGACAAGGCCAAGGGACTCATCGACACATTCAAAGGTCTCAAGGGACTCTTCAAAAAATAGACCCACGATGTTCCCTCGCGTTC
The DNA here is from genome assembly GCA_041395065.1 of Prosthecobacter sp. GTDB lineage: Bacteria > Verrucomicrobiota > Verrucomicrobiia > Verrucomicrobiales > Verrucomicrobiaceae > Prosthecobacter. The sequence goes on along the minus strand of JAWLBG010000030.1, from coordinate 66,384 downwards.
GCAAAGCTGTCATTCCCGCCGCCGGTTACGGCACCCGTTTTCTGCCCATCTCCAAGGCCGTGCCGAAGGAGATGCTCCCGCTGCTGGACAAACCGGTGATCCAATACGTCGTCGAAGAAGCCGTCGCCTCCGGCATCGAGGACATCCTCATCATCATCTCTCGTTCAAAGCGTCCTGTGGAGGAGCATTTTCACCCCGCCTATGACTTGGAAGCCGAACTCGCCGCCAAGGGGCGCGATGCGGAACTGGCCGAACTGCGGCGCATGCAGACCATGGCGCGCATCCATTTCGTCTGGCAGCCGAAGATGGGCGGTCTTGGTGATGCGATTCTCTACGCGCAGGATCATGTGGGCGAGGAACCCTTTGCCGTGCTGCTGGGAGACACCGTCGTGACCAGCAACAGTGAAAAGCCGGTCATCCGCCAGCTTGCGGACGTGGTGGAGGAACACGGAGGCTCCGCCGTCGCGCTGCAGCAGGTTTCGTCCGATAAAGTCAGCCGCTACGGAATTCTGGGTGGCGATGAGATCGCCCCCGGGCTGATCCGCGCCAGCAAGTTTGTGGAAAAGCCGAAGCCGGAGGATGCGCCCTCCAACCTCGCCGTCAGTGCCCGCTACGTGCTTTCGCCGCGCATTTTTGACCAACTGCGAAAGACGCCGCCAGGGAAGGGCGGGGAACTCCAACTCACCGACGCCATGGCCGCGCTGATGAATAACGAGACGCTGCATGGCGTGCGCTACGACGGAGCCCGCCACGACATCGGCAACAAGCTCGACTTCATCAAGGCGAACATCCACTTTGGCCTCCAGCGGGATGACATCGCTCCAGCGCTGCGCGAATATTTGAAGTCGCTCGCTTGAGCCGATGTTTCGGTCTTCTGAAGCACAATTCCCTCCTGACAGCTTGGCAACGCGCAGGGTGGCGAGTAGCATCGCCGAACTATGAGCAAAAAAACGTACGGATGTTTCATGGCGCTGCTGGTGCTCGCGCTGGTGGTCAGCCTGGGGCTGAATGTGGGACTGTTTTTTGGCAGGATGGAACTGGGTGTGGGCATCGAATCAGGGCTTTCCACCGCCCGTCCGAAGAAGCGCATGAGCGAGGTGACCGTCGAATCGCCGAAGGCGGCCACTCGGGACAAGATCGTGCACATCGATCTCGATGGCATCATTTCCTCTGTTGAGATGAGCGGGCTTTTTTCCGACGCCATGCCGAGCATGAGCAGCATCAAGCACGCCCTGGAACAGGCGGTCGAGGACAAGAACGTGAAGGCCGTCGTGCTTCGCATCAACTCTCCCGGCGGTGAGGTCACGGCCTCTGACATTCTCTACAACGCGGTCAAAAAAGCGGCGAAGGAGAAGCCAGTCGTGGTTTACATGGACTCCATGGCGGCCTCCGGCGGCTACTACATCGCCTGCGGTGCGTCAAAGATCGTGGCCAGCGAAACGACGCTGACGGCGAGCATCGGCGTGATCATCGAAACGATGAACTACAGCGACCTGTTCGGCAAAGTGGGCCTGTCGATGAACACCTTCACCAGTGGCGCCTTCAAGGACTCGCTGAGCGGCGCCCGGCCGATGCGCGACGACGAGAAGGCCTACGTGCAGAATCTCGTGACGCAGATGTACGACCGTTTCCTCGGCATCGTCTCCGAGGCGCGCGGCGTGCCGAAGGAGACGCTGAAAAACGGGGTGGCGGACGGACGCGTGGTGACGGGACGGGAGGCGCTGGAGGCGAAGCTGGTGGATCAAATCGGCTACGTCGAAGACGCGTATGCACTGGCGCGCGAACTTGGCAAGGCGGCTGACGCGGGCGTGGTGAAGTATCGCCACGAGGTGAACTTCTTCGAGGCTCTCAGCATGGGCTCGGCCAGAGCTGCCGCCGAGCCGAAGGTGAAGCTCGAACTCGGAGGGGGCGTGCTGCCGAAACTCCAGCCGGGCGTGCCCTACTACCTTCCGCCCAGCTACGCGCACTGATCATGGCCGCCGCCGCCACCATCGGGGTTCTGCGGGATCTCGCCCTGCTTGTGAGCTTGGCCACGGCGCTGGGCCTTGCCGCCTACTGGATGCTGCGCCGATGGAGGCCGCATGTCTCGTGGAGCAGCGAAGGGCAGGTGCTGTCATCGCCCTACGGCTTTCCTGATCTGATGATTCTCTCCTCCCTCGGCCTCTTCTTCATCTTTGCGGCCATGGGGCCGACGGATGAGAAAGCGGCATCGGGAGCGATGACGCCGGCGAGTCTGGTGGCCAGCATGGCCTTCAACCTGATCGTTTGCGCCGGCTTGCTGGTTTATCTGCACCGGGTGCGCGGTTTGAATCCGGCGGAATTGTTCGGACTGCAGCAGGTGGACGGACGGCGGCTCTTTCGCGTCGTGGTTCTGTTCGCAGTGGTCATGCTAATCGCCGTGAACGTGATCGCGGGTCTGACGGTGTCCTGGCTGCAGGATGTCTGGCCGGATCTGGAGCCGCAGGACACGGTGAAGGCGTTTCAGGAGTCGGACGGCGTCGTGTTCCGCTTTCTCGTCATTTTGGCCGCCGTCGTGGTCGCGCCCCTGGCGGAGGAGGTGATGTTTCGCGGTTTTGTTTACGGGGTTTTGAAGCGCTACACCGATGCGCCTTTCGCGGCGATGACTTCGTCTCTGATGTTCGCCATCATTCACCTGCACGTGGGCAGTTTGGTGCCGCTCTGGGCACTGGCGCTGCTTTTCTGCCTGGCCTACGAGGTCACCGGCTGTCTGCTCGCGCCGATGCTTCTGCATGTGATCTTCAACGGCACCAGCATCACGCTGCTGCATTTTGTGCCGATTGATTGATGCGGTGCCCCTTCGGCGTCGAGGTCATCAGCCGCGGAAAAGGGCGCCGAGTTTCTTGCCGAGAATCACGCCCGCTCCGAGGATGGTGACGGCAAGGAAGATCATCGCCCACACGCCAAGTGCGGAGGCGAGATTCGGACCGCTGCCGAGCGCAAGAACGAGGGAGTAGATCGCCTTGGTGATGGGGAAGTGCGCGGCCTGCTGAGCGAGGATCATGCTGTCACTGACTTCAAGCATGGCGAATGAAAAGGCCAGCAGGCCTCCGGCAACGAGGTTTGGAGCGACCAGCGGCAGCGTGATGCGCCAGAGAGCCTTCTCAGGTCGTGCGCCGAGATTCTGCGCGGCTTCTTCCAGCGTGGGGCTGACCTGCTGAAAGCCGGCGGCGGCGGAGCGCACGACGTAGGGAAGCCTGCGGACGGCATAAGCGATGACGAGCAGCAGAATCGGATCCTCTCCCAGCATCAGCCAGTGGAAAGGCTGGCCCTCACGCGTCATGGCGAGGTAGCCAAAGGCCATCACGATGCCGGGAACCGCGAGCGGCAGCATCGCCATCGCATCAAGAATCTGCCGTCCCCAAATTTTCGTGCGCACCGAGACGTAGGCCACGCCAATCCCAAGAATCAGGGCCACGAGCATCGCCAGCGCGGAGTATTTCAGGCTGTTGGCGATGGAGGACAGTGTCAGCTCATGACCGAGCGCGTCATGATAATGCTCCAGTGTCAGCGAGTGAGGGATCACAGTGCCGTACCAGTCCTTCGAGAACGACAGAAGAACCACGCCAAGATGCGGCAGCACGGCGAGGAAGGTGACGCCGGCGAAGAAAGCCGTGCATGCCCAGCCCGCCCATGCGGGGAGCTGTGCCGTCTGGCGACTCGTCGTGGCGCGACCACCACCGCCGGAACTGGAACTGCCGAACATCACCTTGCCAGTGAGGTAGAAAAGCGTGCTGAAAAGCAGCATCACCGTCACCAGTGCGTAGGGGAAGGGGTTGCCGCTGAGGTCGTTGATGCTGCGAAAGACCTGCACGGCCGTGACCCGGTCGTAGTCAAACAACAGCGGCACACCCATTTCCGTGAAGGACCACACGAAGACGATCGTGCCGCCGGCGAAGACGCCGGGCATGATCAGCGGCAGCGTGACGCGCCAGAAGCGGTCCCACGCATTGCAGCCGAGATTTGCGGCAGCTTCCTCGAGCGCGGGATCGAGATTCGAGAGTGCGGCCGCCGCATTCAGATAAATGATCGGGTAGAGATGGAGCACCTCCATGACGATGATGCCCAGCATGCGCTGCTGCCCGAGCCAGTCCGTCGGATGCAGGGCATCCATGAGGCCGAGATTGATCAGGAGGCTGTTCAAGGCGCCCGCTTGACCCATCATGGCCTTGACGCCGATGGCGCCGACGAAAGGCGGCAGGATCATCGGCATGAGCACGAGGGAATTCAGCAGTGCACGACCGGGAAAGGCGAACTTCACATAGCAGACGGCCAGCGGCAGCGCCACGGCCAGCGATCCCAGCGTGGACCACACGGCGATGACAAAAGAGTTCCACAGACCCTCGCGATACAGCTCATTGAGAAAGACTTCGGTGATGTACTGAAGTGTGAACCTGTGATCCGGCCCGCGGAACGCCGCTTCCAACGCCGCCCAGATCGGGTAGGCGAAGAAACACGCGAAGAACGCGCTCATCACCACGAAGATCAGGATGGAGAGGGATTTGGACATGCGTGAAGAAGATCAGAGTCCACGCCGGGCCATGGTGCCGGCGCGGATGAACTGGGTGCGGAAGGCGTCGCCGAGTTCGCGGGCGAGGCGTGTCTCCTGCACCTTGTCGCGGGAGGAGAGGGTTTTGGCGATGCTGCCGGTGGCGGTTTCGTATTTCACCCGGGTGAGGTCTTCGAGGACCGTGATGGCGCGTTCCGGCATGCCGGCGTCGATGATCGTTTTCCAAGCAGTGTGAAGCTCGTCGTGGGAATCCACGCAGATAACGCGGACAAGAAAGCGGATGGCGCTGAAGGCTGTGGCGGAGCGTTCGGGATGGTAGGTGAAGGCGAGGGCTTTTTCGAACGGAGCTTCCCCGCCATCGCTCATGCGGCTGATGTTTTCAGAAGTGTACAGATCGTGTCGAACTGACAACCGGCGCAGTGCATGATGGCGGGGGCCGCCGGGTTCGCCTGCGCGGAAGCTCCATAGCTTCTGCCCCGGCTCCCCGAGCACGAATTCGATGAATGCGGTGGCGAGTTCCGGATCCGGAGCGCCGCGCAGCATGCCGATGGGGTCGACGCTGATCGAGGTGCCGCCAAGGGGAGAGACGAATCCAACACGCGAGGTCCCGTCGGCCTTGCGCACACCTTCCTCGGCGGAGCGTCCGTAAAAGTCGATGCACATGCCAGCGGCCGCATCGCCACGCGCCACTTCGAGCGGGATCTTGGTGGAGAAATCGGTGAAGTAGCGGGCGTTCGCGCTGATGCGCAGGATGAGCCGCAGTCCCGCGTCCCAGCCTTCCGCCACACCGCGGGCCTCGAGTTCCTCGGGTGTGAGCTTGAGGGTGGGATCGGCCTTGAGGCGGTCAACGGCGATCTGCATCTGCTGCTGGATCAGCATTTCCAGAGCCTTCGTCACCGAGCCGCTCTTGCCAGGATCACTCAGCGCGATCTGGCCGTAGTAGCGAGGATCGGCGAGATTCGCCCACGCAGTGGGATCGTCGTCGATGCCGATGCGGCGGAGCACGTCGCGATTGAAGACGATTCCGCTGCTGGAGAGGCAGGCGCCGCACCAGCGGCCCTGTGGATCGCGGAATGGTTCGCCACTGAGCTTTTCCGGGATGCCGTTCTCACCGAACCACGCGGGATGTTTTTTCATCAGGGCGCTGATGCCGGTCTTTTGTCCGTCTCCGGCCACCAGGGTGCCGGCCTTGGCTTGCTGTTCGAAGTCATAGGCGCCGCCCCCGAAGAAGACGTCCATGCCGGTGCCGACATCGGAGGCGAGGTAGGCTTTCCGCGCGTCGTCGTCAGGAGACGCTTTCGAATTCAGACAGGCCTGCGCCACCGCCGGAGTCCATTCCCTTTTCAGATCGCGCTGCCAGTGCTGCTGAAACGCCGCCACGGCCTCCGACTTGATGAGCATGGCGATCTCCGAGGTGCCACCGGGCACGCGCCAGTCGATGAAAAGCGTTTGTCCGGTGGTTTCCTTCCAGTGCGCCGCGAATGCCTGGCCGAACTCCTCGCGAATGCGGTCATGGTGCGGCGTGATGATGACCAGCCTGCGGTCGTAACGTGCCGGCGCGGTGCTTTGTTCCGGCTTCAACAGGAAGGGGCCGGTCATCGTCAGCAGCATCGCTCCCGTCACCGCCACTTCCTTGCGCCAGCGTCCCAGCCAGACCAGCGTGGCCCGTGTGCGTGGGTGCTGGAGGAGGGCGTTCATTTCCGCAGGATCACGACGTCTGTCATCGCGGCCATCGCGCGGGTTTCCTCCTCGGAGGGAGGGCGTACTTCCTGCGGATTGATCTCGCAGACCTTCATGAGGGGGCCGTTTTGAATCTGAATGACGTACTGCACCGTGGCGCCGAGGTAGGTGGTATCGACAATGCGACCGGGGAAGCGGTTCGTGCTGTCGGTGAGGTTGGCGAACGTCATGGCCTCCGGGCGGATGCTGAGGACGACGGGTTGCCCAGACGAAGGCTGCCAGGTGGAGTCGTTCGTGCGGCCCCGCAGCACGCCAAAGGAGGTTTCGACGTCGTAAAAGCCGGCCCAGCTGCTCTCACGGAGTGCGCGTCCCTCGACGAAGTTCGTTTCACCGATGAATCCGGCGACCATGCGGCTGGAGGGATTCTGATAAACCTCCGCCGGTGTGCCGAGCTGAGCGATCCTGCCGCTCTCCATGATGGCCATGCGGTCGGCCATGCTGAGTGCTTCGTCACAATCGTGCGTGACGTAGATGGCGGTGAGGCCGTGCTGTTTGCAGATGTGGCGAATCTCGCTGCGCATCTCGAGGCGCAGCTTCGCGTCCAGATTTGAAAGCGGCTCGTCGAGCAGCAGGCATTTCGGACGTATGACGAGCGCCCGGGCCAGCGCGACGCGCTGCTGCTGGCCGCCGGACAACTGCTGAATCTTGCGCGCGCCGAGACCGTCGAGCTTCACCTGTTCCAGCGCTTCGGCGACGCGGTGCTCGATCTCCCTGCGCGGTCTTTTGCGCTCCTCGAGGCCGAAGGCGACGTTTTGCGCCACGTTCAGGTGCGGCCAGAGCGCGTAGCTTTGAAACATCATGCCCGTGCCGCGTTTGTGTGCGGGCAGGCGGGTCACATCCTCGTCGTCGAACCAGATCTTGCCCTCGTCAGGCGTGTAGAAGCCGGCGATGTGGCGGAGCAGCGTGGTTTTGCCGCAGCCGCTGGGGCCGAGCAGGAAGAAGAGCTCACCGGCCGTGATCTGCAAATCCACGCTGCCGAGCACCACGCTGCCGCCAAAGCGCTTGGTGAGTTCCTGAATTGTGATCGTGACCATGCGGGAAACCGGGGAAGATCTCCGCTGGTCTTACTAGAGAGGCCCGAAAATGGCAAGCCCGGCCATGCGTCATTCGCTGGACGACGAGGGGGCTTCGGCAAATTCAGGCATCCAGCCGGTGCAAACGACTTCGCAGATGCGGGCGCGCCCCTCTTTGACATCTTCCGGTTCAACGCCAAGCCGGAGGGTAAACATGCCTGATCCCGCCTGCCACAGGCGTCGTGACTGGAGGCTGGCCTGAAGTGTCTTAGCGTCGGCGTAGGCGGCCAGCGTGGTACGTTCGTCTGGATGAGTGATGGTGTAGGATGCCCCGCCCTGCGCGTGCGCGGGTGGCGTGGCGCTGGAGGGGCGGATGCTCACCCTCATCAGCGCGGTCGTTCCGGGTTGCAGATGGTTGAGATCGGCGAAACGCGACTCGCCCCATGCGCTGAAGCTTTCCCAGTCGAGACGGTATCCCCGGTCGGTTTTTTCCAGGGCAGCGATCCGAAGACTACCGTCATCAAGTTTGATGTTGGTTATCAAAAGGCTGCCGCTGACACCGAACTGAGGGCCGATCTGCAGCGGTTGTGCCGGCACAAGGCGACGCGTGAGGGACCACTCCCGCAGCCGCAGCATCGTTTGATCCGGATGACGGACGAGCGTTTCGAGTTTATCCGGCGAGGGGGACTGAAAATAGTCGCGCAGAACCGATGCCGCTTTTTCGAATTCGTCTCGAATTTCATTCGCCGGCATGGCCTTGAGTTTTGGAACCTCTTTGGTGACGGGTGCCGGCATGGGAACGACCTCCGCTGCTTTTTTGGCAAGCAGCGCTTTCAGCGCCGACACCTTCTCTTCGTCACCTTTTCCGGGTTTCAGATGATTGATGGAAGCGATTGCCGGCACCTTCGGAGGTGCGGAGGGTTTGACCAGATGGAGTGGCTTGGGCGCGACTGGTCCGGCAGGCTTCGTCACAGGATCTTCGTCAACAGGTGCCGTCTCCGAACTTTGGTGACGTAGGGCCGAGAATACCACCAGACACACCGCTCCAACGGCGGTTGTCAAAGTGACAACGACCGGCCATTTGGAGCGGGATTTACGGCGCAGCGGCAGGCCGTGAGAAGGGGCTCTTTGTTTCATCGGGAGCTGCTAGTGCGGGAAGGCCGCGCTTTTCAAATCGAGCGATGTGCCGGATTCGCCACATGGCGGAAGTGTCACACCGGTCGCTTCGACTGAATCCGGGCTTCTGCTAGAAGAGCGCCGCCAGATCAACTCCTCTCCCGAAAATGAAACTCAAGACACTCACATTGGCATCACTGCTCATGGCAGTGAACGCGGAGGCTCTCACGCTTCTGAATTCCTACACGACAACGGACGGGGCTCGCGTCGGCGGCGCCGAGATCCTCGCCTTCACGCCCGACATGAATACTCTGCTGAGCACCGTGGGTGACAACACCGGCGGAAGTTTTGGCGTGCAGGTGCTAACCATGGGAGCCAACTCCTCCCTTACCGAGCGCGGCTTTGTGGACCTCAGTGGCACCTTTGGCGCGTCAGCCAACTGGAACGGCGCGAGTTCGGTCTCCGTGGATCCCCTTGGCCGGGGCTGGGGCGCTGTCACGCTGATTCCCAGCGCCAACACCACAACCGCGGGCAAGGTCGCGTTCTTCGATTACCGGAATCCGACGGCGCTCGTCACGGTGGATGTCGGTTTTCATCCCGACAGTCTGAAGTTTTCGGCGGACGGCACCAAGCTTTTTGTGGTCAACGAGGGTGAATTCAATGATTCCGTCGCCAACCCTGCGACAACGGGCAACGCTCCAGGTTCCATCAGCATCATTGACCTCTCTGGAGTCAGCAGTCTGGCGGACGTCAACGCCACCAACATCACGAGCGGCAGCGTCAGCACCTTTGACTTCTCGAGCGCGAACCTCGACACCGGAGTCACTTTGCAGGGCATTCGCAATCCGAGCATCGCGGCCGTGCCAACGGGCACATCGGGGGGGAGCAATACACTGGTGCCTGACTTCAACTCGGTTGCCGTTTACGGCGACGCCGATTTCTACAAGGGGCTTGAGCCGGAGTACCTCACCCAGATTGGCGACAAACTGCATGTCTCCCTGCAGGAGAACAATGCCATCGCCACCTTCGACCTCGCCACCAACAAGTGGACGGCGATCAACAACCTCGGAACGATCACGCAGACCATCGACGCTTCCGATCAGGACGGAGGGGCCAACATCAATGATGTCGTGAAAGGGTTGCCTATGCCTGACACCATCGCCGGCTTCACCTCAGGAGGCGTTAACTACATTGTCACTGCTAACGAGGGCGACGCCCGCATTGATGACGGGGATGTGAACCGTCTGGGGGATACCGGCGGCGCCAACAGCATGAACAACGTTCTGGACACCACGAACGTTTTCCCGACCACCGCCACGGGCATCCGCGACAACGTCACCGGTCTTGGTCGCCTCAATGTTTCGCGAATCGACGGCGACACGGGGGCAAATGGCGGAGTGGCTGGGGACGGGAAAATTGACGAGGCCATCATGATTGGGACACGCTCGTTCTCGATCTGGAATGCCGATACTGGTGCCCTAGTTTGGGACAGCGGCAGCCTGGAAAGCGTGCTCCTTGCGCTGGATCCGGCCTTTCACAACAACAACCAAAACTCGTTCGGCACCGCACCGAATACCGACAGCCGTTCCGATGACAAAGGTCCTGAGCCTGAGGCACTCACGGTCGCGCAGTTCGGCAGCCAGACACTGGCGTTTATCGGACTGGAACGCCAGGGCGGTGTCCTGGTTTACGATATCACCAATCCCAACAATCCAGTTCAGGTGGACTACTTCAGCGCCGGAACCAATTACGCTGAAGGTCTTGTGGGCCCCGAGAGCATGGTGTTTATCTCGGCGGCTGACAGCCCGACGGGCGGTGCCCTGCTTGTCTCGGGCTTCGAAATCACCAACGGAATCGCCGTATACGGCGTGCCGGAACCCTCCCGTGCGATGTTGGGACTGGCGGGACTGCTGCTCATCGCCTTCCGCCGGCGCCGCAACTGATTTGGCCGTTGGTCATCGTTGTTGAAATCAGCACGGGGGGCTCAATCCTCCCATGCTTTTTTCATGGCATGAGTGGCGAATATCTCGTTGCATTCAGAATCCACCGCTCCAGTATGGGCGCTCTCTGTTCGGAGGCCACCCCAACGCGGTCCCGGCGGGGAATATCAAACAAGGTCGGGCTGTAGTTCAGCCTGGTAGAACGCTTGCATGGGGTGCAAGAGGTCGTGAGTTCGAATCTCGCCAGCCCGACCACTGTTTGTCTGATCCCGGCCGCGACGAGAACGGGTGGTAAAAAAATTCCCTGTCACTCGAGGTGAACAGGGAATTCGATCTTCGGAATGGAGTTCCCGGCTTACTTGCCTTTCACGGAGTTCAGGATTTTGCCGATGTCGCCGCCGTGTTTCTCGAGAGCCTCGAGGGGGATGATGTTGAAGAGCATGAAGAAGGTGTCGGCTTTCTTGGGGGCGAACACGCAGCAGTTGACCGCCATTTTGACGCCTTCGATCGACACCTGACCGTTGAGGAAGGTCACGTTCATGCCGTTGAGTTCGCCTGATTCAGGTTTGGTGAACTTGATGCCCGGAAGTTCGTCCTCGAGCGACTCCTTGCCGATGTCGATCGCGTCATCGATCTCCTCGGCATCGAGGGCGATGAGTTCCATGTTGGCGAGTTCATCCTTGGAGGACGCCGAAACCGATTCGTCGTCATGTTCCACCACCCAACTGTCGGGAAACGAGATGGAGAAGAAGGGTTTCGTGGCGGGGTAGTTGATGGTTTGCTCGGCATAGGACACGGGAGCGAACAACAGACCGACAAGGAGGAGGAGTGAGGATGCTTTCATGGGTGTTGCGAATGACGACGAGTTTTTGACCGCCACGGCGGGGATGGACGCCTATGGGCTAAAAATGTCAACTAGTAGTAGGTGCCGTTTTGGGCTCAAGATTCGCCGGATTTTCTCGGGTCGCGGAAGAAGATCAGGAAGACCACGAGCACCCCGACGGCGATCCACGCGGGTGTGGCCCAGATGGCGGACCAGTCATGCGAGATGGAGCCTTTGGCCTCGGCGAGTTTGTGATGATCCATGACATTGCCGGCGAGGAAGGTGCCGACCAGTGAGCCGAAGCCCCAGAGAATGATGGCGATGAGACCTTGGGCCGCGCCACGGATGCGTTCGTTGGCCTCGTCATCGACATAAAGCTGGCCGGCGATGAAGAGGAAGTCGTAGCAGATGCCATGCAGGAGGATCGCGCCAAAGATGAGCATGGTTCCAGTGCTGGAGGCGCTGGCGCTGAGCATGAAGTAGCGTGTGGCCCAGGCAAGGATGCCGAGGAAGATGGTCTTCTTGTAGCCGAGCTTTTTGAGCATCACCGGCAGCAGCACGAGGAAGATCACGTCGGAGACCTGCGCGAGCGTCATCTTCTGCGCCATGTTCTCCCACTTCAACTGCGTGAGGTAGGTGCCCATGTTCACGAAGTAAAAGTAGAGCGGGATGCAGATGAGAAACATGCAGAGAATGAAGATGGCAAAGGCCGGCTTCTTCAGCAGCGCCAGAGCATCGAGTCCGAGGACTTCGCTCAGCGGCACATCTTGTCCCTTCTTCTTCGGCGGTGTGTGGGGCAGGGTGAGGGCGAATATGCCGAAGACCATTGATGTCCCGCCGGCAAGATAGTGCTGCAGGGATGATTGCTCACCCTTCAACTGGCTGAGCACCACGCCACCGGCGATCCAGCCCACGGCGGAGAAGATCTTCACAAACGGGAAGTCCTTCTTCGCGTCGGCGAGGTGAGTCATGGAGACCGAGTTTCCAAGCGCGAGCGTGGGTGCGTAGAGCGTGCAGTAGATGATGAGGGCGGGATAGACGCTGCCGAACGTCTTCAACTGCGGAATGATGAACATCACCAGGCCGCCCGCGATGCCGAGCACGGCGATGATTTTTTCGGAGGCAAAGAAGCGGTCGGCGATCAAACCCACGATGAAGGGGGATAGAATGGCTCCCCAGGCGAAGGCGCCATACGACGCACCAATTTCCGTACCGCTGAAGTTCAGCGTGCCCAAGTAGGCGCCGAGGGTCATGTACCATGTGCTCCAGATGAAATACTGGAGGAACATGAAGATGGAGAGCTTGGTCTTGAGCGCGGTTTGCATGGTGTGGGAGAGTAAATTGTCGCGAGGATTACTTCATGCCATCAGCGGCATTCCAAGGTTCGAGATTGCGCAGGCTACGGGATTTCAGCTCGGCATAGCAATCTGGAAGATCGAACTGGGCCAGCACGTGCGGCAGCATGGCCGCGTAAGGCCATTGGTAATCATCGTGCGTCGCAATGTCGTGAAACGAGGTGAGCGCGTGCTTCAAGGTGACCTGCTTGACATCGCTGCTGAGCACGGCGGCGAGCGCGGCGGGCAGGGCGCCCCAGCCATTGCCGGCGAGATGAATCTCCGTGTGTCCGGCGGCGGCGAGCACCTGAAGGACGCGCAGTACATCGAAGGTGCGCTGGCCGAGCAGCGGGCGGTCGAGCATCTGGCTGTAGGCGGCGTAGAAGTAGTGGCTGCCGTAGGGACGCAGGAACTGGCCCACGCCGCAGGTGTCCGGTTGCGAGTCGCCGATGCCACGCACGTCGCAGGCGAAGATCGCGGCATCAGGAGATGCGGCGATGAATTCCTGCAGCAGCGGTTCGTCGCGCAGTTCGGCATCGGCGGAGCGATGTGAGATGTAGAGAATGGCCTTGCTCAGTCCGCGCGGCAGCCGTGAGGTGAGTGTTTCGTCGCTCAGGCGCGTGAGCAGCGCGTGAATCATCGGTTCGGTTTCGATAGCATAGGTGCAGTAGGCTTTCGCGGGATACTTGCGCGCTCCCATGTTGCGCAGGATGCGATAGTCCGGCGGTGAGTCGGGAAGCTTCGGCAGTTTCAACACATCACGCACGGCCTGTTTGAGAGCATTGCCGCGGAGAGACTGGCGCTTGTTGGCGAGAGCGGCGGCTTTGTCGCGCGTGAAAGACATCAACGTGCGTGAGCCGAGTTCGGCGACCTGTCCGCGCGGAGCGGCGAGCAGATCCGCGTCCTTCTCGATCACGATGGTGGGCTCGCTGGCGGCGGCGGGAACGCCGGTCGCTTTGCCGAAGAAACGATACATCGCCTCGCGGTTCGACTGCGAGTAGCCGTGCGGGTCGGGACCAATGTGAAGCTGGATGTTCTCCGGCTTGCCGAGCAGCGTGTAGAGTTTCTTCAGGCGCTCATAGGTTTCGGTGGAGCCGCGATTGTCGAAGTAGTCCTTCTCCTGCGCCATGATGATCACCGGCTTTGGCGCCATGGCGGCGAGGAAGTCGCAGTGATCGAGATCGTGAGCGAGGATGCGCGGTGGGCACTGCTCGCAGTCCTGGGGCAGTTCATTCTCGGCATCGCGTCGGATGGTGGTCACGAAACAGGAAGGCGCGCCCATGGTGAAGCGCGGCTCCATGCCGCACAGCCAGGTTGTCTGCGTGCCGCCGCCGGAATTGCCGGTCACTCCGAGATGCTGCGGATCGATCTCCGGACGCGTGAGCAGGTAGTCGAGCGCGCGCATCGCATCCCACACAAACCACGTGCCGAGGAATTCGCCGATGAGCGTCATGTGGTTACCCATCTGGTTGTGCTCCGAAGTGCCACCGCCGAGGCGCGAGCCGAGCTTCTCGTTCAAAAACTGGAAGCGTTCACCTTGCCCGACGGGATCGACGATGAAGCAGGCCTGGCCCTGACGAGCGAGACCCTGCGCAAAGCTTTGATACGCCTCCGCTGCCTTGCCATTGAGTGAGTGACCGCATACGCCGATCACACCGGGCACCTTGCCCTTGCGGTTCGTGGGCAGGTAGAGGTTGCCCGTGACCATGTAGTTTGGCCGGCTTTCGAAGACGATGTTCTCGATGTGGTAACCGTCGCGCTCGAGTGTCTTCGTCACCTTCGCATTGAGCGGCGTTTTTTCCGGCAGCGGTCCGAAGCATTCGCGGATGCGCTGCTGCACCGACTTCACATAGGCTTCGGTGTCCGCTTTTGTCTTCAAAGCGTCGCGACGGGCGTTGCCACGTGCCTCGGCGGCGCGCACTTCATCCACCAGCCAGTTCTGCATCATGCGCGGAAAGCGGTTGAGCGGCGGCAGGGCGCTCGCAGTCGTCGTGCTTGCTGCGCTTTGCGCCATGGCCGGAGTCGTGGTGCCAAAGAAAGTCTGCGCTAGCGGCCATCCCATCAGTCCCAAGCCGGCGGTTTGAAGAAAGTCACGACGGCGGGGAAGGTGAGGAGAATCCATGTGTGTGGCGAGTGGGTTGGGTGGCCGAGGATTACCCGCTTTCGAAAGGTGTTCTTTCGACCCGGGCGCAAGCCGCTTCATTGGAGTGTTCGCTCACATCTTCTCCTTGCAGCCTTTCTTAGAAGTGCTTTGTCACCGGTCCCCGAATGCCCGAAAACAACTCCACTGCTGAAATCGTCGCCACCATGCGCTCTGCCCAGCGTATCGCCGTCGTCTCCCATGTGCGCCCGGATGGCGACGCCGTGGGCTCCCTCCTCGGTCTTGCGCTGAGCCTGCGTGCCATTGGCAAGGAGGTTATCGCCCTGCTAGAAGACGGCGTACCCGCCCATCTCGCCTTCCTGCCTGGCACGGACACCGTCATGCAGCCCGGCACGGAGCCGCTCAATGTCGATCTCGCCATCGCGCTCGACACCGCCGCCTACGATCGCATCGGACGCCGTTGCAAAGAACTCTATGATGCCGTGCCGATGGTGGTGAACATCGACCATCATCCCACCAATCCCCGCTACGGTACGCTGAACTTCATTGACTCCGTCTCGCCCGCCACCGGCCAGATCGTTTACAACATCCTCAGCGAGCACGGCCTGCCCATTGACGACGCGGTGCGGCAGAACCTCTTCATCGCGCTCTCCACGGACACCGGCTCCTTCCAGTTCTCCTGCACCAATGCACGCAGCCATTGCATTGCCGCTGAAATGATGGAGGCCGGGCTGGACACCGCGCGGCTCTCGCGTCTCGTCTATCAGTCCAGCCCGCTGCGCCGTCTCCAGCTCCTGCGCGCCATGCTCAACGAGATGCAGTTCCGTCTCGACGGCCGCATCGTTAGCTGGCAGCTCACCCGCAAGCTCATGGATGAAGTCTCCATGGAACCGGGGGACACCGAAGGCCTCATCGACTACCTGCGAATGATCGACACCGTCGTCAGCTGCGTCATCTTTGAAGAAATCGCCGGCGGCAAGATCCGCGTCAGCGCACGCTCCAAGGACGACCGCCTCAACGTCGCCACCATCTGCGGCCAGTTTGGCGGCGGCGGGCACCATGCCGCCGCCGGTGCCAGCATGGCCGGACCGATTGAAGAAGCCGCCGAGAAATTTTTGACCCAGCTTGAGAATGAAGTCCGAGGAATTGATTAGCGGCGTCCTCCTGGTGGACAAAGGCCAGGACATGACCTCCCATGACGTCGTCGCCGTGGCCCGGCGCTGCCTGAACATGAAGAAGATCGGCCATTGCGGCACGCTCGACCCCATGGCCACCGGCATGCTCATCCTCGTGCTTGGCAATGCCACGCGCATTCAGGACCTCCTCATGAGCGAGGACAAGGAGTACACCGGAACCCTGCGTCTCGGAGTGACCACCAACACCCAGGACGCCGAGGGCGAAATCCTCGAGGAGAAGCCCGTTCCAGCCGATCTCACGCTCGAGAAGGTGAAGGCTGCCTTTGACGAATTCCGCGGCGACTTCTATCAGACTCCGCCGATGGTCAGCGCCGTGAAGATCAACGGTGTGCCTCTCTACAAGCTGGCCCGCAAAGGTCAGGAGGTGGTGCGCGAGCCGCGCTTCGTGCGCGTTTACGATTCTGAGATCACCCGCTGCGAGCCGCCCGATGTAGATTTCCGCGTCGTGTGCAGCAAGGGCTTTTATGTGCGCACCTACGCGCATGAGATCGGCCAGAAGCTCGGCTGTGGAGCGCATCTCAGCGCATTGCGCCGCACGCGGTCGGGTCATTTCAAACTGGAACCCGGCAAGTGCGTGACCTTTGACATGCTGAAGCAAGGTCGACGCGACGAGGTGCTCGCCGCGATGCTCAGCCTCTATGACGTGTCGAAGCTGCGTGGTGCCTAATCCGCCGTCCGTTCTTCCCAGCGCGCGAGCAGCCAGAGCAAGTCGGAAAGGCGGTTGAGGAAGCGGATGATTTCAGGATTCGGTACTTCGTCCGGTGTTTCGAGAAGGTCGATCACGCAGCGTTCGGCACGGCGGCAGGCGACTCGGGCGAGATCGGCATGGGCGCCGCTCATGACGCCCGCTTCACCGGGAAGGGCCCAACCTTTGAACTGCATGGCACCACCCTTTTCCAGAGCCGCGACATGACCGTCGAGCCATGCGACCTTGTCAGCGGGGATGCCGTCGGAGTGCGTTTCCGCATAGCGTGATTCTTTGCCTGGAGGCGTGGCCAGTTCTCCCATGAGGGTGATCAGCCAGCGCTGGACCTGTGGGACGATGGTCCTCGTTTCTTCCCGCAGTGCGGAGATGCGCAGTGGCCCCAAAGCCGCGTTGAGTTCGTCCACGGCTCCGAGGGCGTGGACGCGGGGATGGGATTTGGCGAGGCGGCAACCGAAGAGGAGATCGGTTTCGCCTTGGTCGCCTTTGCGGGTGGTGATGGACATGATGGAGGATGCGGGTGGTCCGGGATTACGCTTCGGATCACTCGTCGGGGAAGGAGATTTGCGGCGCGTCTTCTTCAGCGGGCACTTCAGAGACGGCAGGCGATGGTGTGCTGGTGGTGACGCCGCCTTTCCGCCACGAACGGACGCTCCAACCGAAGAGCAGCAACAAAAGGATGCCTGCGGCGAGTCTGGCGGAGCGCGTGGTCAGCATGGCGGGACGAAAAGTCTGTCAAAGACCGCCAAGGGCGTCGTGGTGCCGTTTCACCTCACGGCTGGCGTGCTCGAGGCGGAGCTTCTCTTCGGGGGAAAGGCTCTCCATGCCGTGCTTTTTGATCTTTTCGAGGATCGGGTTCACCTCGTCCATGAGGCACTGGATGGGATCTGCCGCGTTTCCGGCGGCGTCCTCGTCATCCGGTCCGGCTTCGAGGTCGAGCACTGGCTTGAGGCGTTTTCTGGCCAGGACGGGGCTGCGCGGATTTTCGAGACCGGGCGGCTGCCACTGGCGCGCGTAGCGCATCGTGCGTCCGCCGTAGCCGAGATGTCCGGCGTACAACCACCCCGCCAGCGCTCCGCCGAGGTGGGCGAAGTAGGCGATGCGCAACCCCTCTGGCAGGAAGTCGAAAGCCGCACCGAGGAGGCCGAGGACGAGTTGAATGACGCACAGCCCCTTCACCAGAGTCCACATCCGCAGATGCACAGGAATGATGAAGTAGATGAACGCCGTGATCTTCTGCTCCGGAATCACGGTGGCGAGTGCGGTCAGCAGGCCGAAGACCGAGGCGGACGCTCCAATCAACGGCGTGACGGTGTCCCCGTGCACGAAGCCGTTCACCGCCATCTCGGCGGCCGCCCCCGCGATGCCCGAGGCGAAGTAGATAAGCGTGAAGTGCAGGTTGCCGAAAAAGTGCTGCACACCGCGTCCGGCGAACCACAGCATCAGCATGTTCAGAAGGAAGTGCCCCACGCTGCCGTGGACAAACATGTAGGTGAAGAGCGTCCAGTAGTGCCCCCGCGCCAGTTCATGGGCGCTGACACCGCCGAGAGGCATCAGGAGTTCGCCCGTCAACGGATGGCGAAGCCAGCCAATCTCGAAGATGAACTGGAAGACGAACACGATCGCGTTCAATCCCAGCACGACGCCAAAGGCCGAAAGACCGCGTGCAGCGCGGTCACCCGGATCTTCGCGCATGTAGTCGCGGTCGTACAGGGACATTCTCCGAATGTGCGCCTCCGGCCGCTCTGTGCGAGGTTTTTTTCGTCCTGCCGGTGACAAGCGGGAAGCTGTCGTGTACGTTCGCGAATTCTTGCCCATGAAGGAGATTTCCGATGATTCCCTGCTCGCCAAAGTGTCCCACAGCGGTGCGAAGAACGCTGCGGACCTGCTGAAGCGTGCGACCGGGGAGGATGCAGCAGAGGTCCTGCAGCAGTTGAACCCGATGTTCGCCCAGCAGGTGCTGGAAGAAATGGAGGAGGAGCCGCGCACGGCCGCGCTGAATTTTGTTCCGCTGAGCAAGGTCAAGCAGTGGAAGGCGAACCGCGAATTCCCCGAGGACAGCGTGGGCTGGCTGATGGAGGAACCTGTGGCCGTGTTCCGGCCGGACCTCACCGTGCATGAGGCGATCGAGGAACTGCGCCTTCTCGCGAAGCAGGCTTTCATCACCTACGCCTACGTCATTGATGAGAAGGAAAAGCTGCGCGGCCTGCTGGTGATGCGTGATCTGATGCTCGCAGATCCCCGGACGAAGCTCACCGAGGTGATGGTGCCGGAGCCTTTCACGCTGGACCCAAACCTTGAGTTGACGGAGGCGATGAAGCTCGTCGTCAACAAGCACTACCCGGTCTACCCGGTGTGCGACAGTGAGGGGAAGCTGCTCGGGTTGGTGCGCGGTCAGAATCTGTTTGAAGCACGTGCTGTTGAGATCAGCGCTCAGGTGGGATCCATGGTTGGCGTGGAAAAGGAGGAGCGCTTCTCCACCCCGCTGCTGCGCTCCCTGCGCTTCCGCCATCCCTGGCTGCAGATCAATCTGGCCACCTGCTTCGTCGCCGCGGCGGTCGTCGGGTTCTTCCAGGACACGCTCGACCGCCTCGTTCTGCTTGCTGTCTTTCTGCCGGTTCTATCCGGGCAGTCGGGAAACACAGGCTGCCAGGCGCTGGCGGTGGCGCTCCGCGGCATGACTCTGGGAGATTTGAAACCCGGCGGGGAAAGGCAACTCGTGATCAAGGAGGGCGTGCTGGGGCTGCTCAACGGCATGCTGGTGGGCGTCTCCGCCGCGTTCGGCATGTGGATCTATGCGCGGATGAACGGTAATCCGAACGCTCTGACTTTGGCGGCAGTGGTTTGGCTGGCGATGGTGGCCAGTTGCTTGGTCAGCGGTCTGGCTGGCGCGATGATTCCGCTGCTGATGCGCAAGTGCGGTGCCGATCCAGCCAACGCATCTAGCATCTTCCTCACCACGGGCACGGATGTCGTCAGTATGGGGACGTTTCTCGGACTGGCGACTGTGATGCTGCCATGAGCGGGGTGGTCTTGAGTCGTGATGAATGGCTGGAGCGTGCCGCCGCGCATGGTGCGCGCGTCGCATCTCATGCAGATGCCTTTGTGGACCGCCGCAGTCGCGGGGCAAAGCATCCGGTGCACGACTTTCTCTTCACCTACTACAGCTTTCCACCCGCCAAGCTCAAGCAGTGGGTGCCACCGCTTGGCGTGAGCATTGAATGCACCGACGCGGACATTGAGGCCCGGCCGTGGCTGCAGGGGGATCGATTCTTCCGCGACGAGCAGGAGGGGCTCCTGCGCCTGAACGAGAGCCTCTTCACCAGCCGGGAACGTGAATTCGCCGCGTGGGTCGCCATGTTGTGCGAACGCATTCTTGGCAGGACGGGCAGGTTCGCGTGCTTTGGACTTCACGAATGGGCCATGGTTTATCGTCAACCGGTGGAGCAGGTGAGACATCAGGGGTTTGAACTGCGCCTTTCGCCGGAGGCTCTCGCCGCCTTTGTCGAATCGCAGTCTCTTTGCTGCTCCCATTACGACGCCTTTCGTTTCTTCACACCGGAAGCGCGCCCACTGAACGCGCAGCAGCCCACGCTTGAGACGCGTCCCGATTTGGAGCAGCCCGCCTGCCTGCATGCCAACATGGATCTGTACAAATGGTCTTCCAAACTGTGGCCATGGACCGGCTCCGATCTCGTTGGCAGGTGCTTCGAACTCGCCCTTGCTGGACGCGACCTGGACATGCGCGCCAGCCCTTACGATCTGCTGAATCTCGGCTACGAACCGATTCGCATCGAAACTGGTGAAGGACGGGCGCAGTATGAAAGGGAGCAGCGTGATCTGGCGGCACGTGCCGAGGAAGTACGCGAGGCTCTTCTCACGCGATGCGCGTCCCTTGCTGCATTCACTTCTTGCCGTCAGTCATCCGTCTCCCCACTTCCTCGCACAGGCCGATGAACGTGCGCTCAGGCAGGTTGGTGGGCCGGTTTTTCAGCGTGGAGACGATCCAGCGGCGCTTGAGCTTTGTCCTTGGCAGGGCCAGCGGAATGAGCTGTCCCGCTTCAATCTCGGAACGAGCGATCCAGCGCGCCGCAATGGCGACTCCGATGCCCAGCTTTGCCAGTTCGACCGTGGCCTCGGAACTACCCAGCTCAATGAACGAATGCAGGCGCACGCCGTGCTTCAGGAAATACTCCTGAATCAGCGCAAAGTTCAGGCTGTTGCGGCTGGCCACGATGAATGTCTCGGATGCCACCTCCTTAAGTTTGGGCGGTGTTTCCGCCCATGGATGCAGGGGGGAGATCAGAAACTCGAGCTCGTCGTCAAAAATCGGATGACAGTTCATGCGCGACACGTCCTGGGGCCTCAGGCTTACGGCCAGGTCGATCTGGTTGGCCACCAGGCGTTCGATCGTGTCGGGCGTTTCGCCACAGACCACGCGGATCTCATAGAGAGGGAACGACTCCTTGAACTCGCGTAGCACGGTGGGCAGGATAAACTGAGCGGCGGCCGTGGTGCAGCCGATGCGGAGTCTGCCGCGTGGCGTCTGGTCCAGCGTGCCGAGCACGGACCGCGCATGGCTCATGGATTGCAGGATCGTCTCGGCATGCGGTAGCAACTCGCGCCCTGCATGAGTGAGATGCACGCGCTTTCCCTGACGGTGGAACAACTGGCTGAGCAAGTCGTTCTCCAGCGACTTGATCGCATGGCTGATGGCGCTCTGCGTGAGGTGAAGCTCGCGCCCCGTCTGGGTGAAGCTGCCGCTGCGGGCCAGCCCCACAAAGGCCTGTAGCTGTCGCGTGTCGATGGCTTGATCCATGAATGCAATTCATACATCAATTGAAAAACATTGCGCGATGTTTATGAGTGATTCTTCGCGGAGTGGCCCCGCTGATGCTGATATGCGGTTGTCATGCCACTGCGAACTCCAGTCTCAAACTCAACACTTGCCGGCGTCGTAAAGCCGGTCCGCATCGGGTTCATCCCGCTTGCCGATTGCGCTCCGCTGCTCGTCGCGAGGGAGAAGGAGTTGTTCCAGAAGCATGGTGTTCGTGTCGAGTTAAGTTGTGAAGTCGGATGGGCCACCATTCGGGAGAAGCTGCTCTACGGTCAGTTGGATGCCACCCACGCCATCGCCGGTCTGACGCTGGCGATGCGGCTGGGACTGAGCACGCCTCCCTGCCGGGTGGTGGCCCCATTCGTCTTCAACCTGCATGGCAACGCGATCACGCTCAGCCGCGACTTATGGAATCGGGGCGTGCGGGACGCCGCCAGCCTGAAGAAGCTCATCCGCAGCAGCGTGAGCCGCAGGTTTACTTTTGGCATGGTGTCACGCTACGGGTCGCACTACTTCCTGCTCCGCCAGTGGCTGGCTGCGGGCGGTATCGACGTGGTCAAGGACGTGCGCATCGTTGCCCTCCCGCCGACCCAGATGGCATCCAGTCTCGCCGAAGGCCTCATTGACGGCTACTGCGTGGGGGAACCCTGGAATTCCGTGGCTGTGGAACTAGGCACCGGCTGGATTGCGGCGACGAGCGAACAGTTGGCGCCCGGACATCCTGAGAAAGTCCTGCTGACCACCGAAAAATTTATCGAAGGTCACTACGATGAAGTGAAAGCGATCATCGAGGCTCTCAAAGAGTCCTGCGAGTTTTGCGATGCCAGAGAAAACCGCCCCGAGGTCGCCAAGCTGCTTGCTGAAAGCGGCTACTTTGCAGGAATCGAAAGAACCCTGGCCCGCTCGCTCGTCGGTCCCTTTGAACTGGGGACCGAGAACAAGACCGCGAACAAAGTCGACGCGTCCAACATTCATATTTTTCATCGGCGCGAGGCCAATGTGCCCTTCAGCGACCGCGGCCGCTGGTTGCTGGATCAGTTCATCACACACGGCCTCCTCCAACCGCCCCAATTCGCGGCGGCCGCGGCAGCACTGCGAGATGCATGGACTGCCGAACTCAGTCTTCCCAAAGCCAAAAGCACCGCCCCCAAAACCGCAAAATCCAAGAAACGCCCACAATCCGTTCACGCATGAAAATCAAACACCACACGCTTACTTTCCTGGCGGCACTGATCGCCGTTCGTGCCTTCGCCGGCACCACCGACCTCCTCGACGTTGAAAAAGATCAGCTCAAGATCGGTTTCATCAAGCTGACGGACTGCGCTCCGCTTGTCATCGCCAAGGAGAAGGGTTTTTTCGAAGAGGAAGGCCTCATTGTGGAAGTCGAAGCGCAGGCCAACTGGAAGGTGCTGCTCGACCGAGTCATTTCGGGCGAACTCGACGGCGCCCACATGCTCGCCGGTCAACCGATCGGAGCCACCATCGGCTTCGGATCGAAGGCGGACATCATCACGCCCATCAGCCTCGACTACAACGGCAACGCCATCACCGTCTCCAACGCAGTGTGGGAGCAGATGAAAGCCTCCATCCCGAAGGATGCGGACGGCAAGCCCGTGCATCCCATCAAAGCGGACAGCTTCAAGCCCATCGTGATGGCGGCCAAAGCGACTGGCAAACCGCTGCAGTTTGGCATGGTGTTTCCGGTCTCCACGCACAACTACGAATTGCGCTACTGGCTGGCTGCGGGCGGCATCAATCCCGGATTCTACTTTGATCCGGCCAGCGGCGAGGAAAACATCCCCGGTGTGCTCAACGGTGACCTCGTTCTGTCCGTTACGCCGCCGCCGCAGATGCCTTCCACTCTGGAGGCTGGCACCATCGTTGGCTACTGCGTGGGTGAACCGTGGAATCAGCAGGCTGTCTTTAAAAAGATCGGCGTGCCGGTCATCACCGACCACGAAATCTGGGCCTACAATCCTGAGAAGGTTTTCGGCATCACCAAGGCGTTCGCCGAAGCGAACCCCAACACCACGCTGGCACTCACCAAGGCGATCATTCGCGCCTGCGCCTGGCTCGACGAAAGCATGGATAACCGCAAGGAGGCCGTGAAGATCCTCAGCGCGCCCAACTACGTCGGCGCGGACGAGGAAGTCATCGCCAACAGCATGACTGGCACGTTTGAGTACGAACCCGGCGACAAGCGCCCGCTGCCGGACTTCAATGTCTTCTTCAAGCATCACGCCTCCTATCCCTGGGCGAGCGACTGCGTCTGGTATCTCACGCAGATGGTGCGCTGGGGACAGGTGAAGGAGCAGAAACCCGACGCCTGGTATGCCGAAACCGCCAAGGCCGTCTACCGCGCCGATCTTTACGAGAAGGCGGCGAAGCTGCTGATCGGAGAGGGCTTCTTCACTGAAGCCGACTTCCCGCTCGGCACTGACGGTTATCGCGAGCCCACTTCCGAGTTCATCGACGGCAAGACCTACGACGGTCGCAAGCCGAACGACTACCTCAAGGCCTTCGAAATCGGCCTCAAATAAGTTTCACCTTCGTCCCTGACAGCCGCCGCCATCATGAACGCCACCACCATCGAACCTGCCACTGCCGTTGCCGCGGTGGCCGAAGTGAAGAGAGAACCCCTGCGCATGCTCGCGTTTGCGAGTCTGCTGGAAAAGCTCGGCCTTGGTTACTTCAGCCCATTTGTCCGCATCATCGCACGCTACGATGTGAAGGCCCAGTGGCAGCAGGTCGTGACGAATACCGTCCTGCCGGGCATCGTGATCGCGCTCTTCATGGGCTTCTGGACGCTCTGCTCGCACTCGGTGCACACGGACAGTCAGCGCATTCCGACTCCCACGGAAACATGGAATGCGTGGCAGGGCATGCGCGAATTCGCGCAGAACGAGGCGGTTAAGAGGAAGGAGTTCCTCGCCAGCATGGAACGCCTGGCGCTCAAATGGGACGAGAAGGCGGCGGCGGCCACTGCGGAGGGCAAGGCCGACATGGCATCCCTATACAGCAGCAAAGCCGCAAGCTACCGCGAGAAACACTACGCCGGTCCCCCGACCTTCGGCACGCAGATCATGACCAGCCTGCTCACGGTCGCCATCGGCATCGGCGTGGCGACGCTCATTGCCGTGCCGCTGGGGTTCCTTTGCGGGCTGAGTCCCCGCTTCAACCTCGCGATGAATCCGCTCATCCAAATCTTCAAGCCCGTGTCACCACTGGCGTGGCTGCCGATCGTGTTTGTGTTTGTGACGGCCCTTTACAATCCGTCGAGCGATGCGGGGATCTCTAGAGCGCTCCTCATTTCGGCGGGCACTGTCACGCTGTGTTCGCTCTGGCCCACGCTGATCAATACGGCGGTCGGAGTCGCCGGTGTAGACAAGGATTATCTCAACGTGGCAAAGGTGCTGAAGCTGAACGCCTTCCAGCGCATCTGGAAGATCATCCTTCCCGCCGCCCTACCACTCATCTTCACCGGCATGCGCCTCTCGATCGGCGTCGGTTGGATGGTGCTCATTGCGGCGGACATGCTCGCGCAGAATCCAGGTCTTGGGAAGTTCGTCTGGGACACTTTCCAGAACGGTTCCACCGAGAGCATGGCGCAGATCATCGTCGCTGTGTTCACCATCGGCTTCATCGGCTTCGTTCTCGACCGCATCATGCTGGCACTTCAGCGCCTCGTCACCTTCGGCGGCCAGACACTCTAACCGAACTGCGTCATGTCCCTGATCGAACTCAACAACGTTTCCGTAGGCTTCGGCGCCGCAAACCACCGCACTGAAGTGCTGCGTGACATCAACCTCACGCTGAACGAGGGCGAATTGGTGGCCATCGTCGGCTACTCCGGCAGCGGCAAGTCCACGCTGGTCAATCTGATCGCCGGGCTCGTGAAGCCGGACAAGGGTGCAGCGCTGTTTGATGGCAAACCAATCACCGGCCCGGGGCCTGAGCGCGGGCTCGTCTTTCAGACTTACGCCCTGCTGCCCTGGCTCAGTGTTAAGGGCAATGTCGCGCTCGCGGTGAATCAGGTCTGCCAGGACGAGCCGCTTGCGGAACGCAATGTGCGCATCGCCGACGCCGTGGACCAGGTCAAACTCACCCCGGCTCTGGGCAAACTCCCCGGCGAACTCTCTGGAGGGATGCGTCAGCGCGTCTCCGTGGCGCGCGCACTTTCCTTCGCGCCTCGTGTGTTGCTGCTCGACGAACCCCTGAGCGCGCTCGATGCGCTCACGCGCTCGGAACTGCAGGATCAGATTCTCGATCTCAAGCAGCGCACAGGCCAGACGATTCTGCTCATCACCAACGACGTCGATGAAGCGCTCTACATGGCTGACCGCGTCATTCCATTGACGATGGGGCCTGCGGCCACTCTCGGTCCCGCCGAAGAGGTGAAACTTCGTCGCCCGCGTGATCGAGCCACGTTGCTCGCCGAGCCGGAGATTCTCGCTTCGAGAAAACGCCTGCTGGATTTCCTCGTCGCACAGCGTGAGGACAGCATTGAGAAAGTCTCGATTCGCGAGCTTCCGGACGCTGATCCGGTCGATGTTCGCGCCTTCCAGCCAAACTTCGCCTTTCGCTGGGTGCGGGATCGCGAAGAAGCCAAGACAGGCATTCCCGCCGTGCCGAAACACAAGGAAACACACCGGCCTGCCGAAGGCTTTGTGACCATTTCAGGGCTGGGCAAAACCTATCCCACTCCGCGGGGAAGCGCCGTCATCGTGCGGGATTTTGACCTTCAGATCAAACGCGGCGATCTCGTCTCCATCATTGGTCACAGCGGTTGCGGCAAGAGCACCGTGCTCAGCATGGTGGCCGGCCTCACCAGCATCACTGCGGGCGGTGTCATCATCGAGGGACGTGAGATTGACGGAGCCGGCCCGGATCGCGGCATGGTGTTTCAAAGCCCCAATCTGCTGCCTTGGGCGAGTGCTCTGGAAAACGTCATGATCGGCGTGCGCCAGGTGTTCTATCACCTCAACAAAAAGGAGCAGTTGGACATCGCCGGGCACTACCTCGAAACCCTCGGCCTCGGTGGCAGCTTTGACAAAAAGCCGGGAGCGCTCTCCCAGGGAATGCGTCAACGCGTCGGCCTCGCGCGCGCCTTTGCGCTGCAGCCCAAAGTGCTGCTTCTCGACGAACCCTTCGGCATGCTCGACAAGCTGACCAAGCTGGAGTTGCAGGACGTCCTGCTCGACCTGCGTGCGCGCACCGGCACCACCGCCATCATGGTCACTCACGATGTCGATGAGGCCATCTATCTCTCCGATCAGGTCGTGATGATGAGCGACGGACCGGCCGCTACCGCTGCCGAGATTCTGCACATCGACTTTCCCCGCCCGCGTGACCGAGGGGTGCTGATCGAAAGCCCCGAGTGGCATCACTA
Source organism: Prosthecobacter sp. (assembly GCA_041395065.1). GTDB lineage: Bacteria > Verrucomicrobiota > Verrucomicrobiia > Verrucomicrobiales > Verrucomicrobiaceae > Prosthecobacter. Next base: position 39,664 of record JAWLBG010000030.1, on the reverse strand, counting down.
CCGCGAGCATCTTCTCTCCTTCCTCGAAGAACGCGCCCATCAGCGTGGTGTGACCACCCATCACAGTCGCGCTGACGCCACGCTGCTCCGTCGCAGCGCATCCCTTTCCCTGCAAGCCGCCGCTTAGCCATCCAACAATACACCCCAACGAAATCCTCATGAAAAGGCTGCTACCGCTCCTGTTTGCGACAACCTCCATCGCCCTCGCCCAAAGCCCCGCCCCCAAACCTCCCTCCGCCGCCGGCTATGATCCAATCAAGTTCGGTGCGCTTACGGTGGATGTTCAGGAAAGAATGCGTTTTGAAGGACGGGAAAACAACTTCGACTTCAACAGCGCCGTGAACGGCCCGCAGGACGCCACCTGGCTGCTCCAGCGCTTCCGTCTTGGCCTCGGGTATGACGTGACTCCCTGGCTCAAGTTTTATGTCCAGGGGCAGGACGTCCGCGAACTCGGCGGCAGCCGCCCGAACGAGATCGGGGGCGCCGCCTCCGAAGGTGACGACGTTTTCGACGTGCTGAAAGCCTATGCGCAGATCGGCAACGTCTCAAAAGGACTCAGCGCCACCATCGGCCGCCAGTTCCTCAGCTACGGCGACCAGCGTCTTGTCGGGCCGCTCGAATGGCTGAACCAGGCGCGCACCTTTGACGCCGTCAAGCTGCGCTACTCCGCCGAAAAGTATGCGCTCGACTTCTTTGTTTCCTCGCCGGTCGTCTTCCGCGACCACATGTGGAACCAGTCGAACTTCCTCAATCAGGAGGATTCGCTGAACGACTACTTCAGCGGACTCTATCTGGCGACGAAGTTCGTTCCCATCAACAAGACCACTGACTTCTACGTCTTTCATAAACGTGACGACGGTGACGCCAGCTTCGGGCCGCGTCTCGGAGACACGAACTTCATCACCATAGGCACGCTCTGGAAGGGGGATCCTACAAAGCTTCGCGGCTGGGACTACGAGACCGAAATGGCCTACCAGACCGGAGACGTCTCCGGCCGTGATCTGAGCGCCTTCGCTGGTCACTGGGGCATCGGCTACAACTGGTCGAAGAGCCCGTGGAAGCCGCGAATCGGCATTCAATACAACTATGGCAGCGGTGACAACAATGCCGCCGACGGCAACATCTCAACCTTTCAGAACCTCTATCCCACGAACCACCTCTTTTACGGCTTCATCGACACCACCGGCTGGGTGAACATGCACAATCCCCAGTTGAACATCACCTTTGAGCCCACGGCCAAACTGAAGCTGAAGATCGACTACCACCTCTACTGGAGCGCCTCGAACAACGACGCCTGGCGTCGTGTCAATGGTGTCACCGCCGTGCGTCCGATCACTTCAGCGGCCAGCAACTTCCGCGGTCAGGAAATCGACTTCACCGCCTTCTACAAGGTCAACTCGCACGTCGGCCTGCAGGCTGGTTACAGCGTGTTCCTGGCCGGCGACTACCTCGCCGACACTGGTGCTTCGGACAACGCCCACTTTGGCTACGTCCAGCTCCAGATCGATTTCTAAACCGCATCTCTCAAGCCGCTCTGACAGATGAAAATCATCCCCCTCATTCCTGAAAACGCACCATTCAACGCCGAACAGCGTGCATGGCTCAACGGATTCCTTGCCGGAGTCCTCAATCGCGGCGCCTCCCCCGGCGAATCTTCAACGGAATCGAAGCGGTCATTGCTCATCGCCTTCGGCAGTCAGAGCGGCAATGCGGAAAGTTTGGCCAAGCGGCTGGCCAGGGAAGCAACGGGTCGTGGTTTTGCAGCGCGAGCTGCGGGCCTCGACTCGTTGCAACCGGCCGACTTGATCAAGGACAAGAACGTCCTTCTCATCACCTCCACCTGGGGGGAAGGGGACATGCCGGACAACGCCGTTTCATTCTGGGACAGCCTCAATCAAAACGGCAGCAGTCCCAAACTCGAAGGCGTTCAGTACACCGTTCTCGCGCTTGGCGACAAGAACTATGCTGACACTTTTTGTCTCGCCGGGAAGAAACTCGATGAGCGTCTCGCCGAACTCGGCGCCACACGGATCGCCGACCGCGTCGACTGCGATGTGGATTTCGATGATCTTGCCAAGTCCTGGTCCACCAATGCATTCACCCTTCTCAGCGGATCGACCTCTGTCGAGTCACCTGCTACTGTTGAAGAGGAAGATGCCGGTTGGTCCAAGAAGAAGCCCTTTCCAGCCGGACTGATTGCGAACGTCTCTCTCAACGGTGCTGGCAGCGCCAAAGACACCCGCCACATTGCGTTCTCACTCAAGGACAGCGGACTCAACTACGAAGTCGGCGACGCCCTTGGCGTTTACGTTCAAAACTGCCCCGAGGTTGTCGATTCCATCATCGCGGCATACGGTTTCGACCCGGAAGCCGCAGTCAGCCTCGATAGCGGCACAGCCTGTTCGCTCCGGGAGGCTTTGATGAAGCATTTTGAGATCCGCCATCTGTTTGGCAAAACACCCGAAGCGATCGTTCCAATCGAAGCCTTCCTCGAGGATCTGCGCAAGCTGCAGCCCAGGCTCTACTCCATCGCTTCGAGCATCAAAGCGCATCCCGACGAGGTTCACCTCTGCATCGCCGCCGTGCGCTACCAGCTTCATGGAATCGCCCACAAGGGAGTGGCCAGCACCTTCCTGGCCGATCGCCTCGCTCTCGGCGACACCACAGGCATTTATTTTCACGCCGCGAATCACTTCCGGTTGCCGTCGGATCTCTCCAAGCCCGTCATCATGGTCGGGCCGGGTACCGGCATCGCGCCCTTCCGCGCATTTCTTGAAGAACGCGAAGCCACCGGGGCTCCGGGCAAAAACTGGCTGTTCTTCGGCGACCAAAGACGCGCCACCGACTTTCTCTACCACGACCAAATCATAGGCTGGATGCAGAGTGGGCATCTCACCCGCCTCGACACCGCTTTCAGTCGAGATCAGGAGGAAAAAATCTATGTGCAAACCCGGATGCTTCAGGCGTCCGGCGAACTCTGGCAGTGGCTGGAGGAAGGCGCGCATTTCTATGTCTGCGGCGACGCCAAGCGCATGGCCAAGGATGTGGATGAGGCCCTCCACAGCATCATTCAATCGGCTGGAGGCAAGTCACCGCAACAGGCGGCGGAATACGTCGCCCAAATGAAGAAGGAGAAACGCTATGCCCGCGATGTCTATTGAACAACCTGCCATCCAGACGGGACCAAACGGTGCCGACTTCTCATCCGAGCAGAAGCGCTACCTCGAAGGCTTTTTCGCCGGCATCGCCGCAGGCGGAGTCACCTTTGGAGACCTCTCCCCGAAACCTGCTGAACCTGCGGAAGAAGCACTCGATGACCTGACGAAGGAGGAACGCATCAAGCGTGAACTGCATCCGTTCGACGCCATTGAGCAGTTGGTGATGGACGCGCGCTGGAATGCCAAGCCGGAGCCCGAATCCGTCTTCCGCTTCAAATGGAACGGCCTCTTCTGGCTCAATCCGGTGAAGGATGGCTACATGTGCCGACTGCGCATTCCCGGCGGCGTGGTGAAGACCTATCAGCTCCGTGAAATCGCGGCCATCGCGCGCGAACTCACCACCGGCTACATTCAGATCACGACTCGGAACAACTTCCAGATCCGTCTGATCGAGCCGAAGAACTGCCCCGAAGTGCTCCGACGCATCCAAGGCTGCGGGCTGCACTCGAAAGGTGCGGGTGCGGACAACATTCGCAACATCACGATGAATCCCTGTGCGGGCTATGACCCCTACGAACTCATCGATGTGCGCCCGCTCGTGAACGAACTCGCCACGCTCATCATCGGCACGAAGGAGTTCTACGACCTGCCCCGCAAGTTCAACATTGCCTACGACGGCGGTGGTCTGATTTCCGCCGTGGAAGACACCAACGACATCGGCGCCAGCGCGGTGAAGATCGGCGAAAACAGCGAAGGCATCGATCCTGGTGTCTATTTCCGCATCGCGCTCGGTGGTGTCACCGGCCATCAGACTTTCGCCAGCGACTGGGGCGTGATCGTGAAGCCGGAACAGCTCAACGACGTCATGGTGGCCCTGCTGCGCGTGTTCATCAAGTTTGGCGACCGCACGAATCGAAAGAAGGCGCGCTTCAAGTATGTCGTCGAGGACAAGGGCCTCGAAGGTGTGCTGCAGGAAGCCGAGAAGTTTCTCAAATTCAAGCTCACGCGCCTCGCTCCCGATTCGCCGATCCAGGCTGCAAGAGAGTTCTCGCAGCAGGGGCATTCGCATGTAGGCATCTATCCTCAAAAGCAGGACGGCTTCGTTTATGTCGGGGCCGCGGTTCCCGTTGGGCAGATGACCGCCAAACAACTCGAGCGTCTCGCTGATCTTGCGGACAGCTATGGCAGTGGTGAGGTTCGGCTCACCGTCTGGCAGAACTTCATCATTCCAAACGTCAAGACGGCCTATGCCGCCACCTTGGCGAAGTCACTGAAAAAACTCGGCTTCCCCTGCGAGACGTCCACGCTGCGCAACGGCTTCATCGCCTGCACGGGAAACAAGTACTGCAAGTTCGCCGCCAGTGACACCAAGGGGCACGCCATCGCGATGATGGACATCTCAACAAGCGCGTGAAGCTCGACCGGCCCATCAACGTCCACTTCACCGGCTGCGCCCACTCCTGTGCCCAGCATTTCATGGGTGACATCGGCCTGCTCGGCACCAAGGTGAAGTCCGAGAGTGGTGAAGGCTACCACATCACCGTTGGCGGGGGATTCGGCGAGAACCGCAAAATCGGCCGCCAAATCTTCAGCGGTGTCAGTATCGAAAGCCTCGGCAGCACGCTGGAGGCCATGCTCAAGGGCTATCTCGACAAGCGTGAGGCGGACGAGTCCTTCCACGCTTTCTGCAACCGCCACACCGTGGGCCAGCTTCAAGAGGTCTTCTGCGCATGAGTGATCGCGTGGCAGAAGCCCTTCGCGAGCAGCAGACGCTGCGCACGCCCGTGGCTCTGTTCTCTGACGAATACGATTCCAAATCGGTCCGCCAGCGCTTCACGCATCTCATTCCCCTTTCCAAGCCGAATCCCGGAGAGCAGTATGGATTCGAGGTCAATCTTGACGCCTGCACCGGATGCAAGGCCTGTGTGGCCGCCTGCCATTCCCTCAATGGACTCGATGAGCAGGAATCCTGGCGGGATGTCGGCATGCTGGTGGGCACGCGACAGGAGCCGTATCTGCAAACCGTCACCACGGCCTGCCATCACTGCGAAGATCCGGCGTGTGCGAATGGCTGCCCGGTACTGGCTTACGACAAGGATGACGTCACTGGTATTGTGCGTCATCTCGACGACCAGTGCATCGGCTGTAGCTACTGCATTCTGAAATGCCCCTACGATGTGCCTAAGTTCAACTTGAAACGCGGCATCGTGCGCAAGTGCGACATGTGCCAGGGCCGCCTCGCCGAGGGGGAAGCGCCCGCCTGCGTGCAGGCTTGTCCGAACGAGGCCATCAAAATCAAAATCGTGAAACTCGATGCGGTGCCGGAGCGGGGCAGCATCATCTCCGGAGCCTTTGATTCCAGCTACACGCGTCCGACTACCACCTATGTCTCCGCGAAACCGATTCCCTCAACGGCCAAGGCAGCCGACACGGGTCGCCTGGAACTCGACCATGGTCATGAGCCGCTCGCCTGGATGTTGGTTCTCACCCAGATGAGCGCGGGCGGCTTCCTCGGAGCAGCGCTGCTGCCGTCTTCGATAGAACAGCTCGCCGTCACTCTCGTCATCGGCCTCGCAGGCATCGCTTTGAGCATGCTGCATCTCGGCCAACCGCTGAAGGCCTGGCGAGCGTTTATGGGCTGGCGCAAGTCGTGGCTCTCGCGTGAGATCATCGCCTTCGGTGCGCTGCCTGCCGGCGGATCTGCCATCGCAGCGGCATGGTGGCTGGATAAGGAGGCCTGGATGCAGTTCGCCATAGTCGGCACGGCACTGGCGGCGCTGACGGCCGTTGCATGCTCAGTGATGGTTTATGTCGATACCCGTCGACCGTTTTGGTCAGTCGGCAATACGGCGGTGAAATTCTTTGGCACGACGCTCCTGCTCGGCGCGGGACTCTGTGCGGCCTATGATGTGGAGCATGCCTTTGCGGCCTTCCTTGTCTGCCTCTGGGGGCTGTCGATTTGGGAACTGAAGACCTACCGCACAGCCCTGACAGATAAGAAAAGCCCATGGCACAGATCCGCACGGTTGATGCAACTCAATCTGAGTGACCGCCTCAAGCTGCGTGGTCTGTTGTTGATCGCTGCGGCCTGGATTCTTCCTGCTCTGATCGCTGCGGGGGCTTGAGCGCTGGATGCTCATTGCGGGGGTTGCTGCTTACCTTTTGGAGTCAGCTCATTGAGCGTCGTTACTTTTCACTACCGCCGCTGGATCGAAAATGCCGGGAAACTAACATACGATCACCGCACCCGCCCTCACTTTCCGCGAATGGACCGGCCCACTTACCGCTGATCTGGTTCGTGAGCCGGGGAAATTCTGGTTTGGGGCAGGTTCCCTTCTACGAGTCGCGCCAGATTCCGACCACGGGAGCCGTCTGCGGATTCTGCTCCACCGGCTGCGGTCTCAAGATTCACATCAAGGATGGCGAGGCGGTCAATCTCACACCGGATCCCCATTATCCCGTCAATGTAGGCACCGCCTGTCCGAAAGGGTGGGAGGCTCTCAGCGTGCTCGATGCGAGGGACCGCGCGACCATGCCGCTGCTGCACGGGAAGCCGGTCGATTGGGACACGGCGTTGCGCTATTTCTGCGATAGAATGCGCGAGATTCTGGACAAGCACGGACCAGAGGCGGCTGCGTTCATCAGCACGGGGCAGATCATGTTCGAGGAGATGGCCTTTCTCGGTGCACTGGCGAAGTTTGGCATGGGCATGATCCACGGCGACGGCAATACGCGCCAATGCATGGCCACCGCCGTCACCGCCTACAAGGAGAGCTTCGGTTTCGATGCTCCTCCCTTCACCTATGCGGACTTCGAGGAGAGCGACGTGCTCGTCTTCATCGGTGCGAATCCCTGCATCGCGCACCCGATCATGTGGCAGCGCGTGCTGCGCAATCGGAACAACCCGGAGATCATTGTCGTCGATCCGCGCACCACAGAGACTGCGATGGCAGCCACTCAGCACCATGCGATCAAGCCCAAGAGCGACTTGACGCTGCTCTACGGACTCGCGCATTTGATCATTCGCGAAGGCGGACTCGATCAGTCGTTCATCGACGCTCACACCAGCGGTTTTGAGGATTTTGCCGCTTTCGTTCAAGAATTCACGCCGGAGCGCGTCGCCACCGAAACCGGACTGAGCACGGAACGTTTGGAGATTTTTTCCAAAACCATTCGTGAAGGGAAAGCCGTGTCCTTTTGGTGGACCATGGGCGTGAATCAGGGCCATGAAGCGACGCGCACAGCCCAGGCCATCATCAATCTCGCACTGATGACGGGGAATATTGGCCGGCCCGGCACTGGAGCGAATTCCATCACCGGCCAGTGCAATGCGATGGGTTCGCGCCTGTTTTCGAATACGACGAACCTCCTTGGCGGACACGACTTTCGCAATCCGGCGCACCGCGAAAAGGTCGCCGCAGCCTGTGGCATCCCCATGGATCGCATTCCCGACCGACCAAGTCTCGCCTACGATCAGATCATCGACGCGGCGGAAGAGGGGAAGGTGAAGGCGTTGTGGTTCATCGCCACGAACCCGAGTCACTCGTGGATCGATCAAAACCGCATCAACCGGATCCTCGACAAGCTCGACTTCATCGTGGTGCAGGACATGTACTGCAGCACTGAGACGGCGAAACGCGCACACCTTGTCCTGCCAGCCGCTGGCTGGGGTGAGAAGGAAGGATGCTTCATCAACAGCGAACGTCGCATCGGCTACAGTCCGAAAGTGTGCCGTTCGCCCGGCCAGGCACTCGCGGATTTTCACATCTTTCGTCTCATGGCCCACTACTGGGAATGCGGGGATTTGTTTCAAGACTGGGACAGCCCCGAGGCGGTTTTTCGAGTGCTGCAGCGCTGCTCGGAAGACCAGCCGTGCGACATCACGGGAATCGACGGCTACGAGATGATCAGGAAGTCGGGCGGCGTGCAGTGGCCTCTGCCGAGGATGTCGAATGATGATGTCAAAAGGGCGAAGGAACGCCGCCTGTTTACCGACGGAAAATTTTACACGCCGGACCAGCGGGCGAAGTTCGTGTTTGAAAAACCGTCCACTGTTCCCGAACTGCGCAGCGACGCGTTTCCGCTGATCCTGCTCACGGGGCGCGGCACGAGTGCGCAGTGGCACACGGAAACAAGAACGGGCAAGTCGGCGGTGCTCGCCAAAATGATGCCTGAGGAACTGATGCTCGACCTGCATCCGCAGGACGCCGAGAGGCTGAAGATTGGCGACGGCATGGCTGTGCGGGTGGTCTCCAAACGCGCCGAACTCACCGCCAAGGCACGTGACGAGCTGCGGCTCGTGGGCGAAGTTTTCCTGCCCATGCACGACAACTGCGTGAACCAGCTCACGCACGCCAGTTTCGACCCCCACAGCCGCCAGCCGAGCTACAAACACTCGGCAGTGCGGGTGGAAGCGGTTTGATCAGCGTGGTGGCGGAGGTGGCGGAAAGCCCGGAGGCGGAGGACCGCCAGGACCGCCGCGACGACCACCCGGACCTCCCCGGCCGCCGGGAGGACCAAAGCCGCCACCTGGAGGGCCGCGCCGCTCAAAGCTGGCGTCGGGCGTGCCGACGAACTGGCGGGGAATATAGGGATACTGCTCGGTGAGGACGTAGTGGTAGGTGCCTTCGGGAAACTCCGGCGTCACGCCGAAGCGACCGTTGCTGGCGTCGAGATCGCCGGTGCCTTCGACGTATTCATAGTCCTGAACAAAAGAGCCGTCGTATTTGCCGCTGGGTGACTTGGGGGGGCGTGCCCCCTGCTTGATGCCGTAACTGGATTTCAGTTTCTTCAAGGGGCTGGCGGCGTCGCGGGCGTCGCTGTAACCCCAGGGACCGTAAATGGGAAACCCGTCGGCCGCCCAGCCGACGAGAGTGACGGCTGGTTGGTTGCCGGAGGCTTCCTCTATGAGTCCGTTCGGGATACCGTGGTAGTGATAGGCCCCATTTGGCTGGACATGCGCATTGCTGTCGTCGAGACCCAGATTGACGGCGCCGCCGAAGGGCTCGTATTGCCAGCCGCTGTTGGGATCGTTTTTCCACCATTCAGCGGCGAAAGGGTCAAAGACGACTCCGTTCACGCCGATGCCGAAAGGCTGCATGCGGTAGGGTGTGGGCTGCGCGGCGACTGCGGGATTGAGCGGTACTCTGTAGTCGTAGTGCTGGGGTGCGATGGTGTTGGGATTGTTTCGGTTTGGGAACCGCCCCGGTTGGTGGTCGGGGATGCCGTTGGCCTGAATGCGCCGGTAGTTGCCGTCGGTGGTGATTGTCACCTCGCTGGGAGGGAGCTTGGAGGATGCCGCGAGGCCTGCAGTGGCGAGCACGAGCAGGCTGGCGCGGAGCGCGGGGCGGAGGCTTCGGAGAGACTTCATGGTAGCAGGTGAAAGCCGCTGAACTGAAAGTCGTTACGAAAAAACTTCCGTGATTTCGATTAAAACTCCCCACCAAGGGCGAGGTGCAGCGCGGCGCGATTGCGGAGGCGCTGGGCTTTGACACTGATGAGGGCGCTGCGGGCGTCGAAGGCGCGCTGCCGGGTGTCGAGCAGGGTGAGGACGTCGCTGAGTCCCTTCTCGTACTGACCGAGGGCTAAGCGCTCCGCGCGTTCGGCTTCTTCGGAAGCGCGTTCGAGGGCGGACTGCTGGACGAGGAGGAACTGCTCGGCGGCGAGGGCAGTCTCGACCTCACGAAAGGCCGTGAGGACGCTGCCAGCGTAGGTTTGCAGGGATTCGTCGTAGCGGGCGCGTTGAAGGTCCATGCCGGCTTTGAGACGGCCGCCTTGGAACAAGGTCTGGGCGGCTTGGGAACCGATGTTCCAGATGGCGGATTCCGGGCGGATGATCTTCTCGATCTGTTGCGAGGTGCGGCCCGCCTGGCCGGTAAGGCGGAGACTGGGAAGCAGGGCTTTTTTGGCCGCACTTTCGGTGGCGAGCGCGGCGACCACGCGGCGCTCGGCGGCGCGGAGATCGGGACGTCGCAGGAGCATCTCCGAGGGCAGGCCGGCGGGGACGCCGCGTCGCAGGGAGGGCAGGGAGCCAAGGCCGTGTTCGGCGCCGGCCGGGTAACCTCCGAGAAGCGTTTCGAGAATGCGGCGCGTCTGGTCGGCGGTGGCGCGGCGTTGCTGCACGGTGGACTCGGCGCGGGCCAGGTCGGCGCGGCTGAGGGTGACATCGAGCGCTGCGCGGTCGGGGTCGATGCCGCGGTCGAGCTGGCGCTCGAGAATGCCCAACTGAGTGGTGCGGATGGCGACGTTGTTTTGCGCGAGCGACAGCAGGTTTTCGGCTTCCGTCAGCGTGATGGCGGTCTGCACGGTGTTCGCGGCGAGAGAGAGGCGAGCGGCGTGCCAGTCTTCTTCAGCGGCCTCGCTGCCGGCTTTGGCGGCGCGGCGTTCGTCTGCCACGCGCCCCCAAAAGTCGATTTCCCAGGTCACATTGAGCGTGGTGGTGAAGCGGTTGGCGATTTGATTGACGCCGGCAAAGCGCTGGTCTCCGGGGCTTTGGGTGCGGCTTCCGGAGCCGTTCGCGGTCAGGGCGGGGAAGAGGCCCGCGCCAGCTTGGACGAGCTGCGCCCTCGCCTGGTTGACGCGCGCACCCGTGGCTTTGAGATCTGGATTGGCCTCGACGGCTCTTGTGACGAGAGTTTTGAGCTTTGAACTGCCAAACTCATCGAGCCAGCCAGTGGAAGCGCTCTTTGGAATGGAGGGCAGTGCGGCCCATTTCGACGGGGCCGTCGCGTGCTGGGACGCGAGGTCCTTTTTCAACCGCTTCGTGCCGAGTGGCGGGAAAAAGGCGCAACCGATACCGAAGACGCTCAGGCCGAGGGCGGCGCACAAACGGAGAGGCATCGGGGAATGACGAGATTCGGAGTGTGGATTTCGGTCTTCGTTCGTCATTCAGGTGAAGGCATTCGTCATACACGCCTCATTTCACCATGATCCAGCCGACGATGATCAGCACTGGCAGCAGGATGGGGATGGAGAAACGGTAGATGTAGGCGAGGAAAGACGGTGCGTGGACCTTGGATTTGTCAGCGATCGCCTTGACCATGAAATTGGGGCCGTTGCCAATGTAGCTGCCGGCTCCGAAAAAGACGGCTCCGAGGGAGATGGCGATGAGATGCGAGGCGTGCTCGGCGGCGAACTTCAGGACGTCTGTCGTGGAGTCCACGGAGAGCTGCTCATGGCCCATGGATGCGGCGAGGAAGGAGAGATAGGTCGGCGCATTGTCGAGGAAGGCGGAGAGCGCTCCGGTGGCAAAGTAGTACTGCATCGGCGTATCGATCTTCACAGCCTCGCCGCTTTGCAGGATCTGCAGGGCGGGGATCATGGTGAGAAAGATACCGACGAAGAGATAGCCGACCTCCTTGACGGGGCCGAAGTTGAAGTCGTTTGCCTCATGCACTTCCGCTTTGGTGGTGAAGTAGGACGCGACGGCAGCGGCGAACATGACGAGGGCAGGCACGGAAAAGACGCCGAGCAGCGTTGTCTCCTGTACGCTCTTCGGCAGGAAGACGGCACCGAGGACCGCTCCCAGCCAGACGAGGTTCAGCGTGCCGCGGAAAAACCAGTCTTCATGGGCGGTTTCCTTTTCACGGACATCCTTCGGCGCACGGCGGAAGTTTGCGGAGTCGAACACGTAGAAGAGGGCCAGCAGCAGCGCAATGGCCAGAGCCCAGGCCTGCCAGCATTGCTGGATGACCCACCAGAATGGCACACCGCGCAGGAAGCCGAGGAAGAGCGGCGGGTCGCCGATCGGCGTCAGGCAGCCGCCGACATTGCTGACCACGAAGATGAAGAAGACGATGTGGAAGCCGGTGATGCGGTACTTGTTCATCTTGATCCAGGGCCGGATCATGAGCATCGAAGCGCCGGTGGTGCCGATGAAGTTTGCCAGCACGGCTCCAATGAGGAGGAAGGCTGTGTTTACCATCGGCGTGGCCTCTCCCTTCACGCGGATGTTGATGCCGCCGGAAATGACAAAGAGGGAACCAACAAGCGCCATGAAGCTCACGTATTCGTGCGCTGCGTGGTGAAGCGGGTGCCAGTCCTTTTGCACAAAGAGGTAGTAGCAGGCTGTCACCAAACCCAGGCCAACGGCCACTTTCGGGTAGTGATGCTCCCAGAAGTGGGCGGCAAAAAGTGGCATCAGGGCGATGCACAAAAGCAGCAGGGCAAAGGGGGCGACCATGCCGTAGGACGGCAGTGCGGCGTGGGCAGATGCGGAAGCAGAGGCGAGCAGAAACATGCGTGCGACACAAGGAGGATGTCCCGTGTCTTGTCAAACCGCGCTTTTGTGTCGAAGGCGGGCGAAATTGCGGCAAAAAAGAACGAGATGCTTGACCTCCGCATGCCGACGTTCACCGCCCCTAACTGAGCATCAATCCGGACGCCGCTCCATGATACCCTTCATTTTCTCGAGTTCGTCGATAGCCCAGTAGGCCAGCCCCGGCTCGTCCTCTTCGGTGGAACCCGTGATATGGACTCGACGCGGGTAGTGTTTGTCGATAAAGGCGACGATTTTTTCCGAGACGCCGAGGATGCCGCGATGGACGTGCAGCACAGGTTTCTTCTGCTTCTTGGAGAGGGTGACGGCTTTTTGGCCGGTGGTCTTCAACTTGGGTTTGGCTTCGCTGGTGAAGACCACTGTCGCGTCGGAGTCCCGGATGTTTGATTCGAGCACCTCGAAGATGTCTTCAGTCTCCGCCTCCTTGAGTTTGAAGTCGGGGTTCGGTGCCTCTTCGAGACCTGCCGGGCACCAGCCGCCGTGCGGGATTTGATGTTTGACGGTCCATTCCATTGCCGCGCGTTCGACACCTGTCTGGGAGCCGGATATGATCACTAGTTTGAAAGCCATAACCAGTTCAGAAGAAAGCAGAACTCCCCCCACGGCAAGCGCGAAGTCGTCTTGGAGCTTCGCTCGGGCTTTTGTCGCCGCATTTCGAGTGGAAATCCAAGACTCTGCGAGCGCATCGGGCTTCACTCCTGTCCGGCGAATGCAGCTACGACACGCGGTTCGGCGCCGGCTCTGATGGAAAAGATCTCGCAGCTTGCAGCAAAGGGATCGGCCAAATAGCGGTCGGCGAGATCCGGGGTGAATTCGTCGACAAATTCAGGACGAGCAGGAAAGACATACAGGGCATGGCGATCCGGCAGGGCCACCCAGATTTCCTTGCCGAAAAGATCCTCGAAGATCTTCGGCAGGGAAGGGGCGACGAGAAGCGTGGCAAACAGGGGGGATTCACCGCGATACACCGCATAGGCGATCTTGCCGTCCTCTCCCTTGATCAGTTCCGGGCGGAGTTGCAGCAAGCGCTTGTCGGCCACCGTGCGGGCGCGTGCCTGAAAAGTCTCGAGACTGAGGCCGAGCTTCTTAAAAGTCTCCTCGCTGTAAGCTTCGATGCCGCCGCCGGCGGTTCGTGACTCGCGCGCCGGAGTGAGCACGGTCATTTTCGACCCCTGCGGCGGAGTGGAAAGACTGGAGCGCATGGCCTTGGGCTCAGGCAGCAGGAGCAGTATTTCCAGCTTGCGATCTTCTTCCGCCTCCTGGGCGTGGAGACAGGTGCCAAGCACGAAGAGAAGAGAGAACAGTGGTCGCATGAGCGGAAATGTGGCGGGATCGCGTCGCAAAGCAAACCGGTGCTTGCACGACCTCGTGCCGCTCGCCTTCATGGCGGGCATGATCGCCTTTTTGCGTGGAATCTTGGCCGAGGCACTGCCTCATCGAGCGACGGTGGACGTGAATGGTGTGGGCTACCTGGTGCTCATTCCGCTCACCACCTTCGATCGCCTACCGCAGCCTGGCGCGGAAGTGCGGTTGCTGACGCACTATCACGTCACCGAGCGCGACCACACGTTGTTCGGTTTCATGAGCGCTGACGAGCGCGATCTTTTTCGCCTGTTGATGGATCGCGTGTCCGGCATCGGGCCGAAAATGGCGCTCAGCGTGCTCAGCGGCATGCCGGTGGCAGCTTTCAAGGATGCCGTGATCCAGGGGGATGTGAAAGCGCTGGCGCGCATCAAGGGCGTGGGTGGAAAAACGGCGGAGCGCATCGTTCTCGAACTCAAGGACAAGGTGGGCGTCGTGGACGCCTGGCAGGAGGCCAGCAGGGCGAAGGGAGCTCACGATCCGAAGCAGGCGGCCCACAGCGATGCGGTGCTCGCTCTCATTGCTCTCGGTTACAAGCAGGGCGAGGCGCAGAAGGCGGTGAACGAGGCCGGTAAACAGGAAGGAATCGATACCGCCGACAAACTGATCCGCGAGGCGCTGCGGGGAATGAACTGAATCCGTCGAACCGAGATGCGCCGACGCGCGTATCCCCCAGCATTCACGAATGGAATCTACCGCTCCAAGTTCACTGCCGTTTTGCATGCCCACGAGGCTGCCGATGATCGTACTGGACGACTGCTACCACTTTCCAGGCTGCCATCTGCCGCTTTTCATTTTCGAGGAACGCTATCGCATGATGCTCGACCACGCACTGCGAACAGATCGGATGTTCTGTGTCGGCGTTCGCTGTGGGGATGGCGAAGACGTGCTGCCGGTTGTTACCGCGGGCTTGATCCGTGCCTCGGTGAAAAATCCGGATGGCACCTCGCAAGTCGTGCTCTCCGGGGTGTCGAGAATGCGCATCACCGGCTGGCAGCAGACCGAGCCCTTCAGGATTGCGAAGGTGGAGTGTTTCGAATCGTCAAGCGCTCCTCTGGAGAACTTGAGGCTGCTTAAGTCGCGCGCCCTCGAACTGCTTCCCGCGCCCACCAACGACAGCTGTGACAGCATGAGGACGCTTTGCCAGGCTTTGGAGGCAATGGAGGAGCCGGAGCTCGTTTGCGACATCATGGCCTTTCACTTTGTGCGGCGAAAAGAGGTTTTGAGAGCGATTCTGGAGGACAGTTGTCCGCAGCGCCGCTTTGAGCGGCTCGTTGCCGACTTGGAGAAGGCTGAGGCCTGAGTTTAGTCTTCGTTGCGCACGGGATTCGTCAGTGAGCCGATGTTTTCGATCTCTACGCTCACGACATCACCGTCCTTCATGAACACTGGCGGCGTACGCGCCATGCCCACGCCATGAGGGGTGCCGGTCAGAATCACGGTGCCGGGCATCAGTGTGGTGCTGCCACTGAGGAATTCGATCAGTGTCGCAACGTCGAAAATCATGTCGCTGGTGTTCCAGTCCTGCATGGTTTCGCCGTTGAGAACGGTTTTGATGGCGAGGCAGTTTGGGTTCGGAATCTCGTCCGCAGTTACCAGCACCGGTCCGAGCGGACAGAAGGTGTCAAAGGACTTGCCGCGGCACCACTGGCCGCCTCCACCGTGTTTTTGCCAGTCGCGTGCGCTGACATCGTTTGCGCAAGTGTAGCCAAGCACATGCTTCAGGGCGTTCGCCTTGTTCACGTTTTTAGCCTCCTTGCCGATGACCACCGCCAGCTCGCATTCGAAGTCTACCTTGTCACTTTTCAAATGCGTTGGCAGCAGAATCGGTTCGTCGGGATGCTGTATCACGTTCGGCAGCTTCATGAAGACAACTGGATGCATGGGGATCGCGGCCTTGGTTTCCTCGGCGTGGAACTTGTAGTTTAGGCCGATGCAGATGATCGCGAAGGGCTGGACGGGCGCGAGCAACTTGGCGATGTCCGCTTTGCGGTCGGTTATGCGATAATCGCCAAAAATGTCGCCCTCGATGACAAGTGCCGATTCATCGGGCTGCCGGGCGGCATGGGAGATGTTTCCCAGTGAATCGGAATAGCGAATGATTTTCATGTTTTAGACAGTGCGTCGGTTCCAGGCCACCAAGTCTTCGTATTTGGCACCCGTGCCGCCGAAAAGGTCCAGAGCGCTACCGACGGTGCCGTCCACCCGTCCTCGGCTCAGTTCATCGATGCGCTTCAGATCGTTGAGATGGCGGATGCCACCAGCGTAAGTCATTGGGATCGGAGAGTGCTCGCCGAGGAAGCTGACAAGCGCCTCGTCGATGCCTTCGCACTTGCCCTCGACGTCCACGGCATGGATCAAAAATTCCGCGCAATGCCCGGCCAGCCATCGCAGGGACTCCGGTGTCACGTCCAGCGTCGTCAGCGTCTGCCAGCGGTTCATTGCCACCGTCCAGCCTTTTGACGTGGCTTTGCAACTGAGGTCGATCACTAGTCGGTCGCGACCGGCCGCCTGCACCATCTGCTTCAGTCGCGTCTCACTGAAGGTGCCGTCCGGGTCGAATAGATAGCTCGTCACAATCACATGGCTGGCTCCGGCGGCGAGATACTCATTAGTATTTTCCGGGCGGATACCCCCGCCAATCTGCAGACCACCCGGAAATGCTCCCAGAGCCTCACGAGCAGCTTCTTCATTGCCTTTCCCCAGCAGGATGACATGGCCGCCAAACAAGGAATCATCTTTATAAAGTGCACCATACCAGGCGGCGTCACGATCGCTCACGAAGTTCGTTTTCAATCCGCTGCCATCATCCCTCAGGGAGGAGCCGACAATCTGCTTCACGCGGCCGTCGTGGAGGTCGATACAGGGGCGAAATTTTGTCATGGGCGGGACAAGAAGTAGTCGACAGCGTAGGGGCGCGGTCAAGCGACCTTGAAATTGGCGAGCCTTTAGAGCC
Organism: Prosthecobacter sp.; assembly: GCA_041395065.1. GTDB lineage: Bacteria > Verrucomicrobiota > Verrucomicrobiia > Verrucomicrobiales > Verrucomicrobiaceae > Prosthecobacter. The sequence continues at coordinate 22,911 of JAWLBG010000030.1, read as the reverse complement.
TTGCAGGGGATCATTCTTGATTACAGTCCAGCACACCGGGGGATCGGCCAGTCGCGAGGATGGGCGGCGATGGATGCGGGGTCTTTCAGGAACTTTTGAAATAATCTTTGACAGAATGTCCAGCCGTCCTACTCTCAGCCCACTTTTTCGGTAAAAAAGCCGGGGCGTATTGTCTCTTGACGCCAGTCTAAGAGATTTCATGTCCCGGTTTTATTGTCGAAAGAGGAGGAGGTCTCTCACAGGGCCGCCGCAGGTTAAGCTGTTATAGCTCAGTGGTAGAGCACGTCCTTGGTAAGGACGAGGTCGAGGGTTCAAGTCCCTCTAACAGCTCCAGTGGCAGTACCGTGTGGGATCTTCGAGACACGACAAACGAACACAGTCCCAAGCGCACCCCCTAACTAACCTACTCCATGGCTAAAGAAGCATTCCAACGCAACAAGCCGCACGTCAACATCGGCACGATTGGCCACGTTGACCACGGCAAAACCACCCTGACCGCTGCCATCACGACCGTCCTTTCCAAGAAGGGATTCGCGCAGGCTCGCGCTTATGATCAGATCGACGCAGCTCCAGAAGAAAAAGAGCGCGGTATCACGATCAACACCGCTCACGTGGAGTATGAGACCGACAAGCGCCACTACGCGCACGTCGACTGCCCCGGACACGCCGACTACGTCAAGAACATGATCACCGGTGCCGCCCAGATGGACGGAGCCATTCTCGTGGTTTCTTCCGCCGACGGTCCGATGCCTCAGACCCGCGAGCACATTCTGCTTGCCCGTCAGGTGGGCGTGCCAGCCCTCTGCGTGTTCATGAACAAAGTGGACATGGTGGATGACGCCGAACTCCTCGACCTCGTCGAGATGGAAATCCGCGACCTCCTTTCCAAGTACGACTTCCCGGGTGATGACATCCCGATCGTCAAGGGTTCCGCCCTCAAGGCCCTCGAAGGCGACGCCGAACAGGAAGCCAACATTGTCAAGCTTATGGACGCGGTGGACAGCTACATCCCGCTGCCTGAGCGTCCGATCGACAAGGACTTCCTCATGCCCGTGGAAGACGTGTTCGCGATCGAAGGTCGTGGCACCGTCTGCACCGGTCGTGTGGAGCGCGGCATCATCAAGAAGATGTCCGAAGTCGAAATCATCGGCATCCGTCCGACTGCCAAGACCACCGTCACGGACATCGAAATGTTCCGCAAGCTGCTCGACGAAGGTCGTGCAGGCGACAACGTGGGTCTCCTGCTTCGCGGCACCAAGAAGACTGACGTCGAGCGCGGTCAGGTCATCGCCAAGCCCGGCTCCGTCACCCCCCACAAGAAGTTCACCGCTGAGGTGTATGTTCTCTCCAAGGACGAAGGCGGTCGTCACACGCCGTTCTTCAACAACTACCGCCCGCAGTTCTACTTCCGCACGACGGACGTGACCGGCAGCGTGAAGCTTCCTGAAGGTGTCGAAATGGTGATGCCTGGTGACAATGTCTCGATCGAAGTCGAACTCATCACCCCGATCGCCATGGAAAAGACCATCCGTTTCGCCATCCGCGAGGGCGGCAAGACCGTGGGTGCTGGCCGCGTGGCCACCATCCTCGACTAAGTCGCGCGCTAAGTTCGTTTGTTTCGAACCCCGCCGGGTCTGGCGCACAGACCCGGCGGTGGTTTCGTCTCTCTCCCTAGTGAAGACAGCTGACGAACTTGCCAAATCGTAATCCATCCATTATCCATTCCGGGAAGCGTTTTCGCTCAATACAGGTCAGTAGCTCAATTGGTAGAGTAGCGGTCTCCAAAACCGTCGGTTGGGGGTTCGAGTCCCTCCTGGCCTGCCAGCGAACATCCCGGAACAAACGTTCCTCTCGAATAGTCAAACGCTTCACATGAGCCGCATCCGCAAGTATATCAGCGAAGTCGCCGTGGAACTCAAAAAGGCCACATGGCCTTGGGATCCCAAGGAAAAGGGCTTCGCCAAGTATCGCGAATTGAATGAATCCACGGTGGTGGTCTTCATCGCGATGATTCTCTTGGGTGGCTTCGTCGCCGCGTTTGACGTCAGCTTCAAGTGGGCCTTTGAGGCCGCTCAGAAGCTCGGCGGAATGTGATCCTGAACACAGAACCTTAAATCCCCCCCCTAAACCTCATGGGAGCCATTCCAGCACCTCGCGATCAGTGGTACGTCATCCACGTCCGTTCCGGCCTTGAAAAGAGGGTCTTGGACAGCATGCTGCGTCGCATTCAGACGGAGGAAATGGGGGACTACATCTATCAGGTGCTTGTTCCGATGGAGCGTGTGGCCGAAGTCAAAAAAGGCAAGCGCTCCGAGAGCAACCGGAAGTTTTTCCCGGGTTATGTGATCGCCAACTGCTATCTCATCGACGAGCACAACCGTCTGGTGGACAAAACTTGGTACTTCGTGAAGGAAACCGAGGGAGTACTTAACTTTGCCGGAGCCAAGGATCATCCGATCCCAATGCGTCAGAAGGAAGTAGAGGCCATGCTGGCCCAAGTCCGCGACAAGGATGAAGGCGCCGTTCCGAAAATCGCCTTCAATTTGGGCGACACCGTGCGAGTGGCCGATGGTCCGTTCGAAAGCCAGAACGGCATTGTTGAAGAAATTGATCCCGAACGCGGCGTGCTGCGCGTCTCCGTCAACATCTTCGGTCGATCCACACCGGTCGATCTCGAATACTGGCAGGTGGAAAAGGCATAAATGCATTCCCCTCAAGCCCCAACTAATCTCAAGCAAGAAACCCACACACTATGGCCAAGGAAATCGTCAAACTAATCAAGCTCCAGATCAAGGCTGGCGCTGCAAATCCCGCTCCCCCCATCGGTCCCGCACTCGGTCAGGCCGGCGTCAACATCATGGGATTCTGCAAGGAGTTCAATGCCGCCACCGCCAAGGCCGGTGGAGATGTGCTGCCCACTGTCATCACCGTTTACAAAGACAAAAGCTTCACCTTCATCACCAAGCAGCCTCCTGCTTCCAACCTTTTGAAGAAGGTTGCAAATCTGGCCTCCGGCTCGGGTGAACCGAACAAGAAGAAGGTTGCTAAGATCACCAAGGCTCAGTTGCTCGAAGCCACCAAGGCCAAGATCGCGGACCTTAATACCCAGGACCTTGAGCGCGCATCGCGCATCATGGCTGGAACCGCCCGCCAGATGGGCATCGAAATCGCCGACTAATCCCACACCACCGCAGGAGAACTCACAGTTCGTCACCACTGCATCCCCACCATGCAAAAGAGAAGCAAACGCTACAAGAAAGCCGCCGAGATGATCCCGGCGGGAAAAACGTTCACGCTTGAAGAAGCGGCCGAACTCCTTCGCACCCTTCCGGGGACAAAGTTCAACCAAACGGTGACCCTGTCCTTCCACATGGGCGTCGACCCGCGCAAATCCGATCAGATGGTTCGCGGAACCTGCCCGCTTCCCCACGGTTCGGGTAAGACGGTTCGCGTGGCCGTCTTCGCTCAAGGTGCCGCCGCTGAAGCTGCGAAAGAAGCTGGTGCTGACATTGTTGGAAACGAAGATCTCATCGCGAAGGTGAAGGAAGGCTTCACCGATTTTGACGTCGCCATCGCCACCCCTGCCGCCATGAACGAAGTTCGCAAGCTTGGTAAGCAGCTCGGACCTCGTGGTTTGATGCCGAACCCAAGAACGGGAACCGTGACGGAAGACACCGCTGCAGCCGTGAAAGCGGTGAAAGCCGGTCGTGCAGACTTTAAGCTCGATAAAAACGGCAACATCGCCGCCTCCATCGGTAAGGCGTCCTTCGAACCCAGCCAGCTCGCCGACAACGGCAATTCACTCATCGAAGCGGTTGTTCGCGCCCGTCCTGCCACAGCCCGCGGTCGTTATGTGGAAGCGATCACCTTCGCGGCCACTATGTCGCCGGCTCTCCGCATCGACGTTTCCAAGTACATCAAGCTCTAACCCTCCGCAGCAACCATCATGAAACTTGAAAAGTCATTGCTCATCGACGACCTGCTGCAACGGGTCAACGCCTCTCCATTCCTTTTCGTGGTCGATTACACGGGATTGACCGTGGATAAGTTTTCCGAACTCCGCAAGCGTCTTGCCGGAGCCGGTTCTGAGATTCACGTTTTCAAAAACAATCTCGTCAAGAAAGCCGCTGAGAAAGCTGGATTCCCAGGCGATCTTGCAGATCATCTCAAGGGCCAGAGCGCCTTTGTAACCGGAGAGAAGGACGTTTGCGCCGCTGCGAAGGTCATGAAGAACTTCGCCGCCGAGTTCAAGATGCCGACCATGAAGGCTGGTGTCCTTGACGGCAATTTGCTCAATGTTGATGCCATCAAATCCCTCGCGGACCTCCCTTCGCGCGAAGTGCTCCTCGCCCAGCTCCTCGGCGTGCTTCAGGCTCCCGCCTCGAAACTGGTTCGCACGCTCGCCGAACCAGCTGCTTCCCTTGCCCGTGTCATCAAGGCCAAGGGCGAAAAGGCATAACTCGACCAACCCATTTGAACAGATGGTTCCGCTTTGCGGGACCTGAACATACCAACACCCAATGGTTCCTCGCCGGAGCGATGGCTTTCGCTCTTAAACTTTCCGAAGCTTCGGGACACGGCGATACCGACAAAACAATATGGCAGACCTGAATAAAATCGTTGAAGAACTGAGCGGCCTTACCGTCCTGGAAGTCGCTGAACTTGTGAAATCTCTCGAAGAGAAGTGGGGCGTCAGCGCCGCTGCTCCCGTCGCTGTTGCCGCCGCTGGCGCCGCAGCCGGTGGTGCCGCTGCTCCCGCAGCTGAAGAGAAGACCGAATTTGACGTCATCCTGACCGATGCCGGCAGCAACAAGATCGGCGTCATCAAGGAAGTCCGCACCGTCGTCCCGGGCCTCGGCCTCGCCGAAGCGAAGAAGCTCGTCGAGAGCGCTCCACAGCCCCTCAAGGAAGGCGTCAAGAAGGAAGAAGCGGAAGACATCAAGAAGAAGATGGAAGCCGCAGGCGCCAAGGTCGAGATCAAGTAGTCTCCTCAGTTCCCATGCTCTTTGCCGCGTGGTGTCCCGTCTTCGAAGGCGGCGCCACGCGGCCTCGGGCTCCACATTGTTAGTTTTTCAAACCTCCCGACAGTTTAGTTTCATCGCATGCCCGCCCAGAATCGCGCGTCCCGGAACCTCCGAAGCAAAGGCTTCGGTTCGGGGACCCTTCGCGATACGGCGGTCTTGTTGTATCCCATTTCCCGCCAGAGTCAGGGCTCAGTTCCTGGCTCCGGCTGTTTCGTTTTCGCGGCCACAAAGTCGGATTTTAGGCTCAACGCCTGACTTTCGCCAGAGTGACCGCACGCGGAGTTTCCAGCTCCGCACCGTGCCCACCGCCATCGCCCCCTAACCGCCTCATCACTGCCTTATGTCCCAGCGCACCAACTTTGGCAAAATCCACGAAGTCGCCGAGCCGCCAAATCTCATCGAGATCCAGCTTCGGTCCTACGAGGAATTCCTCCAAAAAAACATAGCACCCTCCAAGCGCAAGGATCTTGGCCTGCAGGCCGTGTTCCGGGAAGTCTTCCCGATCACGAGCTACGATGAAAAAATGACCCTTGATTTCGTCATGTATGAAATCGGCGATCCCAAGCTCTCCTCACTGGAGGCTATTCGCGAGGCGGAAACCTACAGTGCGCCGCTATATGTCACCTATGAGCTCAAGGACGAGCAGGGCGCCAAGCAGGAACGCGTTTACATGGGTGAAATCCCGCTCATGACCGTGCGCGGCACGTTCGTCATCAACGGCGCTGAGCGTGTTGTCGTCTCTCAGCTTCATCGTTCGCCGGGCATCTGTTTTGAAACGACCCAGCACCTCAACGGCCGCTGGCTGCACGGTTTCCGGATCATTCCCGACCGCGGCACCTGGCTTGAGGTCCAGTTCGACACGAACGACCTTCTTTACGTCTATCTCGACCGCCGCCGTCGTCGTCGCAAATTCCTCGCCACGACGCTGCTTCGTGTCATCGGATACCCCAATGACGAGGACATCTTGAAGCTTTTCTACGAGATTCAGGATCTGAAGCTCAAGGAAGGCCTTTCCGAAGAGGACTTGGCCAGCAAGATCCTGTTCAAGGACATCTTGGACGGCGAACTGATCGTCGCCCGTGCCTACGAGCCTCTCACACAGGGCGTTGTTCGCCAGTTGATCCAGCTTGGTCACAAGACGATCAAAGTCGTCACCGCATCTCCCGACGATTTGCTGATCACCTCCCTTCGTAAGGACACCGCCCGTGACGAGGAAGAGGCACTCAAGGAAATCTACCGCCGCCTCCGCCCGGGTGATCCTCCGACCACACCGAACGCGCGTGCGCTCGTGAAGCGACTCTTCTTTGATCCGAAGCGCTACGACCTCACACGTGTCGGTCGCTACAAGATCAATCAGAAGCTCGGCATCAAACTGGACACCGAAATGCGCGTCCTCACCGCCGAGGACGTGGTTTCTGCGCTGAATTACCTCTTCCGCCTCCGTGAAGGCGAGGGCCTGCTCGATGATATTGACCATCTCGGCAGTCGTCGTGTCCGGGCCGTGGGTGAACTCCTCGCCAACCAGTGCCGCGTGGGGCTGTCCCGCACGGAGCGTCTCGTCAAGGAGCGCATGACCCTGTTCGATGTGAACATGGACACTATGACGCCGGCGAAGCTTGTGAACCCGAAGGCGCTCTCCGCCGTCGTCCGCGATTTCTTTGGCCGCAGTCAGCTCAGCCAGTTCATGGACCAGATTAATCCCCTGGCCGAACTGACGCACAAGCGCCGTCTCTCAGCTCTCGGACCTGGCGGTCTGAATCGTGACCGCGCCGGTTTCGAAGTCCGCGACGTCCATCCTTCTCACTATGGTCGCATTTGCCCCATTGAGACGCCGGAAGGACCGAACATTGGTCTGATCAATTCGCTGGGGTCCTACGCTCGCATCAATGAATTCGGCTTCATCGAGACGCCCTATCGTCCGTGCAAGGACGGTCATGTGCTCGAAAAGATCGACTACCTCACCGCCGATCAGGAAGAAAATCACTACATCGCTCAGGCGAACAACCCCATCGATGAAAAGGGCCGCTTCAAGAACGACAAGATCACCGTTCGTTACCGCGGAGACTTTATTGAAGTGGAGCCTGCCAAGGCAACGCTCATGGATGTTTCGCCGAAGCAGCTCGTTTCCGTCGCGGCGGCTCTGATTCCGTTCCTGGAGCACGATGACGCCAACCGTGCGCTCATGGGTTCGAACATGCAGCGCCAGGGCGTTCCACTCTTGGAAGCCGAGGCTCCGCTCGTCGGTACCGGCATGGAAGGTAAGGCAGCGCGTGATTCCCATGCCGTGATCGTCTCTGACGGTGCCGGTACCGTGGCCTCCGCCACGTCCGATGTCATCATCGTTACCAAAGATGGCGAGTTGCCCGTGAAGGAAGAGAAGTTCCTCGCCGACCCGATTGGTTCGGTGCAGACCGATCCGGACAAGGGCACCTTTGTCTATCCTCTCCGCAAGTTCGGTACCGCAGCAATGCCGGCACCTGCATCAATCAGAAGCCGCTGGTTCGCCGCGGTCAGAAGATCAAAAAGGGTGACGTCATTGCCGACGGTCCCTGCACCGACCAGGGAGAACTGGCCATTGGCAAGAACATGCTCGTCGCGTTCATGCCGTGGAACGGTTACAATTTCGAAGACGCCATCGTTATCAGCCGACGCATCGTGAAGGAGGACATTTACACCTCCATCCACATCGAAGACTTTGAAGTCATCGCTCGTGACACAAAGCTTGGGCCTGAAGAAATCACCCGTGACATCCCCAATGTGGGCGATGAAGCACTCAAGAATCTTGACGCGATGGGCGTCGTGCGCATCGGCGCGGAAGTGAAGCCTGGCGACATTCTCGTCGGCAAAATCACTCCCAAATCCGAGACCGAACTCGCTCCCGAAGAGCGACTCCTGCGCGCCATCTTTGGCGAGAAGGCTGCTGATGTGAAGGACACCTCTCTTCGCGTGCCCTCAGGCTGCACCGGCATCGTCATGGATGTCCGTGTCGCCCAGCGCGGTGGTGCTGATTCCGACAAGGAGAAACTCTCCCCGTCCGAGTACAAGCGCCAGATCAAGCAGATCGAAGAAGACTATCGCAAGAAGAAGGAAGATCTCACCGAGCAGCTTACCGAGCGTCTCTCTGACATCCTTCTCAACGAAAAGATCCCGCTCGACATCGTTAACGGCCAGACTGGCGAGCCGCTCGTCGGCGCGAACAAGAAGATCACCAAGACGATGCTTCGTCATGTGGCCGAAAGCTACGACACCATCGAGATCGACCCGAGCCCGATCCGCAACAAGATCTTCGACATCATTCAGAGCTTTGAACAGAAGTTCAGCGATGCCGACATGGAGCGTGAGCGCAACCTCGACAAGATCGAAAGCAGCGAAGAGGCCGGCGACGTCGGCGTCGTCAAGCAGGTCCGCGTGTTCGTCGCCAGCAAGCGCAAGCTTTCCGTCGGTGACAAGATGGCCGGACGTCACGGTAACAAGGGCGTTGTCGCCACCATCGTTCCTGAAGAGGACATGCCCTTCCTTGAAAACGGTGTGCCGGTGGACATCTGTCTCAACCCCCTCGGTGTGCCCTCGCGAATGAACGTCGGTCAGGTTCTTGAAACCCACCTCGGCATCGCCGCAAGGGCTTTGGGACTGAAGATCGCCACTCCGGTGTTCGACGGTATCCACGAGTCGAAGGTCATGGAGTTCATCAAGGACGCCAAGAAGCAGCCCGGTTTTGAATGGATGGGCCTCAACGGCAAATCCAAGCTCTACGACGGTCGCACCGGCGAGCCCTTCAATCTCGACGTCGTGGTCGGCTACATCTACATGTTGAAGTTGGGCCACCTTGTCGCTGACAAGATTCATGCCCGTGCCGTCGGACCCTACTCCCTCGTCACCCAGCAGCCGCTCGGCGGCAAGGCCCAATACGGCGGTCAGCGCTTCGGTGAAATGGAAGTGTGGGCTCTTGAAGCTTACGGTGCCGCTTACACGCTGCAGGAACTCCTCACCGTGAAGTCCGACGATGTTCAGGGACGCACGCGCATCTACGAGCAGATCGTCAAGGGTGACCACGCACTGGAAGCCGGAACGCCGGAATCCTTCAACGTTCTCATCAAGGAAATGCAGTCCCTTGGACTGGACGTGAAAGTTCACAAGCGTTCGCAGGCCAATGCCGACGTTGAGGCCCTTGAGAGCTTCGCCACCTCGGCGGGTGCATAACCCGCCTTCCCCAGCAAAAACAACACACAAAACGCATCTTCTTAATCCTATGAATGCTGACGCGAGCTTGAAAGAAATCTTCGGGGAACAAAATCACGGTGAGGAGTTCGACTATGTGTCGATCTGCATCGCTTCTGCGGACCGTGTCCGCTCCTGGTCATCCGGCGAAGTTAAAAACCCGGAGACCATCAACTACCGCACCTTCAAGCCTGAAAAAGGCGGTCTCTTCTGCGAGCGCATCTTTGGTCCCACCCGGGACTGGGAGTGCGCCTGCGGCAAATACAAACGCATCAAGCACAAGGGCGTGGTTTGCGACCGTTGCGGTGTCGAAGTCACCCTCTCGCGCGTTCGTCGTGAGCGCATGGGCCACATTGAGCTCGCCGTTCCGGTGACGCACATCTGGTTCTACAAGTGCATGCCTTCCCGCATCGGCCTCATGCTCGACATGACCGCCCGTTCGCTGGAGCGAGTTATTTACTACGAAGACTACATGGTCATCGACCCGGGCAGCACGCCGCTTCTGCGCGGTCAGCTTCTCACTGAAGTCGATCTTCGCGAAGCCGAGGAACAGTTCGGTGCCGATGCCTTCCAGGTTGGCATGGGAGCCCAGGCCATCCGTGATATCTTCGCCCAGATCAATCTGGCCGACCAGATCAAGGAACTTGAAGAGGCGATGACCAAGACGCGGTCCAAGCAGACCCGCAAGAAACTCGCCAAGCGCCTGAAGCTCTGTCAGGGCTTTGCCTCCAGCCACAGCCGCCCAGAGGCGATGATCCTCGAAGTGCTGCCGGTCATCCCGCCGGACCTCCGTCCGCTCGTTCCCCTTGAAGGCGGTCGTTTTGCCACCTCCGACTTGAACGATCTCTATCGTCGCGTCATCAACCGCAACAATCGTCTCAAGAACCTTCTCCAGCTTCGCACGCCGGATGTCATCATCCGTAACGAAAAGCGCATGCTGCAGGAGGCTGTTGATGCCCTGTTCGACAACGGTCGCCATGGCCGCCCAGTGACCGGCGCCGGCAACCGCCCGCTCAAGTCCATGTCCGACATGCTCAAGGGCAAGTCTGGTCGTTTCCGTCAGAACCTGCTCGGCAAGCGCGTCGACTACTCCGGTCGTTCCGTCATTGTCATTGGTCCGGACCTCGGCCTGCACCAGTGCGGTCTGCCGAAGAAAATGGCGCTCGTCCTGTTCGAACCGTTCATCATCCGTCGTCTGAAGGAGATGGGCCTCGTGCACACCGTCCGCAGCGCGAAGAAGATGATCGAGCGCCGCACGCCTGAAGTGTGGGACATTCTCGACGAAGTGACCAAGGGCCACCCGGTTCTTCTCAACCGCGCTCCGACGCTCCACCGCCTCTCCATTCAGGCCTTCGAACCAAAACTCATCGAAGGTGAAGCCATTCGCGTGCACCCGCTCGTTTGTACGGCTTACAACGCCGACTTCGACGGTGACCAGATGGCCGTTCACGTGCCGCTTTCCATCGAAGCTCAGATGGAAGCCCGCCTGCTCATGCTCGCGCCGAACAATCTGTTCAGCCCCGCTAGCGGTCGACCCGTCATGAATCCGGGTCAGGACATTCCTCTCGGCTGCTACTTCCTCACCTATCTGCGTGAGTTCCCTTCGGCAGACGCGAAGAAGAGCGACGTTCCCGAACGTCTCCCGCTGTTCAACGACGCATCGGAAGTCGAGTTTGCCATCGCCGAAGGAGCACTCACCGTGAACGACAAGATTCGTTTCCGCAATCCCGACTACAACCTCGCTCAGCGTCCTTTTGGCGATCCTTCGAAGTTCGTCATCGAAACCACCGCCGGGCGTGTCCGTTTCAACGAGATCTGGCCCGAAGGACTGGGTTTCATCAACACCACTGTTGGCAAGAAGCAGCTCTCCAACATCATCTGGCGTTGCTTCCAGACTGTCGGCCAGCGCGAAACAGTCGAAGGCCTTGATCGACTCAAGCAGCTTGGCTTCCGTGAAGCCACCCGTTCCGGCTGCTCCATTGGTATCACTGACATGGTCATTCCCAAGGCCAAGGCTGCGGGACTCGAAAATGCCTACAAGCAGATTGAGGAAATCGAGAAGCAGTACCGCCGCGGTATCATCACCCATGGTGAACGCTATCAGAAGATCATCGACATCTGGACCCAGGTGGGCGAGCAGGTCGCCGACGAGCTTTTCCGCACGCTTGAATACAACGACGGCAAGAAGGAGCACAATCCTCTCTACGTCATGGTGAATTCCGGCGCGCGCGGCAATCGCACGCAGATCAAGCAGCTTGCCGGTATGCGCGGCCTCATGGCCAAGCCATCCGGTGAGATCATTGAGCGTCCGATCACGTCGAACTTCCGTGAAGGTCTCAGCGTGCTCGAGTACTTCATTTCCACTCACGGCGCTCGCAAGGGCCTTGCTGACACCGCCTTGAAGACCGCCGACTCCGGCTACATGACCCGCAAGCTTGTGGACGTGTCCCAGGACGTCATCGTCACCGAGAAGTGCGTACCGTCAACGGCATCCGCTCGCCTCCATTTATCAGGGCGGCGAGGAAATCGTCGATCTCAAGACGCGCATCTATGGCCGCACAAGCTGCGAGACCATCCACGACCCCGTGGACAAGAGCATCGTCATCAAGGCGGGCCAGCTTGCCACCGAGAAGGAGGCAAACCACCTGATGAAGATCGGCGTCCAGCTCAAGATTCGCTCCGTCCTCACTTGCGAAAGCAAGCAGGCTGCTGCGCGAAGTGCTACGGACTGCACCTCGCCACCCATCGCTCCGCGAAAATCGGCGAGGCAGTCGGCATCGTGGCCGCCCAGTCCATCGGCGAACCTGGAACGCAGCTCACCATGCGTACCTTCCACGTCGGCGGCGCCGCGATGAGCTCCTTCAAGCAGCCCTTCATCAACACGAAGAACGCCGGTACTCTCAAGTTTACCGAGATGCGCAACGTTCAAACGATCGAAGGCACTTGGATTGCTCTCACGAAGAACGGCGTTCTCTCCATTCATGACGACGCTGGCCGTGAGCTTGAAAGCCACAAGTTGGTCGTCGGTGCGGTCATCGCCAAACCCGAAGGTGCTCACGTCAAGAAAGGCGAGCAGATCGTCACCTGGGATCCTTACAACGTGCCGATCATCACGGAGAAGGCCGGTAAGCTGGAATTCCGGGACATGATCTCCGGCATCACGATCACCAAGGAAGTCAACCAGAGCACCGGCAACGAGGAAACCGTCGTCATCGAGCACAAGGAAGACCTCCATCCGCAGGTTGTTATCGTCGATCCGAAGACGCACGAAGTTGTCGCCAGCTACACCATTCCGGCGGGCGCTCACTTGAACGTCAAAAACAACCAGAAGGTTGAAGCCGGCACCACGATCGCCAAGACGCCGCGCAAGGCATCCAAGACGAAGGACATCACGGGCGGTCTGCCGCGTGTGGCCGAACTTTTCGAAGCCCGCAAGCCGAAGGACTCCTGCGAAATCGCACGCATCGACGGTATCGTCGAAATCGGCGGACTCGTTCGCGGCAAGCGCCGCGTCATCGTCACCGACCAGAAGACCGGCCAGCAGGAAGAGCATCTCATTCCTCGGCAGAAGCACATTCTTGTCTTCAACGGCGACTTCATCGGCAAGGGTGACCAGATCACAGACGGCCCCGTCGTCCCGCATGATCTCCTCGAAATCCTCGGCCCGCAGGCTCTTCGTGAGCATCTCGTCAACGAGGTGCAGGAAGTGTACCGTGCGCAGGGTGTGGAGATCAACGACAAGCACGTTGAAATCATCATCCGTCAGATGCTCCGCAAGGTGAAGGTCACCGATCCGGGGGACACCGAGTTCCTTTGGGGCGATCAGATCGATCGCGGCACCTTTGACAAGGAAAACGCCCGCGTTTCCGAGGAAGGTGGCAAGCCGGCCGAAGCCGAACCCGTGCTCCTCGGTATCACCAAGGCCTCCATCGAGACCGAATCCTTCATCTCCGCTGCATCCTTCCAGGACACCACACGCGTGCTCACGGAAGCTTCAACGCTGGCGAAATCTGACCTGCTCCGCGGATTCAAGGAGAACGTCATCATGGGACATCTTATCCCTGCCGGAACCGGATTCCTTACCAACCGCAACTTCGATATCAACGAAACCGAGAAGCCTCAGCTTCCGGCCGTCGAAGAGGAAGAAGCGGTGGCCTGATCCGAACGAACAACTTCAAACCACGCCGCCTCCACGGGTCACGCCCGTTGGAGGCGGTTTTTTTGCCGCGCGTAATCTTCAATTAAGGGCGATCGACCAAGTTATGCCTTGGTGTGATTGGCTTCGGTGGGATCGTCGGACAACCCTTGCCTACCTATCATGCAGCGTGTCTTCTTGATGGAGAATCCCCAGAGGCTGATAGCAAGGAAGCGAGAGAGTTCGGAGTCGACTTCAGCCTGCGACACGCTTGAAGACGGACGGTGTGAGTAGGCCGGCGTTCTTTGGTTTCGGCGCGGGTTTGTCATCCAAATTCTTTTGAAGATCTTCCTTGGAGACCGAGGATTCGACACCTTGGGCAGGGACCTCTACCTTGGTGACCCAGAGCAGGGCGTTCAGCACTACCTTGCGAACATTGTCGTTACCCCAGTTGGCATGGAAGTGCCCGCCAGTGAAACCGAACCCGCGTCCGCCATCGGCGCGTTCCACGGTCCACATCATTGTCTCCGCCGCGCCTTTTTCCGCCTGGATGTGAGGGTAAGGCCCCTTGGGATAGACATAGGGGCCGTCGCGGGTCGCATCCGGCGGAATCGCCACCAGGATCGGCGCGAAGATTGTGCTGCCGTCCTTGGCGGTTTCGATTCCATGGCCGAAGGCCGGGCGGAAGCGCATGTGAAAATACCACTCGTCGTTCGTCGTGAAGGGCTCCACTCCGCGTGCGACAGGATGAGGCGGCAGTCGTGTGTAGTCCGCGTCCCAGATGGGGTTGCAGGAATACGAATTCTCATAGTGACCTCCCAGCCATTCCTGAAACTCCTTTCCGGCCTCGTCAGGCACCACCTCGACACCGTAGTGCATGCAGCCAAAGCCTACCCCCTTTGCGATCAGCGCACGCAGCGTTTCCAGATGTCCATCCACAACGGCCGGATGCTTGCCGCCGCCGTCGGCGTAAATGACTACGGCATCCGCATCGGCAAAGGTCGCCTCGTCGCTCACCCAGCCCATTTCATGCCGGTCCACTGCGAGTCCCGGCACGGACTGCAGACACTTCTCCAAAAGAAGCGTACCAGCCCTGAATTCGTGCATTCCCGGAGGATGGGAGGGTTTTCCGGCGATGAGAACGAGTTTGCGGCGACCGTCAGGTGTGACTGCACACAGAGACGAAACGGCGAGAGCGAGAAGTGTGGTGAAGAGGATGGGCTTCATGCGATCACCATTCGCCGCCTCACCATCAAATCAAGGGCTTGCCGCCCTTTTGGGGCTTCTCAATGCCCAGTGCCGAGCGCTTTCCATCGTTCCTTTTGATCCAGCTGCCTCATGCTCTCGACCGCGTGATGGAAGGCATCGAGGTCGTCGCCATGTTCTTTTATAAGGCGTTCAAAGCCGGGAACCAGGTTGTAGTAGGAGGAGATGGTGTTCAGTCGCGCGTTGTTCCAGGCACCATACTCGTCATCGCTGCGGATGCGCGTTTGAGGTCCGCGGACTCCGGCGCGGCGGAGCATGTCGCTGAAGACCTGCTGCTTGGCTTGGCGCTCGGCCTCGACACTCCTGTAAGTGCTTTCATAGACATTCTGGAGGCGTTTTCGGGTGTCGAGCAGGAGGGCGATCACATCGCGCCCACGTTTGAGATGGGCCTCGTATTCACGCAGCGCAGCATGCTCGTTCTTGGAGCGCAACCAGCGTCGCACACCGTTTTCGGCGTTGGCTGTGGCGAAAGCTTCATTGAAGTCGGTATCCCCCGGGATGAAGACCTTCGCGTGGGTGAGTTCGTGAAAAATCAGTTCGGCCAGTTCGGCGTCGCTGCGGTGCAGAAAGGTGTTGAGCGCCGGGTCCTTCAAATAACCCAGCGTAGAGTAGGCTTCGACTCCGCCCACGAAGACATCCAACCCCTGACTGCGAAGCCTCTCAGCTTCGCGTTTTGCCGCCTTTTCGTCGAAGAAACCGCGGTATTTGAGGCTGCCGACCAGCGGGTACCACCATAGCTTTGCCTCCACGGAAAATTCGGACGCGGCGAACACCACCCAGACGACGTAGGGGCGTTTCAAGTCACAGTACTTGCCGAAACTCTTTGTCGGCAGACGCAGGTCGCTGGCGGCGAAGGCACGCAGTTCCTCGATCAGTTTGAGGCGCTCTTTGACGGTGTTCTCCACCGCCGGATCCGCCATCACAATCGCATTGGGCCGCGATTTGCGCCATATTTCCAACTGACCGCCGACCGCCTGGGTGTAGAACTGGAGAGTGCCGCAGGAGCAGACGCAGAGCATCGGCAAAAGGGGTAGCCAGTGACGGAGGACGTTGCGCATGGAGCGCCAAGATTAAGCATTGAACTTTGGAGATGTAACTCTAAAAGACGCTGCATGTCCTTTATCCACGACGATTTCCTGCTCTCCACCAAGACCGCGAGCCGCCTCTATCACACCTTTGCCAAGGACGAGCCGATCCTCGACTACCATAACCACCTGCCCGCGAAGGACATCGCCGAGGACCGCGTCTTCAAAAACCTCTTCGAAATCTGGCTGGAGGGTGACCATTACAAGTGGCGTGCCATGCGTTGCAACGGCGTGCCGGAGAAGTGCATCACCGGGGATGCCTCGCCATTCGAGAAATTCAGCGCCTGGGCGAAGACCGTGCCGCACACGCTGCGCAATCCGCTTTACCACTGGACGCACTTGGAGCTGAAACGCTACTTCGGCATCGATGATCTACTCGGTGAGAAGACGGCCATCGCGATATGGGAAAAGGCTTGTTCAATGCTCGACCGCTCCGAGATGAGCGCCCGCAACATTCTGCGTGATCAGAAGGTCTCCGCACTTTGCACCACGGATGATCCGGTTGACGACTTGGCCCATCATGTGAAGTGCGCGGAGGACGGTTTTGAGATCGGCGTGTATCCGACTTTTCGTCCGGACAAGGCCCTGGCCGTGCATCAGCCGGAAGCTTGGAATGCCTGGTGCGACAAGCTCAGTGCCGCCAGCGGCATCGAGGTGAAAAGCTATGCGACGCTGCTCGAAGCGCTGACGCAGCGCCACGACTTCTTTCACAGCGTCGGTGGTCGTCTGAGTGACCATGGTTTGAACTACTGTCACGCCAATTTCGTCAGCGAGGCGGAAGCGGGGCGCATTTTTGACAAAGCCCGCAGTGGCACGGCTGCTGATGCGGTGGAGCAGGACCAGTTCGCCAGCAACGTCATGCTGCACATCGGTCGCCTGAATGCGGAAAAAGGATGGACCATGCAGCTCCACCTCGGTCCCGTTCGCAACAACAACAGCCGCCTCGCCCGCGAAATCGGTGCGGACGTCGGCTGCGACAGCATCGGCGACTATCCGCAGGCGGAGACGCTGTCACGGTTCCTCGACCGTCTCGACACCGAGAACGCGCTGCCGAAGACCGTGCTCTACAACGTTAACCCTGCGCACAACTACGTCTTTGGCACCATGGCCGGGAACTTCGCCGACGGCACCACGCCGGGGAAGGTGCAGTTCGGTTCGGCATGGTGGT
Organism: Prosthecobacter sp.; assembly: GCA_041395065.1. Classification (GTDB taxonomy): domain Bacteria; phylum Verrucomicrobiota; class Verrucomicrobiia; order Verrucomicrobiales; family Verrucomicrobiaceae; genus Prosthecobacter. The sequence continues at coordinate 6,015 of JAWLBG010000030.1, read as the reverse complement.
TTGTGGATCAAAAGGAGGGCATGGAATGGCAGATCAACGCCCTGAGCAATCTGGGACTGCTCAGCCGCTTCATCGGCATGCTGACCGATAGCCGCAGCTTCATGAGCTTTCCTCGTCACGAGTACTTCCGCCGCACCCTTTGCAACCTTCTTGGTGCCGACATTGAGGCGGGACTGATTCCGAACGACGACGAACTCGTGGGCACGATGGTGAGGAACATCTGCCATGCGAACGCGAAGCAGTACCTGGGTTTGGAGGTATCGTGACTCCTATTTTCCCAGACGATCCAGCACATTCTTCGTGATGCGCATAACTGCGGCGTCATTCCCCTGCAGGCCGTGAGCCCAGTCCGTGGAGCCCGTGGTGAAAACGGTGCCGCCCTGGGTATAGAGGCCGAGACAAGCGGCTCCAGTGCGTCCCTTTTCCCATCGCTCATACCATTCGGCGTCATCGGGGTGCCAGCGAGCCGGACAGGTGGCAAGAACTTCGAAGGTTTTCGGCGTGCCATCCTTGTAGGTGGGGAAGGGGAGGCCGTTTTTCCATTCGAGTTCGCAGCCGTCGCACTCGTAGCCTACGATGGTGTCCTTTCCGCCAAATTTGGTGCCCTGTTTCATGTCTGTTCCGGCGAAGATCCAGTGGTCGGGGCGGTGCACTTCGTACTCGGCGGGGTCATCCATGAACTGGCCGTGACTTTTGCGGTAGCCGCCGAAAAGGAAGCCGACCCCGGTAAGCTGATTCTCCGGACGGTTGACCAGGTGGTGGCCCCATGCGGTGCTCAGTGTTTTGAAGTCACGCGTCTGGAAGACGGGGTCGAGGTGGTAGTTTTGCTTCCAGCATGTGAAGGCGCGGCCTTCGTCTTCCGTGCGGACCTGCCAGCAGCAGGTGTTGCCGCTGAAGAACGCCACGTTGCCACCTTTGGCGATCCAAGCTTCGAGGCTGTCACGCATGGGGGAACTCCAGTACTCGTCGTGACCGACGCTGAGGACGAGCTTGTAGCTGGGCAGAATGTCCGGATGGAATTCAAGGTCTTCATTCACGGCAAATTCAAGTGTGTAGCCGTTGCTCTCCGCCCATTTCACGAACGGCAGCTCCCAGCGGCTGAATTGCGAGCGGACAGGCCGCTCAAAGCTCACGCGGTGCCCCTGATTCTTCGAAAGGCCGTTGTAGGCATACACTGAAAAGCCGCCCCAGTTGGTGTAGGCGTTGTAGGTGTTGGTGGAGAGTTGCAGAAGGATCTTCGAGGTGCTGCCTGGCTTGGCCTGACGCACGACGAACCACGCGCTGCCGGCGGCCGTGCGCTCTCCGCGGTGGGTCCACTCCCCGCCGGAGTCGGCGACTCGTAGCGTGACCTCGTAGTAGCCGGATTTCCAATCGGTGCCGACTGGCACACGCAGGCTTTCCGGCCAGCGACAGCCGTTGGCACTAGCGTCTTCTGGGATTGCATAAACCGCTCCCGGCACGTCTTTTTTAGCCCAAACAACCTCACGGGCTGCTCCCAGTCGTGCGATCTCGATTTGGTACTTGGCGGCTGTCGTGTTGACGTGAATCGGAATTTCCTCTCCCTGGGCCACGCTGCGCTGTCCCGCGTAGCCTTCGATGTATAGGGAAACCGGTTCGGCCGCATGGAGTGACGATACGGCCAGGAGGAGGGCGAAGGTGCGGTGCATGAAACGGCTACGTCGCTGCATGACGGGCGCTGTCAGCGGGCAAAAGGTCCGGGGAATTCGTCAAGGCGTGGCCGGTTGTTCGTCCAGGGCACTTGGCTTACTGCTCCGTTTCTGCCAGTTTCGCAGCTTCTCGCTTCAGGATGCGGCCAACACGATGTTTCGCGAGATAGACCTGCGCAGCATTGACACCGAGTTCCTTTTTTAACACGCTCGGGACTCGTGCCCCCGTGGTCCGTAGCAGGAGAAAATCTGGAACTGACGCGGAGAGACAAGCGCACGCACGCGACGCAGGGCGATGTCCATGACTTTGTCCTGCCATTCCTTTTCCCAGAGCTTTTCGAGCGCGACGCCGTTCGGGTCCGCGCAGCGGTCGATCGGCGCCGTGCGTCGCTCGTCGGTTTCATCGGCATAGAGGTTGGCCTCGCGGCTCTGCTGCTTCTTGCGGCGGCGGAACTGGTCGAGGATGCGCCAGCGCGCCTGATTGAGGAGAAAGGATTTGAAGGAACCGAGGCTGGTGTCGAATTTCTTCTTTTGCAGGTTCTTGGCCACTCCGATGAAGGTCTCCTGCACCACGTCGTTGGCTTCGTCGTCGCTGAGGCCGGTCTTGCGGGCGACGTGGAAGACGAAACCGGAATAAGTGCGGTAGAATTCGTCCCAGCTGGCCCAGTCATCCCAATTGTCGAGCTTTTCGATGAGAGTCTTCCGGGTCGGGGGGGATCCGGAGGTCTCCTTCAGGAGTTCTTCTGCTTCAGCGACTTTGGGGGTCTCGGCCATGCGGAGGGGAACTGTAGAGACGAGTCTGCGACAGGCAACGAGGTTTTGTTCATTCTGGCGTAAGACTGGCGTAGAGCCGCTCGTATGATGGCTCCCCCCCAAAACCAGAGTTTCCGGCCCAACAACCCTCACGCCGGCAACACACACGCATGCCTATAGCCCGCATTTATACCGTACTCCTTCCAGCGTTTGCCGCGCTGGCTTTGGCTGGCCTCAGTGGTTGCACGGCGGCGCGGTTCAAAAAACTGGCGGACAAGGAGGTCTATGGGCTCTTGGGAAGGAAGGCCAATAAGGTGCCCAATTCCGGGCAGGCCATTCTGGACATCACACCGCCCCCTCCGGTACGAATGGAGGAACTCCGAAAAAATGCCGGGAAAGTGGATTTCCTGGGGGATCGGACCTTTGTCGAGGAGGACGCGCGAGTCGTCAGCCTGGCCGATGCGTTAAACTTCGCCGTGCACCGGAATCGCAGCTATCTGCTGCAAAAGGAGGCGGTCTACTTGGCGGCTCTCGACCTCACGCTGACGCGGCAGCAATTCACCCCCATCTTTGCGGGCGGCGGATCGGGGTCGCTTGACCGGACCAAGATCTCCAACGGAGTGAACACGATGGTCCGCACATCCACGCTGGCGACCAACGCCAATCTCGGCTTCAGCGTGTTGACTCGCACTGGTGCCCGCTTGGCGACCAGTCTGACGACCGATGTGCTTCGCTTTTTCACCGGCGGCAGGGATTCGGGTCGTACACAGTTGGGATTCACCCTGACGCAGCCGCTCCTGCGCGGTGCGGGTTATCTCTCCGCGTCAGAGGCGCTGACACAGGACGAGCGCAACGTGCTTTATGCCATTCGCAACTTCACGCAGTATCGCAAGACCTTTGCGGTCGATGTGGCGACCCAGTATTTTCGCACGATCCAGTCCCGTGAGGCCGCTCGTAATGCCCACACAGCCTACATGGCTTTCAACAGGGTCGTCGAGCGTGAACAGGCAATGGCGGACGCGAATCTCCGCAGCCGCTCGTCCCTCGGTCGTCTGTTGCAATCCCAAATCTCATTCCAACGCAGCTGGATCAACGCGATGCGCAGTTACGAGCAGGCCCTTGATGATCTAAAAATCCAATTAGGGCTCCCGGTGACGGAGCGCATTGTCCTGGACTACAAAGACATGGACGAGCTCGAGATCCTCGATCCCAAGGGTTCGCTGGAAGAGGCCATGGACACCGCTTTGATAGCCCGCCTGGACGTTTTGAATAGTCGTGACCGCATGGAGGATACCAGCCGCAGGGTTCTCATTGCCAAACAGGACATCCTGCCGTCGCTGAATTCGGTGGTGAACTACAACATCCTCGACAAGCCGAATCGCAACGATGTCACGCTTACGCCGCGGAATCGTTCCAGCGCCTTGTCGCTGAATGCGGATCTGAATCTGAACGTCAAGCCGGAGCGCAATTCGCTGCGGGCGGCGCAGATCGCCGAGCAGCGCGCCCGGCGCGAGCTCGATCTGGCGGAGGAAAATATTCGCAGCGACATTCGCGCAGGATGGCGAAACGTTGAGGTGGCCCGTAAACAGTATGAACTCGCGCAGCGGGGGCTGCAGATCAGCACGGCACGTCTAGAGGTGGAGGAGGCCTTCAACGCCGAAGGACAGGGGACGGCGATCGACTTGGTGGATGCTCAGCGTGACATGAATTCGACGCGCGACCTCGTCATTTCCACTCGTATCAATCATACATTGGCGCGCCTGCAGCTATGGCGCGACATGGGCGTGCTCTTTATTGAGAAAGACGGCTCGTGGGTGGACGTATTGAAAAACGAAAAGCCAAGCGGAGAATGACCAAGGGAAACATCATCAAGGGGCTTGTCGCCATTGCATGCATCACGGCTGTCGCCATGGTGGGGAAGAAGATGTTCGGAGGCGGCGGCGAATCCGACCAGATGCCCACCTTCATGGTTCAGCGCGGACCGCTTGAGATCAACGTGCTGCAAGGGGGGGAAATCCGCGCCCTGCAGAATGCCGAAATCAAGAGCGAGATCGGAATCACGACCAAAATCCTGAGCATCATCCCCGAGGGCTACCTCGTCACCAATGAAGATGTGAAGGAAGGCAAGGTTCTCATCGAACTCGATGACACCGATCTGAAGGCGAAAATCCAGAGTCACGAAATCGAGTTTCAAAGCACCGTGTCCTCCTACATTGATGCCGACGAAAACCGCGAGATTCAGAAAAGCGAAAACCAGAGCATGGTGCGCGACACGAAACAGGATGGCATCTTTGCCCTCATGGATTTCGAGAAGTATCTCGGTCGTGATGTCACAATGAACATCCTCACCGCCGCCGGCTTGCCGCCAACCGTCGAGGAGTTTGAAAAACATGCCGACGTCTTGGAAACGCAGGCGAACACCCCTGTTTCCAGTTCGATCAGCGCTGAAAAACAAATAGCAGAGAGAGCTGCAGCCGCTTCAAAGCGAGCAGTCAAGGCCAAGCCTTCGGGACCCATGTCCGAGATGATTGATTTTACCTCTTTCCTCGGCCAGCAGACGTCGAGTGACGGGGAGGCCCAGCAGAAGCTCAGGCAGTTGGAAGACGAATTGCTGCTGCGAAAGTCCGAGTTCGCCGTCGCAAAGCAGAAGGCGGAGGCTTCCAAACGGCTGGCAGATCGCGAGTTCATCGCTCAGAGCCAGTTGGAAAACGACCAAGTCACCCTCGAAAAAGTGCAGTTATCAGTGAAGACGGCGGAGACGCAGTTGGCCCTCTTCAAGAAATACGAGTTCAACAAGCAGTGCTCCACTCTGCTGGCAGGCTATCGGGAGGCCATGAACAAGCTGGAGCGCACCATTCGCGCCAACCGCTCTCGTATGGCTCAATCTGAAACACGCTTCCAAACGGCCAAACGCCGCTATGAGATGGAACTCGCCCAGCGCGAAGAGCTTGAGTATCAACTTTCCGCCTGCGTCATAAAGGCCACCCAGCCCGGTCTCGTCGCCTATGGTGATCTCAATGCATCTTCATCCTACAAGTACAGCGAGTCGATCGAGGAAGGTGCCTCCGTCAGGTTGCGGCAGACCCTGCTGACCATCCCAGACATGAGCCAGATGGGGGTGCGCGTAAATGTTCATGAGTCGCAGGTTAAAAAAGTCCGTCCCGGTCAGCCCGTAAAAGTTCGCGTGGACGCCGAGCCGGGCAAGGAACTCTACGGCAAGGTGGCTGATCTCGCCATCCTTCCGGATTCCAGCAGCAGTCGTTACACTCCAAATCTCAAGGTCTACCCCTGCACCATTCACATTGACGGCTATCACCCGTGGATGAAGCCGGGCATGAACGCCAAGGTGGAGATCATCGTAAACCAGCTCGCCGACGTCCTGTATGTGCCCGTCCAATCGGTGGAGGTCGAGGAGGATCACCACTACTGCTACATTCGAAACGGGGGAGTTCTTGAGCGCAGGGAAATCAAGACGGGTCTCTTCAATGACGAATTTATCGAAGTGCGCGGGGGGCTGACTGATGGAGAAGCAGTGGCACTCGCCCTGCCGAAAAAGTCGGAGTTGGACATGGTCCCGGGTGCGCCTTCTCGTCAG
>JAWLBG010000029.1:0-81968 GCA_041395065.1 Prosthecobacter sp. | reverse complement strand
CCCCGCCGTCCTCAAGAAGCTGCGCATGCCTGCGGCCTCCATGAAGGCGCACGGCCTCGACAAGAGCGAGCCACGCTACGAAGCCTCCATGGGCATCTATCTTTTCAACCGCAAGGTGCTCGCCGAATGCCTCGACAACACGGAGAACGACTTCGGCAAAAACATCATCCCCGCGGCCATCGAGAAGCGCAAAGTGCACAACTTTGTTTTCCAGGGCTACTGGGAGGACATCGGAACCATTCGCAGTTTCTTCGACGCCAATCTCGACCTCTGCCGTCTCGTCCCGCAATTCGACTTCTTTGACAGCACCGCGCCCATTTTTTCGCACGCCCGTTTCCTGCCTGCCACGAAGATCAACGGCGCCACCATCCGCCAGGCGCTCATCGCCGACGGGGGCGTGCTCACGGACGCCCACATCGAAACAGCCGTCATCGGCCTTCGCTCCCGCATCGAACCCGGCTCCACCATTCGCGACACCATCATCATGGGAGCCGACTATTATGCCGGCGCGGTCGGGACGGACCGGGACCGTCCGGCTCCCGGCATCGGACGCAACTGCCGCATCGAACACGCGATCATCGACAAGAACGTACACATCGGTGACAACGTGGTGATCACACCGGAGGGCAAGCCGGACAATTTCGACGGCCCGAACTACTACATCCGCGACGGCATTGTCTGCGTGCCAAAGGACGCGGTGATCCCTTCCGGGACGTGGATTTAACGGAAGGTTGGGCGCGGAAAATCGTCCTTCCCATCTAGGGGCGATTAAGGTAAAAGCTGCGCCATGAACCGCGCCTCGCAGCTCCTCTTTGTCCTTCTGATCACGACAGGTCTTGCAGGAGCGCAAACTCCGGGATTTCGCACTTTTACCAACGCCCAGGGCAAGTCCATCCAGGCCCGTTTTGTCGCGCTCAGCGGCGATCAGGTGACCATTGAGATGGCGGGCGGACAGAAGTTCACCCTCGCCGTCACCCAGTTCTCTGCCGCCGATCAGGACTATATCAAACAGGCGGCCAGCAAACCCGCGTCCTCGGGCAAGCTGTTTTCCGGACCGAATGACAAGCTGCCGCCCGAGACCGTCAACGAGATCATCGGCCAGCCCCTTTTCACGGAAGCCTCGATCTGGGACTCCACGGCGGACGAAGTCGCCACCCGCCTTGGCATCCCGCCGGAATCCAAAACCAAGAACGCCAGCAGCTTCCGCTCCTACACCAAGGACGACTACCTCATGTTCGGCGCGCATCCCTACTCGGTGGCGATGTACGCGGAAGACGACAAGGTGACAAACTTCTCGCTCGTATTCGCCAACAAGGGCGACCTCTTCGGTGCCAAAGGTAGTGGCGAGCTTCATTTCGACAAGGACACTCCGCCCGCACAGGCTGCGGAGATCGTCAAAACGGCGATGGACAAGGATCTTGCCGCCATCTCTGCGGCACTGACCAAGACGCTGGGCGAACCCAAGAAGACCCGATTCGGCGAGGGCTCGAACAAGATCGGCCGCATGAACATGCAGCGCTGGGACTGGCGCGGTCATTCCATCCTGCTGGCGGAAGCCGAGGGCGAGTATGTGGGCGTTCAGATTGTGACCTCGGCCTTCGCGGATGCAGGCGGCAAGGTCGAGGACACTACCGACACCGTCATTCGCGCGCGCGCGCTGGCCAATCTCGAAAAGCGCGAAAACGGCGATATCGTGATCGGCGACATCCCGATGGTCGATCAGGGTCCGAAAGGCTACTGCGCCCCCGCCACTGCCGAGCGTGCCATGCGCTACCTCGGCGTGCCCGCTGACATGTACATCCTGGCCAACGCAGGCCAGACGGGCTTCGGAGGAGGCACCAGTGTGGACAAGCTGCTCGAAGGAATGGAGGGGCAGATCCGCAGCAAACGGCGCTCCTTTGATTCCTGGCGTGGCGAATTCAAACTGAGGGACCTCGCCAAATACATCGACAAGGGCGTGCCGCTCATGTGGTGCCTGTTCAGCACCAAGGAATTCAACGAGACCGCCAACAAGCGCACCAAGGAGCGCAAGGATGTGAACGACTGGGCTGCCTGGAAAACGAAAGTCACCGGAGAAGCCGCCGCCAACTTTTTGCCGGAAGATCGTGAGACCGCCCACGTCGTCCTCGCGCGTCATCGGCTACAACAAGGAGACGAACGAAATCGCCTTCAGCGACAGTTGGGGGAGCGGTCTGCTGAGCGTGCTGGATCACCATCCCGAAGGAAAGCAGGTGTCCCAGAAGCGCTTCTACGTCGTGGGTTTCTGACGGCGGGAAAATGCGCCGGAGTGTGTGATTTGCGGAGCTGTGCCCCTTCGTTTGTCACAATGAAGGCATGATGTAACAGCATCGCAGGCATCTCGTGTTCGTGGACAAACACGTCCCCAAACCCATGAAAATGCACCCCCTTTGCTCCGGCAACCACGCCAACCTGTTCACCACCGCCCAGGGGCGCCGTGATTTCCTGCAGGTGGGCGCCATGGCCGGACTCGGCATCACGCTGCCGCAGTTGCTCAAACTTCAGGCTGCCGAACTCGCGATGCCTGCGGTGGAAACCTACAAGCCCATCGCCACGTCGGTCATTCACATCTACCTGCCCGGCGGCATGGCTCAGCATGAGTCGTGGGATCCGAAGCCCTTCGCCGCGCCCGAATACCGCGGTCCCTTCAGCCCGATCAAAGGCGTTACCGGCGAGTATCTCGGCGAGAAGTTCGCGAACATCGCGAAGATCCTCGACAAAATCAGCATCATCCGCTCGGTGACGCACGGCGAGGCCGCCCATGAACGCGGTATTACGCACAACATGTTCACCGGCTACCGCCCCAGCCCGGCGACTGCTTTCCCAGCTTCGGCTCCATCATTTCCCATGAGCAGGGCGTCCGGAACAATCTGCCGCCCTACGTTGCCATCCCGAGCGTTTTCGCCCCCGACCAGCAGCGGCTACACGAGCAGCGCCTTCGGCCCCTTCTCCTCGGCAGCGATCCCGCCAGCAAAGACTTCACCGTGCGCGATCTCGCCTCACCGAAGGACATCGACGCGAAACGCTTCAACCGCCGCCGCAGCCTGCTCTCCGCCGTGGACGAGCATTTCCGCACGACGGAGAAGTCCGACGGCCTCGATGCCATGGACAAATTCTATAACGCCGCCTACAACCTCATCAGCTCCAAGCAGGCGCGCGAGGCTTTCGAACTCAACGCCGAGCCCGCCAAACTGCGCGACGAATACGGTCGCAATGCCGCCGGTCAGCGCTTCCTGCTCGCCCGTCGCCTCGTCGAAGCCGGGACGCGCATGGTCTCCGTCAACTTCGGTAGCTGGGACCACCACTCGAACATCAAGGGCGCCTTTGAAAGGCAGGCCGTTGAGTTCGACGTGGCCTTCGCCCGACTCATCCGCGATCTCGACGAGCGCGGCATGCTCGACACCACGCTCGTGCTCGTCAGTTCCGAATTCGGCCGCACGCCAAAGATCAACTCCACCAACGGTCGCGACCACTATCCGCGCGTCTTCTCCGTGGCCATGGCCGGCGGCGGCGTGAAGAAAGGCTTCATCTACGGCAAGTCCGACGCCCTCGGCGGCGAGCCTGACGAAAACCCCGTCGGTCCCGAAGACCTCGCCCGCACGATGTACCGCCTGCTGGGCATCAATGCCTCCAAGCGCATCGTTGTCGAAAACGTGCGTCCGGTGGACATCGTTAACGGCGGCAAGCTGATCACGGATTTGATCGCCTGATCAAAAAGTGACGCACCAGCCACACTCCGACTGCCAGCACCGCGGCCAAAATGACCGCGAGCAATAGCCGATCGCTTGGCGTGAATTCGCCGAGTCTGCGCTCTTCCTTGATCTGTTCGCGCACGTAGTGGACTATGGACGCAAGTTCCGGCTGCATTTGCGGGCGGGCCATTTTCCATAGTGCGAGGTCGTCATCCGTGAAAAGAGCCGCGTCAAAACCTGTGCGCTTGAGGCTCTCCGGCAGCGCCATGGTTTCCGGTTTCAAAACAATCAAGGCATCGCTGCCGATGGCCACATCTTCCTCGTAGCGATGAATGAGGGCTACCACCTTTTGACCGGCGTGCAGATGTCGGTAGACACCCCAGTCGGGTTCCAACTGCAGATAGGTGTCTTGAATGTAATTCGTGATGAGCTTGGCGGTTGTGGCTCCCTGAAGTTCGGGGCTCGCCCCCACCACGTCGTCGATGCGAATGATGCAACTCTCCGTGGGCAGGACTTGGGACGGTGACCGCTCCACATGAGAGTCAACGCTGACGATCTCACCGATGATGGCGGCTTCGGAGCTGACGATCCGGCCCTTATACCAATAAGTGCAATGAATCTCCACCTCCTTGGCATAAAGGCCGAGTGGAACAAGCAGCAGTATCAGCCAGCGCATGGCATCAGCCCATCTGTGCCCGCTGGCGCAGGAAGTGGTCGGCGAGGACGAGATGCACCATCGCCTCCACCATCGGCACGGCGCGTGGGAGCACGCAGGCGTCGTGACGACCGCGCGCGGCCAGCGTGGTGTCCTCGCCGGTGTTCGTCACGGTCTTCTGCTCGCGCAGCACGGTTGCGGTGGGTTTGAAGGCCACGCGGAAGACGATCTCCTCGCCGTTGCTGATGCCGCCCTGGACGCCGCCGCTGCGGTTCGTGCGCGTGCGCACCTTGTCGCCGTCCATGTAGAATTCGTCGTTGTGTTCCAGACCGGTCATCGTCGTGCCGCCAAAACCGCTGCCGATCTCAAAGCCCTTCGTCGCCGGCAGGCTCATCATCGCCTTGGCCAGATCCGCCTCCAGGCGGTCAAATACAGGCTCGCCAAGTCCGGGCGGCACGCCGCGCACCACGCACTCGATCACGCCGCCCACGCTGTTGCCTTCGCCGCGGACTTTCTCGATCAGCTCGATCATCTTCTCCGCCGCTGCGGGATCGCAGGTGCGCACGATGTTGGATTCGATGACGGCAGCGTTCAGCGCGTCACCTGCCGGCACCTCGGCGTGGATGTTCTGCACCGTCTTCACGTAGGCCAGGCATTCGTAGCCAGAAAGCGAGTGCTGCAGCACCTTGCGGGCGATCGCTCCTGCGGCCACGCGACCGATCGTCTCCCGCGCGCTCGATCGTCCGCCGCCGGAGACAGCGCGGATGCCGTACTTCGCGTCGTAGGTGTAGTCCGCGTGGCTCGGACGATAGGCCTGCTGCATCTCCGTGTAAGCGGACGGACGCTGGTCCGTGTTGCGCACGAAGATGCCGATGGGCGTGCCCAGCGTCTGGCCGTCGAGCACGCCGGAGAGGATCTCCGCCTTGTCGTCCTCCTTGCGCGGCGTCACGATCTTGCTCTGCCCGGGGCGGCGGCGGTCGAGTTCAGCCTGGATGTCTTCAACGGCGAGCGGGATGCGCGGCGGGCAGCCGTCAATGACGACGCCGACGCCGGGGCCATGGGATTCGCCCCAGGTGCTGATGCGGAAAAGTGTGCCGAAGTTGCTCGCCATAGTCCGTCACCTATGGGTTCAAAGTCGAAACTTCAAAGTTCAAAGTTGTCGTTCCCACCAAAGACGGCTGAAATGCCGCATGATATTTCCTCGATGGCTTTGCGCCGCCTTCGGCTGTGCCACACTCGCCCCGCACATGCATGGCGCGGAGGTCGTTGAGTACGAAGGAGCGCGCTACCATCTGTTTCGCGTCGATCGCGCCGAATGGCCGAAACTCCAGCTCGCCTGGCTGGGCACCGACGGTAAGCCGCTGCTCGATTTCAACGGGCTAAAACGTGATCTCGCCGCCAAAGGCCAAAAAATCGCCTTCGCCACGAACGCGGGCATTTATGAACGCGGTCCCAAGCCCTGCGGCTTGACGATCTGCGGCGGACGCGAACTCGTGGCGCTGAATCTCCGCCCCGGAGAGGGAAACTTTTACCTCAAGCCCAACGGCGTCTTCTTCCTGGACGATAGATCCGGCCCCGGAGTGATGGAGGCGGGCGAGTTTGGCAAAAGCGGCCTCAAACCGCGCCTCGCCACCCAGAGCGGGCCACTGCTGCTGCGCAACGGTGTCATCCATCCCGCCTTCAACCTGAACTCTCCCAACAAGCGGCTGCGCAACGCGGTCGGGGTCCGTGGCGACGGCCAGATCGTCTTCGTCATGAGCGACCGCGAGAGCCGTGAATGGGGCCGTGTCACCTTCCACCAGCTCAGCCGCTTCTTCCTTCATCTCGGCTGCCGGGATGCGCTGTTTCTCGACGGCGATATCTCCACCATGCTCGTCGATCCAGCTCCGGACGCGGTCTTCACTCCCAACACCTTTGCTGCGATGTTTTACGTCGCCGAGTGAGGAACCTGGCGGCAGGATAAAATAACCTATGAGAACCCTCACCCGCCGTCGCTTCCTCGCCGCCAGTTCCGCTGCCATCGTGTGCCGCCAAACTCAGGCGCTGGAGGTGAATCCAGCATGGCAGACGAAGCTGGAAGACATTCGCACCCGCTATGATCTGCCTGGGTTAGGCGCGGCCATCGTGAACTTGGAGGGCTGCCAAAGTCTGGCGGTGACCGGCCTGCGAAAGAAGGGCGCAGCGCCACAGGTGACTCCTGCCGACCAGTGGCATCTCGGCTCGAACACAAAGGCCATGACCTCCACTCTGGCCGCCATCGCCGTAGCGGAGGGCAGGCTGCGCTGGGACAGCACTCTGGGCGAGGTTTTCCCCAGGCAGCGGGATTTGAAGAAGTCGCCGCTGGCCGCAGCCACGCTCACTCACCTGCTCAGCCATTGGTCCAGCCTTCCAGCCAATGCCATCTGGGGCCTCTTGTCTGTCAGCGGCGCGGGCAAGGTGCGCGCCCAACGTGCCACCGCCCTTGAATTGGCTGCCCGCTTGCCCGATCTCCCTGCACCGGGGACGCGACACGAGTATTCCAACTTTGGTTACGTGCTCGCCGGCCACATGCTGGAGGAGGTGTGGAACGCATCGTGGGAAGACCTCATGCGCAAGCGACTCTTCACTCCGCTGGGCATCAAGAACGCGGGCTTCGGCGGCACCGGAACGCCGGGAAAGGTGGACCAGCCCTGGCCACACGATGACAAAAGCCAGCCCATGCCGCAGAACGGTCCCTTGATCGACAACCCCGCCGTGCTCGGCCCTGCAGGCACGGTGCACATGACTTTGGAGGACTGGAGCCGCTTCATCGCCGCGCATCTGGCTGGTCGCGCGGGAAAGGGCACGCTGCTCAAAGAAGCCACCGCATGGGAGCATCTGCACACACCCGTGCAGGCAAGCGTGAACTATGCCTTCGGCTGGATTGCCGTGGATCGCCCGTGGGGCGGAAAAGTGCTGACCCACTCCGGCAGCAACACGATGAATAGAAGCGTGACCTGGTTGGCACCTGAAAAAGGCTTCGCTGCGATCGCCTGCACCAACACCGGCGCCGAAAACGCTGCCAAGGCACTCGATGACGTCGCCGGTTTGTTGATTCAGGAAAACGGCAAGAAATAGCGAAACCTTCGAGCTGCCCTAACCCCCCAGGACGGGCACTGATGGCAGCCGAATGCTTATGATGAAGGCGATGATGTCCCAGCGCTGCTCCTCGGTGAGGGTTGGCTCAAAACTCACCATTGCTGTGCCGTTGAGTCCCGTCGTCAGCACTCGATAGATGTCCGCGGGCGCGTCGCCGCAGCGCAGATGGGGCTGGCGCAAGTCAGACGGTGCGGCGGGATGTCCCCAGATGTCCTTCAAAGCGATCGCAGCAGGTCCTTTGCCGTCCGCCTTTTCGCCGTGGCAGGTCGCGCAGTTCACCGCGAAGAGCTTCGCGCCCGCTGCCGCCCGTAAACGGCGCGCATCGTCGTCATTGAACCACTCGGGCGTTGGCGGCAGCGCCACCGGTGGGGCATAGTTTTCCGCCTTGCGCCAGCGGCGTGAGAATGACTTCACATAGGTGATGACGGCGTTGACCTCCTCGTCCGAAAGCTGGGTAAACATGCCCATCGCCGTGCCGCTGAGGCCTCCGCGAATCGTGCGGCGCAGGTCATCGTCCGTCGGCAGCATGCCGAGCGGCGTGGTGCGGAACTTGAACATTCCCTCGCGAAACGACCGCGGATGCGGCTTCAAAGTCTCGCTCAACTCACCCCGGCCGTCACCCCGGGGGCCGTGGCAGACGATGCAGTTGCGCTCAAACACATACTTGCCCTGCATGTAGAGGTTGAAGTCGAGCGGCGCCGGCTCCTCCGCCCGCGACAGCGCGGCGCAAAGAAGCAAAAGCAAAACTGGGAGACGAGACGGCATGGGAGGAAAGAGGAATCGCGCACGATCACGACCGACACTATGCCATGCTTGCCGAGTGGTGCGCAATAACTGCCGCAATGGATGCTTGCGCACGGAGGGGCGTCTGTCATTTTGCCCGTCCAATCTTCAAGCCATGCCAAAAAAAGCCGCCTCCAAACCCTCCCTCCACCGCAAGCACAGCGCCATCGTCGTCGACGGGCCGGAGCGCGCCGCCAGCCGCGCGATGCTGCACGCGGTGGGCTTCAAGCGCGAAGACTTCAAGAAGTCGCAGATCGGCATCGCCTCCACCTGGAGCATGGTCACTCCATGCAACATGCACATCGACCGCCTCGCCAAGGAAACCGCCAAGGGCGTTGACGCTGCGGGCGGCAAGAGCGTCATCTTCAACACCATCACCATCTCCGACGGCATCTCCATGGGCACGGAGGGGATGAAATACTCCCTCGTCTCGCGGGAAGTCATTGCCGATTCCATTGAAACCGTCGTCGGCTGCGAAGGCATGGACGGCTACGTCGCCATTGGCGGCTGCGACAAGAACATGCCCGGCTGCATGATCGCCATCGCGCGCATGAATCGTCCGGCCGTTTTCGTCTACGGCGGCACCATTCTTCCCGGCTGCGTCGGCAAGGAAAAGCGGGACGCCGACATCGTCACCGTGTTCGAAGCCGTGGGCAAGCACGCCAACTGCCAGATCTCCAACAAGGAACTCATCGACATCGAGGAGCACTCCATTCCGGGCGAAGGAAGCTGCGGTGGCATGTACACCGCCAACACCATGGCCAGCGCCATCGAGGCCATGGGCATGTCGTTGCCGAATTCCGGCGCCCAGGCCGCGGTCTCGAACGAAAAGCTCATCGACTGCTTCGACGCCGGCGCCGCTGTCATGAACATGATCAAGAAGGGCATCACGCCCCGTGACATCATGACGAAGGAGGCCTTCGAAAACGCCATCACCCTCATCATCACCCTCGGCGGCTCCACCAACGCCGTTCTGCACCTCATCGCCATGGCGCATGCTGCTGGCGTGAAACTCGGCATCGACGACTTTACCCGCATCGGCAAGAAGGTCCCCGTGCTTGGCGATCTCAAGCCCAGCGGCAAATACTTCATGAACGATCTCGTGAAGATCGGCGGCACCGTGCCGCTCATGCGCATGCTCATCGAGGAGGGCCTCATGCACGGCGACTGCCTCACCGTCACCGGCAAGACGATGAAGGAGAACATGCGCAACTCCAAGATCGTGTGGCCGAAGAGCCAGACAATCGTCCGTCCGCTCAGCGATCCGATCAAGAAGGACAGCCACCTCGTCATCTTCAAAGGCAACCTCTGCCCCGACGGTGCCGTCGGCAAAATCAGCGGCAAGGAAGGCCTCAAGTTTCAAGGCAAGGCCATCGTGTTCGAGTCCGAGGAAACCGCGTTGCAGGCGATCCTCAACGACAAGGTCAAAAAAGGCCACGTCATCGTCGTCCGAATGGAAGGCCCGAAAGGCGGCCCCGGCATGCGTGAAATGCTTTCCCCCACCAGCGCCATCATGGGCAAGGGACTCGGCAAAGATGTCGCCTTCATCACCGATGGCCGCTTCAGTGGCGGCAGCCACGGCTTTGTCGTCGGTCACGTCACGCCCGAAGCCTTCGTCGGCGGCCCCATTGCCATCATCAAGAATGGCGACCCGATCACAATCGACGCCGTGAAGCGCGAGATCAGCCTCGGCATCCCCGCGAAAGAGTTGAAGTCACGCCTTGCCAAGTGGAAGCAGCCGAAACCGCGCTACAACCGCGGTGTGCTCGCCAAATACGCCAAGCTCACCAGCGACGCGAGCCATGGAGCGGTGACCGATCTCGGCCTCTGAATCGGCGCTTTGCGGCGGACTGAAATCCGACGTCAACCGAGCCTCTTCGGTTGATAATCGCACGCGGGATCCTGCGCGAAGGGATCACCCGTCATGCCGTAGGCGCGTGCGCGCGAACCGCCGCAGACGGAGCGAAACTCGCAGCGTCCGCATTTGCCGCCGAGCGCATCGTTGTCACGCAGCGACACGAAGAGCGGGTGATGGCGGTAGATGCACCCGGGATGCTCGTCGCGCACATTGCCGCAGTCGAAGGGCAGGAAGCCGCTCGGAGACACCACTCCGGTGTGCGAGATGAACATCACGCCGCGTCCGTCGCGAATGCCGAGCGGCGAGCGCATGCCGGGACGCATCTTGCCGGACTCGCCGTGCTTTTGCAGCAGGATGCGGCGGAAGTGATGCCCTTCCGTCGTCTTGATTGCGAACGGCGCCTTGCCCACGAGCGAGGCGAGGTCCTGGAAGATGTGCTCAATGTCGAGCGGATCGGGCAGATCCTTCGCGCCAGCACGCCCCGTCGGCACGAGCAGGAACACGCTCCACATCGCGGGTTTCAGTTCGAACATGAGCTTCTTGAAGGCTTCATACTCGCGCAGGTTGCCGCGTGTGAGTGTGGTGTTGATCTGCACGCTCAAATCCGCCGCATGCGCGAGATGTACGGCCGCGATCGTGCGGTCAAACGTGCCCGGGACACCGCGGAAGGCGTCGTGTGTTTCCCGCGACGCACCGTCAAGACTCAGTGAAATGCGCTCGACGCCCGCGTCCTTGATATCGTGAAAGTTCGTGTGCATCAGCCGTGATGTCGCAGACGGACTCAGTCCCACATGCAACCCCACCGCCGTCGCTTCGCAGGCGAGATCAAGACAGTCGCGCCGCATCAAAGGATCGCCGCCGGTGAGAATCAGCATCGGCGGATTCAATTCGGCGAGTTGCCGGATCAGGCGGCTCGACTCCACGCCGTTCAGTTCCAGCGGATGCCGGTGCGGCTGCGCCTCCGCGCGGCAATGCCTGCACGCCAGCGCACAGGCCCGCGTGATTTCCCAGAAGACAAGAAACGGCCTCGAATCAAAGCCGTCGTAGTTCATCGAAGGCACGTTCGACCATTCGGAGTTCGTCAGGGGCGCGTTCATGGCCTTATTCAACGACATTTCGTCCTCCAAGTCCCGTCGCCAACTGTCGAAGGCTGTGCGGAATTTGGCGACTTCTCAATCAGGTTTCACGGCGCGAAGATGGCCCAACACCACCACAAGATGCGCTGAGAATGCCCTGAGAAGTGTTCGCTGACGACCCTGGAAACTGTCACTCCCGGCAGCGGCGACGGCGGCGCAGTGCGAGTGAAAGAACACCTGCAAGGAAAAGCAGCGCGCGTGACGGCTCGGGCACGACGACGATGACGCCGGAGGTGGTGAAGCGGCTGAAGTCCCACGCCAGATCCAAACCAGTGAGATCAGGCAAATCGAGATCGGCGCCCTCGTCGCCGTTTCCAACGAGGAAGCTGCCACTGGTGAACGTGAACCCGGCAAAGTTGGCCGTCACCAAACTGCCCCAGTCGAGGAGATTGAAGGCCATGCCTTTCTCTGCGGTGAAGCCGTCGCCAACAATCTGCAGGCTGCCGGTCGTCGTGAGGAAATCGAGATTGTAACCGCTTCCGCTGGCGGGGTCGTTGAAGACGAGTCGGTCGTGGTTTCCGGTTCCGGTGATGCTGTCCACCCAGGCGTTGTAACCCGCGGACCCGAGCGCGTTGCCACCATAGGAAGCATCCGTGACCGTGGCGCCGGTGAGACTGAGGACGATGCCGCCTTGAAGGCTGCTCGTGCTGCCGGAGGCGGATGCGGGGGTGAAGGTCAGCCTGCCGTGGGAGCTGTCCGCCACGCTGTCGCCTGGACGAAGGGTGGCGCCGTCATCGAGGGTGAAGGTGCTGCCTTGGACGACACCGGTGCCCAGAATGGTGCTGCCAGACTGGACGGTCACGGCTCCGGTGCCGGTGGTGCCACGGACTTCGACAGCACCAGCAGCGACAACAGTGGCACCGGAGTAGTTGTTGGTTCCGATGAGTGAAAGGGAACCCGTAGTGGTCTTCGTCACATCGACCGCGACGGAGCCGCCTCCATTGTAGATCTCGCCGACGTCTTTGAGAGCGCCGGAGCGAACATTGAAGGTGTTGGCGTCGATGGAACCACCGGTCATGTCGAGGGTGGCGCCGTCGAGGGTGACGATGGCGTTGGACTTGGCGTCGTCAGTGCTGGTGATGTTTCCGCCGACCGTGAAGGTGCCGCCGGTAAGATTGAGCGTGCCCTTCGAATTGCCACCTGCCACGAAAATGCCAATGCCGACATCGTTGGCGACGGTGAAGGAGCCACCACCAAAATTGAGCGTGCCCTGCGTCGTATTGGTGTTGGTGGCGCTGTTGACCTGATTACCGATGATGACCGAGTTGGCCGTGACCACGTTGGCGGTGGCGTCCAAGGTCAGGGTTCCCGTGGCCGTGCCCGAACCAGCGCCGCCATTATTCACTTTGTTACCAAGAATGAGTTGGTCGAGTGACGCAATAAGCACGCCTCCCGTCAGATCCACCGTGCCAACGGCATGCGTTCCCGTGCTCTCCACATTGTTTTGGCCGATCGTCAGGTTTGTTTTCCCGGCGCCGTTATCGAGATGCAGCGTGCCGCCGCTCGCGATGGTGATGGTTCCGGTGCTGCGATTGCCGCCCACCAGAACGGAAGGAGTGGTGACATTGTTGGTCCCTGCACCGAACGTGAGCAGGCTGTTCACCGGCGTGTTTGAAACAGCAGGGTACATTTCCGCGACGATGATTCCCGTGCTGGCCGTAATGGTGTTGTTCTGGGCAAGCGTAGCCGTACCCACCGCGGTGCCAGTGGCCCCACTTGTGCTCGTCAAAGTGGAGCCTCCAATTTGAAAGCGGCCGACATCCGCCGTGAACGTAGTAGCCGCCGACATGTCCAAGGTGCCTGAGGTTACGCCATCGAGCGTCGTGCGCGCGCCGACGAGAAGGGAACTCGAGGAACCGCTGCCGACACGCAGTTCACCACCGGCTTCGACAATGACCGTGGCGGTGCTGCTTTCGCCGATCTGCAGGCTGCCGGCCGACGCACCGGCAACACCGATGGAGGCTCCGCTGGCAATCGTGAGGGTGCCACCCAACACAGCCGTGTCTCCTGTGTAGGTGTGGGCGGCTGTGAGAGTCGTCGCGACAGTGCCGAACTGCGTCAGAGAACCGGAACCACTGATGAGATTGTCCACGGCGAGAGTGCCGGTGCGGTTGATGATGAGTGCGCCGTCATTGACGACATTGCCGCCACCGAGCGTTCCGGTTCCTCCTCCGTCGCCAATCTGCAAGGTGCCACCGATGACGGTGCCACCCGTGTAGGTATTGGCACCGGCGAGAACCAGTGTGCCGGCACCCGCCTGGGTGAGCCCGGCTGTGCCTGAGACGTCTCCGCCAACGTTCAGCGTTTTCCCTCCCGCGATGTTCCATGTCTGGCTGGCGGCGAGCACAAGATCGACGCCGATGGTGTTGGCGTCGTTGGCGGAGGAGGTGACAGTGATGGCGCTGCCCGCCGTGACGGTTGTCCCCGATCCCGAGGATGTCGCCGCCGTGCCCGAGGTGCTGTGAAGCGTGATGGTGTTGACTCCAGAGATGGTGACAGCCGTACTGCCGTTGAAGGTGATGCTGGCCAGATCCATGTCGACGTCCGTTGTCACAATGTCCTGCTGCGTGGCACCGGTGGCACTGAAAATGACATTGACCGAGCTACCTCCGGGAACCAGTCCGCCAGCGGATGTGCCTGCGGCGTCGGACGCCCAGTTGCTTGCCGCACCGGTGGAAAGCGACATCGAACCCGAGGCACCCGTGAGACCTCCGAGCCAGTAGGCGTCCGTGAGCGGAGTGGCGGCTGTTTGCGCGCCGATGCTAACGGCGGTATCGCTTTGAGTGATCGCCGTCGTGTAGTTCGTGTTGTTGGCGATGAAGTAGTTCGCCCCTCCCGAGGTCAGGCCGCCATTGGCCGAACTGATGATCGTGCCGCCCAAACCTGTCGGACTGATTTCATTGAGGAAAATCGTCACCTTGCCCGCCGCCGTGGCCGCATTGGTCGAGATGAGCTGGTCGAGAGAGCCTGCGTTCCAGTCAAAGGTCAGCAGCGCACCGTCGGCGAGATTGAGCGAACCAGTCGAAATGTTTCGCGCGACACCGTCGGCGAGACTGAAGTTGGCACCCGCATTGACGGCGAGAGTCCCCGCGGAAGGAAGGTCGTTGGCCCCGCTCCACAAAAGCACGCCCGCATCGACGTTGATGCCGCCAGTGTGGGTGCTGGCACCGCTGAGCGTGAGGGTGCCCGCGCCAATCTTGGTCAGCGCCAGCATCCCAAGTGCGCCGCCGCCCGTGTTGTCCGCAAAGATTCCCGAATAGGAACTGCTGGCGTCGTTTGCTCCGACGGTGATCGTGCGAATCTCGGCGGTCGTGCTGTTGTTGGCAATGATGCCACTCACCGTTCCCGCAACACCGTTCAGCGTGTTCACGGAAACATCCAGATCATTCAGATCAAACGTCCCGCCTGCCGAGGCTCCGCCGTTGACGGTCAGGCCTCCGGAGATCAACCCGCTGGCATTGCCCAGGCGGAGCGTGCCTCCATTGACGATGGTTTCACCGGTGTAGCTGTTCGCTCCGGTCACTGGCGCGAGAGTTAACACGCCCGATCCCGATTTGATCAACACGAGATTTCCCGTGATGACACCTCCGAAGGTGGACGCCACGCTTTGATTGACTGTCAGGGTGGACAGCGTGGCACTGCTGTTGGTCAGCTCGGCATTGCTGCCCGTGTTGCCTTCGTTGAGCAGAGTGCCGATGGTCTGATTGAAACCATTCATGTCCAGCGCGGCGTACTCGGTGTTGTTGGTGTTGGTGAAATGAATGTCGAGCGCCGTGGTGGTTGGTAGAGCATCGTCAACGCCGAGGAACACCTTGCCGCGCACGATCTCGGTTTGGCCGTCCCATGCGTTGCCTGTCCCGCTGAGGATCAAACCTCCCGTCCCAGTGAGTTCACCACTGAGTCGCAGGCCGAAGCTGCTAGCCCCGTCGGTGATAGTGCCGCTGACAGTCAGCGTGCCGCCTTCCTGCACGCCGATGCGGGCCAGGTTGGTACCCACGATCACGTCGCCCGCCCATTCAGCGGTGGCATTCACACCGGCCTGCAGCCCGCCGCGATTGACCGTCGGGCTCCCTGTCCCGGAGGTCCCCTGGGTGACGGCGACGGTGATGGTCTCTCCGGTAACGACTACGCCGTCTCCCAGTTCGACATGCGAAGTTCCGGTGACCACGGTAGCACCCGAGGTCGAGCCCAATGCCGTATTGCTCAAGACGCGCAGAATGCCGCCGCTGACCGTGGTGGTGCCCGTGTAGGTGTTGTCACCGCTGAGTTCCAGAATGCTGTTGCTGGTCTTGACCAAAGAACCGGAGGAACTCAGGACGCCCGTGAGTGTCAGCGTATTTGTGCCGTTCACGGTGGTGGTTCCTGCGAGCACCACGTCGTTGCCGATCGCACGCGCTGAGCCGTCGGTCTGCAAAGATCCGCCGCTCACCGTCAGAATGCTCGTGCCCGCCAATGCCTGATTGTGTCCGATGGCGAGAGTGCCGCCGCTCACCGTCACGTCGCCAGTGCCTGCCGCATTGATATTGCTGAGAAGCAGCGTGCCACCGCCAGCCGTCACACCTCCGTCAAACGTGTTGGTTTGAGACAGTTCCAGCGTGCCGCCACCCGTCTTGACGAAACCGGCGGGAGAACCGCCCACACTGTTGCCGATGATTCCCGAAATCGTGGCGACGTCGGCATCCACGCGAATTGTGCGGATGTCTCCGTTGAGGTCGATCCCGTTGACGAAGTTCAGCGCCGCAGTGGCGGTGGAGGCGTTCAGCAAAAGTGCTGAGGGATCGAAATTGGCCCCTCCCCACTGAAGGGTGGCAGCGCCTCCCCCAATGTTTACGGTGACTGCCGTCCCTGCGGCACTAAAGCCCGTCTCCCCCGCAGCTAGTCGCACTTCACCCGCCGCCGTGCCAAGCGCGCGTGTGAAGGTGGCCACAGAGGACTCAAAAACGCCGCCATTGAGCAGCAAGGCAGAACTCGACGGCAACCCGGTTCCATCCGCCGCACGCAGAACGCCATCGTTCACGCGGGTGACGCCCGTGTAGGTGTTGGAACCACTGAGCACCAACAGGCCGGCACCGGTTTTAGTCAGGCCTGTGGCCGATGTGTTGTCGACGATCACGGAAGCGATTTCGAATTCGCCGCTCGTGTTGAACTGACCGATCACGAGCTCTCCGCCCGCCGAGCCGCGCAGCTCACCTCCGGTGATGGTGGAAGTGTTCGCGCCGACGCCCGGCGTGACGAGCATCGTGTCCGAGGCGATCGTGTGCGTGCCGTCGAGTGTGATGGTGAACGCGCCCGCCGTGTTGAAGCGCAGCGCGTTAATCGTCTCCGTCGTGTAGGCCACGGGATTGCTGCCGGTCACGTCCATGGAGGCGTTGTTGGTCCAGGTGTCGGTTCCGGTCGCTATCCAGCCCGAGTAAGCCGTGAGCAGGCCCGACTGGGCGGCGATCAGGTCCGTGCCGTTGAGGAAGGCGGCGACGAGCAAACCGCCGCTGACATTCCCCGCACCGCTCGGTGCATTGGTGAAGAAGATGCTGCCGCCGTCCCCCGGATTCTGGATGAAGTTGATGGTTCCCGCACTGCGGGCATAGGGGCTGGCGCCGGTGAAGGTCAGCGTCGCCGTCGTTCCGGTGTCTGCGGTGACATTGACCCGGTTGGCTCCGCCGGTGACGGAAAGACTGGCGAGATCCTGTGTATGGGCACCGGCAGCGGCCGTCATCAGGTTGAATGTGCCGCCGCCCATGGTGAGCGTTGCCGCCGTGTTGACGCGATTGGACACGCCGTCGTTGTTTGGTGCATTGGGACTGCCGACCTGAAAAACACTGTCGTTGTCGATCAGGATGCCGGTGGTGCTTAGCAGGCGTCCGTCGCCCCCCGCGATGCTCAGAGTGCCGCCGGAGACAGTGGTGGCACCGCTGTAAGAATTGCCAACGGTCAACTGCAGCAGGCCGGCTCCGGTCTTGACGATGCCGCCCCCGGACCCGCTGACCTCCACAGAAATGGTGGTCGTGCCGTAGAGGATGTTGAAAGTGCGGGTGGCCGAGCCGATTTCGAGCAGAGGCTGAATGGTCGCGGTGGAGTTGGTGTTGATGGTGTTGGTCCCTCCTCCGGTGAAGTCTCCGTTCAGATTCAAGATCACCCCCGCATTTCCCACATTCATCGTGATAGTTCGCCCGATCATGGTCAGACCGCCCGAACCGATGGTCAGCGAACTGCGCGGATTGCCGTCACCGTTCGTGCCGCCTATGAGGATGTTCGCGCCCGTGAGGATGGCGCTGCCGACGTTCCAGCTCGAAGGATTGCTGCTGCCAGAGTTGCTGTTGATCACCAGGGTGTTCCCGCCCGCCAGCGTCAGCGCTCCGGTGATGGTGACGTGGCCGACGTTGCCGCCCGAGGTCAGTCCCCCGTCATTCTGTGTGAGGAAGGCGATCGTTTCGTCCGTGTTCCATCCGCTTATCGTGCCGCCATTGATCGTGATGCCCGCCGTGTCGGCGATCTGATCATTGGTGCTCAGTTGCAACGTGCCGCCCGCGTTCACGATGATGTCTCCGCTCACCGAGGCGACACCTGCAGTCTTGCCCAGACGCAGCGTGCCCGCGTTCACGATCGTGTCACCGGTGTAGGTGTTCCCCTCCGACCCGTTGAGATAGAGTGTGCCGACCCCGTTCTTGATCAGCGACGCGGTGGTAGCCGCCCCGTTGGTGATGCCCGGAGTGATAGTTAGATTCGCGCCGCCGCCACCGACATCAAAGGCGCGATCCACCACACCACCGACGCCACTGAGGCTGACATACGGCAGCAACGCACCACTACCCAACTGATCGATGGAGGATGCGACGGTACCGCTGGTCGTCACGTTACCGTTCAAAATCAGTTCGCTGCCACTTGTGCCACTGCCCATGTAAATCCGGCTGCCATCCAGCGACAGTCCCCCCGCGCCGATGGTCAGCATGGTACGGTTGTTAATGCCGTCGCCGTTTCCGAAAATGGTGAAGCCGTTGGTCACCACCGTGGAAGAGGATGTCCCGTTCATGCCGACGAGGCTGAGACTGCCAAAGGTCTGCCGAGAACTGCTGTTGCCGACAAACAGCTTGTTTTCACCCGCGACGAAACTCACCGTGCCAATGTTCCAGTTCGAGCCGGAACTGCTGTTGAAGGTTCCTCCACTGATGGTCAGCACCGCAAACGTCTCGTTGATTCCGGGTAGCGTTCCGGCATTGGGGCCGGTGCCGTTGAAGACGCTGCCCGCTCCGCTCATCGTCACTGATGCGGTGTCTGCGATTTGATTGTTCGCTCCAAAGGTCAAGTCCGCACCGCCGGAAATGGAGATGTCTCCGGCTACGGCGTTGGTTCCGGCAGTTTTGGACAGCGTGAGCCGGCCGCCGGTCACGCTGGTCAATCCGCTGAAGGTGTTCGCCGAACTTCCGTTCAGGGTCAGCACACCCGACCCCGATTTGATGAGCGAACCGCTGCCACTGAGCACGCCCGAATAGGCGGTGCTGTCATTGTTGGCTCCCACGGTGAGTGCCACCGCCGCACTGGATTCGTTGTTCAGTGCCAGTCCCGTGGATCCGGCCAGGCCACCGAAAGTCACGGCGGTCAAAGAGCCAAAGCTTAGCGTGCCTGATCCTCCCGCATAGGTGCTTCCTGAAAGCGCATTCTGATGGCTGAGCAAAAGCACCCCTCCATCCACGGTGGTATTTCCAGTGAATGCATTCGAAGCGGAGAGCTCCAGCGTGCCCGCCCCGGTTTTGGCGAGTCCGCCGGTGTTGCTGCTGTCGATCGCCCCGGCTAGGATCACGTTTTCGCTGTTCGTATCGAGGCTGATGGCGGAGGCACTGTTCTTGAACCGCGAAGCCCAGTCGGTGACACTGCTCGCAGTGGTGTATTGCAAGGTGCCGCCGCCAAAGGTGATGTCCCCGGTGGAAAGAGCGTCGGCGCTCCCCGCCTGCAGCGTGCCTCCACTGATGGTCGTGGCTCCCGTGTAGACATTCATTTCGGAAAGAATCAGCGTTCCCGCGCCTGTTTTGGTGAGCCCGCCCGTGTTGCTGCCATCGATGACGCCGGAAAGGGTAACGATCTCGCCATTGCTATCCAGAGTGACGGCCGAAGTGCTGTTCACGATCCGCGTTCCCCAACTGCTGAAAGCGGTCGTGGCGGTGAACTGCAGAGCGCCACCCGTGAATGTGATGTCACCGTTACTGAGGGCGTTCAGGTGCGCGACTTGGATCGCCCCCATGTGTAGCGTGGTGGTGCCTGTGTAGGCATTGTCCCCCGAGAGCGTCAGGATGCCGGCTCCGTCCTTCGTAATGCCCGCCGAGGTAGCCGCCCCATCGGTGATGCTGACTTCAATCCCGAGATCGGCGCCGCCGCCTGCAACATTGAACGTGCGAGTCACGTCTCCCGCCACGCTGCTAAGTTCGATGAACACCTCACCGTTGGGATCAGCTCCGTCGATCCGGATCAGCGACCCGACGGAACCGCCGGTGGACACGTTTCCGTCGAGCACGAGGCGGCTTCCTTTCGCGCCGGCCGCGCTGCCACGCTTCATGTGAATGTTGCTGTTTTCCAAATACAGTCCGCCTGCCCCCACCATGACGGTCGTCTGCGCGGACGCATTGTTGCCGTACAAGGTGAAACTGTTGTCTGGCGTGGATAGGCTCGGCCCGCCAGCCTTGTTCATGTCCACGAGGCTGAGACTGCCCGCGCTGAATTGGGAGGAACTGTTCCCCACGTAGATGGAGGCCGGTGTCCCACCCGTAAAAGTCGCCGCACCGGTGATGGTCCAGTTGCCTCCGAAAGCCGCATTGAACGCACCACCCGCCACGGACAGTGATGCCAGCGTCTGTGTGGTCGCCACGCCGTTGTTCACACCCGTGCCATTTAAAGTACTCGCCTGATTCGTCAGGCTGACATTGGACGTGGCTGCAATCTGGTTGATACCACTGAAAATCAAATCACCGCCGTTCAGTAGCACATCTCCCGCCAGAGCCACGGCACCGCTTGTTTTGGAAAGCACCAGACTGCCGCTGCTCACCGTGACCTTGGCAGAATTCGTGTTGGAGTCCCCGCCACCGAGCGTCAGCGCTCCGGCGCCCGCTTTCACCCAGTCGGTGCTGCCACCGAGAATGGCCTCGATCGCCACCCCGGCGTTTGCCGTGATGGTTGAGTTTGAAAGGGTGAGCGTTTCGCTGCCGGCGATCGTGTAAGTGCCACCACCCGCTGCATTGAAGGTCAAATTCCCCAGCGTGATCGGACCGCCCAGAGTGACAGTGCCCGCCGTCCCGCTGCCTGCGCCAAAAACAGCGTCACTGCCATCGGCCCAAATCTGATCGTCGAGCGTCTGCGTCTGGTTGAACCAGCGCAGTTGTCCCAGAGTCCATGTGCCCGCTCCATCCTGTGCTCCAGCCGTTCCCGCATCTGCATCCCACACCAAGACATCAGCCCGCAAGGTGTTGATCGTCAAAGTTAGAGAGATTAAGAGGCACGCAGTAACAAGCACGTGCAAAGGATGCGGTGGACTGGTTGGGTGTCGCATGAGCTAAAAATCGATAAAGGGATCGCCAGTATGGCATCGAAACAGCCTTAAGTCGAGAATAGCGCCCCCTTGGACAGCTTTTGGGCCATTTCCTCAGGTATCGCGGTCTTCAAAGACATTCCCTTCGCGTTTTATACAATTTTCATATTAACCAACCTCAGTGCGCCCGCAGCAGAACTGGCAAAGTATGAGCGCGGCAGGTGCTTGTCGAACTGACCATGACTCCTTCACTCCTCGTCCCGCTTCACGAATCGTCGGCGATGCCACAGGAGCCAGAACAGGCTCAGCAGACCCCAGGTCCACGCGGCGTAGATGTGATGCGAAACGGTCGTCGAAGGCACCCAGGCGGGCGTGGCGCGGGTGGTGGCGGCCAGAACACCGAGGAAGATCAGGAAGCGCACCCACTTTGATTTCACAAAGAAGCCTTCCAAGTCGCCGCTGTGTCCGAAGAGTACACGCGAACCTACGATGAGCATCAGCATGCCGAATCCGCCGATGTAGATCAGATGCTCGACCGAAACGTGCTGCGCATAATGAAACGGGGCGAGCACGATGCCGAGCCAGCCGATGATCAGCGCCCAAAACAGGCCCGTGGTGAGCGATCCGCTCTGCTGCGTCTTCCAGGTCACTTCGATGAGCAGGTAGCCTGCCGCGACGACGGCCCTCACGGCATATCCAAGCGTGAACATGCCGAATGCTTCGAGGAAGAAGCTGCTGACGATCAGCACGGCGGCGACGATTGAGCGAACGAGCTTCGCTTTGCTTTGCGCCGCCGTTTTAGGATCGCCAAAGTCACCGCCGAGCATGCGCGGAAAGACAAACGAACCGATGCCGAGCACCGGCGGCAGCAGCAGGCCCTGATAGAGCAGCAGGTTCGCGAGGCGCAGGCGTTGCGGGTCCATCAGGGTCGCTGGTGAAAGCTGCATCGCCGCACCGGTGATCCCGCAGGCCAGTCCGGTGAGCGCGAGCAGCATCTGCGGCGGCGGTGCCTCTTTGCGGAAGCGGATCACGCGGATTACGAGGCAAAGCATCAGCGACACGAGTAGCGCGACGAAGAAAGCATCGCCCCACGCGAGATGCAGCGTGAAATGGCTGATCCCGCAGGCCTGATGCAGCGAGAAAAGCCACAGCAGTTCCGGCGGCGTGAGTTTCGGCGCCGTGGCCATGCGCGGTCCCGCCGTGCCGAGGAATCCGACGACGAACGCGCCGCCAAACGCCTCGATCATGATCCGCGCGTGGACGAAGTTCGGATAGAAGCCGATCATCTGCGCATAAAACAGCGGCCACAATGACACGCCGATGATGCTCCACGTCGCGCCACTGGCGAAAAAAACACGATACGGCTCCGACGCGAGCCAGCGCAGCCCGTGTTTGCGCGGGCCTTTGGCCTTGTGCTTCTTGTGTTTGCAGGCGGGAAACTCACTCATGCGGTGGCACTGGCTTTGTAACGCGCATAACGCTCGCGTTGTTCCGGCGTCAGGTTGGCAGGATCAAATCGCGGATCAGGCACGGCGTTGATCTTGCTGAAGATCACGTTCGCCATGTCCTCGGCGCAGCGTTTGATATGATCTGCTTTCTCACCGGCGAAGAGATCGTCCACCGTCGCTCGAAAGAGCGCGAGCCAGTGATCGAACTGCGCACGCCCCATCGCCGTCTGCGGCACGAGCTTCGCATGCGCGGCGATTGGGTTTCCAAGGTAGCCTCCGCTGCGGAAGAGCACCGTCTCCCAGAAGGCATACATCTTCGGCAGATGCGTCTCCCAGTTCGTCTGCGCGACTTTGTCGAAGATGAATCCCAGCACCTCGTCTTCACGGACGCGGTCGTAGAAGGCGTTCACGAGCGTCTCGATCTCAGTGCGGCCTTGGATGTCGGGTTTGATTTCAAACATGCACGCACCATGCAACATTAGCCGCCCATGTCGCTCGTCTGTTTCTGCGACCTTGTGCGCCGGTATTGGCCCGGCGGACGATCCGGGCATGAAACGCACAATGCTGCGCAAAATTGGTGTATTGATGCACGGCGGATACATCTTTATAGAGACGCGCAGTCCAACCACCTGCAATTCCCAACCAACCATGAAACTCGTCCTCTCCTCGCTCGCCACCATCACCGCCGTGATGACCCTGCTCGTGAACGCCGCTCTTGCCGCCGATCCTGCTGCCGTCGCCACTGAAACCGCCACGAACACCGTCTGCCCCGTCACCGGCAAGGCCGTCGATCCCGCCATCACCACTGAGTACGAGGGCCGGAAGTGGTCCTTTGCCAAGGAAGCCTGCAAAACCAAGTGGCTCAAGGCTCGTGAGGACAGCCTGTATCACAAGCTCGGGGGCTGGAAGGCTATCGACGCGGCCATCGACGCCTTCTATGTCAAAGTGCTCGCCGATGATCGTGTGAAGCATTTCTTTGACGACGTGAGCATGCCGAAGCAGCACCGGAAGCAGAAGGAATTCCTTTCCGCAGCCTTCGGCGGTCCGCTGCCCTGGACCGGCAAGGACATGCGCAAAGCTCACGAAGGCATGGGCCTCACCGAGGAGCACTTCAACGCCATCGCCGAAAATCTCGTCAACACGCTGAAGGATCTGAAAATCAGCCAGGATCTCATCGACCAGGTCGTCGCCGTCGCCCTCACGACGAAGGATGACGTGCTTGGCCGATCGAAGAAGGCCAACTAAGGTTCGTCCATAACCTAGTTGGTGCTATGCCGCCGTGCGCGCCGGGAGTGCGCACGGCGGTTCTTTTGTGTCGCACGTCTACAAAACCTGCAAAGGTTGCGCCGTAGTGAATCGAGAGACCGCGCTCCGGGCTCATTCACCGTCCATCCAGGTTCCGAAGTCATGCCTTTCTCCTCATTCCGCCGCTGGCTCGGCATCGAAATCGTCGAAGTAAGCCTCGCCGAAAAACTCGTCTCCGTCCTCGGTGCCGGGCTGGCTCTGGCGGCTCTCGTTGGGGCCGCCCAGCTGCTCCCAGCCGCTGGCGGTACGGCGGTGCTCGCCTCCATGGGGGCTTCCGCAGTTCTGCTCTTTGCCGTGCCACATGCGGCGCTCTCCCAGCCTTGGCCCGTGCTCGGCGGGCACCTGCTCTCTGCTTTCGTCGGGGTGCTGTGTGCTCGTACCATCGGGAACCCCGCCCTGGCCGCCGGATGTGCGGTGGGTTTGGCCATCGGTACCATGCATTATCTTCGCTGTATCCACCCGCCCGGCGGAGCCACCGCGCTCACGGCAGTGCTGGGCGGCAGCGCCATCCGCGATCTCGGATTTCTGTATGTTCTCATGCCGGTGCTGACGAATGCCCTGGCGATGCTGGTGCTCGCCGTGGTCATCAATTTTCTGTTTCCCTGGCGCCGTTATCCGGCGGCTTTCAATCGTTCCACCACCCAAAAAGCCGCTATTCGTTCTCCGCTCGTTCCGGAACCTACGCACGAGGAAGTCATCGCTGCGCTCCGCTCGCTCGATTCGTTTGTGGACATCACCGAGGCAGACTTGCTCCGGCTCCTGGACCTCCTCCGTCCATCTCGTTCCGCCGAATGACTGCGGATAGATTTGCCGCCCAAAAGTGAAGTCTTTCCTCCAATTCAAAGAGCAGGCGGGCTGTTGGCGGACCCAATTTTTGCGATAAAACGTCACCCGCTTGTAACACCAGCGCTGCTGACGAGCGTTCCGCCAGCGACACGCCAGAGCGCACGTCACCGAGTAGCAGCACCACCACGCCAATCTGTGAGCATGCGGAAGTGAGCAGGATGTTCAGGTGGGGGCTGCGCTACTAACACTCCAGCGATCATGACGGCTGCTACCTCCTTAGCGCATTGATCAGCTCATCCACTTTGTTGATGAGATCCTGCGTCTGCTGCGGATTGTAGCTACTGTCCGCCGTTTGACCGAGCGTGCTCACATCATTGGTGTTGGCGCTGGTGCCACTGATGGCGTTGCTCAGGTCATTGAAACTGACCTCGCCGGGCTGGCCGTCGGCGCCTGTAGCGCCGTCATGGCCGCTGGGTATGCCGAAAGTGAAGCGGACGTTGCTGCCATCGAAGTCCACGCTCACAGTGGCGGGTTCACCCGGATTGAGGGTGTTCACCGCATCGACGATGGCGTTGGCAAACGGTGGTCCCTGGGCACCAGTTTCACCTGGGGCTCCCGGTTCGCCTGGGCTGCCGTCACTTCCGGACGGGCCTGGGGCACCGTCGCTGCCAGCCACTCCGTCGTTGCCGCGCGGGATGTCGAAGGTGAAGTGCAGGGTGTTTCCAGTCACATTCACGGTGGCATTCGCGGGGCTGCCGGGTTCCACGGTGTTCACGCCGTCCACCTGCGCGGCTGTGAGGGTGAGGATGGCATCAATGATGGCTTTCAGCCCGTTGAGCTGGCTGCGCATCTGCACCGCGTCGAGCGGGGTGCCTTCTTGGGGGAGGTTGGGGTCGAACATGGCTGAAAGGGGGTGAAAATGGGGGGTGGCGGAGGTCGGAGGCTTGCGGGCGACGGCTCAGGCTTGGCGGGCAACCGTCCGGGGCTTGGCCGCAAGGTCCAGAGGGCGGTTCGCGAGGGATTTTGCCTTGCACACAAGGCTTGGAGGCTGGCAGTCCGATGGTTTTTGGCTGGTTTGCAACGGTTTGGAGCTGGCTGGCGAGGCTCCGAGGCTCGCGCACGAGCCTTTTGGGCTGGCACGCCAAGGGTCCAGAGGTGACGTGCGAGGGGTTGGACCTTGCACGTGGCCGTCAGAGCCTTGCGCATGCAGGGGAATTATGGAGCTGGCACCGTAGGCGCGGGAGCTTTTGGGCCACGAGCGAAACGGGCACCCATTTGAGCCTTGAGCGCGTCCAGACCTGCACCGGCACCGATGGCTTTTAGGATGCCATACAACGTCAGACTGAAGACCATGATGTCGCTACCTGTGGCGACTTCAGAGTCATCTGCCTTCTCTGTCAGCGCTGTGAGACGAGCGAGGCGCGGGCGCAGCTTGTCGAGTGCGGCCAGATCGGCCTCCTCGGCGGTCAGATCAGCCGCGGTATCCGGGGGCAGCATGCCCGCGTTTTGACGTCCGGTGATGAGCGCTTGGCGGCAAAAGGCTTCGCTTTTGTCGCCCATCTTGGTGAGTCGGCTGCGCTGCTCCATGGTGAGGTCGAGCAGCTTGGCACCGAGTTTTTCTTCCAGGGTGGTGAGGGCACCATCAATCGCGGTCCAGTCCGCGTCTGAGATGTCCAGTGCGATGAGGTCTTGGGTCATGGTTGTTTGGCTTGAGTTGGCCGTGCCATTCCATAGCGCCCCTGGCGTGGAAGAATTCCACACCAAACCTGAGTTCCATGTCAACGGTTCCGGCATGAGAAGGGATGCTGCCAGACCGGCCCCGGTTCTGGCAATGATTATTTTTGGGGTGGTTCAAGGGCAAGAAAGGGAAAGCTTGAGACAAGTCCCCAGAGGTTGTTAAGGGTGTCCGATGTCGATTACTGCCCCTGAACTGCCAACACGTCTCGGCGACTTCATCACCTTTGCGCGTCAGCTCAAGGGGGATGAAAAGGGGGAGGCTCCCATCTACCTCAATGCTTTGTTCAGGGCATTCGGACATGAGGGCACCCAACAGGCGGGAGCGACGCATGAGCACCGCATCGCCAAAGGTTCCGGCGCGAAGGGGAAGAACTTCGCCGACCTGCTCTGGCCGCAGCGGGTGCTGTTTGAGATGAAGTCACGCGGCGTGAAACTGGAGCGGCATTACGACCAAGCGTTCGACTACTGGACGCATATCGTTCCGCACCGCCCGCCTTATGTGGTGCTGTGCAACTTCGATGAGTTCTGGATCTATGATTTCAATCAGCAGCTCTTTGATCCTGTCGATAAGATCAAACTAGGGGGCCTGCCGCAGCGCTGGAGTGCGCTGGCCTTTCTGCTGCCGCATGAGCAGAAGCCGCTGTTTGAAAACAATCGCGTGGAAGTCACCCGCAAGGCTGCAGCGAAGCTCGCCGAGCTGTTCCGCGCCCTGTTGAAACGCGGTGAGGATCGTGCGCGTGCCCAGCGCTTCGTCTTGCAATTGCTCGTCGGGCTGGTGTCTGAGGACATGGGCCTCCTGCCCGACTTCATCCTCAGCCGTCTGATCAAGGAATGTGGCGAGCACAAGGTGAGCACCTTTGATCTCATCGGCGGACTTTTCCGCCAGATGAACAATGAGAAGCCCGCACCTGGAGGCCGCTTCCAAGGCGTGCCGTATTTCAATGGCGGCCTGTTCGCTGACATTGATGCACTGGACCTCAGCAAACACGAGATCACCATTTTGGAGCAGGCCTCCGACTTCGACTGGAGCATGGTGAAGCCGGAAATCTTCGGCACGCTGTTCCAAGCCAGCATGGATGATGGCAGCGAAAGCGGACGTGACGAACGTCACGCCTTCGGTGCGCACTTCACCAGTGAGTTCGACATTCAAAAAGTCGTCGGCCCTACCATTGTGCGGCCCTGGCGCGAACGCATGACGAAGGCATGGGGCAAAGTCGGCCAGCTCAAGGAAGTGCTGCGTGATCTGCGCCTCTACCGCGTGCTCGATCCGGCCTGCGGCTCCGGCAATTTTCTCTATGTGGCCTATCGTGAGCTGAAACGTCTGGAGCGCGAGATTCTGCTGCGCCTGTCCGAGATCAGCAAAGGTGAGCCGCTGGAAACCGCCGTTTCCATCCACCAGTTTTACGGACTGGATGTCATGCCCTTCGCCGTGGAACTGGCGAAGGTCACGCTCATGCTCGCCAAAGAGCAGGAAGTGCGCGAGTCCGCCAAACTGGAGGAGTCCGATGGCCTCCTCGTGCTGGAGCAGCCGCTGCCGCTGGATAACCTCGACAAGAACATCGTCTGCGCTGACGCCTTGTTCACTGAATGGCCCAAGGCCGATGCGATTATTGGCAATCCGCCCTACCTCGGCTCACGCTACATCGCCAACGAGCATGGCTACGAGTATGTGAACCGGCTCTATGCCCGCTTCCCCGGTGTGCCGAAGATGGCTGATTTCTGCACGCATTGGTTCCGCATCGCGCACGATGTGCTGGATGCGGGCGGACGCGCTGGTCTCGTCGGCACGAATACAATCCGTCAAAATGAAGGGCGAGAGGCAAGCTTGGACCACATCGTCGCCAATGGTGGCACGATCACCGAGGCAATCTCTACGCAAGTTTGGTCCGGTGATGCTGCTGTGCATGTCAGCATCGTGAATTGGGTGAAGGGGCTGCAACCTGGCAAGAAGCTGCTGCAAACACAGCTCGGAGATAACGAGAATGATCCGTGGAAGCTGGAGGACCTGGATGAGATTCAGCCTTCGCTTTCGGCGGGGCTTGATGTGAGCAAAGCAGTTGATCTGATTGGGAATCAAGTGCCGAAGAAAGTCTTCGTTGGTCAGTATCCATTCCACGAAGGCTTTATGATCACGCCTGAGCAAGCGGCTGAATGGGTATTGAATCAGCCGAAGCTTTCACAATGCCTGCGGCCATACATGATTGGTCGTGACCTTGTGGAACTGGGCAGGCCATCGCGCTGGATCATCGACTTCGGGCAGAACGACATCTTTTACGCCCGCTCCTTTGAACGTGCTTTCGAGCATGTAAAAGCCCACGTCATGCCCGATGTGCTGGCTCATGCGGAGAAGGAAAAAGCAAAGACAGGCAAAACGACCACACGCTGGACTCGCGTGGCCGAGCGCTGGTGGCAATTTCGTGATTACCAACCCGGAACCATCAATGCCGTGCGCAGCGTGCCGCGATATGTCGCTTGCTCGCGGGTGACGAAGCGCCCGATTTTTGAATTCATCAGCAGTGAGATCAATCCAGATAATACCGTCATCGCGTTTCCTTTGGCAGACGACTACAGCTACGGTGTCTTACAGTCAGACTGCCACTGGCTTTGGTTCAATGCCCGCTGCTCGACACTCGCGGGAACGTTCCGTTATACCAGTGACACGGTGTTCAATACCTTCCCCTGGCCGCAAAGCCCGACCAAGAAGCAGATCGGTGCCGTGGCCGCTGCATCTCTGGCTCTGCGAGGTCTCCGCCATGAGCTCATGAAGAAGATGGACTACTCTCTTCGTGACCTTTACCGCACGCTCGAAGACCCTGGGGCGAACCCGCTGCGAGATGCCCAAGAAAAGCTGGATGCTGCTGTGCGCGCTGCCTATGGCATGACGAAATCAGTGGGCGTGCTGGAGTTCCTCCTGGAACTGAATCATGCCTGCGCTGCCCGTGAAAAAGCCGGTGAAGCCATCACGCCTCCTGGCCTTCCGCTACCTGAGAGCGAGCATGCTGCATTCATCTCCAAGGACTGCATCCTTCCCGAAACCCCAGATGGAAGCTCCGACGAGTCGCGTGCCGCCGCCGCGCACTTCCGCAGTTCGATCGTTCAAGAGCAGCCTGCCAGTTACAAATAGTACGCCAGCCCACCAGTCAGCCGTATTCCAGTCACTCCCGTGCGGACAAAATCTCCTGATCTGCCGAGTCTTGGTCCCGGCCTACAACGAGCCCCGCTTCCGCCGCCATCTCCACACGCCAAAGCCCGTTCCACCGAGCAGCAGCGCCGCCACGCCGACCTGTGACCACGCGGAGGTGAGCAGGATCTTCGAGAGCAGCGCATCGTGCTCGGCTCCGCTCTTCGGGATCTGGCCGGTGACGGCGGCGACGTGGTGGAGGAGGCTGACGGCGAGGTCTTTTTCAGGCAGGGTTTGGTGGCAGGCTTGGCACGCACCCTGGCGGCTCATTTTGGTGCGTTCGGCGTTGTTGAGCGGGCGGGAGAGTTTGAAGTGGTGACCAACGGTTTGCACCTGCACGCCGTCTTCAGTGACGATGCGGCTCCAGTCGTGCTCCAGGCCTTCGATGGCCTCCATCTGCACTTTGGCGTTGCGGCTGAGAATGGTTTTATCGTTGGCGGTTTCGAGATCGACGATGTGTTTCTCATTCCAGGGCCGCGTGAGCCTGCCGCCGCCGATGCCGTAGCCGAGAGCCTTCTCGCTGGTGTGGCAGGATTCGCAACTGCGGGCGTTTTTCGTCGTCGTGTGCGGCTGCGTGGGGCTCATGTCGATGCTGAGCTGGCCTTTGCTGCCGCCCCCTTCGGTGTCTGCTGGGGTGCGGAAGATGTGATTGGTGATGATGGGTTTGCCATCGGGGCCGATGATGGTGGCGCTGACTTGGCAACCAGGGGCGAGCGGACTGATGCGGCCTTCGCCATTCACACCGAGGATGATGTCCTCAAAGCGGGTGTAACTGCGCTGCTCGCTGATTTTGCCGGGAATGATGGTGGGGTAGCCGCTTTCGCCGCGATCGGTGCGGTGCGCGGGCTCGGCGTGTTTGCGACCGGCGGCGACCCAGTCGAAGGCTTCCTTGCCGCCGTTGCCGGGGCCGGGTGCCTGCATCTTGGCAGCGAGGTCATAGTAGTCGTGCGGATTTGGCTGCGTGTAATCAATGGTGACGTGGCAGCCGTAGCACTGCGGGGTCCAGCTTGAGTGGCAGGTGTAGCACTCCATGCGGTCGAGGTGCCCTTTGACCTGAAGCATGGCGGTCTTGCCTGCGGGGCTGAGCAGATTTTGCTCCAAGAGGAGTTTCAGCGGCTTGATACGCAGGTCTTTGCCGCCAGCGGTGTGGATGATGACCTCGTTGCCATCACGCACGACGTTTTCATACGGATTGCCGCGCACGGTGAGGAGGTAGCCGTCCTTTTTTTCATGAACGGTGCCTTGGCGGGTGTGTTTGAGCTGCTCCTGCGCAAGGCCGCGCCCAGGGCCGGTGGCGGGCTTTTCAGCGAACTCATCCATGAAGCCGAGCGGCAGCTCCCATGGATATTTGTCCGGCGTGCCGTGGCAATCGGCGCACTCGATTTGGACGGCGGCGAGGTTTGACGCGGCGAGGAAGTTGTCCCCATGCACATCACTGCTGACGTGGCAGTCCTGGCAGCTCATGCCTTTCTGGTAATGCACGTCCTGCTGCATGGCGATGTAGTGCTTCGTGTGCAACGCGGGCTGGCCTTTGCCATCGGCACTGGCTGGCGACTCGTAGGCGCTTTCCATGAGTCCCTGGAACGAAACGCCGATGCGCTTGCCGCGATCATGGCAGGTGGTGCAGGTCTCCACCGGCACGCCGGAGTAGCAGACTTTGTTCACGGTGACTTTTGCCTCGCGTGTGCCTTGGATGCTGTGCACGAGCATGTGGCCCGGTTTGTCCTTCGCGATGCTGGGGTCCGCGCCTTCGTAGAGGCCCTCATTGCCATACGGGATGTGGCAGGAGGAGCAGCCCATGCCACGGAAGTCGCCCCGCACCTCGCGCCCTTTCACGGCGTGATGACAGCGCTGGCACTCGGTGCGGATGTAGGTGAAGGCAGCCAGCTCGGGCTTGTCTTTGAGCTTGGCGAGGTCCTGAAAGCCGAGCGCCTCAGGCAACGGCTCGTGTTTGTCCACGAAGACGCCGGGTTCGAGCTTTTTGAGCAGCTCCATGTATTGCCGATAGGTGTCCGTGCCGTGGCGTGCATGCGGATCGCTGGGATTTTGCACCGCGTAGTTTGCCCACACATGTTCGTAACCCGAAAGTCCGCCGAAAGCCCATGCGGTGCCCTGGATCTTGCCCGCCTCCGTCATCATGAGGCTGCGCCACTGCGCATCGCACTGCTCGCTGTGGCATTGAGCGCAGGTTTTGTCATTCACCCATGGCGAGCCGGGATCGCGATAAAACTCAGGCCCTGCGTGCGCGGCTTCTTTCGTCAGCGCCTTCGAGTCGCCGCCATGACAAACGATGCAGCCCGCCGGATCGCCGAGCTTGGCACCCTTCTCCATGATTTGATCCAGCATCTTCGATCCCGGCTCGCGGATCATCTCGATCTGCCCGTGGCAGGTCATGCAACCGGACCGCGCAGCCTGCGGGTAGTGTTTCACCAGCAGCTCCGCCGCACCGCACCAGCCCGCTATACCGAGTGTCATAGATACGGATGCATAACTGCGAAAGGAACGAAACATGCGTGCATGCTAGCCAGGTTCGGCATTCGAATGGAAGCAACTTTGTAGCCCAAGCCCAGGAATTGAAGCTGAAATCCCCATGCGGCTGCGTTTTCTGGTCCGCCATGAAGTCACCGATCCTCGCGACCGCCCTCTCCCTCTCCTCCCTCTGTCCTTCGCTCTTTGCCGAAAAAGTCGGACCGTGGGATCTCGATGCCCTCAAGACCAACGTGCCTGCGATGAAATGGGTGCGGCAGGATCAGCCAATCCATTCGCTGACCTACGCGGGGGAGAAGTATCAGGGCCACGACACGGAGGTGTTCGCCTTCTATGCCTCACCCATCACCATTGGCGAAGCCAAACCGGGCACCAAATTCCCCGGCGTCGTGCTCATTCACGGCGGTGGCGGCACGGCCTTCGCCGACTGGGTGCATCTGTGGGCAAAACGTGGCTACGCAGCCATCGCGATGGATTTGAACGGCTCGCGCCCGCCTGATCCGGAGTTCGATCCGAAAACCGGCATGGCCATCGGCAACGGCCATCGTGGCACTCGCACGCGTCTGCCGAATGGCGGTCCGGCGCATGGTCATCCGGAGAAATTCGACTGCGTGTTGACCCCGGACACGAGCGACGACTGGCCCTTCCACGCCGCCGCCAGCGTGATGCGCGCGCATTCCCTGCTGCGCAGCTTCGCGGAGGTCGATGCGGAGCACACCGCCGTCACCGGCATCAGTTGGGGCGGCTACACGACCTGCCTCGTCGCGTCGCTCGACGATCGCTTCAAGGCCGCGGTGCCCGTTTAC
The DNA here is from genome assembly GCA_041395065.1 of Prosthecobacter sp. Lineage (GTDB taxonomy): Bacteria > Verrucomicrobiota > Verrucomicrobiia > Verrucomicrobiales > Verrucomicrobiaceae > Prosthecobacter. The sequence goes on along the minus strand of JAWLBG010000029.1, from coordinate 49,448 downwards.
GGCTGCGGCTTCCTCCATGAAGGCGAATCCGTGCAGAAGCCCAGCATCGACAAGCTCGATCCCGAACACCGCGCCCTGTGGGTGAAGGAATACGATCCCGGCAGCCTGCTTCCGCGCTGCCGTGTGCCGATCTTCTTCGTCAACGGCACCAACGACGTCCATTACGTGCTCGACAGCTACATGAAGAGCTACAACGCCGTCCCCGGTGCAAAAAATATCCGCATCCAAGTGAAGATGTCGCACGGCCACCCGCCCGGCTGGGCACCACAAGAAATTGGACTGTTCATCGATTCCAGGTGCCGCAGTGGTAATCCGCTTGCTGTCGCTGACGCGACGAAAATCGAGGGAGATCAAGCAAAAGCTTGGTTTACCAGTCAGCCCCTGACCAAGCTGACGAAAGCGGAACTACATTACACGGTGGACAATGGCCTGCGCTCCAAACGCAGATGGGTTGCCGTCCCGGCCTCGATAGGCCCAGGGCTTCTGGACATGAATGGTGGCATTACACTCCAAACCAATCAGATCACCGCCCCGAAGCCGCCCGCTGACGCGAACACCTGGTTCATCACCGTCACCGACGAACGCGGCGCGATGGTGAGCACGCCGGTGCAGTTCAGCCCATGATCCAAGATGCGTCCGTTCGTGGCGTATCGAGAGCATGAATAGCCTCACACTGGCTCTCGGCCTCAGCGAGCTGGCATCGCCCGATCGGTTCGCTCTTCATTGACGAAGTCTTCGGCACGCTGGACTCGGAGGCGCTGGAGAGCGCGTTGGAAAAGCTTCGCTCACGAGGGAAGAGATCAGCTTGATCTCCCACGTGGATCTTCTCAAGGAACGTCTGACCACACAGGTGCGGGTGGAACGAGCCGGATCAATGTGGCGGCGTGAGCTTTACTCGAAAGCGATGTTTCCAGGGTGCATGTCGGAGAGGTAGATGCCCAGCCACTCCAGTTCGCTCATGACCTTGCGAACCTCCGGCCAACGATCTTCGAATTTCTCCATGCGGTCCATCTCCCAGGCTTCCCAGGTTTCGTCGTTGAAGTCGAACGGTTCGTCCAGAAGGGCTCCGGCGAAATCGAGCAGGTAGGGAGGCCGGAATGGCGAAACCGCGGATGGACTCCACGTTGGATTCAGCAAGGCGCAGGTAGCAGTCACGCTCACGCTCGTAGGGCTTGGTGGCTCGGAACAACTTGGCCGCCCAGGGATGATTTCGATCCTTGCTGTGCAGGAGCCACACGCTACCATCCACGCCAAAGCCGAGATTGTCGCCCAGTTCAGCATGGCGGCTCGCGGCATAGGCCAGCGCTTTTTGCTCCATGGAATCAAACACCATCCGCTCATCCTCGCCGAAGACCGGCTACAGCGCCACCGTGCAGATGTTTCTCGAGATCGACGGTGTCCGGCATGACGTGTCGCACATGGGGCCGGAGTTCGTGATTCTCGCCAAACCGCAAAAATATCCGCCTTGCGTTGGCGTGGTGAGTTTGTGTGTGGATGGCAGGCTCAAGCAATGGCCAGTCAGGCTGCCGGACGGTGTTTCCGAAAGCGCGCCACGTGTGAGGACGGCGAAGGCGGCTTAACGAATAGAACAACACCAGTTCAACCCGATATGCTTGCTTTCTTAAATCGCCTGTTTGGCTCCTCTGAACCGCCTCAAGACACTCAAACGGATGCACGCAGTGTCGTATATGATTTTGCCCATATTTTGGCTCAGATGGGCACAAATTTACAAATACTCGATACGAAGTTCCTCCGACACTCTAAATCGGTTATACGCCAAGCATTTGTCGAATACATGGCGGAGCTTCGAATAATGCGCAGGGCTGAGGAGCTTGATGAAGTAATGCGGTTGTACCCGCACGTCTGTAAGTTCCAAGACATTGATCCAGAAGACCGTCAACTCGTGGTCGACATAAATAGTGGAAAACGTTTCGCAAAATACCGAAACCAAGAGAATTCGCATTTGAGCAGTAAAACCGAAGACGCCGACGCTCTTTTGTTTACCAATACAGTATGGAAGTACAGGCAAAGGAGTCTGGATGAAGAACTTTCGTGACAGGCGCTATAGGTCTCCTGAAAGGATTGTTCAACAGGATAAAATTGGGGGGGCCGTTTTAAGTTTTTTTGCTTTATGAATGAGTCACCAAAAATTCAGGTCAATGACTGGATCGAACGCGAGGCTACAAATGCCTGTCCTTGGGCCAGGGTGAATTATGTTTATACCCCAAACGAAGTGTCGGTAGTTTATTTGGATGGCGACATTCCAGTGGAGGACCGCATGATAATAACCGAAAATAGATGGACTTTAAAAAGCAAGGGGACTTCAGGGCGAAAGATGGAGCGGAGGGGCTGGCAAAAATGGCGAGAAATACTTCAAAATGGCCCGCCCCATTCGATTACATCTCCGGGCATCAAGTACGACGAAACCAAGGGACGTATTTGGCGACTGCCTCGTTCTCAGCCTCCCTGTCATTAAGTACACAACGCCTCCAGCCGCTTCACACTTACGGGTTGGGCGGTGCCGAGTTCTTGGGCGAAAACCTGCACCCGGTATTCTTCCATCATCCAGCGAAAGGTTTCGTGCTGGGATTTGGGGACGTGGGACTGCCAGCCGTCGAAGTCGGAGATGAGCAGCGCCTTGTCGGCGTCTTTGGCGGGATTGTTCCGCCAGCGTTCGTTGCGGATCTGAATGGCCTTCAAGTAACGCGGCAGGTGCTGAAGCTGATCGTGCGGCGTTTGGGCGAGGAGATCGTCGGGAATGAGGCGTTTGAGATCAGCTTCGAGTCCGGGATAGCGCTTCGGCAGGGCGAGGAGCTTGGAGCGCAGGTCGTGGATCTGGTTGAAGAGCGTTTTGACGCGATGCGTGACGGCGGGGAGATCGCGGCGGAAAGTTTCGCAGAGGGTTTTGAAGCGCTTCTCCGTGAGCGGAAACGGCGGTTGCAGGCGCAGCAGGTGGGCGAGGATGTGCTCGTGCGCGTGCTGCTGGAGCTGATCGGCGCTGCCTATCGGCGCGGCGGCGGTGAGTTGGGTGAGCGCGGCTTGAAATGAGGCAGGTTGTTGCGGCTTGGTGGAGGTCGAACCGATGGAGCGGAGTTCTTTCCACAGCCAGGCGATGTCTTTGCCCAACAAGTTCTCGGCAAGCTTGCGCACGGCGGCGGGAGTTTCGCGTGCGGCTTCGTGCGCGGTGCGGAACAGGCGCACATCGACCTCGCCATCGCGCAGCGCGAGGCCGAGATGACCAAGAACGGGCGCTGTGCCGATGTGTTCGACCACGATGGTTTCAGGCAGATCACCGAAGCTCCAGGATTTGAGCGCAAAGCGTTCGACACGCGGCAGCATCTTCTCCCAGGCGTTCGAATTGAGATGCTGCTGTTTTTCGACGGTGCTGCGAATGGCATCGAGATCGCGTCCGGCGGTGACGACGGTGTTCTTTTTCGGATCGAGCACCTCCACACGTGGCTGAAGATGCGCGGGAAGGCTTTGCGGGGGCCAGTCCTCGGCTTTGACGTGGATGCGAAAGCGACGCGTGATGAAATCGGCGAGCGCTGTGAAGAAATCTTCGCGACCAGGATCGAAGTCGGCGGCGATTTCGCGCGCTTTGGGATCGATGGGCATCAGATCGCGGCGAATGACCTTCGGCAGCGCACGCAGCAGGGTGTTGGCGATTTCCTCGCGCATGCCGGGCACCATCCACTGCACCTGTCCGCTGGTGAGATGCGATGCGAGCTGCAGCGGAACCTTGACCGTGACGCCATCGTGTTCTTCGCCCGGCTTGTAGTGGTAGGCGACGGGCAGGACGGTGTTGGCCATGGCGACCTGATCCGGGAACTGCTGCAAGTCCGCCTCAAAGTCCTCGCCGGCGGTCAGATCATGCTCGGTGGCGCAGAGAAACTTCGGATCGGTCTCGCTGCGCTCTTTGACGACACGATTGAGGTCATGGATCGACGAGATGTTTTTCAATCGCGTGTCGTAGAAGCGGAACAGACGTTCCTCGACGGCATAAACGCGGTTGCTGCGCACGCGGGTGAGCATCGTTTCAATCTTCTGCCGCAGCGCGTTGTTCTGCGCGTAGAAGCGCAGCGTGATGGGAGTGTCTTGATGATCGATCAGGGCACCGCGGATGAAGAGCTGCGTGGCGGCGACGGGATCCACCTTCAGGAAGTCGATGGAACGCCGCGTGATCTCCAGGCCGTGCAGCATCACGCGTTCGATGCAGGTGACGCGACCGGCCTTCTCATTCCAATGCGGCTCGCTGTGCTTGAACGTGCACAGATGCGCGCCGAGTTCGGCAATCCACTCCGGCAGCACCTTGGCGACGGTGCGTGCGAAGAGCTGCGAGGTGTGCACGATTTCGCCCGCGACGATCCATGCGGGCTGTTTCGATTTTTCCTGCCCCGGCTTCGGTTTGGAGTTCTTCTCGCGCCGTTCGTAGAGATTCGAGCCGGGGAAGATGGTGACAAGGCGGTTGCCGCCGGCCTTGTAGGTATTGCGTTCCTCCTTGAGCGCAATGTGACCGAGCTGTGCGACGAGAATCGAACGATGAATGGCGTCGTCGCGTGCCGGCGGCGTTTTTTCGCGCAGATCATTGCTGAAAGCATCGCAGAGCTGTTTCCAGATGTCGCGCCACTCCTGCATGCGGGTGAAGGAGAGGAAGTTCTGTTTGCAGAACTTGCGCAGGGCGTTGCGTGAGTTGCCGGTAGGTTCGGGCGATGCGTTCCAGATCTTGAGCAGCGAAAGGAAGTCCGAATCGGGCGCGGCGAAGGCCTTGTGCGCGGCGTTGGCGAGCTCGCGTTTTTCCTCAGGGCGTTCGCGCGGATCGGGCACGCTGAGCCCTGCGGCGATGATGAGCATCTCGGGCAACGCCTTTTCATGACGCGCCTGCAGCAGCATGCGGCCGAGCGTGGGATCGAGCGGCAGTTTGGCAAGATCACGGCCGAGCGGTGTGAGCTCGTGCGTGTCGTTGAGGCTGCCGAGTTCGTGCAGCAGTTCGTATCCGGCGCGGATCGCGGCGCTGACGGGCGGATTGATGAAGGGGAAGGTTTCGATCTCGCCAAGCCCGAAGGCCTTCATGCGCAGGATGACCTCGGCGAGGTTTGCGCGCTGGATTTCCGGCGTGGTGAAGCGGTCGCGTTTGGCGAAGTCCTCGAGGTCGTAGAGGCGGATGCACAGGCCTTCGCGCACACGACCGGCGCGACCGGCGCGCTGGTTGGCGCTGCTTTGCGAGACGGCCTCGACAGGCAGGCGCTTCGTGCGCGTGCGCGGATTGTAGCGGCTGATGCGCGCAAGGCCGGTGTCGACGACGACGGCGATGCGCGGGATGGTGATGGAGGTTTCGGCGACGTTCGTGGCGATGACGACGCGACGCTTCGGTCCCGGTGAAAAGATACGCTGCTGCTCCGCGGCGGGCATGCGGCCGTAGAGCGCGAGAACGTCGAAGCCGCGTCCGAGACGACCATCGAGCAGATCGCGTGTGTCGCGAATGTCGCGCTCGGTGGGCATGAAGACAAGCACGTCGCCGTCGTTCGTTTCGATGAGCGCGTTTTCGACCGCGGCGACGGCTCCATCGATGAAGCCAAGGTCGTCTTCACCGGTTGCGAGCGGCGCGTAGCGGATTTCGACCGGGTAAGTGCGTCCGGACACTTCAATGATCGGTGCGCCACCGAACGCCTGCGAAAATGCCTCGGTGTCGATCGTGGCCGAGGTGACGATCAGCTTCAGATCGGGCCGCCTTTTCAGCAGTCCGACGAGATAGCCGAGCAGGAAGTCGATGTTGAGCGAGCGTTCGTGCGCTTCATCGAGAATGAGCACGGAGTAGGATCGCAGCAGCGGATCGCTCTGGATTTCGGCGAGCAGGATGCCGTCCGTCATGAACTTCACACGCGTGTCCCGCGTGGTGTCATCGTTGAAGCGCATCTTGCAACCAACTTCGCGCCCCCACGGCACCGTCAGCTCTTCCGCGACGCGTTTGGACACGCTCATCGCCGCGACGCGACGAGGCTGCGTGCAGCCGATCATGCCGCGCGCGTCAGGAAACGCCTCCAGGCACATCTTCGGAAGCTGCGTGGTTTTTCCAGAGCCGGTTTCACCCGCGAGGATGACGACCTGATGGTTCCGGATCGTCGCGACGATCTCCTCACGGCGGGCCGTGATGGGCAGATCTTCAGGATAGCGGATTCGGAACATGGGGGCGGCGAGTGTAATCAGGAATCGAAAATCGCGAGTGAGGATTGCCGCGAATGCGTATTGTCGCGCATGGAATCCTCACGAACAAAGGCATCCCCTCAAGGCGTGTGCGCCATTACCGGCAAGTCGCATCCCCTGTCCAAACTCATCCTGCTGCGGGAGTTGCGGCCCAGCATTGTGGAAACGCTACGCAAGCATCATCCGGAGCTGACCGAGGAGTCGCTCCTGAGCGTCAGCGCCGTCAATGCGGCGCGGCTCGAGTATGTGCGCAATCTGCTGGAGACCCAGGTGGGTGATTTGACGCGACTGGACGAAGAGGTCGTGGACAGCCTGCACAAGCATGAGGTGCTGAGCGAACGCCCGCTCTCCGAGACGGAGGAGGAGCAGCAGCTCACCTTTGGCCAGCGGCTGGCGGACAAGATCGCGGACTTCGGCGGAAGCTGGACGTTCATCATTCTCTTCTGCGCGTTTTTGATGGCATGGATGGCGATCAACGCCGGCGTGCTGCTGGCGCGGCCGTTTGATCCGTATCCGTTCATCCTGCTGAACCTGATGCTGTCGTTTCTGGCATCGCTGCAGGCGCCTGTGATCATGATGAGTCAGAACCGGCAGGAGGCGCGAGATCGCCAGCGCGCGGAAGGGGACTACAAGGTGAACCTCAAGGCGGAACTCGAAATCCGTCATCTGCACGAAAAGATGGACTACCTCCTGCATCAGCACACGACGAAGCTGATGGAGGTACAGCAGATTCAGATCGACCTCCTGCGCGAACTGGCGCACGGGCGAGGCAGAGCAAGCACCTGAATCAGATCGAGCGCGGTAACGGGCCTTTCGGAGCCATCTTGATGTTATGCGCCGGCACGTTGGCGCCGTCTTTGATCCATTGTTTCAGGACACGTACATCGTGCGTCGGAATGGCGTGGCCGCTGGGTGGCATCGCGCCGGGGATTTCATCGGGGAAAGTGACGACCTGATAGAAGCGGCTCGCCTCCGGTTTGCCAGGCACGATCCAATGGGAGCCGATGAGCTTCGACAGCGCGTGCGTGTCATTGATCGGCGGCATGGTGGAGAGGCGGTTGTCGCCGTGGCAGTGAACGCAGTTCGTTTCGAGCACGGTGCGAACCGGCGCGAAGGCGGCGACTTCCTCATTCGACACCTGAGGCTGGGCGCAGGCGGCGAGGAGCAGGCAGATCCCAAGGAGCGTGGTTGGTTTCATCATGCCAAAGCATGACCGCATTTTCCGTCTGCGAAATCAGAATGGTTGTGCGCCGATTGGCCTACTCCTCACCCTTGAAGTAGTCGGTTTCGGTCATTTCGAAGCACTTGCGCTGCGGCTTGGTCATCCATTTGCCGGAGTCGGGGTAGTGGATCACATCCGCCTGCGGCTGGTCGGCGATGACGATGAAGGTGAGGTCTTCGGAGCCGTTGTTGATGAGTTGATGCGCCTCGCCGGGCGGAAAGACGAGGTAGTCGCCGGCTTTGATCGCCTCCTTGCCCTTTGGCGTGCGGACCTGGCCACTGCCGCTCAGGATGTAATAGGCCTCCCACTGCGCGGAATGCTCGTGAAGCGGGAAATTGATCTTCCCCGGCGGGAGGCGGTGGATTTCGAGGTCGAAGGGATGCCCGCTGCCCCAGGTGCCGACATCCTTCTGCCCACCAGCAGCGATGGAAAGGGCCCGCCGGGCGAGGCCATACTTGGCCTTCGGGGAATTTTGCGTGGTCCAAGGGAGGTCTTCGGCGTGGGCTCGGGTCATGCAGGAGGAGTAGCATGCCAGGGATGTTTTGGCGTGGTCTGGAGGAAGAAATTTTGGGTAAACCGGCATCCGCCCTTGCCAAAGGGCCGCACCCAATGCAGTTAGAATCATTCTAATTCTAAATTCGTATGCCTCCCTCCACCCCACGCATTCCCGCCAAACCCTCCGGTCTGGACTGCCGTCTGGCCGTGCTGGGCTCGGACGTCCGCCTGACCCCGCACCGCCGTGAGGTCTTCGACGTGCTGGCAGGATCCACGGACCACCCGACCGCCTACGAGATTCTGGACCGGGTGAAAAGCCGCTCCCCGCACATCTCCCTGGCCACCGTTTACAACTGCCTTGACCACCTGACCTCCGCCGGGCTGATCAAGCAGGTCCACCTTGAACGTGGCCAGTCCCGCTACTGCGCGAACCTCCACGAGCACGTCCATTTCCACTGCGAAAAATGCGGCAAGGTCATCGACGCGCATCCCGCCGCCGACTTCGATCCCGCCAAGTTCTGGAATCTCCCCGCCGGCACCAAAATCGCCCGCACCGAACTCGCCATCCACGGCACCTGCAGCGCCTGCGCCGCGAAGTAATCCCTCATCTCTCATCCCCCATCCCCTTCCATGTCGCTTCAAATTAAAGACCTCCACGCCCAGATCCCCGGCCGCGAAATCCTCAAAGGCCTGAACCTCACGATCAACCCCGGTGAAGTCCACGCCATCATGGGCCCGAACGGCTCCGGCAAGAGCACCCTGAGCAAAGTCCTCTGCGGCCACGAAGACTACGAAGTCACCGGCGGCGAGGTCCTGCTCGACGGCGTGAACATTCTCGACATGGCCGTCGATGAGCGCAGCCGTGCCGGTCTCTTCCTCGCCTTCCAATACCCGCACGAAATCCCCGGCGTCAGCAACGCCAACTTCCTGCGCGCCGCCTTGAAAGCCCGCCAGCCGAAGGGCGAGGACATCGACGCCGTGAAATTCTACAAGCAACTCTACGCCCGCATGGACGCGCTGGAGATGGACCGCAGCTTCACCGGCCGCAGCGTCAACGAAGGCTTCTCCGGCGGCGAAAAGAAGCGCAACGAAATCCTCCAGCTCATGATGCTGGAACCGAAGTACGCCATCCTCGACGAAACCGACTCCGGTCTCGACATCGATGCGCTCAAGATCGTCTCGCGCGGCGTGAACGCCATGCGCAGCGAGAACCGCGGCTTCCTCGTCATCACGCACTACCAGCGCCTGCTCAATTACATCCAGCCCGACATCGTCCACGTCCTCAAAGACGGCCGCATCGTCAAAACCGGCGGTAAGGAGCTCGCCCTCGAGCTCGAAGAGAAGGGCTATGACTGGGTCCACGAGGAACTCCCGGTCGCGGCGTAAGCGCATCTGAATCCTCAACTTTCCAATATCATGGTCACCGCCCCAGAACCCGTCGCCAACGACATCTCCGACATCAAGGCTGACAATACCGGGAACTTCACCTTCCCGGAGCGCAACAAGTTCAACTCTGGCTTCGGCATCACCGAGAAGACCGTGGACTTCATCGCCGACGTGAAGGGCGATCCCGACTGGATCCGCGAATTCCGCCATAAGGCGCTCAAGGTCTTCCAGGACAAGCCCATGCCGACGCATTGGGCAACGAAGGACCTCGAGAACATCAAGTTCGACGAATTTCGCTACTATCTCAGCGACGGACAGAAGCCGAAGCGCTCGTGGGACGACGTGCCCGACGATGTGAAGAAGACCTTCGACCGTCTTGGCATTCCCGAGCAGGAGCGCAAGTTCCTCGCGGGTGTCGAAGCGCAATACGACTCCGAGGCCGCCTACTCGAACATCAAGGCCGCCGTCGAGGAACAGGGCGTCATCTTCGTCAACAGCACCGAGGGCCTCCACAAGCATCCTGAGATTTTCCGCAAGTGGTTCGGCAAAGTCATCCCCACCGGAGACAACAAATTCTCCGCCCTCAACAGCGCCGTATTCTCCGGCGGCTCGTTCATCTATGTCCCGCCGGGCGTGAAAGTGAGCCACCCGCTGCAGGCCTACTTCCGCATCAACAGCGAGCAGTTCGGCCAGTTCGAGCGCACGCTCATCATTGCTGACGAAGGCAGTGAAGTAATGTACATGGAAGGCTGTACCGCGCCGAAGTTTGAAACCGCCACGCTGCACAGCGCCGTCGTCGAGCTCGTCGCCATGAAGGGCGCGAAGATCCAGTATGTGACCGTGCAGAACTGGAGCAGCAACGTCTTCAACCTCGTCACCAAGCGCGGCATCGCCCATGAGGACGCCGAGGTGAAGTGGATCGACTGCAACATCGGCAGCCGACTCACCATGAAATATCCAGGCGTCATCATGAAGGGCAAACGCGCCCGTGGTGAGGTCATCAGCATTGCTCTGGCGAACAGCGGCCAGCATCAGGACACTGGCGCAAAGATGGTCCACGCTGCCGACGACACCACCAGCAACGTCATCAGCAAGTCAATCTCCATCGGCGAAGGACGCAGCACCTACCGCGGCCTCGTCCACATCCCCAAGCATCTCAAGGGCTGCAAAAACAACACCGAGTGCGACGCGCTGCTCATCAACCCGAACAGCCGCACCGACACTTACCCCGCCATTTCCGTGCGCGGCAACCAGCATGCCACCCAGCACGAGGCCAGCGTTAGTCAGGTCAGCGCCGACCAGATCTTCTACCTCATGCAGCGCGGCCTTACTGAGGCCGAGGCGATGAGCCTCAGCGTGAACGGATTCATCAACGATCTCGTGAAGGAATTCCCGATGGAATACAGCGTCGAGTTGAAGCGCCTCATCGACCTCGAAATGGAAGGCAGCGTCGGCTGATCCACCCACGCCAGCAACTCACCGTTCGCCATGTCAGCCGCAATTGTCCCCGCGTCCAAAAACACGTCCATTCCTGTGTCTCAAACCCCCGAATCAACCGCGCCTTCCGGTCTCGAAATCATCGCTCCAGCACGTGAGGAATCCACCGCTCCCGGCTGGTTTCACGCGCGTTCTGAAGCCGCATGGGACGAGTTCCAGTCGCTGCCGCTTCCCGGAATCAAAGAGGAAAACTGGCGCTACTCGAGCGCGAAGAAGATCGAACTCGCCGATCATTCACCCGCCAAGGCACCGACACCTGGGCAGTCCCAGGCCGCGCTCGCGGCCACCACAGGACTCAAGGACCGTGCGGCGCGTTTCGTGTTCGTGAATGACACGCTCGTCGAGTCTGACACCGCAGATCTGCCCGCCGGGGTGGTTTGCGTCAGCTTTGCCGAAGCGCTCAAAACACACGCCGATGTGCTCCAACATCACTTCATGAAGGGTGATCTGCCGCTCGGTTCCGCCAAGTTCGCCGCGCTGCACCTCGCGCATGTCAAAGCGGGAACGGTCATCATCGTGCCGAAAAACGTCGTCATCGAAAAGCCCGTCGAAGTCTTCCACTGGGTCGTCGGCGACCACGCCGCCATTTTCCCGCACACGCTCGTCGTGGCGGAGGACAATGCGCAGGTCAGTGTCGTTGATCATTACCGCAGCCTCGAAGGTGAAGGCGGTCTCAGCATTGCCATCGCCGATCTTGTCGGCGGCAGCGGCAGCAAGATCACCTACGCGGCCTGCCAGGAACTCGCCGATGACGCGCAGGCGCTGCATCTCTCCAGCATCACCGCCGGACGCGACGCCAGCGTCAAGAGCTTCCAGGTGCAGCTTGGCGCCTCCTTCAGCCGCAGCGAGAGCGTCAGCGACCTCGTTGGTGAAGGCTCCCGCAGCGACATGCTCAGTGTCTCACTGCCGATCGGCGATCAGATCGTTGATCAGCGCACGCTGCAACGCCACAAGGCTCCGCACGCCACGAGCGACCTGCTCTACAAGAACGCCCTCTACGGCAAGTCTCGCAGCATTTTCAGCGGCCTTATCATCGTCGATGAAGGCGCACACTACACCGACGCCTACCAGACCTGCCGGAACCTGCTCAACAGTGACGAGGCAGAAGCCACTTCCCTGCCCGGCCTCGAAATCAACGCCGATCAGGTCAAATGCAGCCACGGCGCCACGAGCGGCCCGATCAGCGACGAAGAGCTCTTCTATCTCAAGGCTCGTGGCATCAGCGACAACGAAAGCCGCAAGCTCATCATCGAAGGCTTCCTCGCCGGTGTCGTCGAACGCTTCGGCAACAGCGAACTGCTCGACACCCTCGTCGCACGCATTGACGAAAAGCTTGAACGGGCGGTGTGAATCAAGCATCCCGCACTGGTGACTGTGCGAAATGATTCTACACAAACACCCGCGGCACGCGTGCGTTGATGTTGGTCAGCACCTCGTACGGGATCGTTCCTGCCCAATCGGCCACGTCCTGTGCCGTGATCGTTTCATCACCTTCGCGACCAATGATGGTCACAAGATCGCCATTGTAGGCGGTGCCCCATTCGAGGTTCACCATGAACTGGTCCATGCACACACGACCAACAATCGGATGACGTTGACCGCGAATGAGCACCTCGCCTCGATCTGACAATGCACGAAAGTAGCCATCGCCATAGCCCACGGGAACGGTCACGACGCGCACGAGGTGGTCACTGCGCCAACTGCCGCCGTAACTCACAGGACGGCCCGGTTGCACGACCTTGAAGAACACGACTTCCGACTTCCAAGCCAGTGCCGGCATGAGAGAAATCGTGCGCGCCGTTTCACGTGACGGATAGACGCCATAAAGCATGATACCGGGACGCACGAGATCGAGATGGCTCTCGGAAAGCTGCAAAATGCCGCCGGAGTTCGCGATATGCCGCTGCGGCACTTTCAATCCGCGCTTCGGATAAAACTCGAGCACCTCAAGGAAACGCGAGAGCTGCTCCTTCGCGATGGAAAGCTCCTCCGCATCTGAACTCGCGAAGTGCGAGTAGATGCCCGCCACTTCGACATTTGCGAAGGTCAGACTGGCCTCCAGCAGCTTCTTCGCGCTGTACCAATGCACGCCGATACGCTCCATGCCGGTGTCGATCTTCAAATGCACCCGCGCTTTTTTCTTCGCCGCTGCTGCCGCTTCGTCGATCTGACGCATCTTGTCGATGGACGAAGCCGCCATCATCAGATCATTCTCGATGAACCGCGGTATCTGCCGCGTCGCCACGCCACCGAAAACGAGAATCGGTACCGCGATGCCCGCCTGCCGCAGCGCCACGGCTTCCTCCAGCAGTGCAACCCCGAGGCAAGTCGCACCATGCCCGACGAGATGCCGGGAGACTTCCACGATGCCGTGACCGTAGGCGTTCGCCTTCACCACCGGCATCACCTCAGCCTGACCGACGTGAGCGCGGATGGCGTCAAAATTCTGTGCGATGGCGTCGAGGTTCACCTCGACGTGGGTTGGACGGATGGCTTCCATTGGAGAATAACGGTCGGATTCCGGTCTCCAACCACAGTGGGCACAGAGGAGCATGGAAGGAGGAAAATCAAATTCCCCTGCTCCCGCCAGGAACATTGTGCGCGGACTGCTCCAGATCGAAATTCGCTACTTCACCGCGTCCGCGAAACCGGCTTCGGTTTTCTTGAGCTCTGCCTTGAGCACTTCACGGAGTTTTGTGACGCGCTCAGAGTGCGCCGGGTCGCCGACGAGGTTCCTGAGCTCATCGGGATCGTTTTTGAGATCGTAAAGCTCTTCGCCGGACTTGCCGTCGAGATAGTGGACGAACTTGAACTTGTCCTGCACGACGGCGGAGTAGAGCGGCACGCCGTGATTGCTGTCCTGTTTGGCGCCGGTCAGGATGGTCTGAGTGACCTTGGAGCCGTATTCGTTTCCCATGTTTTCGTAGTAACAGGCGTGCGGCCAGGGCGCGTCAGGTTTTTCAAGCAGCGGCGTCAGATCGCGCCCGTGCACCGCCCACGGCACCTGCACACCGGCGAGGGCGAGGAAAGTGGCGACGAGATCAGGGCCATTGACGGATACATCGCAGAACTGTCCCGTGGCGAAGCGTGACGGCATGCTGACAATGAAGGGCGAGCGGTAGTTCGCGTCGTAAGGCGCGAGCTTGGTGCGGAAGCCGTGCTCACCCATCGCGAAGCCCTGGTCGGCTGTGTAAATGATGACCGTGTTGTCATACTGACCGGTTTCCTTCAGGGCGGCGACCAGCTTGCCGATACCTTCGTCGATGGCCGGCACGCATTCGTTCACCTGCCTCACCCAACTATCGAAACGCTGCCCGTTTTGTTTCTTGGCGGACCGCTCCCCGCCTTTCCCGACCACCGGATGGCCGTCAGGACCTTGCACCCACATCTGCGTGTTATTGAGATAGCCTGGCTTGCCCTCGCGCGGCGGGAAGATGTCGGCGGGAACAGGCACCTCTTCGTCCTTGTAGCTGCCCTTGTGGCGTTTCGCCGGTGTCGAGGGACCGTGAATGCTGCCGTAGCAGAGCCAGAGATACCACGGCTTCGTGGCATCGCGGTTTTTGCCATGGATGTAATCGAGCGACCACTGCGTGTAGTTGTCCGCCGGATAGCCTTCGATGGTCTGCTCCTCGCCATCGATGCTGGTGATCTGAGTCTGGTAATAGGCGCCGGCGTTGTCCTGATGCAGTGGACGATTCCACACGATCTGATGATCCCAGTCGCGCCCCCATCCAGAGTCGGTGCCGGTGTGCCATTTGCCGATGTGCGCGGTTTGATAGCCCTGCTTCCGCATCTGCGCTGGAAAAAACGGGCACTGCTTCGGATCATAGGTGCTGCCCGGATAGACGCCTTCCATGGACATCGACTCAATGCCGTGCGGATGACGGCCCGTGAGCATCGTGGCGCGCGAAGGCATGCACCAGGAGCCGAGATACGCGGCGTGAAAGCGGATGCCTTTCTCCGCCAGCGCGTCGATGTGCGGCGTCTTCACCCACGGCCACGCCTCGGGATAGCAGGCGACGGTTTTCGTGGATTGATCGTCGGCGTAGATGAAGAGGATGTTCGGGCGTTTCGCCTCCGCGGCAAAACCGTGGAGCGCAAGGGTGCCGAACAGGCAAAGGGCGAGAGCTTTCATGGAAGCGGCGTTAACGTCGCGAAGCACGACGATGTAGCCTCAAAGCTCCATGAAAAGACTCAGGCGGCGGTCCCCTGTGAGGGTGGCGGCAGCTTGGCGACCGGGGGACGCGCAACCCCGGGGGGAGGCTTGGCCACGGGTGGTGTCGGCTTCACCGGAGGCTTGGAAGCCACGGTGGGCGGTGGAGGAGGTGACTTGGCCGGGGGGGCTGAAGGCGAAGACCGGAACTTGACCGCAGGCGGTGATGAAGCAGACACCGGCTGGGCAGTCGGAGGCGGCGGAGAGGCAGGAGGCGCAGCGGGCGGCTCAGTGGGTTTCTTCTCGCCGACAAACGGCGACGGCTTCACCACGGCAACGGTGGAGGGCCGTGCGATGGAGGACAGGACGGAAGCTGGAGGAGGAGTCACGACGGCGGCTTTCGCCTGCTTCGGAGCGTGCGTTTTTTGAATCATCTCCCACAGCCGAAGCCCGCGCAGAAGCGGATGATTCCGCAGGGCCGCGAGCACGTTGTCCTTCGTAGCCGGTGGTTCGGTGGCCAACTGGTCGTAAGATCCCTCGCGCTGGCTGGCGAGGACACGTCCGAGAGCTGTGAGGACCGCAGATTCCGATGCCGGGAGGTGATGGAAGATGTTCTTCGATTTGAAGGCATTGAGAAGCTCGAGGGTCAACTGACCGGACACCGGCGCAACATCGTGACGGAGCAGCAATGTGTCTCCGCAGGCGTCCTTCAGGCGCTCGAGCACGGCGATGAAACTGCCGCGCATGGAGTCGCTGGTGACGACGCGGACCTTCCCCCCGCCCCACTCGAACCAGCGGTCGGCACCGTCGAAGTTTTCATAGCTCTTGCGGATGTCGCCCTCGCTGACAGTGACCGGCGGCGCGACCATCAACTCGATCACATCGCGCACGCGCTCGCCCAGATCGATGGCGCTGGGAACCTCCGAAGCCGCCTTTGCGCCGTCCACGGCCGTCTGCAGCAGGGAGTCGATTTTTTCAGCAAGCGGGATCTTTGCCACTGCCGGAGTCGCCGATGGCGCAGGGGCCGGTTTGGCAGTCGTCGCAGCAGCCACGGCGGCTGCCACTGCAGTGACAGCAACGGCCACCGGAACATCCGTATCCTTGTCATCGGACTCCGCCACGACCGACACGGCGGCGCCCTCTGAGGGAGGAGGTTTCGCGACAGGCGGAGTTACTGCGGGAACTGTTGCGGGAGTGGCAGTCTTTGCAGCAGGTGGGGGAGGCGCAGCGACAGGTGGGGTGACCACGGGAGCTGCAGCAGGGGTGGCGGTCTTGGCGGCAGGTACGGGAGGCGTGGCGACCGGAGGAGTCTTCACCGTTTCGGACGTCACAGGAGTCGAAGTCGCGGCTGGTGCCGACGGCACGACGGCGGCTGACGCTGGTGCGACCGCCTTGCCTGCGACTCGCGTTTCATAAAGTTCGGCGGCGGCAGCGAGCAAATGACGCGGAAAGATCGCGCCACCACTCGTGAGCCGAGTGATGTCCTCCTCCAGCAGCGGATGAATGGATGACGCGATGCCGTCTTTTTTGCGCAAGGCCGCGAGTTCGGGCGACTCGAGGCGACAAGTCAGCAGGAGCTTCTTTTGGTCATTGGCGATCGGCAGCATGTCGATCACCGGCAGGCGGAAGCCCAGCGGAGCATTGGTGTCCGGAGTGCCCAGACGCCCGCGGAGGGCCTGCGAGAGTGCCGCATCCCACATGGCAAAGCGTTCGGCTACGAGACCAATGAGAACGACCCAGTTTTCACTCTGGTCGATCAGCGAAAAAAGCAGACGCTGCATCTCGTCGAACTGCGGCTGCGTCGAAATGAGGTCGAGTTGATCGAGCACGAGAACGGCAGGACAACCCGCCTGCGCGGCTAGTTTGCCGAAGAGTTGGATCACCAGACCGACCTCCCCCCGTGCGAGCGGATCGGTCACGCCGAGGAATTTCAGTTCGTTGTCCGTCAGGTAGGCGGCACCCGAGAGCCACTGCGCAGCCAGATGCTGCTTGTCGGCTCGCAAAACATTCAGCAGGCACCGCAGAACACTGCGCGGCACCATCGGGTGCTCGGCTTCGAGAAGCTGCACCGCCTGGTGGATCAGCTCCTTCTGCGATTCCAGGGAAATGCCCGCCCAAGCCTCATGCAATCCGGCGAGCGACATCTCCTGCTCCACCACGGGCTTCAGCAGTGCGTAGGCCAGCAGGCGCAACTGGCTGTAGGGGGCTTCCGTGCCGTCCGCGCGCCGGGCCGGATGACGCAGACTGCTGACAAAACGGGAAAGGATGAAGGGCTCCAGCGCCTCCGGCTGAAGCGGCGGATTCGGCGCATAAGCGTAAAACACACCATCCGCGCACGAACGGTGCAGACGCGAAAAAAGATGCGACTTCCCTGCGCCACCCGCGCCACGCACAAACCTCACCTGGCTGCGGCGGCGTTCGCGCACCTGGTCGACGGCGCTCTTCAGCGCCGCGAAAGGCGTGGAATTGATGTTTGGCACGTCCCGGAAGGCAGAGGCGTTCCAAAGATCGTTTTCCCCCACGCTCGTTGCAGTGAAGGGGTTCAGGGCGGCGTAGTCGGTCATGATCGTGCGGGAGCTGTTCGGGAGAGACAGGCGGTGCCGGGATCAGGAGATCCAGCACCAGGAGTAACCGGGAGGGCCGAGGGACATCGGCACGAGCAGGGCGCGTTCTTGCTCGGGCAGGTCTTGAGGCCGTTCACAGGGTTCTAGCAGGATGAGGCCGTTGTTGTAAAGCGTCTCAAGCAAGTTTCGTAAAACCTGACTATCAGCGAGGCCGCCACATCCAACCGCCCACGCCGCGTAGCGTTCCATCGTCCGCGAAATGGGAATCATCATCGTGGAGGAGCGAACGTGATCCTCGTCATACCAGCCCCGCAGCAGCGACTCGTCGGGAACGAGAACCTCTTCCGACTCCGCAGGCTGGGGAGGCGGAACGGCTTCCGCTTTGCCGTCGATCCATGCGGCGAAGTCGTTCAGAGTGAGAGCAGGGGAACGCAGCGCATTGATCTCGTCAAAAACCTTCTGCAGCGTCCGACGCTTCGCCGAATTCAGCAGTTCCGAGGGCTTCGGCCTTCGTGCATGCACCAGACGCTTCGCTCCCGGCATCACGAACGCGTCCCCCTGCGCGATCAACCGCTCAAGCGCCGTGTCAAAGTAGGGCTGCAATGCAACTGGCAGCTTGGTGCGCAGTTTGGCTGCCTGCGACACCGTCTTGGCGGCATGAATCGCCGGCTTCAGCAAAGCAGCGGTGGCGGATTCGAGGTCCAGCGTTGTGAACAGCGCCGTCTTGCCTGCCATGACGACTTTCACGCCCCCTGATATCTCCAGCGCGACAAGCGCCGCCTTCATGGCCTTCGGTGTCGCAGCTCGACCGGCCCGTGACTTGACGAGCTTCGTGAGCTGCGGCGCCTTCAGCGGCGTCGCGGACTCCGCCAGGACTGACCGGATGATTTCTTCGAAATTCATGAGGTTGGGAATCAGGGTTGCCTGGCACGGACCTTTCGGTCGAGCCATTTCGTGACATCATTCACTACTTCGTCACGCTGCACGTCATGAAGTAACAGATGATAAGAGCGGGTGTACCACAGCAGCTTCTTGTCGCGGCTGCGCACTTCCGCGAACAGGGACTGGATCTGATCCGCCGACGACATCACGTCATTTGGCGAAGCGACGAACAACACCGGCATTTTCAGACGATGCACGGCCGCCGCATTCTCATCCAGCATGGCGCCGATGGTCGTCAGCAGCCGCAGCGAAAAAGCGCTGACATGATGCGGCGTCACGGCCATCTGCCCGCCATGCGTCGAGTGTGAGGTGACCTTGATCTTCGACTCGTCCACTCCGGCCAGTTCACCCAGCGTGTAACGGGAGCGTGGCGAAAGCTTCGCGGCTGTTTCGAGCAGGAAACGCTGAAAGCCGCTGATCGTCTGCCGCAGTCCCGCCACCGGTGACGCCAGGATGATAGCCTGCGGGTCGCTCCGATTTCCCAGCAAATCCGCCGCCGTGTGCAGCGCGATGAGACTGCCCAAGCTCTCGCCATACCAAAACACCGGCTTCTTCGGATGCCTCCGTTTCACCAGTGCATGAAACGTGGCCAGATCGCGCTGCCACACCTTCTCGCCGGAGATGTCACCACGCTCTTCCACCACAGGATCATTTCCCTGCCCTCGCAGGTCATACGCATACACGGCATAGCCGCGCTTCGGCAACTGGTCACCGAGATACCAGAAGTCGGACTTCGCCCCGCTCAAGCCATGCACGGCAATCACCACGCCCTTCGTGGTCACACTGTCCGGCACCGGCCACGACTTCCATGGCATCGTTTTGCTATCATAGCTCACCCAGTCATCCGCACACAGCACGGCACGTCCACTCATGGGCTTGATCGACGAGCAGGCCGTCAACAGCAGCGCCACCATGAACACGAGCGGCTTCATGATTCGCCCAACGCCTCCACGGCTGCTTCGATGAACCGCACCTGCGCACGCACGCGATGGTCGAGATCAAACTCTGACGGCGTCTCGAACGTCATCGTCACCGGACAACCACGCACGTGGAGTTCGATCGCCTCCGGCATGCCGGGCAGGTGTGTCGGCATCGTGCGCCGGCGAATCACACCATCTCGGGCGCGCTGGCCGTCGATGCTCGTCCGCGGATCGGGCGCGAACACGCGTGAGCACCGGTCGATGACGTCGTGTCCCTTCGTCTGCCGAGCGTGATTGAGTTCATAGAGGTAAATACCCTGCGCGTCGTAGTCCTCATGGAGGCACAGACCAAAGCGCATCGCCTTGCCTGTGATCCAGCGCTGCCATGGTCCGCAGATGTCATCCTCGGGATCATGAAAGCGACGGTTGATGTCGATCCCGCGATGATCTGCACGCGTGTTGAGCGTGAGACCCACGGGATTCAAACAAGGCGCGATCAGAAACGATCCGCGCTTCAATTCTCGTGCATGCTTCTCGGCCCACGTCAGCAATCCCCAGGCTGAACCCGGCTCATCTCCGTGCACGCCGGAAGAAAGATAAGCCGCCGGAACGCCAGACTGCGCTGCGACTGACTCGATCACAATGACCGGCAGTCCGTCGACCTCGCAGAGCGTCCGCACCTTGCACCCGGTCTCACGCGCCAGCATGCGCCAGCGCTGGATGAGATGCCGCGCGTCGTGCGCGCGATGATGGGGGAGCAGCTTCACACGTTGAGAATGGCCGGGCTTCGCCATTCGTCATTCGGATTTCACCGGTTTGTCGCCCGGCATGAGCCGCAACGTTCCCCACTGCTTCAAATTCGTGCGCTTGCCCTTCTCACCCGCGAACCAGTCTTCGTGATGAAAATTCCCAAAGTTCGCGACGCCCTTCTCCTTCTCGTCCAAATCACCCACGGCGATGTTCAGCCCCATCTTCACCTCGTGATCGCCGGGAGTGAAGAACTTGCCCGGCGCGATCTCCAGACACGGATCAAAACTCACCACCCACTCGATGATGTAACCCTGCCCTTCGGGTAATACCTTCGCCGCAGCCTGCATCGCACCCGTTTGAATCCAGCGCTGATACGTCTCCCACGCCTTCGCATCCGAACGCGGCTCCCCTTCCAGCAGACCACCTTTCCCCACACCGCCGAGCCGCGACTTCGTCAGATTGCACACCATCTGCCAAGATGAACCGTCACCAGCCGCGTTCTCATCGCCCTTCCATTGATTGGAGGCGTTGATGAGCAGTTCCATCTCGTCGCCGAACCACGGCCAGCCTTCACGTGTGAGGTCATGAGCTTTCGGATTCTTCTCCGACAGCCAGCGTGAGGTGTCGATGCCGTAGAGCACATCGTCCTTCACCCGAAACGCGAAGTAGAGCCGCTTCGCATCGAACTTCACCCATCCGACGAGCGACAGATCGTCCGCGTCTGTCGTCGGCGAAAACTGCGGCGTCCATCCCTTCACCCCTTCAAACCTGACCGCATCATCCCACTCGCCCTCGCTGATCACGCCATCAATCTCCGGTGTCGTGCCACCATACGCCTGCAACTCGCGCGGCCACTCGCCGGCCATCACGTTCAGCGACAACATCAAGCTCAAGGCCACCCACTTCATGCGCATCTCATATGATTGTAGACTCACCACTTCGTCCCATGGCATGAAGCGTGACGGCCAGCATCAGGGTGAAAACGAAAAATGCACGGATCATGCCGCCAGCATGCTCGAAACGGCCGTTCGGAAGCAAGAATTCATTTCACTGAAGCCGCCCTGATATCCCACATCACTCCCGCCTACTCAGCAGATATTTCAACAGTTCGATCGCCTTGCGTTCGGGCAGGGCTTCGAGCAATCCGGGCGGCATGAGGGACACGGGTGTCTTCTGGCGGTCTTTGAGATCGGTTTTGGCGATGACGACACTCTCCGTCACGGTGCGGGCGGTGATCGCCGTGTCCGTCTCCTGCTCGATGATGCCGGAGATGACGCTGCCGTCCTTCTTGGTCAACACGTGGAGCTGGAAGTTTTCTCCGACGACAGCGTTGGGATCGATGATGTTCTCCAAAAAGTAGTCGAGGCCGTTGCGCCACGATCCGGCGAGATCGGGCCCCAGTTTTCCACCCACACCGCCCATCGAGTGACACACGGCGCAGAGTTGCTGGAAGGTCTGCTCGCCCGATTTCGCGTTGAAGGCCCACAACGGCGCGGATTCATAAGCCTTCTTGAGTTTCGCGATGCTCGCCTTCGCCGCGGCGCTCGATTCGTTCACCTTGCCCCACGTCGCGTCGAGCAGCGCATTGATGCCCGCATGGTTCAGATTGCGCATCTGGCGGATTTGCAGGCTGCTGAGGTGCTTCTTGTCGAAAGTGCCGGCATTGGCCGCCTCCAGCAGCGGCTTCGCAAGTTCCGCACGGCTCGTGAGCACGCCCAGCGCAGCGCTGCGATCTGTCGGACTCAATGTCTCAAACCGCATCATCAAACCCGTCGTAATTCGTGGATCCTCTGATCGCGGAGAGAAGCGGAATGACCGCGCTGGAGGCAGCAGGTTCCGTCGAGCAGCTTCACGAAAACCGGTGTCGTCGACACCGCCACGGTGCGTTTGAGCAAATCAAGGCCCACCGACGCTGTTCAAGTGTCTCGGACTTGTTGGCCAGAATCTCGTCGACTTGCCGCAGTGTCTCTTCATGTTACTAAAGATGGCCGTCAGAGAGAATATCTCTCCCTGGCATTCGCGACCTTCATCGTGAAACACGATCCGAAGCCCTCCACCCCGTCGGCATCTTCACTGCGCTTCATCCTTCAACGAAAACGCCAGCATCTGCAGATCCCAGACGTTCGCGCTGCGTCTTCACCAGCGCCTGACGGCCTTCGCGCCTTTCCCGCATACCAACGAATCGAATCGGCCAGCGAGGGCATCGGCAACGCTTCCTCCGCCAGCGCCAGACCGCGCGCCCAATCCTCCGCGATCACACGCGAGGCCGAACCAGATCATCTTCAGCAGGAAGCGGGTCATCCCTTGTCCTCGCCATGCATCGCAAGCGCGGAAGCGATCTCCCAAACCATCTTCGCATCGAGATTCGGCAACGCCGATGCGCACGCGAGACGCACGGTGGGCGAGGGATCGGTTTGCGCGAGCTTGAGGAGCGTCTCGGAGCTGAGTTTGGGCTTCCCGGCTTCTTCCGTGGCCAGTTGAATGGCCCATGAGCGGATGATGTCGTCTCATCCATCGCCTTGCCCGCATAGTGCTTTACCAAGAAGTGCCGCTCAAAACTCCGAAGTGTATACAGAGGGATGTCCCAAAGCATGCTGAGTCGGCTGTTATGATCTTGCCGAAAGATCGAATCAGTGCGTGTGAAGAGGTGAGCAAGAGCTTCGCGTTGTGGACCGCTGGCGCTAATAGATTTCGCCGCGGCCTCCTGGATCAATCTTCGTGCTGTGCGCGCACTCCACTCGGTGTCAATAGCCGCGCCTTTGACGGTTGGTTTTGATGGATCACGATATGAAAATACAGAACCGCTGTTGTTCATCACGCGCGCAAACAACTCTCCAATATCCCACTCGGGTACCTTCACCGGCTTGTACGTATCCTTCCACGAGATGCGATAGATCCGCCCGTTGCTACGATCCCATTTTTCGTCGTCGGGGTTGTGGCAGTGCTGGGTGTCGGTCCAGTCGATGACATAGACGGCGCCGTCGGGACCGGTTTGAAGATCGACGGGGATGTAGTCCTCGGCGGGGCTGTAGAGAAGGTCGTAGCCGGCATGGAAGGTCTCGTAACCGCTGCCGGTGCGCACCATGTGCTGATGATTGAGCTGATGACCGTGCAGGTTGTGCGTGAAAAGATGGTCGTGGTAGATCGCGGGCCAGTTGTCGCCGTTGTAGATCATCGTGCCGACATGCGAGTGGCCGCCATACACGGCGCGTGTGCCGGGTTTGCCCGCGCCGCCTTCGCCACCGTCGTAACGCGCCGAGGCAGGCAGGTAGTTTTGCAGGTCGGGTGCAGCGACGGCGCTGTAGCGGAGACATAGGACGGTAGTTCGCATTCGCCTGATTCCAGAATTGGCCGTTGCGAATGGCGTTCGTCGTGCCGCCCTTGCCCCGGCGGCCGGCAGTGCGGTCACAAGAGATGGCTGTTGCTGTTGTAGTCGAGTTTCACCGGCCTCGAGCCGCCGTGGCAGAAACCTCGAATACATGCCGCACTGGATGATAGCGCCGGCCACCGGCACGATCGCGGGACGCGGTCCTTCGATCACAGCCTGCCTGCCGACGCTGGGCCGTGTTGAAGACGCCTTGACCTCATACAGCCAGCCGTCCGGGCCTGAGGAAGCTTTCGTTCAGCGTCTCGCGCATTCCGAAAAACCGAAACCATCGAGCAGGATTCTTCGGCTCGCCCGCCTCGACGTTCGCACCTCTTCGAATGAACACTAAATACGGCGCGGCACTGACCCACACGCCGCCAAAGCTGACCTCGATCCCGCTGACGAGATCTCAATCCTTCGATGAACACTCTCTTCGTCTCAAAGGTGCTGTCACCATTCGCGTCCTCCAGGATGCTGATGCGGTCCTTCCCCCGCCCTCGGGCTGACGGTTCGGATAACTGAATGCCCTGCCACCCAGATGCGCTCATGTTCATCGAAGCAAAACGCGATCGGTTGCTGCATTAATCCGCTCCGCGGCGATCAGCTCCACCTGGAAACCGTCCCGCGAATGCCGGAGACGAGCTTCTGCGCCGCCTCATTCGCAACCTTTGTCGGCTGCGCCGGATTCGGCAGCAACTGCCACAGCACCGGACTTTCATCGCCGCGCTTTGTGCGGTCGCCGCTGATGCTCAAGGCGCTTGCGCTGGCGAAGGACGGTTTTTCATCGTGAAACACGAAGTCGTCGAAGTTCACATGACCCCAGCCGCCTTTGAATTGATCGACAATGCGGATGAGGATGCGTTTGCCGGCCACGCTTTCGAGATTAACCGCCACGCGCTTCATGTTCTCCTGCTGCGCAGCACTGCTGCTGTGGATCACTTTGCCGCTCGCTTCATCGACAATCTCGACACGCTCCGTTTTCGCATCCGGTGCCGCGCCGATCAAAAAGCTCGCCCACGGATGCGTGGCGACAAAACTCGATGACGTGAGCGTACCCGTGCCTTTGTCGCCGATGCGCTCGTAGCCGCCGATCCAGAACTTGCCCGCGTGCTGCGAGTTGCCACGTTTGCGAACGGCGACGGTGTCTCCTTCGACCGGTTGCTTCTCCCACGCGTCGCCCTCGGCCTTCCAGCCTTCGAGCGAGCCCTTTTCAAAGCCAAGATTCAGCTCCGCAGGCGGTGCAATGCTCGCCACATCGCTTTTCGTTTCCACCGGCTTCACATCGGCACGCTGCGGCATCGCAGTCTTGCCAAGATGCGTGAGCTGAATGTTGCGGAACTGGATTTTCGCCGGTCCAGGACCGCTGTGGAGCTGAAACGCGATCTTGCCGCTCCATTCGGCCACCTTTGCCTCGTGATCATCGAGCACGCTGAAGAGCACGTCGTTCACACGCACCTCGACGTGCGATGCGGTGGCGGTGATTTGATATTTGTTCCACTCGCCCTGTTTGAGCACGCTTTGAAAACCCTTTGGTTCCGCAAACACATCCGTCCATCGACGGCCATCCGGCGCGATGCTCACGCGCGCGCCACGTTCAACGAGTAAGGCACGCCCATGCTCGTCGTAGATTCGCCCGAGCCACACCGCGCCCATATCGAGATCCGCCTGATAGCCGCTCGCATGTCCATCAGGGCTTTGCTGGCAGCGATATTGAATGCCGCTGTTCGCGCTGGTGCCGCCGGTGATGCGAAACTCGACTGTGAGATCGAAGTCATGCACCTCGCCGTCCCAAAAGATCCACTCGTTGCCCTTCAGCGGCCTGTCGGTGGGGATCTCGCCGGTGATCGCACCATCCTCGACGCGCCAGTGCTCGGCCTTGCCGCTCCAATGGTTGAGCGTTTTGCCGTCGAAAAGAGATTCGGCGGCGGAAAGCGGCACGACGGCAAGCAGGAGGGCACAGAGCGGCTTCATGGCGGTTGGAAGGTGCCAGTTTCAAACAGTCTTCACCATCCCAAAATAACGGACAAATCTTGGGATGGATCGGTCATCCGCTTCACCTTCACGGTTTGAGAATCCGCTCAACAAATGCAGCCAGCACCTTGGTGGCGGGATCGGATGCGAGACCGAGGTCGTTGTTGAGCTTCACGTGATGCGTGTCCCGCCCGCCGAAAAGCGTCACCGGCACCCCGGCCTCCTTCAGCACGGCGCCGAAGCGCTGCGCCTGGGCCGTGTTGTCGGGATGATGGGCAACATACAGGATCAGAAATGGCGGGATGCCTTTTCCCTTCGCCACGTGCGTCACCGCGGAGAAGTCTTTGTACAGGGCGGGATCGTTACCGAATTTCAGCCGATGCCCATACTTCGGCATCGGGAAGCCGTGCACACGCGCCCGCGTTTCGGCCATCTCGATCATCGCCGGAATGTCATACGTGTCGCCATCGACCGGCACGCAGCCGATCAAACACGAGAAATCCGAGCCAACCTCCTTCAGGTAACGATCATCCGTGCAAAGAATGGCCGCCAACTGCGCACCCGCACTGTGACCACCGACAAGCACGCGTTTCGGATCTCCGCCATAGTCCGTGATGTGCTTTTGCACCCAGCCGAAGGATTTCGCGCAGTCGCGGATGAGCGTGCCCATGTCCACCTCGGGCAGCAGGCGGTAGTTCGTCGAGACAAACACGAAGCCATGCTCCACGAACCACTTCGGCTTCGTCGCCACGTCCGATTTGTCACCCTGCTGCCAGCCGCCGCCGTGAATCCAGAACACGACAGGCAGGTTCTTCGCTTTCGCCGGCGCATAGATGTCAAGCACATGCCGCGCGTGGCCGTCGTCGAGGTAACGGATGTCGCGCTGGACGACAAGCTGACCAAATGCGGAAACACTGAGTGCGAGGAAAAGGAGGAGCGTCTTCATGGTGCTCCCAATACGTGCCAACCCACGTCACTCCTTCCCGGCATACTTTGCGAGGTCACGCATGGCAATCACCGTGCAGCCTTCATCCTTCAAGTGCTGCATGTAGGCCTCGAACTTCGCCGGATCGGTGTTCACCCACGGATGCTTGATGTCTGGCACGCCGTGAAAGGTCATCACGGCAATCTTGCCGTCCTTCGCCTGTGCCACCGCCGCCTTGAACTGCTCCAAGGTGCTGTCCGGCTTGCCATCAAAGGCCTGCGGCATCGTCAACGGATCGTCCGTCCTCGGATCAAAGGCCTTCGCACCGCCAGCGCGGGCGAATTGATAACCCCGCTCGCGCAGCAGCTTCACCGCAGCCTCGCTCGTCGCGTAGCCGGGATAGCAAAAGCTCACCGGCTTCGGGATGCCGAACTTCACGCACTGCTGCTCGATGAACTCCACATCGGCGGCGAGCTGCTCCGGCTTCTGCTTGTTCACACCCGCGTGCTTGCGGGTGTGATTGCCGATCTCGAAACCCTCGTCATGCAACGCCTTGATCTGCTCCCACGTCATGTAGTGCTTCTTGTCCACAAGGAACTCCGAAGCCCTCCGTGATGAAGAACGTGGCACCAAAGCCATGCTTCTTCCAGCGGCGCCACAAACGTCGACTGACTCGCCACTGAATCGTCAAACGTGAGCACCACCAGTTTGTCCGGCACCGGCCCGGCGGCAAACGATCGCCATGCGAGGACCATAAAGACACCGAGCAACCCAAGGCTGGTGGAAAGCGCTTTCATGGCAGGCCGATCGCAGCGCTCATTTGCCCTTTACTACCACAGTTTTGTTAATGGGCGAGAGACGCAAAAATCCATCTTTTGCTGGACGTTAAAATACCTCGAAAAATAGATATGCGGATCGCATGTGGTGTGGTGTCATGTGCTTGGCTTTAGCCAAGCACACCCCACCACACCAATCAACTGTTATTTATGCAATCATTACTCACTCTTGACATCACCGTTCTTCCTGTGGATGGCTAAAGCCATCCACAGGAAGAACGGTGATCAAACTCATTTCATAACTTGCCCGCCCATCCAATCCAATCTGAAGCATGGCAGTTTTTTATCGCTCGACTCTCGGAGTTCGTGGCGGAACCCTCGGATGACCATCCAACTGTACGAGTTTGGAAGGATTCGGAATTGATTTGGTTGATCAACCAAATCGCCCAACAGCACAAAGGCACGCTGAAAACCACCTTCCCCTCCGGCTCGGAAGTGCTGAAGAGTCTCTTAAAAATGGGTTGGCTGCGCAAGCTGTCACTGGTTGGAAACTCAACCGGACGTGAACTGTATCTGATGGACCTAGAAGCATCGAAAGATGAGGGCGTAGATGTGTTGGAGGTCTTGCAGGCATACCTGCCATCAGGTGTGATTTCTTATTTCAGCGCCCTCGGATTCCACGAACTGACCACACAGATACCTGCCTTTGCTCACATTGGTCGTTTGGCAAACGGGCATCCGCCCGAATCAACCGGAGATGTGTTGGTCAGTGAAACTAAGCCTATGGGAAGACGGCTATTCGATCATGATGGCATCGAATGTTTTGAAACCAAACGTTACAAAGGACTCACGCCCGGCGTGCAGACAAGAATGATTGGCCCACGCACAAACTTTCGTATCACCACCCTTGAACAAACCCTCCTCGATACACTGATACAGCCTCTTCGCTGTGGTGGTGAGGCGGTTGTTTTTGAGGCATGGGGACAAGTAAAGGAACGGGCTAATTTGGATCGAATGGCTGACCATTTGAAAGCCATCGGTCGCGACACGCTGGTTCGACGGGTGGGAGCCATGCTCAAGATGTATGGAATAATCATCCAAGAAGACTCATCACTTGGCCAGTTGCTGATTTTTGTGAAAAACAACACCGCAGACACGGACGAAGTCATTCCGCTGCTGCCAGGCCTTAGCTATCCAATCACCGATGGAGCTTGGAAGGTGAACATGCCATGAACTCCTTACAAAGAGAACGCTGGGTTGATGAGGTGCTCGCGGAGGTGATGATGGCGCTGATGCACGATGAAGCATTGTGTCAGGCTCTCATTTTTAAAGGTGCGCGAATACTGAACCTGCACCTGAAGGACAGCCGCCAATCCATGGACATAGACGCAACGGCAGAACCAGCTTGGGCGGATGCGATGGGCAGCCTGGAAGCTCAGGAAGCATTTTTGGACGGCCGTCTTGCCCGAGCCGTACAACAACATTTTGAATCCCACGACCCCGTTAGATTTACCTTGGAGAACGCTAAAATCAGCAGGCGTCCGTCCAACCATCATCCACGCGGATGGGATATGCTATGCGCGAGTTTGCTTGTGAAAGATCATTCAAAAGCCCATATGCGATCCCTGCCTGCGATTGAGTTGGAAATATCAGCGGTCGAATCCTATGGTTCCGACGCTGTTGAACAGCGCAATTTCTTGGGAGTGTCTGCAAACGTCTATGCTTTGCACCGAATTGCCGGAGAGAAACTTCGGGCCTACCTAACATCACTTCCAGAATATCGGGCCAAGATGCACGGAGGAACTCGTGAATTTCGCGTTAAAGACCTGCACGATCTTGCACGAATCGTCAGACATAGACCGCTGACCGACACCAAGTTTTGGTTGAAGGCAATGCAGGAGTTTCGCCTCGCATGCGAATCACGCTTGGTCGACTGTTCAGACCCGGAGACATTCAAACAAGCTTGGGCACAGGCACGGCAACGCTACGAACAAGACGCACACCTCATCCCCATTCCATTCGAGGAGGTAGAAGTTGCTTTGGATGGCATCTTGACCCTGTTCTCAGCAAAGGGAGTGTTCCCTTTGCTCTTCCCCTTGGTGCCTGAGAATTGAGGCTGGCAATCTCAGCAATAATGATGGTACATCTCACGGCTTGAACACCGCGACTTCCTTCGCGCTGGCGACGTCCCAGGCGCGGACGTTGCCGTCCTGATCGCCGCCGATCACCAAGTCTCCGTTCCGGGTGGTGGCGAGAGCCTGAAGGAAACTGGTGGCGCCGGGGAGCTGCTTCACCTCGCCGCCGTCGCTGTTGATGAGACGCAGCTTGTTGTCGCCGGCGCTGGTGGCGAACTGATCGGCGGCACCGAGGTAATGAATGCCGGTGACTTCTTTGTCCCAGCCATCGACGTTCTTGCGACGGTCGCCGGTGGTCCAGTCCCAGATTTTGACGACGTTGTCCGCACCGCTGCTGGCAAGCAGGCGGCCGTCTGCACGCCACGAAACGCCCAGCACGTGATGCGTGTGACCTTCGAAAACCTTCACGACCTTGCCGGTGCTCAAATCGGTGATGCGTACCGCCTTGTCAGCGCCGCCGGAGGCGAGGAGTTTGCCATCGGGCGAAAAATCGAGCGCGAAAACGCTGTCGAGATGACGCTCGGCGTAATTCTTGATGAGCTTGCCGGTCGCAAGATCCCAGAGCGTGATGTCACCGCTGCGTGACGGTTCGCCGCTGCCGATGGCGAGCGTTTTGCCATCGGGCGAGAAGGCGAGGCTGTTCGCCCGATCCGTGATCGGCGATTTTCCATCGCCGCTGCCGATGACGCGTTCGAGCGTCCATGTCGAACTCGTGCTGCCGGGCACGATGGGTTTGCCGTTCACCGTGCTCCACGCCTGCGCCGGGCCGCTGTCATAGGTGGCGATCAATTCGAGACCGTTCGCGCTGAATTGCAGCGCCTTCGCCTTCTTCATGGCCTGCGCGACGAGGGTTTTCGTCAGCGCATCACGGTCCGCATTCGCCTTCTCCGACTCCTTCTTCACGACCTCAAGGCGCGCCTTGGCGTCCACGACACCCTGCTTGGCCATCTTCTCGTTTTCCGTGACGAGCTTGATCTCGTTCGCCGTGTCGGTGATCGCGGCTTCAGCACGCGTGAGCGCCTCCTTGGCGAGCTTGAGATCCGTCGCCGCCTTGGTGGCCAGATCCTGGGCGTCGGTGTTCTTTTTGACCAAGGCTGCGTCCGGTTCGCTCTTCGGCAGTTTGGCAACCAGATCGGCGACTTCCTTCGCCACTTTATCAGCAGCGGCTTTGGCGGCTTCCTTGGGTTTGATCACCGCCTTTTTTTGTTCGAGGCCCGCCTTGGCGAGTTCGATGAGTTCATTCAGTTCCGGCGTCTTCTTGGCAGTTGCCGCAGCAATCGCGGCCTCGGCTTTTTTCAACGCCGCCTGGGCTTGCGACAACTCCGTCGTGGCCTTGGCGAGACTGGCCTGCGCTACGGCCTGCTTTTTGGCGAGCGCTTCGTCCGGCTTGCCCGCCGAGGCTTTGGCGACTTCGTCGACCGCCGCCTTCGCGGCTTTGTCCGCAGCGACCTTGGCGTCTTCCTTGGGCTTGATGTCTTTCTTTTTGTCTTCGAGAGCCTTCTTCGCGAGTTCGGCGAGTTCATTCGCTTTCTTCAAGCGATTCGTCTGCTCGGTAGCGCCAGCCTCAGCTTTCTTGATCGCCTCGTTTTGATAGGTGACCTCCAACGCTGCCCGAGTGGCGGCGAGCGTGCGCTGCGCGAGCGCCTGCTCGGAGGCGAGATCGGATTTGATGTGGGAGACGAGCTTCGTGCCTTCGTTGAGCTTGATGCTGTTGTCGGCTTCCTGCGTTGCCGTGAATTTCGTGGAAGCCACCGGTGCCGGCGCCGGAACACCGCGTTTCCACACCTTCACCTCGCGGAAGCTGCCCGTGGCGAGACGTGAGCCGTCTGGACTGAAGGCGAGCGACTGCACGAGGTCGCGATGCGCGACTCCCGGCTGTTTGTAGAGACCTGACTTGATGAGTGACTCGTCCGTGAGCTTCGTGACGAGGCTCTGCGTCGGCAGATGATAGATGCTGATCTGGTTCGCACGAGCAGCGGCGGCGAAGTCGCCCTGCGGCGTCATGGCGACCGCATAGATCGGGTGCAATCCCGCCGGCAGAGGTTCCCATGCGATGACTTTGTCCCGCTTGGGTGAAGGCCGTGCCCCCTGGTCGATCCACTCCTTCAAGGTGGCGAGCTGCTGCGTGGTCAGATTCACGGCGTCCACCTTGTTTCCCTTCGGCGGCATCTCGGAATCCCAATCGTGCGCGGCGGCCAGATAGATGATACTTTCGGCGCCCTTGCCGGGGATGAGGCCGGCGTCCGAGTCTCCCCCCTTTGCCATGAGCTCGGGCGTTTCCATGTTGAGCCCGCCTTTGGTGGTGGTCTTGTTGTGGCAGGCGATGCAGTTGTCTTTGAGAAAAGGGCTGACGTCGCGGTCAAAATCGATCGCGGCTGCGCGGGCCGAAGTGGCGCAGGAAAAGACGAGAATGGCGAGAAGTCGCAACATGGCGGGGCTGTGTACGCACCGAAATTGCGATTTTGAGCACCGGGAGCAATCCTCCGCCGGTTGCACGGGGATGAATCCCGCTTATCTACCCGGCCCGCTTATGCACAGCTTCCGCTACCATCAGGGCGAATTGTTCGCCGAAAACGTCCCCCTCCAGTCCCTGGCCGAAAAACACGGCACGCCGCTCTACGTCTACTCGAAGAGCACGATCACGGACCACTTCACCCGTCTCGACGCCGCCCTTTCAAAGCTGGACCACCTGATCTGCTACGCGGTAAAGGCGAACTCGAATCTCGCCGTTCTGAACACCATCGCAAAACTCGGCGGCGGTTTTGACATCGTCTCCGCAGGCGAGCTTTACCGCGTCATCAAAGCCGGCGGCGACGCCGGGAAGTGCACGTTCGCGGGCGTGGGCAAGACCCGTGAAGAGATCGAATTCGCCCTTCAGCACGGCATTTACAGCTTCAATGCCGAATCCGAAGCCGAACTGCGCTACATCAACGAGGTGGCAGGCGCCCTCGGCAAAAAGGCGCCTGTGGCCGTGCGCGTGAATCCCAACGTGGACGCGAAAACGCACGCCAAGATCACCACCGGCAAGAGCGAAAACAAGTTCGGCATCGACTTCGACCAGATTCTCGACGTTTACGCCCGTGTGAGCGCTGAGTGCCCGAATCTGGTGATCAAGGGGCTGCAGATGCACATCGGCTCGCAGCTCACCAATGTGGATCCGTTCCTCGAAGCGGTTCAAAAAGTCGTGCCACTGGTCAAACAGGTCAAGGAGCGCCACGGCATCGAATTCTTCAGCATCGGCGGCGGCATCGGTATCAACTATCGCCAAAGCCTGGAATCCGGCCCTGCCTCCTGGTGGGAGAAGAATGAGGAAACGCATCCGCTCACGGTGCAGGCTTATGCGGACGCCGTCGTGCCGCATCTTGAAGCGCTCGGGATGCGCATCCTGTGTGAACCCGGCCGCTACATGGTCGGCAATGCGGGGCTCATGGTCACGAAAGTGCTCTACGAGAAACGCGGCTCGGCCAAGACTTTCAAGATCGTCGATGCAGGAATGAACGACCTCATCCGCCCGACGCTCTACGAAGGCTGGCATCAAATCGTTCCCCTGAAGCAGCCCGCCAACGACAGCATGGAAAAAGTGGATGTCGTGGGTCCGATCTGCGAATCCGGTGACTTCCTGGCCCAGAATCGCGAACTGCCGCTGGTCGGGGAGGGCGACTACATCGCCGTCCTCAGCGCCGGCGCCTACGGTTTCACCATGGCGTCGAACTACAACACGCGCCCGATGCCCGCGGAAATCCTCGTCGACGGCGACGAGGCCTCGGTGGTGCGCGAACGCCAAACACTGGACGACCTCGTCAAAGGCGAGCACATTCCCTGATCACCACCGCGAACTAAACCCAATGCACATCGCCGACATTCTCAAAGATCAGCGCCCGACGCTTTCGTTCGAATTCTTCCCGCCCAAGACTGCGCAGGCATCCGAGGCACTCTACCAGACCATCGGCGAACTGGAGGCCTTCAAGCCCTCCTTTGTCAGCGTCACTTACGGCGCGGGCGGCTCGACCCGGGAACTCACGCACGACCTCGTGGTCCGCATCAAGACTACGACTTCGCTCGATCCCATCCCGCATCTGACCTGTGTCTGCCACAGTGAGGCGGACATTGCCGCGATCCTCGAGCGCTATGCGGAGGCCGGTGTCAGCAACATCCTGGCCCTCGGAGGCGATCCGCCGAAGGATCTTGCGGGCTACGACCGCGCAAAAGACGCCTTTCAGCATGCCGCCAACCTCGTGGCCTTCATCAAGAAATTTAACGACGGGGGGGCGCACCCCGACCGTCGTGGATTCGGCATCGGTGTGGCCGGCTTCCCGGAAGGCCATCCCACCACGCCCAACCGTGTGTTGGAAATGGATTACCTCAAAGCGAAGGTGGACGCCGGCGCGGACTACATATGCACGCAGTTGTTTTTCGACAACCACGACTTCTTCGACTTTCGTGAACGCTGCCACATCGCCGGGATCAACATCCCGATCATCGCCGGCATCATGCCCATCACCAGCGCGGCCGGCATGCGACGCATGGCCGAACTGGCCGCCGGAGCACGCTATCCGGCAAAGCTGATGCGCGCGGTCCAGCGCTGCGGCGGCGACGAGGATGCGGTGCAGAAGGTCGGCATCCACTACGCCACCGAACAGTGCCGCGACCTGCTCGACAACGGCGTCGACGGCATCCACTTCTACACGCTGAACAAGTCCCACTCCACGCGGGAGATCTACGCCAGCCTCGGCATTCGCGACTCGGCAGCCGTGCGTCCGCAGTCATGAGCGACGAACCGCCACTCATCGCCGCCATCGAGGCGGGCGGCACCAAATTCGTCTGTGCCGTCGGAACCGGACCGCACGATCTGCGTGACGTGGTGCGCATCCCCACCACGACGCCGCAGGACACGCTGGCTGCCGTGACGCGCTATCTTTCCACGGCGAAGTCAAACCACGGCCCTTTTGCCGCGATCGGCGTTGGCTCCTTCGGTCCGATCGACCTGGATCCGGCCAGCGAGACCTACGGCTTCATCACCTCCACTCCGAAACCCGGCTGGCAGTTCACCAAGATCGTCCCCATGCTGCATGAGCGCTACAAGGTGCCCGTGGCTTGGGACACCGACGTGAACGCCGCCGTGCTGGCGGAATTCCTCTGGGGTGCGGGACAGGACACCGATCCACTCGTCTACATCACCGTCGGCACCGGAGTCGGCGGTGGAGTGCTGGTCAACGGTCAGCTCCTCCACGGTCTGCTGCACCCCGAGATCGGCCACCTCCTGGTGCCGCCGCCACAAAACTCGGGCGCCATTCAGAAAGCATGCCATTGCCCATTTCACAAAAGCTGCGTGGAAGGCTACGTCAGCGGTACGGCACTGGCCACACGCTGGGGGGTGAAGGCGGACACCCTGCCGCCCGACCACCCCGCCTGGGAGGAAGTGGCCGACGTCATGGCGCACGCGCTCATGAATCTGACGCTCAGCCTCTGTCCAAAGCGCATCATCCTCGGCGGTGGTGTCATGAGTCAGGAACACATCCTGCCCCTCATTCGCGGCCAGCTCAAAAAGCTCAACAACAGTTACCTCCGCGTGCCCGAGCTCGGACGGAACCTCGATGAGTTCATCGTCTCGCCGGGCTTGGGAGCACGGAGCGGACTGCTCGGTGCCATGGCGCTGGGCAAGTACGAACTCGACAAGCGGGCCTGAAGGGCCGGCAACTTCGAACTACTTCGCCGCGCCTTTGCCGTACTTCTGCTCAAACAGGGTGACCGGATTCCAATCCGGCCGGTTGTAGAGCTTCTGCTGCCGCTCGACCTGCTGGTTCGGGTAGAAGTCAAAAATGTCCCCCTTGCCGAGCACGCGCGGGTCGCCCTGCGCCTTGAGCTCGGCTTCGAGCTGCTCCCACATTTTCGCCTTGGTTTGCGCATAGGCGGGATCAGCGGCGAGGTTGTGCACGCAGTCGGGATCCTTCGCCATGTCGAAGAGCTCTTCCCCCGATCGCATGCCGAAGGCCATCTCGAAGAACTTGTAGTCCTTGTCCCCCATCGAGAGATTCGTGAGGTAGGACTTGGTCGGTGAGGCGTCGCAGTTGGGATAGTCGTACTCGGGATTGCAAACGGGCCAGCGATTCGGCATGAAATTCCGAACGTAAAGAAAGCCGTCATTGCGCAGCGCACGCGCCGGGTAGGCGACGGACAAACGATCCCCGTCCGTGCGCCCAACATCGTGGCGCTCCTTGCCGAGCAGCGTGTGATCACGCTTTGGATCGACGCGCCCGGAGCCTTCCGCCAGGAGTTGCGGCACAAAGCTTTTGCCGGTCATCTGCGGGTGGGCGGGAAGACCTGCAAGTTCCATCAGAGTCGGAGCGAGATCGGGAAAGGTGATGTAATCGGTCACCACTCGACCTGCCTTCACCTTGTCACCCCAGCGCACGGCAAAGGGGATGTGAAAGCCGTCGTCGTAGATCTGTCCCTTCACTCGGGGAAACGGCATGCCGTGATCGGAGGTGGCGATGATGATCGTGTTTTCGAGCAGACCGCGCTCTTCCAGCGCTTTTAGAGCACCGCCAATGTGCTTGTCGTACCACTCGACTTCGATGGCGTAGTCGGCGAGGTCACCACGGATCGTCTCATTGTCCGGGAAGTAGGCGGGGACAGTCACCTTCGAAAGATCGCGGCCCTCCTTCTTGTGGCTGTCGAGTTCATACGCGCGATGCGGCTCCTTGGTGCCGAGCCAGAAGCAGAACGGCTTGTCCTTCGGACGCACGTCCAGAAAGCCGGCAAAGTTCGCCGCATAGTCCGTGCTCGCCATGCCCTTGTAAGGCGGCTTCTGGGACTTCTCGTCGTAGATGTATCCCGAAGGATTCACCTTCCGCCCTTCCTGACCTTTGCCCAGATTAGCCCCGCTGAAATCCCCCGGCCCCCATCCCTTGCCGGTCAGGCCGACGAAATAGCCGCCTTCCTCCAGAAGGAAGGGATAAAACACCCACTTGTTCGACAGAATCGGGTTGTGATTGCAGGCCTCTTCAAGCTGCCACGAATAGCGCCCCGTCAGCAGGCAGGCGCGCGCCGGAGCACACTTCGGATTGCAGTTGTAGGCGTGCTCGAAACGAATGCCTTCGTTGGCGATTCGGTCAAAGTTCGGCGTCTTCACATAGGTGCTGCCATAAACGCCCATGCTGTCCCGGGACGCATCGTCCGCGATGATGAAAAGAATGTTGGGACGCTCGGCCGCATGAAGCGACACGGCAATCAGCGCCAGGGAGAAGATGATCAGTGATTTCATCGGTGGTTGGATGTGTGGAGCCGTCGTCAACGAACAGCGCAAACGATTGTTGCAGCAGGCGTGGTGGATTATACCCGCAATCATCTTCGAGCGACGCTTCACGCCTGGGGTGCGTCGAGTTCCGCGACGAAATCCCGGCCTCCGATCGCCGACAGGGCCTGCAATTCCGGGGCGAGCACCTCCGGGGCCGGACGACCACCTGCACACGCACGACCGCAGGGAGTGCAGGATGCAAACCCGGGATATTCGGCGCTTCGCAGCGGATCGTCCTCCGCGCCAGGCAGCCGCAGCAACGGACGCGCATCACCGCGCCGCAACGGTCGCAGGGTCAGCGGATGCATCCAGCAGCCGATCGGCTTGTAGAACCATGATGGGCGACCCAGATCACACGACAACAGCTGCAAAACGCAGCGATGCTGGGCATCCAAAAACACGCAGCGTGTTTTTGAAAAATGCGGCGGGAAGTCTTCCGCCAGATCATCCTTTGAAGCAACCTCGACCGCCGTTCGACACGCTCCATCCGGCTGTCGAATGATCGATTCGGTCGAAACGGGGACGTCGTAGCCCGTCAGGCGCTCCGTGTTCTCCTCGATTAGCGCAGCAATCACCGAGGCTTCTTCGTCGGACAGAAAAACGCCGTCGTGACAGCACGTCGCCCAGCAGGAATCCAACATGCACGGCTGAATCCGCCGCTCAAACGAAGCATGGTCCACTGCGGCCTCCCGCAATCGCTCGCGCAACTGAGCCGCCGTATCGCGAAAGGCCGTCACGCTTCCGTTTTCGTCCGATTGAATCATGGGGGATGCTACACCCTTCATCCGCACCTGACAGCTACTTCAGCGTCGCCACCGGGATCACGGCCATCTCGGCGCTGTTCTGGTTTTTGCCGCGACCTCCGTTGTTGGAGAAGCCGACGTAGAGTTTGCCGTCATGCTCGACGGCGCAGGGATACGAGAGCGCGGCGTTCGCCACGGATTCGCCGGGGCCTCCGTGTTCGGCATGGCGGATGACATAAACTTTGCTCAAGACGTCTTTGCCGGGTTCGCTGATCGCGATGGTGAGCGGATGGCGTTTGCCGCCGTTGTTCGCGGCGGTGGTGCAGACGAGGTAGCGTCGGCCATTGCTCAAAACGCCTGCGGCGGGCTTGCTCGTGGTCATGGGCAGGTTGCTTTCGCCCATCGTGCTCCACGTGCGGCCGTAGTCGGCGCTCTTCGAGATCAAGGCGATTGCCTTGCCACCGTAGCGGGCGATGCTGAGCACGTTCAGACCGTCCACAATGATCGAGGACTCGCCCCACATTTTGATTCCTTCGTGAACCGGAATGCCGACGAAGTCCCACTTCGTGAAATCATCGCCATGACTGATGGCGACCGCCGCAGGGAAGGTCTTTGCGTTCGAGTAAGGCCCCGCGCTGATGCCGGGCATGATCCAGCTGCCGTCAATCATCTTCACAGGTTGGTTCATCGCCCAGAAGCCGTTTTCGACCACGATACCGCGTTTGATCCACTGGCCGGTCGATTCGTCGAGCGAGTAGGCGCGCGTGTGAATGTTCCATGTGATTGTAATAGGCGCCGTGAAAGGCCCACAGCTTCTCGCCATGTGAAAAGAAACACGCCGTGGCTGATGGCCAGATTCTCCTCGTCACCCGCGTCATCACACGCAGTTCGCTCCAAGTTCTTACTGCCATCCTCACTCACGCGATACTGTGCTTCTTCGGTCACCGAATTCTCCGCGCCTTTGTTGTGACCGACAGGCGTAGAGCCTGCCCTTGTGCCAGCAAAGACCGACACCATGCAGGTTGCAGGTAGCCATCGGCTGCTTTGTCCCACTTCTTGATGACGTTAAACCTTCACGCCGTCGGAGCACGGGCAAATCTTTTGCCTCCTTGAGCTTTTGCGAATCATCCCAGAGCGGGAAGTCAGCCACCTTTAGTCGGCAGTTCGTGCGAACTCGTCACCGGATGATAACCTGACGCGATCTCTTCCGGGCCCATCACGCGCGGCTCATACCGCATCCATCGAGCGCACCATGAAAAAACTGTCGCAATCGACCGTCATCAATGCCGCCAAGCGTGATCGGAGCGGGTGTCGCGGCGATGGGCGTCTTCAGCGCCACTACCTGCTGGCGCACCATTCAAATAGAGCACCGCTTTGCCATCGCTCACAGTCAGCGTCGCAAGATGCCAGTTTCCCGCCTTTAGCGATTCCTTGCTCTGAATCGCTCAACTTCCCTGATGCAGATAGGCCTTCAGCCTGCCATCCGGCTCCAGAATCACTCCCCACTGTCTTTGATTGAGCGCAACGGTTTTTGCCCACGATCATCTGCTGCGATCCCTCCAGCGCATACGGATTGAACCACATGGAGATGTGAACCCGCCGTCTGCGGCAAGTGCGGAGCTGTCTTTGAGTTCGATGATAGAATCACCGTTCAGCACCAAGCTTTGACCCGCCACTCCGGCTGCGGGCTTCGCGATGCCGTGGACAATGAGCGATGGAGACACAGCATCCAGCGGCCAGACTTCCGCAAAGGCGGGCGTGGTGATCAACAAGAGTGCGAACAGAGATTTCATGGAAATCACGAACCGTCACACGCGCTGTCCCATCGCCTTGAGCTTCGCCTCGCCTTCGCTCCATGAAACGTCATGCGGCATGCGCTTCGACTTTGCAGCGAGTGCGGCGGTGACGCCGGCGTTTTCGCCCACGTCACGGCGTTGCCAGTGACGCGATAGCTCGAGCGTGATGAAGTCGCCGCTGATGCAGCGTCCGGCCATCATGAGACCATCGACTTCCTTCGCGATCAAAGCGCGCAGCGGGATGTCGTAGGGCTGCATCTTGATGTTCTTCGGCATGATGGCGTGGTTCTTGTTGTGCTCGGCGCTCAGCGCATGCACGTCGATGCCGAAGGTCACGCGCGTCACCGCATCGTCATGCCTTGCGCCTTTGGCGAGGTCATCCTGAAGCACCGTGTAGCGGCCTTTGATGCGGCGCCCGTCGCGCACACCGATCTGCTCAGCAGTGGCGACGATTTGAATGCCTTCCCACATGGTCTGCCGAGCCCGCGCAGACCCGCGACCATCTTGTTCATCTCCGCGCGGGCACGCACGGTGGCGCCGGTGATCTCGGCGGCGTCCCAGGCCTTGATGCCATACTCATGGTTCATCATGGCAAAGATCAAATTGTCGCGCACATGCCACATCGTGGGACTGGCGTAGCTCGGGAAGTGGCCGGTGCTTACGAGCACCTCCTTGATGCGCTTCTTCTTTTCCTGGTCTGAGTTCTCGCCTTCCTTCGGCTGGCCGAAGCGCACGAAATCCTCGCGCAGCGCCTCGACATCCTTCACGATGATGAGTGCATTGAGCGACATCGGCTGGCAGGCAGTCCTCGGCCATGCCAGACTTCGAACGCGCAGCCCGCCTGGTAGCCGGAGATCTCCATCGCCGGTCGTGTCGATGAACACGGCGCCTTCCAGGCCTGACGACCTGATTTGGACTCCGTGACAATGGTGGTGAGCTTGTTGCCTTCCTGAAGGCCGCGCAGACCTTCGTGTGATATTGAAACTTCACGCCCGCCTCCACGCACAGTTCCTCCAATAGCAGCTTCAGCGCTTCCGGATCGTAGCAGAAGCGACTCGTGCTTTTCGAATTCGCACGCGCATC
Organism: Prosthecobacter sp.; assembly: GCA_041395065.1. Lineage (GTDB taxonomy): Bacteria > Verrucomicrobiota > Verrucomicrobiia > Verrucomicrobiales > Verrucomicrobiaceae > Prosthecobacter. The sequence continues at coordinate 9,225 of JAWLBG010000029.1, read as the reverse complement.
ACGCGCGTCGAGTTTCTCGCGTAGTTCCTGTGCGAAACCGGGTTTGTTAAAGTCGAGGAAGTAGCCCAGCAGACCAGCCGTCCAGATGCCGCCGAGGCAGCCGCGCCATTCAAACAGGCGCACCTTCGCCCCGGCACGCGCCGCGGTGATCGCCGCCGCCACACCGGCAGGACCGGCACCGCAGACAATAACATCGGCGTCATTCGCGCCGGAATGTCATGCGCAGGCTCGGTGAACATGCCTGCTGCAGGAGCATCAGCCGCCACCAGTGACGACTGACTGGCAGCGCCGCCCGCAAGCGCGCGGCGGAGATGAAATGACGGCGGGAAACGGGGGCGGGGTTCATGCCCCATCTTCACGAACGAGGCTGGGAAAGCCATCAAGACTTTCACGGGCAGGATTCACTTCCAGATGCTCGGCAATCCACTGCGCAAACAGATGCGCATCCCAATCATCGTGGGCCAGCCATGTTTCTCGCCTGGACGGATCGTCAACGCGACTTCGCGGCCCAGTGCGGCAGCTTTTCCCGAAAGCGGTGGACTGATCCAGCGGAACCAGCGTGTCCGCGCCACCATGTGTGATGAAAATGGGCGGCAGGGCTTTGGTGATGTGATAGATCGGTGACACGTCGCGCCCGATGATCTTCCATTCATTCAGGTTTGCCGCCTTCGGTCCGGAAGGACTTGGTGAAGCTCTTCGGCGGCCCGCCATCGTGGGAGATTTTCGGTGGAGGCTCCGAGATTGAGCAGATCGCGACAGGATTAAACACCGCCGCCGCCTGCACGGCGCTGCTTTCACGGTTCACGGGATCGGCGGCTTTTGGATCACCCGGTCCGCCGCAGGTGGCGAGCATCAGGCTCAAATGTCCGCCGGAACTTCCACCGAACACACCGATGCGATTTGGATCGACGCCATACCCTTCGCGTGATACCGCACGAAGCGCGCCGGCGTGCTCCACATCCTCGACGATCTCCTGAATCGTCGCCTCCGGCTGCGAGAGATGCGAGACTGCCACCAGCGTGAGCTCCCTGACGCAGGAACGACGAGGCGATCCATGGTTGAAACTTCGGGTCTGACTTCCACCGCCCGCTGACCATCACCAGCACCGCCGCGCCGCTGGGATGGGCCGGGCGCACCACATCGAGCGTCAGGTCATGGCCATGACGCTGCGTGTAAACGATGCCAGTTGTCTCCGTGAATCCCGGATGAAAAAAACACCATCCCGCGCCAAAGAGCAGAACAGCGAACAGGATGAGCGCGAAGACAACGCGAAGCAGCAGACGAAAGAAGCGGCGCATGGATGAGATAAGAGTTCAAGGAGCGGCACTTGCCAAGTGCGGGATCGGCAGGCGACCCATCACTTCAGAAAAATGAACTGCTGCGTGTTAATGAGGGCAAAGACGAGATCCTCGATGTCGAGGCCGCCTTGCTGCGCCTTGGACCATGCGGCCCGCTCGGCTTCGGTGGGTTTGCGCGAGAGCAGGGTCTGGTAAACCGCCGTCACCTGATCATCCGGTATTTCGCCGCGGCGAGATTCATCCGAAGCTGGGTGTTTGGTTTGAGGATGTTCTCGAACAGCTCGCTGTTCATCAACATGAGCGCCTGCGGTACGGACGCATCGCTGTTCGCGTTACGATGATCGCGATACGGCCGCAACCCGGTTTGAGGTGTTCTGAGGCGGTATGAATGAGATCGGCACACCGCGGTCGTTCTTCGCTCCGAGCCACGGCGATTGAGATGTTACGATGCCAGGACGCGACGCTTCGCCTCGTGGAAGACAGCATCGCGCGCGTCTGCGGCGGCTTTTTCCTCACGCGGAATGGCCTGGTCACCGTCGTAGCCGGGCACGTCGATGTAGGCGCGGTTCTGACCGGCTTTCTTGAGCCTCTTCGAGTCCCGGTTTGACGACAGGAATTGGCGGTGGCGCCGGTTTGCCGGTCTTCTTCAAAGACGCGCCACCGCAGGCACGACGACATGGTCATGAATGCCGGTGCGTGCGACGACCAACACTGCGATTTTCTCGAGGTTCAGCTTCTCGATCAGAAGCTTGTCCTTGGCCTTCTGCGCGGCGGTGTAGGCCTCGCGCAACGGTTTGGAGCGCTGGGAGACTGTTTCATAGGTCTCCGACGCTTTCATGGAGCCTTCAAAAATCTCCTGTGGTGTCATCAGATCGAGCGCGTCGCTGAGCTTGCCGCGATAGACGAGCTTCTGCGCCGTTTCGGAGTCGATTCCCCTCCGGCGCGGCAGATCGGGCGTGGCATGAATCAAGGTGACGAAGCTGTCGTAGATCTGCTCCGCCGTCATGCGGCGCAAAACCGGACCGGTGAAGTGATACGTCTCTCCGGGCATCAACTCGGCCTTGGTCGCCTCGTTCTGATAAGCCTGAGTGTTGTAAAGCACGCTCAGATACGCCTTCACATCGTAGCGCAGGCCGATCATGAGCTTTTCGAGCTGCTGCATGAGCGCCGGGTTCATCGCCACGGTGCTGTCCATCAGTTCATCGACCGGCTCGATGAGGCCGACGCCAAACACACGCTTCCAAAGCCGGTTGGCGATCATCTTGGTGAATCGCGGATTCTCCGGCGAGGTCATCCAGTCGGCGAAGGCCTGCAAATCGCCCGTGAGCGGCTTTCCGAGCATCGTGGCCGGTTTGACGGCGTCTTTGGGCTTCGCATCGCGGTATTGGTAGTCGTGCGGTGCTTCAGCACGCGGCTCGGCAGCGACTGCACCTTGCTGTAGCGCACGAAATCGCCAAGATTCTCAAACACGCGACCGATGTGGCGCGCGTTGACGGCCAGATCGGGTTTTTTGTCGGCGGCGCGCTTCAATTCCATCAGCTCGCCTTTGTCGGAGACGCCGGTGAAGTTCGTCTCCAGCGGATACGTGAAGGCCGCCATCTGGTAGAACTGCATCTGGGTCCATTTGTCGAAGGGGTGGTTGTGGCACTGCGCGCACTCGATGCGTGTGCCGAGAAAAACGCGCGTCGTATTCGCCAGGTTGTCGAGCGGCATGCCGAGATCGCGCATGTAGTAGCCGATGGCCGGGTTGTCCCACACCTTGCCCTGCGCCGTGAGCAGCTCGCGCACAAAGGCGTCATACGGCATGTTCTCGCGAATGCGCTTCTTCACATGATCGAGATAGGGCTTCGAGGTCATCTCGCCCTGGGCGCCGTTCGCGCGTGACTGCACGCGCAGCAGATCGGCCCAGAACTGGAACATGTGCTGATTGTAGCCGTCGCTGACGAGCAGCGCGTCGATCAGCTTCGCACGCTTGTCCTTGTCCGTGCTCTGCAAAAACGCCTGCGTCTCCTGCATCGTCGGAATGCGGCCGATAATGTCGAGATGCACGCGACGGACGAACGTTTCGTCACTCGCAGGTGGATTCGGCTTCAAACCATTCTGCTGCCAGTCCTTGGCGAGCAGTGCGTCGATCTGTTTCGACGCTTCGCCGGCTCGCGAAGAAACGACGAGAGCCAGCGTGATGAAAAGCGTGCGCGTGAGGGCCTTCATGACGGCTCAGGCAAACGTGAGGAGCCAGCGCTTCTATCCCACTGGCTGTTCAAACCTGCATAAGCCCGCCACAGTCCGATGGTGTTCCCTTCCCGGCTGAATGAATACCAAGACAGCACGGCCGGGGTGAGCCTTCTGAAGTCGCGTGCGTGTGCTAGGTGTGTTCTGCGCTGCTCAAAGCGCCGCTTCGTGACACCGAGCACACGCGGGCGCAGGCCGGGGCGGAAGACGAAGCCACAGAACGGCACGCCTTCACTGGTGGTCATCAGCCGAGTCTTGTCCACCGCCAGTTCGAGCCTCAGCGTGTTGAGATGGGGCTCAATGCCGCTGCGCAGTTCATTCAGCGCGGCCTTGTCATCGGCGAAGATGAGGAAGTCATCCGTGTAGCGGGCGTAGGCACCGAAGCGCATCTCCTCAGTGATCCAGTGGTCGAGACCGTCGAGATAAAAATTCGCCCAGAGCTGGCTGGTGAGGTTTCCCAGCGGCAGCCCGCAGGGCCGTTCCTGCTGCGGCGTCACATGACTGTCGAGGATCAGGCCCACCAGCGTCCGCACTCCGGGGCAATGCACCACTTTGCACAGCCGCCGAAGCAAAATCCCGTGGTCGATGCTCTCGAAGAACTTCCGCACATCGCATTTCAGAACGTAGCGGTGCTGGTTCACCAGCTTGCGCACGCATTCACGCGCGGCACCGGTGCCTTTGCCGGGCTGGCATGAGAAGCTGCGGGCGATGAAATGCTTGGACAGCAGCGGCTCCAGCCATAGGCAGAGCGCGTGATGTACCACGCGGTCGGCAAAGGGCGCGGCGGAGATGTAGCGGCGTTTCGGGTCGGTGACCCAGAAGTGGTGATATTTCCCCGGCTGCCAGGTGCCGTTCATCAGCGTCTCATGCAAGGCCATGACGTGGCTCTCCAGCTTGTGGAAGAAGTCCTCCACGTCCGGCTTGCGGCTTTTGTGCCTGCGGGCGCGTTTCGCCGCCTCCATGAGGTTCTCCACGCTGGCGACGTCCGCGAGGGTGAAATAGGTACGTTGTTCACGCTTTAGCGTGCTTGCCGCCGCTCCTGACACGCTAAAGCGTGAACAACATACATCATGCCTGCTCCCGCCCGACCGCCCGTTCTCACCCTCATCGCCGAGCTCCTTTCCTGGACGCTGGACCGCGCTGCTGACTTTCCCAAAGCCCACCGCTTCACGCTCACGGAGCGGCTGGTCAATCACACTCTCGACGCCCAGGACTGCGCTCTGGATGCCGCTTTCCGGCCCGTCAAACGCATCGACGCCAAACAGGACACCCTGCATGAGCTGAATCTCCTGCTGGAAAAGCTGCGGGTGCTCTGGCGTCTCGTTCATGAGCGGCAGTTCATCTCTCAGCAGCAGCTTTTCTTCGCCATCTCCAAGATCGACGAAATAGGCCGCATGACGGGCGGGTGGCTGAAATCTCTCAGCGGTAAACCTCCCGCCGGTGGCGCACCCGCTCCACGGCCACGATGAGCACAGCATCATCCACGGTGTAGATCACCCGGTAGTCTCCCACGCGGATGCGGTAGGCGTCATCGCTGCCTTGCAGCTTCCGGCAGCCGTCAGGCCGGGGATTGTGCGCCAGCGGCTCCACCGCACGCAACACACGGTTCTGGAGCTTGGCATCCAGCTTGCGTAGATCCTTCTCGGCGGAGCGGCGGAAGCTGACGGTATAGTCAGGCATGGCTCTTGAGGCGGCGTTTTACTTCAGCCAGCGGGATCAGCGGCTCATCTTTGCGGCGGGCGATCACGCCAGATCGTGCAGGTCTTCCAGCAGCTCTCATACTCCGCCAGCGGCAGGATCACGGCAGGGCACACCGTTTTTCACGATGTATTCAGCCTTTGGGTTCAGTGTTTTCGTCATGGGTGAGTTTAGTGGTGTTTCGTCACGCTAGCCACGGTGATTTCATGCCCTAGATGGATGTTTCCATCCATCCCGTCACCACCGTGGCCGCCGCGTCTTGGCCCTGGTGGCTGCCAGCATTGTCCTCTGGCGGGGCCATTTTCTCCGGGGAGGAGGCGTCCGGGTTAGGCTCGTTCTTGGCTCTGCTCTGAAAGAGATTCCTCCCCGCCAGAGTCCGCGCCGATCTTTGGCACGGGCCGCTCCTGCGGCCCGCTGGCTGACGTGCCTTGCCGCCAGACACCACCAACACCACACGGAAGCCGTTGTTGTTGTTGCGATTACCGGGGATGTTGTGATTACGATTCGACGACAGCAGATTGCCGCGGTCGTTGTTGTTCCACGAACCACCCCGGAGAACGCGGTGGCGTCCCGCCGGATGTCTCCATTCACAGGTGTCTGCGCCGGGATTCCTCCCGGCTTCAACCTCCCCGCAAAATTGGTTTGTGCTGCTCATTCAAAAAATTTCGACCGCTTCGCGGTAAGAATTAAAGGATAAAGGGTGCGAGCCTAGCCGCCAGACACCACCAACACCACACGGAAGCCGTGGCTGTCGTAGCGATGACCGGGGATGCGGTGAACACGATGCGACGACAGCAGATAGCCGCGGCCGCCGTTGTGCCACGAACCACCCCGGAGAACGCGGTCTGTTTTGGCATTGTCATACCAGTCCTCGCACCACTCCCACACGTTCCCGCCGAGGTCGTAGAGGCCCAGTTTGTTCGGCTTGTAGCTCATCACCGGCGCGGTCGCGGGGAAGCCATCGTCGTAGCGTTCCAGGTATGAGTCACCCTCACGCGGGGCTTTGGCTTTGCGGCTCTCGTCGCTGTAGTTGCCCACCGGTTCCTTGCCCTTCGGCGGGAAGTCATCTCCCCAGGGGAATTCTTTCTGGTCTTTGAAGACCTGCGCGGGCGTGGTGTCGCTCTTCCATTTCTCGGTGCGCCCAATGCCCACGGCGATGCTCCACTCCCGGTCGGTGGGCAGGCGGTAGGTTTTGCCTTCCTTCTTGCTGAGCCAGGCACAGAACTTCTGGGCGTCCTCCCAGTTCACCTGCGTGACAGGGTGTTCCTCTTTGCGCTCCGTGAGCGCGTAGCCGTCGTAGCTCTGATTCTTCCACGCGCCGTCGATGCCGGTGTTTTCCGCCGCATACGCCGCGTAGTCCTGGTAGCGCGTCTCGTGGATGCAGAAGAGCACGTCCGTGCCTTTCACCGGCAGGAACTTCATGCCGAGGCTGTTGGTGATGCCGTCCTTGAGGGCGAGGGTGGCGGCGGGGTTGATGGTTTTGGGTGGGGCGCTTGCTCCGCCAAGCGCCGGGTTTGGCGCGTTCGTTGCCCCGGCGACACTCGCGGCGGCTGTCGGAGCAGCCGCCCTACCTTCACTGAGCACCTCGCGATACCCTCTCACCACTTTCGCGTCGGCCAGGCGGTCCGCCTTGGTGAAGTCCGTCTCCATGGTGGCGAGACGCTTGACCAGCGGCTCGGTGAGGGCTTGCAGGTTCGCGGCGCGGGTGGCGCTGAGCTTGGCAAGCTGCCCGCGGTAGATGGCACGCAGGGCTTTGAGGCTGGCGGGGGTCTTGTCGTCGTCCGTCTCAGGCACGGGTTGTTTGTCCGTGATGAGCTTTTGCTCCGCCTCCAAGGCGAGTATGCCATCGAGATGCCCGGCGGCCTTTTCCTCCGCGATCTTTTTGCCAATGCCGCCGAGGTAGCCGCTGTTCAGCTTCGCCAGATCGGCCTCAAACGGCGCGGTGACGCGCTCCTTTTGCAGCGTGATGAACTGCGCGTCGAGCGTGGCGAGCTCGGGGGGGAGCGGCGGAGATTGGGAGACAGGGAGACTCGGAGAGGGGGAGACGGGCGCTGGGGCGGATGCAGGCGTGCTCGCCAGAGCACGGTCTGGAGTGGGGGGCGCTGGAGCGGGCGCAGGCTTGCCTGGGTCGGCTAAAGCCTTCACTCCAGCATCGGCCATCACGGGCTTGGGAGGTTCTGGCTTTGGCGCGGTTGCCGCAGGCTTGGCTGGCTCCGCTTTCGCCAGCTCAGGTGCCTTTGTCACGACCACGGGCTTGGGCTCCGATTTTGGTGTTTCGACGACTTTGACGGGCGGTGGAGGCGTAGCCCGAACTTCCAAGTTCGGGGTCGTGGCGGCTGGCGGTGCTGCTGACCCGACTTTGGAAAGTCGGGCTACGTCCTGCTTCCCGCCACCGCTGAACATGACGAACGCGCCGATGCCGATGGCCGCCGCGACTCCGAGGCCGATGAACAGCGGCGTTTTGCTCTTCACAGGCGGCGGAGTCTCTGAACGTGGGACGGGTGTGGCTTTAGCCCGCCCGGCTCCGGGAGGCGCGCTGCGCCGGGCGGGGCTGTCGCCACACCCGGCCTACTTTGCGGCGCGGCGCTGCCTGCTTCGGCATCTGGGTGGTGCTCGAATAACGCTGCAAGTCCGGCGCGGGCACGGCGGGCATCAAAATGCTGTCCAAGTGCTGCCGCAGTTCCGTGGCGCTGTGATGACGCTGCTCGCGGTCATACGCCATCGCCTTCACGATGATCTGGTCAAAACGCGGGTCCGTCCCCGGTGCCATGACACTGGCGGGCTGCCACGCCCCGCGCGGGATGTTCCCCGTGAGCATCTGATACAGCATCACCCCCACCGCATACAAATCCGCCCGCCCATCCACCGGCATCCCCGGGATCAGCGCCTCCGGGGCGACAAAGTCCGGCGTGCCCACGGCCATGTTGCTCTGCGTGAAGCCGGTCTGCGCGTCCACCGCCTTTGCCAGGCCAAAATCCGCCACCTTCACGCGGCCTTCCATATCGACCATGATGTTCGCGGGTTTGATGTCGCGGTGGATGAGACCGTTTTTGTGCGCGTAGGCCAGCGCGTCGCACACATGCGCGGTGATGGCGTAGGCGTGCTCCGGCGGCAGCTTCCCGGAGGCGGCGATCATCTGCGCCACATCCGTGCCCTGCACATACTGCATCACAAAATACAGCAGCCCGCCCGGTGTCTGGCCCGCGTCATACACGGCGATGATATTCGAATGCTCCAGCCGTGCCATGCTCTGCGCCTCGGCGATGAAGCGCTCCGCATAATGCATGTCCGCGTCTTCAATCGTCGGCGGCAGCACCTTGATGGCGACTTCACGATTCAGCGATTTCTGCCGCGCCTTGTAAACCGCCCCCATTCCGCCACGACCAAGCAGGCCGAGAATTTCGTATGCAGGAAGCTCGGGCGCGAGGTCTTCCGGAGCAGGTGGCTGCCATGGTTTGCCGGGTGTGCTTGCGGGAATGGACAAGGACATAAGTAGCGAACATTGGCGAAATGGTTGAACGATGGCAATATCGAAGTTTTGCCCGTCGGCGCGTCTCGCGAAGCGAGACGGCTACAGCCCACCCACAGCCTCGTAGGCAACCAGCGAAGGCTCCATCGCCTTCAGCGCCGTGGCCCAGAAATCCGGGCTCGTGAGGTCTTCGCCGAGCGTTTGCTTCACCACCTCCTCGCACGTGGCGCTGCCGGTCATGGCGAGGAATGCCTCGTAGCGCGGCAGGAAGGCGGCGCCTTCGGCTTTGAACCGCGCAAACAGCGCCTGGCTGAGCAGATAACCGAAGACGTAGGGGAAGTTGTAGAACGAGACGCCGGTGATGAAGAAATGCATCTTGTAGGCCCAGAACATCGGATCGGTGCCGTCGGGCAGCAGCGTGTTGCCGTAGAGCTTGCGCTGGGCTTCGTTCATGAGCTCGCTGAAGCGTGAGACGGACAGCTCACCGCCGGCGCGTTCGGTGTAGAAGGCCTTCTCGAACTCGTAGCG
>JAWLBG010000028.1:0-82000 GCA_041395065.1 Prosthecobacter sp. | reverse complement strand
TGGCCTCCCCAACAAAGAAGACGTCAAAGCCGGCGTCATCACCTACAAACTCGCCGCCCACGCCGCCGACCTCGCCAAAGGCCACCCCGGTGCCCAATACCGCGACAACGCCCTCTCCAAAGCCCGCTTCGAGTTCCGCTGGGAGGATCAGTTCAATCTCAGCCTCGACCCCGTGACGGCGAGAGAGTTTCATGACGAGACCCTTCCGCAGGAAGGGGCGAAGTCAGCCCATTTCTGCAGCATGTGTGGACCTCATTTCTGTTCTATGAAGATCACCGAAGACGTGAGAAAATACGCTGCGGAGCAGGGTCTCGCTGAAGAAGAGGCTCTCGAAGCCGGAATGGAACAGAAATCTCGGGAGTTTACAGAAATGGGCGCCGAAGTGTATACGAAGGCATGAAACTCTGGTTCTCCACGACGAGCCGAGGCCAATGGCGGGGGCCGAGACAGATTCGGCGCAGCGAACCCGCACGGTGAACTTACCTTGTAATCCAAGTCCCACATACGCAGATCTGGCACCTTGGGGAAAGACCTGATTCTCGCCTGCATCTTGCTATAGGCTCGCGCTCAGTGCATTCTCCAAAATCCCCCGGAACCTAAGCAATCAAGACTTTCACCACACGCATTTGCCAATTCACCAAGATCCAAATACCGCCTAAATAGATTTTTGCTTGCATGGGATGTATTATGCGATAATCAATTGTCGCAATTCCTGTGACTTGGTTGATTAGCCCAGCTTTAGTTATTAATCTTTAAAAGTGAGTTCCAGTGCCTCAAAAAGACGCCGCCCGCCGACGCCGCCGACGCCGCCGAAGAAAGGAAACTTGGGTGAAGCCGAGTCTCCTCAAGGGCAATTGATACCCGACTTCATGCGCCGCATGACTCGTCATATTGCCGGATTTCCTTGGGAAAATACTGAATTATTCAGCAAAGAAGCCTTCTTGTATAAAGCTCACAATGCCGACGCCGATCTTGAAAATGTCACTGCCGACTTTGCTGATGTGTATTGGTCGGCAAAATTGGAATATTCTGACTTCTTCAGAGATCCTCCCCACGGGGACATTAAGCGGCGTGATGCTTTCATTGTGGGGTATGATTCGGAAACGGGGTTCAGGCGAGATTTGTTGGTGTTCGATCCTTATGCAGCAGATGATGCACCCCATGTCTCACCCGTAGTATATCCTTCAAATTCCACTTTCAGACACATTTTCAATCGCACCTTGGATAGCGTTGTTCGTCGCCAGTACTCAGCGCGGTTCGAGAGCCTCTTTAAAAGATTCCGACAACCTGAAGCATATCGGCAGTTTAAAGATTTTGAAGAGCGGACGCGTCCAATTGCCGTTGTTGTAAAAACACCGCCGTTGGCACAACATGCGGCTACACCTTCCAACGCACAGTCTGTCGATACGGGCAGCGGTTTCGACTCTTCAGTCGGGGTGATCGCCAGCGATGGTGTGGATATGGGCATAACAGTCGCCTATCATGCGCTTACAAATGGCAGCACAGTGGGTTATGTAGGCCAAAGCGTCATCGTCGGTGGATCAACAGGAGTGGTGAAATCTATTGATCTAATCACTGATAGCGCATTTGTAACTTTCCCCAACGGAGGATGTCCAATCAATACGGGACGGACGCTTGCTGTGCGCACGACGCCGGCACCAGGGTATGGTCAAGCAGCTGAGTTTGACGGCATTGGCAGTGGCAAGAAAAACACTGTAGTGGTGGCTTCGTCCCCTACGCTTTTGTATAGACATCCCGCTGTGCAACGTCAGGTGCTTACCAATCCGGATTCGTTGCCTGGAGATTCGGGCTGTGCTCTAGTCAGTAACAATGAGTTGCTTGGCTTTTGCTTCGGGGGATCTGGAACAACAAGTCCACTGCTGTTTTCTTTGTGGATCTGGGCAGATTCAGTTTTCACGGCTCACAACTTAACATAAGTATTATGTCTTTTTGGAATGATCTAATCCGCAGTAAGGCTGAAGATTGGCTGTTTTACCCTTTCGCAAAGAACCAAGTTGCCGGTTCCGAAGAGCCGAGAGATCTAGCCCCCGGGCAAGAGTACATGAATATTTTTCTAAAGTCTGCGCGGGTAGTGAACGTCCGCAGCGGGTTGAAAAAGTTCTACGGCGCAGTGCACAGTTTTATGACCATACCCCTGCAAGGACAGCCGACTCCGGGACAAGTAACCACCGTCACAACCCCTTCGCTGTTGAAGAACGTGGATCCACGCCGCATTGACCGTGTGGTAAGCATTAATCATCGCTTGCTGGGTCCAATCCCAGCACCAAGTGGCGACACAAAACTCGAGCTTGGCCTTTTTTCTATTGAGGAAGAGGACTTGGTTGCTCCCTATCTTGGACTTTTGGAAACATTTTCCGGACTTGCGGGAGTGGGTTTTATCAAAGGTGCGGTGCCGTTTATTGGCCCAATTAAGGACGGTATTAATGGCATTTTGCACGGACAGGGCGACACACTTTTGGAAATTGGGATCGCAACAACCTTTAATCCAGTCAGGACGGGTTATTTTCTGGTCATGCGCGTTCCACGAGATGAAATTGATCCAAGCACTCTAGTATTAGATGTAAACGATTGGAAAGTTGTCGGCACGGACGGGAAAAGAGTAAAAGATTATCCATACCTTGTATTTGAAATATCCGCCACGAAGGAGAAAGGAGATTGGGCGAGCATTCCAGAACTTCATGCCCAATATAACCTGATTCGAGATGCGGTTCGTCGTGGAGATGCAAAAGAAGCAAATAGCAATTTTGACGTATTTAGCCGCGTGGCCCAAACCTGTTTCGATCTAACAAGCAATGATGCAATCAAGCTTGTCGCTAAGGTGCGTGCAGAAATTGATAGTGTGCTTGGTAGTCCCAGCGGTCATGCCCAGTCATCCCTTAACCTGCGCGACTTTGGACAGGTTGCTCTGTACAATGAGTAGCGAATGGAACAGTAGGGCGGCAAGTCCACACCTCTGACACAAAGATATCGAAACGTTATTCAGCGCCGTAAAAGATAAGAGGAACGAAAATCATAGCTGATTACACTGTTGAATAGAGCAATTTGACTGGGTGTGAAACGAAGGAGGCATCCAAAATCAGACCGTTTCATCGGTTCCCTCGTGATTGAAGTTCAAGCCTTGAACTTCTAGAAGTGGTTTCATAAGTGCCTGAGGGCGATCAGAAGGCAGGCGAGACGGAAGAAGGCCCGATACATGAGCAGATGTCTCTCGTAACGCACGACGAGGCGGCGGAAGTTGCCCAGCCAGGCAAAGGTGCGTTCGATTTTCCAACGCTTGCGATAGCGGCGCAACGCACGTCCGTCCTGGGTGGGCGGCTTGCGTCTGCCCTTGCGATGCGGACAGACCAGTTCGATGCCGCGAGCCTTGAGGCGCTGGCGCAACGGATCGCTGTCATAGGCCCGGTCAGCAATCACGCGCCGAGGCTTCTGGCGTGGCCGCCCACCATGTGCGCGCGGCACCGCGATGGCGGCCAGCGTGTCCTCCACCAAGGTCACCTCCGCCGGGCTGGCGCTGTCCACCAAGGTCACCTCCACCAAGGTCACCTCCACCAAGGTCACCTCGCCAAGGTCACCTCCGCCAAGGTCACCTCCACCAAGGTCCTCCACCAAGGTCACCTCCACCAAGGTCACCTCCACCAAGGTCACCTCCACCAAGGTCACCTCCACCAAGGTCACCTCCACCAAGGTCACCTCCACCAAGGTCACCTCCACCAAGGTCACCTCCACCAAGGTCACCTCCACCAAGGTCACCTCCACCAAGGTCACCTCCTGAGTCACCTCCACCAGGTCACCTCCACCAAGGTCCCCTCCTGGTCCGCCTCCACCAAGGTCACCTCCGCCGGGCTGGCGCTGTGCAGGGTGGCTCCCAGAGGAACACCTTCGCCGTCGACCACCACCATCCACTTCGTGCCCTTGCCGCGTTTGGTTTTGCCGACCGCTTCGCCCCTTACGGCGGAGTCTCCGGCTGCCATCCGCAAAACATTCCTCCCATTGCAGGCGGCCTTGGGCATCGAGCTGGCGCAAAAACGCACGCCAGAATCTCCAGCCAGACATCATCTTCTTCCCACCGGCGCAAGCGTCTCCAGCAGGTGCTTGCCGAGGGTTAGCATGAGGGCGAAAGATCGCGCCAGCGCCGCACCGGTTTGGGCGCAGAGGATGCCTTCGAGGACACGCCGGTCATCAGCCCATGGCCGACCGGCACTGCGACGTTTGGGCAGCAGCGGCTCAATGCGCCGCCATTGATCATCACTGAGGAATGTTTGGGACATTGCCAGCCTTCCACCACCAAACTCCAAATGTACAGAAATTATTGCGCCCGCTCCGACGAACTTATGAAACCAGTTCTAGCCAGTTTGGAGCCCGAAAGACCGATTTCTTCTGAATTCTCGGCGGATGTAATGGCACGAAGAGGACCACGCTCTTACGCAGAACGGCTGCCGCGTTTGGATTTTATGCGCTGACAAACCGCCAACGGCACTGCGTTTCCTTTTCCCCATGAACTTCCGCTTCCTCACACTGGCCTGCCTTGTCACCGCTACCACCTTCGCCGCCGATGCGCCGAAGCTGCCCTCCATCCCCACGGAGCCGATCGCGAAGAAGAAGGAACTGCTCTTCTCCGATGACTTCGAGCGCGCCGAGCTGGGCAAGGACAAGGGCTGGGCCATCGTGGTGCCGACGTATGCGCTCGAGAACGGCACGCTGAAGGGCATGCAAATGCGCTTCGATGCCCCGGCGAAGGAAACGGGATGGTAGGGACCCGCTGCGTCGGGTCCGTGTTGTTTGGTTGGAAGGGCGAAGGTGGTGGGTGGGGCGGGTTTGTATTTCGGATGCGACAAGAGGCTCCGCGCCGCCTCCGCCCCTCTATTTGGGACGCGGCGCTGCGCATCCCTACCTGTTGAAGGAGCAGGGCTGGGCCATCGTGGTGCCGGCGTTTTCTCTCGAAAACGGCACGCTGAAGGGCACGCAGATGCGCTTCGATGCCCCGGCGAAGGATGGGCGGTGAAGTGGTTGAACGACGCGAAACTCGCGGTGATGATCTGCGGGGCAGAATTCAGTCATGGAAAACATATTCGCGATCATCAACCAGATGGAAGCCGATGGAGTCATCGGGCGCTATGCCATCGGTGGGGCCGTGGGCGCGATCTTCTGGCTGGAGCCGATCACGACGAAGGATGTGGATGTCTTTGTGACTTTACCCACCGCGCCGGGAAGCAGCCTGCTGACGTTGGGACCGATTTACAAGTATCTGCAAGCACGTGGCTTTGCGCCTGAGGGACAGTTCATCGTCATTGAAGGCTGGGCGGTGGAGTTTGTGCCACCCGGCACGCCTTTGGTCGAGGAGGCACTGGCGCAAGCCGTCGAGCGGGATGTGAACGGTGTCGCCACGCGTGTGTTCACGGCGGAACATCTCGCTGCGATCTGCCTGCAGGTGGGCAGGCCGAAGGATCATGACCGGGTGATCCGGTTTGTGGAGGCCGGGGTGCTTGATGCGGAGCGGTTTGAGGCTATCCTTCAACGTCACGATCTGATGGATCGCTGGCGCAAGTTTCAAGACACCTACCTCGACTCATGACCGACCTGATGAAACAACTCACCGCCCGCAAGGTGGAGCGACGCAGGCAGCTCGCTGCGCTGCCCGTGGGAGAGAAGCTGCGCATGCTCGAAGAGATGGTCGCCGCTGCGAAAAGGATCCGTGCCACCCAGCCGCCCAAGCCGGTCAACCCGGTGCGTGTGAGAAGGTAGAGCTTGGCTGATGGTGTCGGGCGACTGCAGGCGGAATGGCGACATATCGCGACGCATCCCACGTTTCCACATCCCATGAACCTCCGCTTCCTCACGCTGGCCTGTCTTGTCACCGCCGCCACCTTCGCCGCCGATGCGCCGAGCTGGGCCAGGACAAAGGCTGGGCCATCGTGGTGCCGACGTATGCGCTCGAGAACGGCACGCTGAAGGGCATGCAGATGCGCTTCGATGCCCCGGCGAAGGAGGGCAAGCCCGCGGTGAAAGGGCATCAGGCCGTCATCGGCAACGACATCCCGACCCAGGACAGCGTGATCGAGTTCCGCTTCAAGCTCGGCGGCGCGCAGTCCGTCACGGCGGAGTTTGACGACCGGAAGTTCAACGGCTCGCACTACGGGCACCTCTGCATGGCGCGCATCGCCGCGGACAAGATCATCCTCGTGGACCAGAAAGGCCTCGCCGTCGCCCGCCCCGAAGGCGCCACCGGCGAACCGCCAACCCCAAAAGGCCGCAAGAATGTGTCCTTCCCCCTCAGCCTCGATCCCCAGACCTGGCACACCTTCATGCTCGAAACCGTCGGCGACACGATGCGCGCCACCATCGACGGCAAGCCCGTCGCCTACCTCCAATCCCCCGGGATCGCCCACCCGACCAAGTCCAAGGTCGAATTCGGCTGCATGGGCCAGGGCGGCTGCTTCGACGATCTCAAGATCTGGAACGCGGAAGCACGGTAGGAACGCGTCGGTAGGGACCCGCTGCGTCGGGTCCGTGTTGTTTGGGTGGGGCGAAGGCGGTGGGGGGCGGAGAGGGTCCGCATCTCGATCACGCCACGAGACTCCGCGCCTCCTCCGCCCGATTAGAATGGGACGCGGCGCAGCGCGTCCCTACCGCGGCGTTTGTATCGAACGCGGAAGGAATGGTAGGGACCCGCTGCGCCGGGTCCGTGTTGTTTGAGGAGGGCGAAGGCGCTCCCCTGTCTTTGGTGAGTCGAACTCCACCACCAAACCGGGGCCGCATTTAAAACCGCCGGACGGTGAATCAAACTCGAACACAATTGGGCCGTGAAGGTCTGATAATGAGCGTGTTGGAGCACTTTGCCATTCTCGAAAATGAGAGGCGAAAATCCCTTCACCGCCCCGTTTGATCCAACCTCAACCATGAAATACCGCCTCGTTTTTCTCGCCCTGACCAGCCTTGCCGTGAGCCTGTCCTCCTGCGCCTATCCCACCGACGGCCCCCGCGTCCAATGGGTGAGCACGGGCCGCATCCTGGCCTCCTATCCGGGCGTGATCGGCCCGCTCTACACGATCAACGGGGTCGCTTTGCAGCAGTACAGTCCGAAGCTCTACACCCCCTTCCTTTACGACCACCGCGGTCTCGCCCACAACACCTACTACATGGAACGGGCGCTCCGCGCGGAGAAGAGAGCCTCGGTGCACGTGGGCCCCATGCGCCTCGTCAGCACCACCCCAGCCCCGCAGCAATACGAGGTCCGGCGCGCCATCGCCGTGCAGCTCTGATTCGTCGGCTTCAGCGCGCATCCGCAGCACCGGCGTTGAAACGTCCGGCGTGCCCGCTACTTTTGCCGGGAGGAATGCCATGAAAAAAAACCTTTCGGATGCCAGGCATGAAGAGCTGGTCGGAGCGCTGAAGACGCGCTTCGAACACCACATGGAGCGTCATCCCAACGTGAAGTGGACCGAGGTCGCGGCACGACTGGAGGCCCAACCTGACAAGCTGGGAGCGCTGCACGAAATGGAGTCCAGCGGCGGCGAGCCGGACGTGGTGGGACGCGACCGGAAGACGGGCGAAATCCTTTTTTATGACTGCTCGGCGGAAACGCCGAAGGGCCGCACCAGCGTGTGCTACGACCGCGCGGGTCTGGAGTCGCGCAAGGAACACAAGCCGAAAACCACCGCGGCGGACATGGCGGCGGCCATGGGCATCCGGCTTTTGAACGAGGCGCAGTATCTGGAACTGCAGGCGCTGGGGAACTTCGACACGAAGACGTCGAGCTGGGTGGAGACGCCGGGAGACATCCGCAAACTCGGCGGAGCGCTCTACGGCGAGCGGCGCTACGGCCGCGTGTTCGTGGGCCACAACGGCGCGCAGTCCTACTACGGAGCCCGGGGATTCCGCGGCTGGCTGAAGGTCTGAGCAGCGGGCGCATTCGAGATAGAGCCGGAGACGATGCCTCGTAGCCTGTGCTCCCCCTTTGAAAACACGATCCCCCAAGCATGACACGCTGCGTCGCGGCGTGATGACGATGGCCCTGCTGGCTCTGACCCTGCTCCCCACCGCGCCCTGCCGTGCGGAAACGGCAAACGACAAGGAGGAGGAGGCGCAGCTTGCGGGCGCGAAGAAGGCTTTCCGGGACCACGTCGAGCCCTTTGTAAAATTGTACTGCGTGGAATGCCACGGTGACCGTCCGAAGGCGGGGCTGAACCTGCGCGTCGCCGTGCGCAAGCCGGCCGATCCGGCCTTTGCACGAAAGTGGATGGACGCGATCGCCAACGTGAACGCCCACGACATGCCGCCGGACGACGCCGACCAGCCGTCCGACGACGAGCGCGCGCACTTCATCGACGCCATCGCCAAGATCAAATACCTCAGCGCCCGCGATCCGGGCCCCTTCGTGATTCGCCGGCTGACGAAGACCGAGTACGGCAACACGCTGCGCGACCTGATCGGCGCGGACCCGGCGGTGACCGCCCAACTGCCGAACGAAGTGGCGGGTGAAGGCTACATGAACTCGCTCTCCCCGCTGCAATCGGAGCAGTACCTGGAGATCGCGAATCAGGTGATTCAAAAGATGACACCCAAGGCGCAGAAGGAGCTGTTTGGCGAACCGCCCGCCAAGGGTGCCGACCTGCGCGCCGAAGCGGGCCGGATCGCCCGCAGACTGGCGCGACGCGCCTACCGCCGTCCGCCATCCGACGACGAGGTGAAGACGCTGGTCGGCGTCTTTGATCTCGGACGCGAAAACAAGCTCGACTACGCCACCTCTCTGCGGCTGATGCTGAAAGCGGTACTCGTTTCGCCGCAGTTCCTTTTCATCACGCCGGCCAGGGAGGTGGACGGGGAGCAGAAGATCGTCCCGCTCGACGACTACCAGCTCGCCTCGCGCCTGTCCTATCTGCTGTGGGCGACGATGCCGGACGCCGAACTGTCCAAGCTGGCCGACGCCGGCAAACTCCACGAGCCGGAGACTCTCAAAGCGCAGGCGGGGCGCATGCTGGCGGACCGCCGCGCGCGGGCCTTGTTCGACGGTTTTGGCGCGCAGTGGCTGGGCCTCGGGGAGCTGAAGGACAAGGCCTTCGACAAGGAAAAATTCCCGCAGATGACGCCCGCGATGCGCACGGCGATGTATGAGGAGGCGCGGCTGTTTTTTGAAAGCATCGTGCGCGAGAACCGCAGCGTCGTCAGCTTCGTGGACAGCGACCACACGTATCTCAATGGCACGCTGGCCGAGCTGTATGGCATGGAGAAGACCGTGACCGGACCGGAGATGCGGAAGGTGAAACTGACGAACGCGAACCGCGGCGGCATCCTCGGCATGCCCGGCATTTTGGCGACGACGTCACTGCCGAACCGAACCAGCCCCGTGATTCGCGGCGTGTGGGTGCTGGAGCAGGTACTCGGAGAGGTCGTGCCTCCGGCGCCGCCCAACGTTCCAGCCTTGGAAAAGCAGGACCAAAAAAAGGTGGCAAACCTGACGCTGCGCCAGCGCACCGAACTGCACCGCACGAACGCCGTGTGCAACAACTGCCACAAGATCCTCGACCCCATCGGCTTCGGCCTGGAGAACTTCGACGCGATCGGACGCTGGCGCGACAGGGACGACACCGGCGGCGCGATCGACGCCGCGGGCGAGCTGCCGGGAGGCAAACACTTCTCATCACCGAAGGAACTGAAGGCCCTCATCGCTGCACGAAAGGATGATCTGGCGCGTAATCTCACGGAGAAACTTCTGGCCTACGCCCTGTGCCGAAAGCTGGAAGGCTACGACGAAATCGTGGTGGACCGTCTCATGAAGGTCATCGCCGGGAACGGCTACCGGATGCAGACGCTCGTCACCGAGATCGTCGCCAGTTATCCCTTCACGAATCAACGAATCCAATAGCATGCGAAGCAACTTCCTCATCGACCGCCGCACCTGCCTGCGTGGCCTCGGAGCCTCGCTGGGGCTGCCTTTGCTGGAGTCCATGGGCTGGGCGGACGCCGTCAAGGGAAAGGCCGCCAAGCCGCCGGTGCGCATCGGCTTCATGTACATGCCGCACGGCGTCATCATGGATCAGTTCTGGCCGAAGACGCCGGAGAGCTTTCGGAAGTCGCCGCCACCCGCCCTAGAATCTTTGCGTCCGGTGCTCGACCAGATCCTTTTAATGAAGGGCATTTCGGGCGTGCCTATTTCGCCGTTCAACGGCGCACCGCATGCGCTTGAGCTCTCGACCTGGCTCACCGCGCAACTGCCGGACGCGGACACGCGCAGCCGGATCAACATCGCCATCTCCGCCGACCAGATCGCGGCCAATTACGTCGGCGCGCTGACGTCGCTGCCGTCACTGGAGCTGGCGACGATGCCGCAGACGCACAAGGAGAATCAGGAAGGGTTGAACGAGGGCTACTACTCGCACTGCAGCTACCGTTCGCCCACGCAGGCCGTGCCCGCCGAGACGAATCCGCGCAACGTGCTGAACCGCCTTTTTGGTCAGTCGAGCAAGTCCGGTCAAAGCCGGCAGGCCGATCCGCTGGACCGCAAGATGCTCGACCTCGTCATCGGCGGTGCCAAGGATCTGCGCCGAAGGCTTCCGCAGAGCGACCAGCACAAGCTCGACGAGTACCTCGACAGCGTGCGCGCCGTGGAGCGCCGCATCGCGGCCATCGAGTACCGGCAGAAAGAAGCGGCGCTGGAAAAGGCCGGTGTCGCGTCCAGCAAACGCCACGCGTCCGATTCACCGCCCATCGAGATCAAGATTCCCGAAGGCGACAAGCGCAGCGAATACATGCAGGTCATGTGCGACCTCAACGTTCTGGCCTTCCAGACTGACACGACCCGCGTGAGCACCTACATCGGCTCCACCCCGAACGGCGTCTCCTATCCCGAACTCGGTTTCAACGACGCGCATCATTCACAGACGCATCACAACAACGAAGCCGAAAAGGTGCGCAAGGTCGCCGCCATCACGAAATTTAACATCGACCAGTTTGCCTACATGGTGAAGAAGATGGCCGCCCTGCGCGAAGGCGACGGCACCCTACTCGACAACTGCATCATGATGTGGGGCAGCGGCCTGGAAGACGGCAACAAGCACCGGCGTGACAATCTGCCCTTCATCATCGCCGGCAAAGGCGGCGGCTCCGTCAACACCGGACGTTTTCTCTCCGACACGAAAGGCAACCAGGGCGACCTGCTCGGCACGATCCTCGCCTGCGCCGGCGTTCCGCTCGACCGCCCCATCGGCATCGCGACAAAGCAGATCACCGAGATGAAGGCCAGTAATTAGTTCCAGGGCTGCTTTGCCTGCCCACGCGTCCCGGTTGACTCGCCCATAAACACTGTGGAGTATCGGCCCTCTCAACCCACAGTCCCGCCATGCGTTCGAACATCCTCTCTCTCGCCATTTTCCTGACCGCACTTTCCTGCTTTGCAGCTGACACGCCGAAGGTTCCATCCAAGCCGATCGCGGAAAAAAAGGAACTGCTCTTCTCCGACGACATGGAAGGCACTGAGCACGACAAGCGCTGGCACCGGGTGGTCGACACGTTCGCGTTTGAAAACGGTGCTCTGAAAGGCACGCAGACGCGCGTGCAGGACATGCCGTCGAAGGATGGCAAGTCGATCATCAAAGCGCATGCCGCCGTCTACGGCCTCGAGTTGCCGACGAAGGACAGCGTGGTGGAGGTGAAGATGCGCTTCGACGGCTGCACGATGATGGATGTGGAGTTTGACGACCGAAAGTACACCGGTTCGCACTACGGCCACCTTTGTCGCGCCCAGGTGCGGCTCGACAAGGTGACGATCATGGATGAGCGCGAAGGCAGCCAGAACGAGGTCATCAAGGCGATGAAGGAGGATCCGGCCAAGAAGGCGGACGTGGCCAAGATGATGGCTGGCAAATCAGCCACCTTCCCCGTGAAGTTGAAACCGAATCAGGACTACACCGTGGTGGTGGAAACAGTGGGTGATGAAATGCGCGTCAGCATCGACGGCAAGGCCGTGGCATTTCTCAAATCACCCGGCATCGGGCACGAGACGAAGTCGAAGATCGAGATCGGCGTAGCCGGCCAAAGCGGCTGGTTTGACGACATCAAGGTCTGGGACGCCGCGCCGCGGAAGTAATCGCACGCCACGACGAAGGGGGTGGCTCGGAATCACAGCCCTTCCCAGACCTTCACGTCATCGATGTCGCAGGTGCCGAAATCGACGGCCTTGAAGTCGATCTGCACCTGGCCGGTGCCGTCGATGTTGGCGCTGTCGAAGCGGTGCTTCTTGCCGTCGATCGTAAGGAGCAGCGTGCCCTTTTTCAGCTCGATGGCGACGTCGTGCCACTCGTTGAGCGTGAACAGGGGCGACTCCACGGGAATCACCTCGACGTTCTTCTTGATGGAGAGCGTCGTCGCCTTCTCGCTGAAGCTCAGTGTGTGGATGTGGTGACCGATGTCCAGAAGCGGGAAGCCTTTTTGATAAGCTTTGGCACCGTAACGAACGCGCATGGTGCAGACGAAGTTTTCCGGCACCTTCTTGAGCCACATGACCGGCTTAAGTCCGGCATGGGAAGGGTCGTCGCTGGCCTTCTTTTTGGCCTGAAACTCCTTGGATGACTCCGTGCCGCAAAGAACGCCATCCTTGATCGCCCAGGTGGTGTTTTGCCGCACCTCCCAGAAATCGGCATTGATCTCACCGCCGTCAAAGCTGTCGGCATAGACCAGCTTGGTGCTCTCAAACAGTTCGGGCTTGTAGTCCCCTGCCCGGAGGGCGGAAGTGAACGTAAGAGACAAAAGCGACAGGCTCAGAAGAAGGGAGAACGTTTTCATGGAGAGGCGCATGGAAACGCATTCGGGGCACCCGTCTTGCGACCAGCTGATTTGAAGCATCCCGAGTAAGAATTTGCTTGCGATCATCGGCCGCGGAAGACACTTCACGAACAATGAAACTGCCAAACATCTTTGAAGACTCCACCGAGCCTTTGTCCGTGTCCGCCGGTGCCGTCATCTTCTCTGCGGGGGAGATCGGAGCTGAAATGTACATCGTCAAAAGCGGTGAGGTGGACCTGAAGGTTGGAGACAGCACGGTGGAGACCGTGGGGCCCAACGGGTTCTTCGGAGAGATGTCTTTGATCGAAAAGGATCCGCGCACCGCCACGGCAGTGGCAAAAACGGACTGCCTGCTGGTCCCGATCGACCAGCGGCGCTTTGAGTTTATGACCCACGAAGTGCCGTTCTTTGCAATCACGGTGATGCGTGCGTTAAGCCACCGCCTGCGACGGGCGGATCATGCCTCAAATTGAAGCCCGGACGGCCTCTCTCGCCTCTGATCAAAAGGGGGGACGATCCATCAAGTCGCACAACCCCACTTTGCGACGCTCCACCCGAAAGCGATGGTGCGCCGCAGGACCTATCGAGGTCAGGCCGTGGCGATCACGGCACTCTGCACCGTGGGTGGCAGGAGATGCACCTCTGGATTTGTGAAGCCTGCCTGCGCGAGCATCTGACGATACTCTCCGAAGGTGTAGGCGTCCCCTTCAGGAGTGGTGCCGAGCATCACCAGGCTGAAACTGGCGGCGGGAGGTGGAGTGATACGATCCTCGTTCGGGACAAATTCGACGATGACGACTTTCCCGCCGGGACGCAGAGCGGCATGGACACGCTGCAGGAAGCGTGTGCAGTCGGCGATGTTGAAATGATGCAGGAAGTTTGGCACGAGGACGGCATCGTAATCCGAACCCAGATCGACGGTGAACGCATCGCCGATGATCTTGCTGAAACGGGATGCGATTCCAGCAGCCGCGGCATTCTTCTGCGTGACGGCCAGCACAGCCTCCCAGTCCAACGCGACGAGATGCATTCGGGGATTCATCTTTGCGAAGGCGATGCCGTAGGCACCATGACTGGCGGAAATATCGAGAACCCGTGTGTCGCGTGAGGCGTCCAGCGGCACCAGTTCGGCCGCACCCTGTGCGGCCGGGCCCATCATGGGGCCCATCGCACGTGCGAATTCAACCCATGCGGGGTGATCCGGCGCCGTGGTGCCGTGTTGGGTGGTGTGAAGTGTTCCCTGACGAATCGTGGAGGCGAGATCGGTAAAGGCCTCGGTGAGTCCCGGTGCGAGCAGAAACTGCACAGCAGCCCCAAAGTAGGCTGGGGAGTTTTGATCCAGAAAGGTGGCGGATGATGGTGTGAGCGCGTAACGGGCATCCTCTTTCGTCAGGAAACCAAGGATCGTGAGGTTGTCGCTCAGTATTCGGATCCCTCGTTCCGGGCACCCGCAGCGTGATGCGATCTCCGTGGCGGTAGAGGGCGTGCCGCCAATGGCGGTGAACAGCCCCAGCTCAATGGCGGCCTTCAAGGCGCCGGTCTTTTGAAAGGCATTGATGGTTTCAAAGAAGAGCTGGGGGGAGGGCTGGGATGCGTCTGACATAACATGCTGAAAACGGAGCATGCTGCGTATTTGACTCAGCGAATCAGCCGCAGTTCCCAATGGCGGGGCAAGCGAGGCCGTTCATCGGACAAGATTCGCCGCAGGATGGTTGGGCGATAACCGTCTTTATCCATATGAGACTTCAACTGTTGACGCTGATGGCCCTGACGGCACTCACCAACGCCGTTGCGGAGGAGTCGTATTACGAACCGGCCGCCTTTTTCCGAACCCAGATCGAACCCATCCTGGCCAAGCGCTGCTACGAGTGTCACTCAAAAGAGCAGGAAGCCGACGATGGGGGGCTGGTGCTGGACTCCAAGGAAGGATGGATGATCGGAGGCGATCACGGCCCCGCGGTAACGCCGAAGAACTTGAAGAAAAGCCCCCTGATCCAGACGATCAAGAATCACGACGCGGGCAACGCCATGCCGCCGGATGAAAAGCTCCCGCCCATCGAGATCGCACTGCTGGAAACGTGGGTGCTCCTGGGCGCACCTGACCCGAGAACGAACGAGCCCACAAATCCCAAGGCACCGGCCAAATAGCGGGAACGTGCCACGGTGACACTCACCCCGATTCTACAGAAGCCATTAACTTCGGATTTCGGATACGGGATTCCGGAGTTATTGAAGGGCATGGCAAACGACGAAATCGAGCGCAACATGGGCGTGCAGCCCCTGGACGGCATCATGACTGAGCAGGCGCTGGGGAATCACGATCTCGTGGCCGCCAGCGAAGAACCAATGACGCACAAGGCCGTGCAACGAGCCCGCAAAGGGCGGCGGCTGACCAAGCACATGCAGCAGCGGATGGTGGTGGCGATCAACAGGGCGGTGGATCTCCGGGGCATCGAAAGGGAACGCCCCTGGGAGGTGCGCGATCTGTTTACCTACTGAGAAAGCGCGCCACTCCGGCATGTGGCAGATCGGATAGAGGCTGATGCAAATCCGGGTCTTGCCCGGCTGCCAGCCCATGGCTAGCATCTCCCCATCATGTCCGACTCCATCCAAGACCGCCGCTTCGTCACCGCCGCCGAGAAGATCGACTTTCAGTCCCCATGGACACTCGAAGAATGGCTGTGCCGGGATGACATCGTGAACAACGAGCACCTCATGATGGTGCGGGCAAACATGGAACCGGGGCGCAGTCACCCCTTTCACTCGCACCCCACCCGCGAAGAGCTGATCTATGTCATCTCCGGAAAGGCCGAACAGTGGGTGGGAAAAGAGAAGAAGCTCCTCGGTCCGGGAGACATGGCCTTCATTCCCATGGGAGAGATTCACGGCACCTGGAACATCGGTGACGAGATGCTGATCTTTTTGGCCATCCTCTCCCCGGCAAAGGCCGACGAGCCGGGACTCGTGGACCACAGCCAGGAAGAGCCCTGGAAGTCGCTGCGACCGGAGTAAAACCTCTACTTGTCCCGCAACTCGCGCCGCAGATCGGTCATGCCGTCTCGCAGGGCGAAGAGTTCATCTCGGAACTCGGCGAGCAGTTCCAGTCTGGGCTGCCAGGCGGGTGATGCATTCAATTCATTGAGGGCGGCCAGCGCTTCGTTGGCCCAGTTCAGGCAGCGGCGCAGGATCGCGAGTGTGTAGCCTTTGTTGCGCGAGCCTCCGAAACCCCTAATGCCGAGAGCACCGGCCAACTTGCCGCTGATGTTCATGGCGTTGCGGATGAGGCGGTCCAAAGGTGTGTCGCCGTCGCTGGTCTGGATGTTTTCAGCGCGTTCATCATCAAGTTCGGTCAGCAGGCGCACAACGAAGTCGTGGGAACGCTTGTGGAGCGGATGGCACTCCGAGCTGTCTTCGTCGATGAACTCCCCTTCTCCGTCGCCGCCGTCCTCTTCGGACGCGAGCTCCGCCGCGGTCAGCCACTCCTCGTTTTCATCATCGGCCTCCGACCGCGCGTCGCCCTCAGGCAGCATGTGATCCCAGCCCATGACAAAGGAGATGCGTTCGTCGTCAAAGCCGTCTTCCCCATACTTTTCCAGCGCCTCCATGTGAGCGTCGCTGAGTCGGTCCGACTGTTTGAGAGACTCCTCCCAGGATTCCTCGCTGTCGTCAAAGTCGCCTTCGTCGTATTCGTCGCCTTCCGGACGACGGATGATGCCGGCCAGCCAGCCGCGCATGGTGTGCAGATTGGTTTTCTTCTGCGCCACTTCGGTGGCCTCGTCCATCTCCCACAGCCATTCCGTGACGCTGATCTCGTAGTCGGCGCTTTCGATGAAGACGCGTCCGTTTTCCTCGGAAAACCACTCGAGATAGAGGGAATTGCACCACTCCCCCGAACCGCGTGAAAAAGCACCCGTCGGATTGAATGATTCATCCGCGTCGGATTCGACCCGGACTTTTTTTGAGGCGGTGATGTCTCCGACATAGCCCCTCTGCCGCGCATGCAGGGCATCGGCCGCGGCCTGCGTCTCCGGATGCGGATTCACAAAGGAAATCTTCGCTCCCGCCACGTCGCGCCATGCGTCACCGCGCAGGTCCAGAACCACCGGTTCTTCGCGTCCGACAAGCCAGAGCCTGCCGCGCACGTTGCCGCGGGAGGTGTTGTCGAGTTCACCACGGATGACGGCGATGTCCAGACGCAGGGCCATGCTGCGATGAAAAAGCGGCCTGCAGGCGGGTGTCAAGGAGTGTACGCGGAATGAGCCGTCTCCGCGCCCCGGGGCGTTCCCCGGCTTGACTCGCCCTCCCGCCTCGCTTGAGATTGCCCGCCCTCGTCATGGAACTGATCTCGATCATCGAAGCCCTTCTCTTTGCCACCCAGGAACCCTTGGGCGTGCCTCAGATGTGCGCGGCGGTGAAGGACACCGCGAAGGACATCATCGAAGCGGCCACCGAAGAGCACCCGACACCGGAATGGGTGACACCGCTCGCCGACGTGACTGAGGAGCAGGTGCGGACGACCCTGGACGAACTCATCTCCCGCTACGAACA
The DNA here is from genome assembly GCA_041395065.1 of Prosthecobacter sp. Classification (GTDB taxonomy): domain Bacteria; phylum Verrucomicrobiota; class Verrucomicrobiia; order Verrucomicrobiales; family Verrucomicrobiaceae; genus Prosthecobacter. Next base: position 64,654 of record JAWLBG010000028.1, on the reverse strand, counting down.
GGAAAAGCACGCATTCACCCTCGTGGAGCGGGCCAACGGCTGGCGCATCGCCGCGCGTGGTGAGTATGCGGAATGGTGCCGCGCCCTTTATCCGGGCAAGAAGGTGCAGCGTCTCAGTCAACCAGCTCTGGAGACCCTGGCCATCGTCGCCTATCGCCAACCGATCACGAAGGCGGGCATCGAGGCCGTGCGCGGAGTCTCCGTGGATGCCATGGTACAGCAGCTCGTCGACCGCGGTCTGGTGAAGATTGAGGGCCGCGCCGACCTGCCCGGTCGCCCGCTGCTTTACGGCACCACGGAAGCCTTCCTGGATCATTTCGGCGTCCGCAGCCTCGACGAAATGCCAAACGCGTCGGAACTGCGCCGCGTGAAGTTGCCCACCGCTGAAGAAAGCGCCGCGACGGCCTCCGATGAACCGCAAGCGGAACAGATGCCCCTGGCACCCGTCTCCAATCCCGGCGGCGGCGAAACCGCCGGTGATGAACCCGAACCGGCCAACGCCGAAGCGTGAACCCCTTGAACCCTGCGGCCATGTCCCTCGATGAAGTCCGCAAGAAGATCGACACCATCGATCAGCAACTGCTGCGTCTTCTGAACGAGCGCGCCGAACTGGTTCACACCGTCGGCGAGATCAAGCGGAAGGACGACCTGGACATTTACGTGCCGGGCCGTGAGAACCAGCTCCTGCGCAAGCTGGCCGCACTGAACACAGCTCAAAACGGCCGGCTCACGGAGCGTGCGATCCGCGCCATTTTCCGTGAGATCATGAGTGCGGCGCTGGCTCTGGAGGACAGCTTGAAAATCGCCTATCTGGGACCCGCCGGGTCTTGGACCCACCAGGCTGCGGTCAACAAATTCGGAAACTGCGTCGAGTACATTCCCGAGGCGAGCACGGAGGGCGTTTTCGGGCGGGTCGCCGCACAAACGGCGGACTACGGCGTGCTGCCCATCGAGCATTCGACGGAAGGAGCTGTGCATCACACGCTTGACCACCTCGCGGACAGCAGCCTGCAGATTTACGCCGAGATTCTGTGGAAGGCTGACACCGCCGTGATGGCCCAGGGCGGCGGTGGCATTGAAGAGATCCATGGCCGTGCGCAAATGCTGGCCCATTGCCGCCCGTGGCTGGTGCAGAACTTTCCCGGTGCGAAGCTCGTCGAGGAGGCCAGTTCCAGCGCGGCGGCGGTTTCGGCAACGCAATCACCCACGATCGCAGCGCTCGGCACGCCGCTCAGCGCCGAACTCAACGACCTGCGCGTCATTGCCACCTCACCGCGCGAATTCTCCACCCAGACCCGCTTTATCATCCTGGGCCGGCGTTCGGGTCCCGCGTCCGGAAACGACAACACGATGCTCATGATCCATTCACGAGACCGCGTGGGGGCGCTGATGGAGGTGCTGCAAATTTTCGCCTCCCGGAACATCAACGTCCGGCAGATCGAGAATCGCCCCTCCCCTGGTGGCAGTCAGGCGCGTTTCTTTTTGGAAATCAGCGGTCATCATTCCGATCCCGGCCTGCAGGAGGCCATCACCGCGCTCGAAGAGCATGCGGTGGAAGTCAAAACCCTCGGCAGCTATCCTGCGCCCGGCTGGGTGGAGGAGCGTTAATAGCAAAGAAAGCCGCCGCCCGGTGACAGGCGGCGGCGTGGTTTTCGACGAGACTTATTCGCTCTTGCAGCAGTCTTTGCCGCAGGCCTTGCCTTTGTCCTTGCAGCAGGCGGCACAGTTGTCCTTGCAGCACTTTTCACAGGCCTTGCCGGCGGCAAGAGCGGCGGAGGAAAGCGCGGCGACGGAGGCTGCGGCGATGAGGGTGAGGATGGTTTTCATGGTGTTGTTTCTTTCTAGGTGTGTTTGAAGTTGCCCGCTTGGAGGTGACCGGCCTGCGACGCAGGCATGCACAGGCCGGATTTTGCCGTGTGATGGCAATCGAACTGGCGGTGAAGCCAGACGACCGAGCAGGTCTCGGATGCGGTCATGTCAGAGACCGCAGGAGGCATGAGTCAGCACTGCCCGGAACGTCCGGCTTCGAGACGAAGGGCGCGAGGCTTCAAAGGAGCAGGGCACAATGCCGCGTGTAAACCGGCACGGTGCTCCATGGCGGCCCGTGATCGTGACGGGCGGTGACGTCTTGTTCAAAACGAGGAAGGAGGAAGACGTTGGCGGAGGAGGACTGCCATGCAGGCTCGAACACGAACTTCAACACCGGGGCAGGGACTTGGGCCGTGGTGCCGGCCACCTCGCGCGCGGCTTCATGCTTCGCGCAGGGGCAGTTGTGCCTCTCGGGTGTTTGATCGTGCTGACTGGTCGCCGCTTTGGCGCAGCAGACTGGAAGCTCCTTAGTTCCGGCATCCATGCAGCACCAGCACATCGGCATCCCGATGCACACGCTGAGCACTAGAATTGTCAGATGGCGAAACATGCTCTTATTAATTCGGAGGTGAGACACCCAAGGTTGCCGAATATTCCGAAAAAATTTGCGCCAATCTTGCGCCGCCTCCAATCAGCGGAAGCTTTTGGCGAAGTCGTCGGCCGTCGCTTTCGCGACCACCTTGGTCTTTTGAAAGGTCGATTTCTCACCCTTCTCGATGAGAATGGACTCGTAGTCCGCAGACGACATGGGCAACTCGATCGTCTTGTCCTGCCAGGTGCTGAGAAGCACGGCATTCGCCAGTTCCACGCTGTTGATGCCCTCTTCAGCGGGAGAGAGCAGTTTCTCCCCTTTAAGAATGGCATTGGTGAAATTCTGCAGGATTTCGACGTGCTGGCCGCCTGACTGATCGACCGGAATGTCCATGTGCCAGCTCTCCGGCATGGCGAACGCGGCCTCCGCCTCCATGCAGAACTTGCTCATCGGCACGCGATTGCGCTGGAAGTGGATGCGGGTGCCGTCGGTCACCGTCAGGCGCCCCTGCTCGGCGGAGATTTCGAGTTTATTGATTCCCGGCGCCTCCCCGGTGCTGGTGACAAAGGTGGCGGTGGTGCCGTTGTCATACTGCAGGATCGCCGTGACATCGTCCTCCACCTCGATCTCATGAAAACGACCGAACTGGCAGAAGCCGCGCACACGCTGGGGCATGCCGAAGAGCCACTGGAAGAGGTCCAGATTGTGCGGGCACTGGTTCATCAGCACACCGCCGCCCTCGCCCTTCCAAGTCCCACGCCAGCCGCCGGTCGCGTAGTAGTAGTTCGTGCGGAACCAGTTCGTCACCTCCCAGTGCACGCGCCGCACGGCTCCGAGTTCGCCGCTGTCGATGAGGTCCTTCACCTTCTTGAAACAGGCGTTGGTACGCATGTTGAACATGGCGGCGAAAATCTTGCTTTTGTCCGTGTGGGCGGCAATGAGACGTTCACAGTCCGCCTTGTGAACCGAGATCGGCTTTTCCACAAGCACATGAAGTCCGGCCTCGAGCGCCGCGATGCCAATCGTGGTATGGCTGAAATGCGGCGTGCAGATGAGGATGGCGTCGATATGGCCGCTGCGGATCATCCGATTCACGTCCGTGAACGCCTTTTCACCTTCAATCAGACTTGGCAGCGTGCCGACACTTTCGCACAGAGCCGTGACCCGCAGTCCGGGCACTTTGCCCGAGCGGATGTTTGCAAGGTGTGCCTTGCCCATGTTTCCAAGCCCAACGATGCCGAGTCTGACGGTGTCCATGAAGTCGAGCCTAGCAGGACCGTTGGGGCGGTCAAGCGACTCAACAGTTGCGCTCATCGCCATGTGCGGCAACTTTCCAAATGCGACAGCCAGACAGGACCTCTCTCTGGATCATCCTCGTCACAGGATGGTTGTCGTGCCTGCTCACCACCCCGCTCATGGCGCAAGAAGAAGTCCGCATCGGCATCGTCGGTCTCGACACCTCGCACGCGGAACAGTTCACACTGCGGTTGAACGATCCGGCCAATCCCAACCACATCCCCGGTGCCCGCGTGCTGGCGGCCTTCCCGGGCGGCAGTCCGGACATCGAAGAAAGCAAAACACGCATCGAGGGATTCACCGCCACCCTTCGCGACAAGTTCGGTGTCCGCATCGTCGACAGTGTCGCGGAAGCCTGCAAGGACGTGGACGCCATCCTGCTCCTCAGCCTCGAAGGACGTCCGCGGATGGAGCAGATGAAGGAAATCATCGCGGCGGGCAAACCCGTCTTCATGGACAAGCCCGTAGCCGCCTCCTTGAAGGACGCGGTGGAGATTTACAAATTGGCCGCCACCGCCCAGGTGCCGGTCTTCAGCGCTTCTGCCGTCCGCTGGTACCCGGGCGTGCTGGAGGTCGCCAACGCCGAGCAAACGCCTGCCATGGGTGCAATCTCCTACGGTCCTGCCCACATCCTGCCGCACCATCCCGACCTGTTCTTCTATGGCATCCATCCCACCGAGGCGCTCTTCACCGTGATGGGTCCCGGGTGCCAGTCCGTCATTCGCACCACCACGCCTTCAGAATCCGTGGTCACCGGAATCTGGAGCGGCGGGCGCACCGGTACCCTGGTGGCCATTCACGAAGGCGCAAAAGCCTACAAACTCATCCGTTTCGGCGACAGCCAAGTCACCGAGCAGAAGTCCGAGGGCGACTACACTCCGATGCTGCGGGAGATCGTGAAATTCTTCCAGACCAAGCAGGCGCCCATCTCCCCCAGGCAAACACTGGAGATCTACGCATTCATGGAAGCCGCAGAAGAGAGCAAGCGTCGCGAAGGCGGTCGTGTGACATTGCGCGAAGTCATGGTCAAAGCCGGAGCGCCCGACGCCTGGCTTCCTGACGACGGCACCGTCACCGCCGAACCGCCCAAACCCACCGAGAACAAAGGTCTCCCTCAGCCGGGTGGATCTTGAATCACTCCGCGTTCTGCACCTGCTCGCGGATTTTTTCGAGCTCGGTCTTGGCGGTGACCACCTGATGGGCGATTTCAGCATTGTTGCACTTTGAACCCATCGTGTTGAACTCGCGGAAGAACTCCTGCAGCAGGAAGTCGAGACTGCGTCCGGCGGGTGAGTCGGAAGCGAGGTAGGCGCGGAACTGATTCACATGACTGGCGGCGCGGGTGAGCTCCTCGGAGATGTCGGTGCGGTCGGCGAAGAGGGCGATTTCTTTGACGAGGCGTTCGTCATCGAGTGGCAGCGGCAGGCCCGCCTCTTCCAGACGCTGGCGCATGAGTTTGCGCTGATGCTCCGGCATTGCGGCTGCCTTGGCGCGAATGGATTCCAGGATCGATTCGATCACACTGAGGCGGGATTCAATGTCCGCCCGCAGGCTGACGCCCTCGGCGGCGCGCATCGCGTTCATCTGAGTCAATGCGTCGGTCAGGGCCTTCTGCACTGTCGGCCAGGCGTCGGAGGTCGCCACCTCCGCCGGCACCTGGGTGACGACGCCGGGCAGGCGAGTGATGTCATTCAGCGAGATCTCCGGCGGAATGTCCAGCTTCAGGGCGAGGGCGTGCAGGGAGTGAAAATAATGCGCAGCCAGTGCCTGGTCGAAGCGCGCGGCCTCCGCGGCACCCGAACCGGCATCCCGGCGCACGGCCACATTCACCCGGCCGCGGGAAACGGCGGCGGAGACGGCGGTGCGGACCGGGTTTTCCAGCTCGGCAAGTTCACGCGGCAGGTTCACCGCCACTTCGAGCTGCTTGCGGTTCACCGAACTGCATTCGACGCTCCAGGTCACGCCTTCGCTTTGGGCCTCTCCCCGGCCAAATCCTGTCATGCTGTTCATGGACACCCAATGGAACGGGATTTCACCTTTGGCAAAGCCTTGCATGACGGAGTCGGCATTCCCCGAGATTTCCGGTTTGCAACACCGCGCAGGCTCCCTAGTCTCGACCTCCCTATGGCAAAAGCGGCACTCGGAAAAGGTCTCGGCGCACTCATCTCAGCCCCCACGGCTGGGGCGGGAGCCCAGCGCATTCCCGCGCTGGCCCAGCCCGCTCCCGGAGACGTGGTCCAGCGCGTGGCACCGGACCAGATCGTCCCCAGCCCGCTGCAGCCGCGCAAAGAGTTTCAGGCCGACCAACTCGGCGAGTTGATGGAGTCTATCCGCGAGCACGGCATCATCCAGCCGCTCATCGTCCGCCGTGTGAACGGCAAGCTGGAGCTGATCGCCGGTGAACGCCGCTTCCGCGCCTCCCGCGAGCTCGGGCTCAAGGAACTGCCCGTCATCGTTCGCGATGCGTCTGACAAGGACGTGCTGGAGATGGCGCTCATTGAGAATCTTCAGCGTGAGGGACTCAACCCCATTGAAGAGGCCCAGGCCTATTCGCGACTGGCCAAGGATTTCGGCATGCGGCAGGAGGACATTGCCCAGCGAGTCGGCAAAAACCGCGCCACGGTGGCCAACACGATGCGTCTGCTGGATCTGCCGCTGACCGTGCGGGACATGCTCGCCACGACGAAGCTTTCGACCGGCCACGCCAAAGTTCTGCTGATGCTCAAAAACGAGCACGAGCAGGACCGCATCGCCCACCAGATCATTTCGAAAGGTTTGACCGTGCGGGCCACCGAAAAGGTGGTCGACGCCGTCCTGCATCCGCCGCCGCCGCCACCGCCGCAACCTGCGGAATCCGAATTTGCCCGCGCCATCAAGGCCGTGGAGCAAAAACTCATCCAGCACCTGACGACCAACGTCAGCATCCAGCACGGTGAGAAAAAAGGCCGGATCGACATCGACTACTATGGCGCCGAGGACCTCAACCGCATTCTCGGCCTTCTCGGAGTCGAGGAGGAAGCCTTCGGGGAGGCTTAAACGGCAAGTCGCGCTCGGGCCGCCTCAATGACGAATTCCGAATGACGAACAACGAAACCAGCGTGTTGCTCCCGCCGACGAAGCGTTTCGTAATTCATTCCGCATTCCTCATTTTGGTTTCGTCATTCCTCGCCTCATGCGGTGCCGCCAACACTGAGGCGGATGGCGATGACAAAGACGTCCGCGCCTTTCTGACGCGCTACTTCTCCACCTGGTCGGCCAGGGACATCGATGGTTACGCCGACTGCTTTCACGAGCAGGCACGCATCAGCTTCGTTCATCAGGGCCATCCGCGGACGGAGGGGCTCACGGATTTCATCCACGGCCAAAAGCTCAGCCATGCTGCCGCATCCGAGCCGATGACCGAAGTGCCGACAGACATGAAGATCCTGCGCGATGAGCGCACCGCCCAGGCCAGCGTCCGCTGGAAGTTGTCAAAAGGCTCGGAGATCACCACCGGCACGGATTGTTTCACGCTCATCAAAACCCCCTCAGGCTGGAAAATCATGAGCCTGGTTTTTTACAACGACTGACGCCGCACGCATGTCCCGCCCTTCCTCGAAATCCCCCACCCCTTCAAAGCCCGACGAACCGACCGACGGCAAGGCCCGGAAAACCCGGCTGTTTCTCGGCTTGGTGTGCTTTTTCGCCGGAGCGGCGATCATGGTCGTCGAGATCAGCGCCTTCCGTCTGCTCGCCCCCTACTTTGGAAATACGATCTACACCTCCACCTCGCTGATCGGCGTCATCCTCGTCGCCTTCAGTGTCGGTGGTTACCTGGGAGGGCGGTTTGCGGACCGCCATCCCGCGTTGGACCTCATCGGTTGGCTTCTCGCAGGCGCGGCGGTGCTCACGCTGTTTATTCCCGCCTTGCACATGGCCTTCAGCCTGTCGCTGAGTGCCGGCGGGGTCATCAGTGGCCCGCTGATGATCTCCATCGTGCTCTTCGCCCTGCCGGGGGTGCTGCTCGGTGCGGTCTCGCCTGCATCCGTTCGTTTTTACAGTCTGACCCAGAAAGACACCCATGTCGGCCAGGCGGCAGGCACCATCAGCATGCTCGGCTCTCTTGGCAGCTTCGTCGGCACCTTTGTTTCCGGCTTCTTCCTGCTCTCCACCTTTGGTGTGCGCGGCATTTTCGTCGGTGTTGGAGTGATTCTCCTGCTGCTGGCGGTCGCATCACTCACACTGGCTCGCAGCGCCTTGAAACCGCAGATCCAAGTGCTCATCGGTGGCCTTGTGGCCGGAGTGATCGGCTGGAGTTCTCAATCACCTCCCCTGCGCGGCGTCATTCACGAGCGCGAGTCGTTCTACCACCACATCAGTGTGTTCGAAGAGGGTGAGACGCCGCACAAGCGCCGCATGCTCGCGCTCGACTCCACTCAGGAGGGAGGCATGAATCCAGACAACGGCGAACTCATCCTCGACTACCAGCGATACTGGAAGCTCGCGCTGCTGCGCGATCCTGCGGAAGTGCGCAGCGCCCTCTTCATCGGAGCGGGCGCCTTCGGCATGCCGGAGAATGTCTCGCGTGATTTTCCCCAGGCCGCCGTCGATGTTGTGGAAATCGATCCCCAAGTCATCGAAGTGGGCAGGAAGTTTTTCAAACTCGACGAACATCCCCGCGTCAACGCGCATGCCGCCGACGCACGCCGCTTTCTCCATCACTCCGGAGAACGCAAGTGGGACATGATCTTTGGCGACGCCTACAATGGTCGGCACGCCATCCCTTCCCATCTTGCCACGCGGGAGTTTTTTCAACTGGTGTCCGATCATCTGGAAGCCGGCGGTGTTTACATCATGAACATCATCGCCGCCGTGAGCGGCCCCAAGGCCGAGCTCACCTCCGGCATGATCGCCACCGTGAAAACTGTTTTTCCCCACGTCGAGGTTTTTGATGTGGAGGCCCTCGGCCACTACCCACGCGAGCGAGCGCGCAACATCATCCTCATGTGCTCCGCCGAGCCGCTGAAGCCGCTGATCGAAGGCCGCTATGCCGCCGCCGGATCATGGCAGGAACTTCTCATCCGCACCCGCCTCCCGGCAGGCACTGTCCCACGCTCGGAAGTCGTCTTCACCGACAACTACAATCCGGTCGACGCCATCATCGCCCGCGGACTGCTGGAGTAGTCACCGGCTTTTCGGATCCAGCGGCTTCGCCGCCGGGGCCAGCGTCGGTGCGACAAACGCGTCAAAGACCAGGACACCCTTCAGCGCGTCCACAGCTCGTTCGAGCTGCCTGTCACCGAGATTAGCCAACTCCAAAGCTGCCGCTTCACCAGTGGCGTGAGCGGCGCGCCACTTCGCGATTCGCATTTCCTCCTCGGAGGTTAGAGCGGAGACAATGTTCGGCTCGACGCCGTTCTCGTGAATGGTGCGGTGGCTCGGCGTGTAGTACTTTGCCGTCGTCAGCCGCATGGCAGCGCCGTTCTTCATTGGAAGAATGGTCTGCACGCTGCCTTTGCCGAAACTGGTCGTGCCAACCACGATGGCGCGCTTCAGGTCCTGCAGGGCACCCGCAGTCAACTCGCTGGCACTGGCGCTGGCGTGGTTGATCAGCACGGCGATGGGATACTGCCGCGGTTCCCTGCCCTGCCGCGAAGGCGTGCGGTAGGGCGGCGGGTTTTGCGAGGCCACGCGCCCCTCGGTGGTTACCACGACCGTGCCTTCAGGTAAAAACTCGCCGCAGATCGCTACCGCGCTGTCCACCAGACCGCCGGGGTTGTTGCGAAGATCGAGCACGAAGGCCTGCATGCCCTGCTTTTCCAACTCGTCGAGGGCGTCGCTCATTTCCGCCGCGGTGGGTGCGTTGAACTGCGAAATGCGCATGTAGCCGATCTTGTACTCGCCCGCCATCTTCTCAGACAAGAGCATGGGATCGTGCACGGAAGTCTCTGCCAGCGTTTCGTGCTTCACCTTGAACTCCAGAAACTGCTTGGTTCCCGGCCGCCGCACAGTCAGACGCACCTCGTCACCCTCCCTTCCCTCGAGCAAGCGCATGGCCTCCACCACCCCGACGGAGTCCGTCAGCACGTCGTTGATGCGCACGAGCTGATCACCGGCGAGAACGCCTTCCGCCGCCGCGGGACCGTCTTCCCGCACCGTGATAATCGTGAGCTGGCTCTGGCGCAGCGCGATCGTGATGCCGATACCCTCCGAGGTGTCCCGCTGCTCCCTCTGCATGTCCTCAAAGAGCGATCTGCCCATGTACTCGCAGTGCGGGTCGAGACGGTTCAGCATGCCTTCCAGTGCCCCCTCCACCAACTCCTCGTAGGTGATCTTGGATTCATCGACGTAGTTTTGCCGCACCATCTCCATGGCTCGCGTGAGCATTTCCATCTGCTGATAGGCGTCCTGCGGCGGCGGCTTCCCTAGCACAGCGGGACGTGCAGGAGTCGGTGCGGGATCAGGCTCCTTCCCGGACGGTGGGCTTTTCACCGCAGGCTGCACTGTGGGACTCGCCGCGGGCGATGCCGAAGGCGGCGTCACCGGAGGCGTCGGAGCCCCGCGGGCGACCGTCATGAGAGCCAGCAGTAAAACAGGCGGAAGAACGCTACGCATGGGGCAACAGTGGCTGAATTTGCCGTCGGCGACAGAGAAAAAAGCTTTTCCGCAGAAGAACCAACACGCGCGTGCTAAAAAAACTCCACAGGCCGGACTCGGCGATGCAAAGCGTGAAAGTGCTCCCGGTGGGATTCGAACCCGCAACCAAGGGATTATGAGTCCCCTGCTCTAACCGTTGAGCTACAGGAGCGTGCGCACGGAAGCTGGAGTATGCACGCGGCAGGGAGCACGGCAACCCACGATCTTCTTATCATGCGACACTGTAAATACCCGAACCGAGAGAAGTAGATCAGCAGGGCGGCACCAAGCGCGACAAAGGGCTTTTTTGCTGGCTGCATGAGGCGCCCGAGGGTATGACTGCCCGACATGCCGGACTCGCCATCATCGCCCGAGGTGATCACTTTCGATGTATCCACCATCGAGGAGATGACCGCCTACCTCCCCAGTTCAAATTTGAAAATGGCTGCCTGCGGCGGGATGGGAGCGGTTTACAAAGCCTACCAGGAGAGCCTTGACCGCTGGGTCGCCGTGAAGATTCTGCCGCCAAAATTCGGCGCGGAAAAGGAATTTGCCGATCGCTTCAAAAGTGAGGCCCGCGCAATGGCCAAGCTCAATCACACGAACATCGTAGGAGTGTACGATTTTGGTATCACCTCAGGCGGGCATTTGTTTTTGGTGATCGAGTGGGTGGAGGGGAACTCCCTCCATGACGTCATCCATGCCGGCAGCCTGTCGCTGCGCAAGGCTACCAACCTTGCCATCCAGCTTTGCGAAGCTCTGACTTTCGCCCACGAGCATCAAATCATCCATCGCGACATCAAGCCTGGAAACATCATGGTCAACGATGCCGACCATGTGAAAGTCGCCGACTTCGGCTTGGCAAGACCCGTCTCCGACGAGGCCGAGGAGGAAAACCCCATGGGCACACCGGACTACGCCGCGCCGGAAATTCGAGGCGGCAGCGTGATCGACCACCGGGTGGACATTTTCGCCGCCGGGGTCGTGCTTTACGAAATGCTCACGGGAACCACTCCCGGTGAAGAGTATCGTTCCGTCACCGAGTTCACCGATGTCTCGCCCCGCTGGGATCAGATCATCGGCAAGGCCATCCATCCCGATCCAGACCAGCGCTACCAGGAAGCCGGGGAATTCCGCGCCCACATCAATGTGGCCATGAAGCAGGAGGCCGCTGGAGGAGTCATGCCAGTGATGGATGAGACGGCAGGCGGCATGTTTGCCGCGGCGAAAAGTGCGGCAGTCGCACCGCAGCAGCCCTCGAAGCCTCAACCGCGCCCGCAACCCCGGCCCAAGATGAGCCAGGGTCAGCAACTCGCCGTCATCGGTGGCACCATTGGCGTGGTTGTGGTGGCTGTCTTGGCCCTGATCATGTGGCGACCCGCCGGGACGTCTCCGCCCGCCCTAGGCACCCAAGCATCACCGGACGAGATTCGGGAAATCGTGGCGACGCTTGAGCAAAAGGACCGCGAGCTGGCAAGAATGGTGAATTCCTTTGCCCAGGACTGGCTCTCCAGCGGTGCCGACAAGAATCTCACGACTGCCGAAAAACTCCGCGCCGCTCAAACGACGGTGCTTGAGGCCAAGCTCCGGGAACGCAGGGCCTCGGCAAGACGCGCGGAGGTCATCGCTGCAGAACTGGAAAAACTCGAAACTGCCCCATCTTTGAAGAATCTGAAAAAGGCGGTGGAATGAGTTCTGCTACACCAAAACCTGCATCATTCCCGAGTCTCCCCGTCCACATGCACGACAGCATTTTGAGCCAGTGAGTTTCCACCTATCGATGAACGGTCAATCGTCGCAGCAATCAGCTCGCGCTGGTCACGAAAAGATGGTTTTTGCTTTGCTGACAGCTTTGTTGTTCGTTGCTTCCAGTTGCAGCAGTTATCCGCCAAGTTATGTCGCAGCTCCCGGCGGAGGTGTTTACCTTGTGCAGCCAACGCCGGGATGGAACATCAACTGGGGCTTGGTCAAGCGTGCCAAACCGGCAGCCTATTCGGAGCCGAACTCATTCTGGAGGGGGGACGGAGTCTCTGGCAGTCCTCGAATCGTCATCGACCTGAGCGAACAGAAGGCCTCATTCTACAAGGGAGGAATGCTCGTCGGCGAATCACCCGTCTGCACCGGCAGCGATCGCTTTCCGACTCCGAAGGGAAGATTCAGCGTCATTGAAAAGGATGAGGACCACTACTCCTCAGTCTACGGAGACTACATCGACAGCGCCGGCAACATTCTGGCGACCCAGATCGACAATCGAAAAGATCCCAAGCCTCCAGGAGCCAAGTTCGACGGTGCAAAGATGTTCTGGTTCATGCGTGTTGTGGGCGGAGTGGGCATGCATGAAGGCTATCTACCGGGGTATGCAGACTCGCATGGCTGCATCCGGCTTCCGTCCAACATGGCCCGGATCTTCTACCAAAACGCACGCTTGGGAACGCCCGTGACCAGTGTAGAATGATCGAACTTCGCGCCTCACCAGCGCGACTTCACCCACGAGTAAAAGCTCGCGCCGATCTGGGCATAACCGGTGGCGTTGGGATGGACGCCGTTGTTGTCGGGGTAGCCGGTGACGGGATCGAGATTGAGTTCGGTGGGCACGATGTAAATGCCTTCGCTCTCGCGATTGGAGAGACGTTCGAGCATGCGCTGGACGAGGCGGTGCTGGATGCGCTTCCAGCCCCAGCGGTGGTATTTGCCCTTGTAGTTGGCCTCGAAGCCAGACTCGCGCGAATTCGGCGGCGTGGTGAGGCCGACGGCGAGAACGGCCTTCGGCGCGGCCTTGTGAAACTCGGCGAGGAGTTTGTCAGCGTTGTCGAGCACCTCGTTGATTTTGACGTCCGGGTTCTGTGGATCGGCGCCAAAGCAGTCGTTGATGCCGAGCAGGAAGGTGACGACATCGGGCGGCTGGTTGTCGCAGTGCTCCTTGAAGTAGCGGTTCAGATCGAAGACGCCGGTCTTGCCACCGGCGGCGGGAAAGATGAACGGGCTGGTGCTTTTGCGGGCGAGCGGGCCGGCGGTGACGCCCGGTGTGGGTGCGGTGAACTTGACGAGGAAGTCGCTCCACTTCCAACCGCCGTAGCCTTCGTGCACGACACCGGGCTTTGCAGACGTGGGCTGGTGCGTGCCGAGCAGCGTGAACTTTGGATTGCCGGGTAACGCGAGCAGGCGGGCTATTTCGTTGGGATAAGCTGACGCGTTGGTGAGGCTGTCGCCAATGATGAGGAGACGCAGGCTTTTGCCTTCACCGGCTTGGCGTGGCGAGACGTGCAGTGTGGTCTTGCCCTGCTCCAGAACTCTTCCGGATGCGTCCTTCACCGTGATGGCGATGGGATGATCGCCGACATCGGAGTCCGCAGGCGTCACGGTCCAGTGCTGTGCCTCGTTTTTGCCAATGTCACAGGTGAACTCGAAGCGGTAATCCTGCGGCGTCTCGGTGAGAACGATGTTGTCGTGGTAGATGCTCATCGGCACGTCCGGCGTGGCATAGACGACGGGAGGAAGAGTGAGTTGGAGGTCACCGGCGAAAGCCGAAGCAGTGAGGACGAGGCAGAAACAGAAAACACGATTCATGGCGTCCGATTACGGACTGCCGGCGGTGAATCGTTCCATGAAGCGAAGGATGGCGGCGGTGGAAAGCTGGCCGCCGGGCGAGGACGGGAAGTAATCGGTGCCGTGCGTGCCCCAGGGAAACTCGATGAAATGATGATCGTCGCGATCAGCGAGGCGCTGGTTGAAGAGTCGGCTGTGACCGATGCCGACGAGCGAGTCGAGCGTGCCGTGGATGAGCAATGTGGGAAGGCTGTTCGTGTCGAGAAACTCGGTGGCAGAGCCGGTGCGATAAGCGTCCGGCACCTCGTGCGGATCGCCGCCCATGTATTGGCGGACGAGCGTGAGCGATTTCAACAGATCGTCCGGCAACGACCACTCGCGGGCGATGTACATATTCGGCGTGCCGTAAACGATGATGCAGCCGCGTGCATCGAGCTCCGGCATGCTGAAAGCGCATGCAGCGGCGATTTGCGCGCCAGCGGAGCGGCCCATGAGCACGATGCGATCCGTGTCGATGCCGAATTCGGCGGCGTGATCGCGAATCCATGCGAAGGCGCGGCGCGTGTCCTCGGCTTGAGCAGGCCACTTATGCTTTGGTGCGAGTCGATAGCCGAAGGAACACAGGACGTAGCCATGCGAGGCGAGATCAGTGTTCGCCCATTGGAATTCGCCCGGATCACCGCTGTCCCAGCCGCCCGTGTGCGCGATGACGAGGCACGGAAGCGGTTTGTTTGCTCCAGCGGGGCGATGAATGACGATGTCGAGCGATTCGTCACCATTTTGCCAGTAGGTGTGACGATCGCACCGCACGGCAGGCTGATCGAATCGAAACGGGAACCAAAGACGAAGCCAGGAGAAGGTTAGCTTTTCGGCCTTGGCGATGCGTGAAGCTTGAATGGCTGGAACCAAGAAGACGCAGGCGAGTGCGACGAAGGGCAAGGCAAGCCAGCGTGAATGCTGTGCCGCTGGATAGATCAACACGAGCGAAAGTGACGCAAGCCAATGACCGAACTCCTGCGTGACGAGTTGCGCCTGCCATTGCAGACGCGTCGGCGTCATGATCCACGCATTGATCGCGAGGAGGGACAGAAGCAGGGCGATTGCGGTGAATGCCACGGAGCTTTTGCCTCTCAGGCAAACATCAAACGACCTTTCGGCTGCGGCACTTCGCGACCGAGGGAACGCGCAGTTTCGATCCATTCATCGATCACAACGCGGGCATTGTTGAGCGCTTCCTCATAAGTGCTGCCATCGGCCATGCAGCCGGGCAGTTCGGGCACTTCAGCCACGAACGCCTCGTCGGCATCGCTCCAGTAGAGAATGATTTCGTATTTACTCGTCATCTTTGGGCACCAGATGGTGGCGGGTGAGAATGTCGCGAACTTGCTTCACCTGATAGGGTTTGGCAAGGCTGCCTCGCGGCTGAAGATTGATGATCTCCGGCACGCCCTCACGATGGAAGATGTGATGGCTGCCTTTGGTGCGCATGACGAAGCCGAGATGCGTGAGCACCCGACAAAGGTCGTCAAAGTCGATATTCGCATCCGCAGAGCCGGACAAAAGGCGATGCAGAGCTTTGCCAAAGACGGACATGTGAGATTCGCTTTAACCAGCGATCGCAAACACCTCGCGGGCGTCGGCGATGCTGCCGGTGAGGGCGGCGGCGGCGACCATGATGGGGCTCATGAGGACGGTGCGGCCGGTGGGGCTGCCCTGACGGCCTTTGAAGTTGCGGTTCGAGGAGGAAGCGCAGAGCTGGTCGCCGACGAGTTTGTCGGGGTTCATCGCGAGGCACATGGAGCAGCCTGCACCGCGCCATTCGAAGCCGGCTTCGCTGAAGACTTTGTCGAGACCTTCCTGACGGGCGAGGACATCGACAATCTGTGAACCGGGAACGGCGATGGCTTTGACGCCGGCGGCGACTTTCTTGCCTTTGATGAACTTCGCCACTTCGCGGAAGTCGCTGAGGCGGCCGTTGGTGCAGGAGCCGATGAAGGCGACGTCGATCTTTGTGCCTTTGATCGGCTGACCGGCAGGCAGCTTCATGTAGGCGAGCGCGTCCTGGATGGAAACACGCTGCGCATCGTTGGCGGCGCTGTCGGCAGTCGGCACATTTTCGGTGACGGCGATAGCCTGGTCCGGGCTGGTGCCCCAGGTGACGGTTGGCGGCACGTCCTCGGCCTTAATGTTCACGACGTCGTCATAAACGGAATCCGCGTCGGAGGCGACGGCGCGCCATTTTTCGACGGTGGCGTCCCATTCCGCGCCGATCGGCGAGTAAGGGCGGCCTTTGAGGTATTCGAAGGTCTTCTCATCGGGATTGACGTAACCGCAGCGGGCACCGCCCTCGATGGACATGTTGCAGACGGTCATGCGCTCCTCCATCGACATCGCGTCAAAGAGGCTGCCGCCGTATTCGTAGGCGTAGCCGATGCCGCCATTCGCGCCGAGCAGGCGGATGATGTGCAGGATGACGTCCTTCGCGTAAACGCCGGGACGAAGCTGGCCGTCCACGTTGATGCGGCGGACCTTCATCTTGCCGAGCGCCATGGTCTGCGTGGCGAGGATGTCGCGCACCTGAGTGGTGCCGATGCCGAAGGCGATCGCGCCGAAGGCACCGTGCGTGGCCGTGTGGCTGTCGCCGCAGGCGATGGTCGTTCCGGGCTGGGTGATGCCCTGCTCAGGTCCGACGACGTGGACGATGCCCTGCTTGCCGCTGGCGAGACTGAAATAGGTGATGCCGAACTCCTTGGCGTTCTTGTTGAGCTCCTGGATCATCGCCTCGGCGAGAGGATCGGAAAACGGCGAGACCTGGCTGTCGGTGGGGACGATATGATCGACCGTGGCGAAGGTGCGGTGCGGGTAGGCGACTTTCAGGTTCAAATCACGCAGCATGCCGAAGGCCTGCGGGCTGGTCACTTCGTGAACGAGGTGCGTGTCGATGAGAAGCTGCGTCTGGCCATTGGCGAGCGTGCCGACGACGTGCGATTCCCAGACTTTTTCGAAGAGAGTTTTGCCCATGATGCGTGCGAATTGGAGGTTAGAGGGCCGCGAGCCTAGCACGCCCGGCGGAGGGTGCAAGAAAGCCTCTTGGCTTTTGCCGTGAACCTGCCAGCATCGCGGGGCATGAAGTGGCTGAAAATTCTCTATGTACAGGTGCTGATCGGGATCGTTCTGGGTGTGCTGACAGGGCTGTTCTACCCGGAAACCGGCACCACCCTGAAGCCGCTGGCGGAGGTTTTCATCAAGGCGATCAAAATGCTGATCGCGCCGATCATTTTCTGCACGGTGGTTTCCGGCATCGCCAGCATGGGCGACCTGAAGCGAGTGGGACGCGTCGGATTGAAGGCGCTGATCTATTTTGAGGTGCTCACGACGCTGGCGCTGGTCATCGGCCTGCTCGTGGCGAACATCGCCGAACCCGGCGCGGGCATGCACGACCAGAGCTCCGCCCAGGAGAAGGCCAAAATCTCCACCTTCACCGAGAAGGCACACGACACGAGCACGGTCACGTTTTTGATGAATATCGTGCCGAAGACCTTCGTGGGCGCGTTCACCGACGAGTCAGTGCTGCCGGCGCTATTTCTCGCGGTTCTGGTCTCCATCGCCATGTGCCAGATGCAGGAGCGCGGTCAGATCGTGCTGGAGCTGCTGCACGCGGTCGGCGAGGTATTTTTCAAACTGGTGGCGATGATCACCAAGGTGGCGCCCATCGCGGCGTTTGGCGCCATGGCTTTCACCGTCGGCTCTGAGGGACCGGGCACGCTGCTGAAGCTGGCGAAGGTGCTCGGCTGCGTCTATGTGACCTGCGGGTTGTTTGTGTTTGTGGTGCTCGGCCTTATCACACGCTTTTTCGGTTTCAGCCTGTGGAAAATCCTCGCCTTCATCAAAGACGAGCTGTTGCTGGTGCTGGGCACCTCCTCATCCGAGACGGCACTGCCGCAACTCATGCAGAAGCTCGAAAAGCACGGCTGCGACAAGTCGGTGGTCGGCGTGGTCATTCCCTCCGGTTACTCCTTCAATCTCGACGGCACCTGCATCTACCTCACACTCGCCGCGCTGTTCGTGGCACAGGCCACGAACACGCCGCTGACACTCTGGCAGCAGCTGGGACTGTTGCTCGTGCTGCTGCTGACCTCCAAGGGCGCCGCAGGCGTCACCGGCGCCGGTTTCATCACGCTCGTGGCCACATTGACGACCATCGACACAGGCATTCCTGTCGCGGGTCTCGCCATGCTCATCGGCATCGACCGTTTCATGTCCGAAGCACGCGCACTGACCAATCTCGTCGGCAACACCGTGGCCACGCTCATCGTGGCGAAGTGGGAAGATGGTTTTGATGCGGAGAAGGGACGAGTATTGCTAACATCGTCATAGAGAAGGCATTTAAGCCTCCGGAAATACCTTGCCGCTGCGCCGACACCAGTCACAGTTTACCTATTCCGCCACTCCCGTGGCCTAAACGATACCCAACCCAACATAAAAACATGAGCCAGATCGTTCCCCTCATCAGCTCCGGCGTTGCCGGCCCCCTTGGTGTCCTTCACCTGCCTCGCCTGTGGCAGAAAGCCTCGCTGGCCGCCGCCGGCAAGCTTCATTCCGACTATCCCGGCATCGGCTGTGGCTACGACCAGATGACGCTCGATGCGCTGGGCATCAACATCGACACCTTCAAGGCCTTCATCGCCACGAAACCGAGCTATCCGCAGCTTGAGTCTTGGATCAAAGCCCAGCCCGGTGTGAAACTGACCAAGGGCGACATCTACAAGCACAACCAGTCCATCATGGGCTACATCCACGATGACGCCACTCGCAAGACTATCCTCGACGCCGACGGCCTTGCCGATGACGGCAGCGTAAACCCCGGTGCGGTCGATCTGAACAACCTCGACGACTGGCACATCTTCTGGGCGCAGGAGATCAAATAGGTCCCGTTCACAGTTCGCGGTTCTTCGAGTGCGAACAGCGCACCGGGAACCGCGAACGTTTTTTAGATCCCAGCTTCCATGACCTTCATCCAGCGGCTGCGGAAGGGGCGATTCTCCTCCATCAGCTGCGCTGCGATGGTGGTTGAGAGCTGGGTGAGTCCGTTCAGGCGGGCGAAAGCCGCGATGATTTCCTGACGACGGTAATAATCCGTGGAATCGGTGGTCTGGGATGCGAATGCCTGGGCGATTTCGATCAGGCACTCGGTGGTCAGGCTGTTGAGCGGGAGGGAAATGGTCCCGCGGTCGAGGGTGATCGTCACGGTGTTTCCGTCCGGCGTGGCGCTCACACGCCCGGTGATCTGACCTCCTTCGCGCCGGGTGATGGTGCCGTTCCAGCCTTTGTTGATTAAATCCGAGGCGACCTGCCGGACAAAGTCCCCCGACTGCGTGTACAAATACAGACGGCCGTCGAGGGCGTTGCGCACGTCCGTCGTTTCCAGATGGGTGCCACGCAAAAGGTCGATCGCACGGGAGTAGTCATACCCCTGCACCAACGCGGGAACCATCGCGGTGACCTCGGTGAGCACCTCCATGTCGGCTTGGCGCCGCTTTTTGTCCGCTTCTATCTGCTTCGTCTGTTCCTCGATGGTCATGCGAGCGATCTCACGCTTCAGACCGGACTCCCATTCCTCGATCATGCTGCGAAATGCGCCTGTCGTCTTGAGCTTCCCCTTCGTCTGCCGGACCTCGGCCAGCGCCTCACGCAGTTCGGCGATGTTCTCGGAGCTTCGCGGCTGGAGAGCGGTGCGAACAAGCGGGAAATCGGGCTGATACCTCTCCACCAGCCCGCCATAGAGCGCCAGCCAGTCGAGCGCAGGCGCTTCGCCACCGTCGCCCTGCCCCTTGGTGTCGGCGAGATGGTCGTAAAAGTAGGTCAGCTCTTCCGAGCCGACGAGCGCGTTGCCGTGATGCCACTCCGCCAGACCGTGCATCACATAACCGAGAATCTCCTCGTTGTCGGTGCGGTAGCCAAGGGACGAAAGCGGCACGCCGAGAGCGAGGTTGTGCGACATGCGCTCCTTGATCTTGGCAAAAAAGCCCGCAAGTCCGTTCAGGGACGGGTCAGTGGAAAGCTTCTGCAATTGCTCGATGGCGTCTTCTTTTCGGCCGATGACGATGTCGCACAACGCGGCGTTGAAGCGCGCCCAGTTGGCCGTGGAGGGAGGGATGTCCTGCGACTCGGCCAGTTTGACAAATTTCGGACGCGCCTGGGCAAAGTGCCGCTGCTCCAGCATCTCCTGCCGCGCCTGGGAGAAACGCTCCGACACGGTTTCCCTGCCCGCCTTCACCGTCACTCCACCCCCGTCGAGATCGCGTTCGTTCGCCGGGGCGATCTGAATGACTTTTCGCACTGCCCGGCGTTCGCCGCCTTCACGCAGCATCCAGCCCACCACATACGCCAATGCGACTGCGGCAGCCACGGAACCGATCAGATTGGCACGGCGGGAGAACAACCGGCGCCTCACCCCCCGACGGTCCAGAAGGCCTTCGGCAAGGCGCATCTCGTCGATCACCTCATCATAATTCGCAAACCGGTCTCGTGGACGGAAGCTGAGCATGCCATTGATCACATGCTCGGTGCGCGGCGAAAACCGCAGACCGGAATCCCCCAGCGCGACACGCTTGGACTTGATTCGCCTGAGATCCTCGATGGAGCTGGTGTCCGCCTTGTGAGGCGGCTGGCCGGTCATCGCGTGGTAGAGGGTGGCGCCGAGGCTGAAGATGTCGCTGCGGTAGTCCTCCTCGTTGTCGATGACCTTCTCCGGCGCGACGTAGTAGGGAGTCGCCCAGATCTCGCCCGACTGGTCGCCCCCACGGTTCGCGAACAGAGCCAGACCAAAGTCCACAACCTTGGCAGTACCGGTCTCGGTGAAAAGAATGTTCGCCGGCTTCACGTCGCGGTGGATCAGATTCAGTTGCTGCGCCGCACGCAACCCCTCCGCCACCTCCCTGCCGATGCGCAGCGCGTCCTCCTGCTTGAGGTGCCCTTCCCGCCGGATCCGCTGCTCCAGACTACCGCCGCCGACGAGTTCCATGGCGATGTAGAAATAACCCTGATCGTAGCCCACGGAGTAGAGCTTGATAACGTTCGGATGCGTCACATTTGCGGTGATGTGTGCTTCCTGCCGGAACTGCTCCAGCCGCACCGAATCACGCGAATACTGACGGTTGAGGATCTTCAGCGCCACTCGACGCCCAAGGGTTTCGTCCTCCGCCTCGAACACCCGGCTCATGCCGCCTTCACCGATCTGCCGCACGATCATGAAATGATCAAACCGCCGGCGGACACGCACCATCTGCCCGCAAAAGGGACACTTCAGCTTTGTAAAAGGCTCCAGAGACGTGACGTCGATCTGCTTCTGGCAGACCGGACAGGTGCTCAAAAAGGTTTGTTCTGGAGGGGCTAGGATCAAAGAAAGTGGATTTGGAAGATGCAGGGACGCAGTCGATATGCCAGAAATTACAGATTGCCTTATTAATTCGAAACTTGAGTTTGTCCCTTGGACTGGACCATCACTGAAACACCGGACATCGGGGAACGTCTCGACAAGCACCTCGCAAGGCGCCTGCCGGACCAGTCACGGTCGCGCCTCCAGGAACTAATCAAGGGGGGACACGCCAGACTGAACGGAAAAGAGGTCAAACCGGGAGTTGTTTTAAAGTCGGGAGATCGGGTGAGCGTCACAGTGCCGGAGGTAGCTGAGGTGGAGATCAAGGCCCAGGACATTCCTTTGACGATTTTGTATGAGGATTCCGACATCGTAGTGCTGGACAAGGCGTCCGGGCTTGTCGTTCATCCGGCGGAAGGAAATCCCGACGGCACGCTGGTGAACGCGCTGCTGCATCACATCGACGACCTCAGCGGCATCGGGGGTGAGATGCGTCCTGGCATCGTCCATCGTCTCGACAAGGACACCAGCGGCTGCATGGTCGTGGCGAAGAACGACATCGCCCATCGGCGTCTGACGGAGGCCTTTTCCGAGCGTCGCATCGCCAAGATCTACCTCGCCGTCGTCAATGGGGTGCCAAAGGAGGAAAGCGGACGCATCCAGAACTACATCGGCAGGCATCCGGTCGATCGCAAACGCATGTCCATCCTGCTCGACGGCGCAGGCAAGGAGGCCGTCACCGAATGGAAACGGCTCGCGGTGGACCAGGGCTGCGCGCTCATTCAGTGCCGCCTGCTCACCGGACGCACGCATCAGATCCGCGTCCACATGCGTGAGGCGCTGCAGTGCGCGATCCTCGGCGATCCGATCTACGCCCAACCGTCCAAGCAACGTGTCCGCGTTCCTCGCCTGATGCTCCATGCCTGGAAACTCGCCTTTAATCATCCCATCCACGACCAACCGCTGAGCTTCGAAGCCAAACTGCCGGCGGAGTTTGAGCCGTGGATGAAAGCCATTCCTCACTAACCCACGCCCATGCTCAAGATCTACGCCTACTCCGGCTGCTCCACCTGCAAGAACGCCCTCAAGTGGCTCAAGGCTCACGCTGTTCCCTTCAACGAAATCGCCATTCGCGAAACACCGCCCACGCTGGCTGAACTCAAAGCCATGCTCGCCGCGCATGACGGCGGTCTGCGTCGTCTCTTCAACACTTCCGGCATGGACTACCGGGCCCTCGGTCTCAAAGACAAGCTGCCCGGCATGAGCACCGACGCCGCGCTCAAACTCCTCGCCGAAAACGGCAACCTCGTGAAACGTCCGTTTGCCATCGATGCGAAGAGTAAGGTCCATCTCGTCGGCTTCCAGGAGGACGAATGGAAGGCAGCGCTGGCTTAGCGCTAGTTGAGGCCGTCACTTCACTGCGGCGGCCTGCTCTTTGAAAAACTTCGCAATCAAAGCCGGCGCCTCCTCCGGGAACTTGTGTGTGCCTTGATGGATGAACGCCACGAACGGCGCTCCGACTATCGATGGGAAGAGCGTGCAGTCTTTTGCCCACGATTTCCCTTCGGCCTCGCACTGGTTGATCTGTTTCACCTTGGTCATCGCCATTTCCTGCCACGCATACTTCACCAGCGGATCCTGCATTCCGGCGATGTGCATGCATGGTTTCGGCTTGAACACCCTGTCAGCCAGTCGGGCCGATGCTGCGGCAGACGGAGCCACCGCGCAAAGAACGTCTGGTCGTGTTTCCCACAGCAGATAGGTGAATCCGCCGCCATTCGAGTGTCCGGTCGAGAAGATGCGTTTGGCATCCACCTTGTAGGTCTCCTTCAGGTTTGCCGTCACCGCGTCGAACAGTTTCAAGTCGCGATCTCCCTCCGCGCCCGCACCGTGCTGCCAGCCTGGTTTCTTGCCCTCGGGGTCCGTCAGTCTGCCCGGTGTGTTCAAGCCCTGCAGATATACCGAGATCGCCTCCGGCCAGAGTTTGTACATCGGAGTCGAACGTCCGGCCGCCATCGCATTGCCGCCGTGGCCATGAAACACGAACACCACCGGTGCCGGTTTTTCCTTGGCTGTGGCCGGCGCGTAAACGAATCCGCTTCGTGCTACGCCATCGACGGTGAGACCGAGTTTGTGAAAGCCTTCGGGAAGCCGAACTTGGGCGCGGCAGGCCAGCGGTGTGATCAGCACAGCGAGCAGGGCGAAGGAGAAGCGGAGGAAGCGATGGTGCATGAGATGTGCGCTGAAACGCCGATGCTCTGTCAAAGTTGCGGCGGAGCCTCTTGCGATTGCTCCTCGCGACGCTATATCGCCCGCATGTTCAAAACCGGTCAGCAGGTCGTGTGCATCGACGATCAATTCGAGCCCTGGGTCTTCGACCTCTACAAGTCGCTGCCCAAGAAGGATCCGATCTACACCGTGCGTGCTCTTCGTGCCGGTCGCTCGAATCCAAAATTCACGGTCAATGACGATGCAGAGATCAAGCTGGCCGACGCGCAGTTCGACATCCTCATTCTCCTCAAAGAACTCCACAATCCAGACGATCCGCACTCCAGTGTGAAGCAGGAGCTCGGCTTTCGTTCCGAGCGCTTCGCCCCGTTGCTCGAGCAAACCGAGGAGGAAGAAGAGGCCGAACTCATCGGTGTCGGTCATGGCGAAAAGACATGGGAACCGGAACCCGCTTGGTCCAAATAGCCGCCTTGTTTTCATCGCTGTCACATCCAGCGACACTTCGGACGTTAAGGCTGCACTTTTCTGCGTAGCAAGGCGGGAAGTGCGCGTTGGATACGCTCCGTGGACCAACGCCCCTCAAAAGCGGGAAGCAGGGTGATAGCGGTCGCAGCGGGAGCGGGAGGTTCGGCTGCAATGTCCGCCAAGGTTTCCAGCATCGGATTCGGTGCACCGGGCGTCGGCTGGGAGGTCCACCCCCACTTCATGCCCTTCTTGTCGCTGATGAGAGCGGCATCCGCTGGAAAGCGCGGCCAGTCGCGGTCAAAGTATTGAATGAAATTTCCACGCGGGTCCAACCAGAAGAGACGTCCTCCCTGAGCCTCCAACTGGAAGCCGATATGCCAACCGCCAACTTGCTGGGTCGGGTAGCATGTGACGATCTTGTACTCGCCGGGTTGAATGATCAGCTTCTCGTCCGACTCGTCTTGCAGCAACCACCCCGCTACGACGCGGTCTTCCTTGCGATGACGAAGTTGCCAGCCAGAAAGGTCCACGGGCTGCGTCCCCGGGTTGTAGAGTTCGATCCAGTCTGGTGTTGTACCGTCAGCAGAGGTGAGCGTCTTTTGATTCTTCGCCTGAATTTCGGTGATGACAACAGGCGGCGACACGGCGTGAGGCATCCAGTCTTCAAAGTCAAAAGGCGTGCCGTCAGTCCATTCAAATGATGCGGAGGCATCCGTCTGCCAGCCGCCAGTCCAAACAGGCTGGCGAATTCCTCTTTCTGTCAGCAACCTGCAGACGCTGGCGATTTCTTCCGCCGAATGCAAGCTGGCAAGTTCGAGATATGGATCCGCCTGAATTCGTTCACGGGCGATATCCCAGCTTACCCGGTCCACGAGAAGGCTGAAGGTGTCATCCAGACTGACAATACCTTCGGGAAAGGTGATCCTGCGCGACGCCGCAGCGCTGGCGGATCGTTCAAGGATCGTATTGATCTCGCCAAACATGAAGATGAGTCCCGACGTAACGATCACAGTGGTCATCATGGAAACGATAGGTCGTTCGGAGATCGCGTGCTGGATGATCGGCTTTGCAAGCCGGTCAGCGACCTTGCGAATTTCTTTCCTCATTTCCTCCGCCTTTTGATATCGGTCTTCAGGCGACTCCCGAAGCGCCTTTGAGATGATTTTATCGAGGGCGGGCGGAGAGCCCACCTTCCTTGAAGGCGGCTCAAACACACCCACTGGCAGATAGCCGGTCAGCATCTCGTAAAATGTGACCCCGAGGCTGAAAATATCCGCGCGATGATCCATTGAGTTGGTGGCTCTGCGTTGCTCAGGTGCTGCATATGCCGGAGTACCCGCCAGGAAAGCCCCCTGGGTCTTGGCCGTTGTGGAGCCACTTTCTTGCAGGGCCGTTTTTGCCAGCCCGAAATCCGCCACCCTGACCTTGCCGCGCTCGTCGATAAGTATGTTGGATGGTTTGATATCCCGGTGTACCACTCCACGGTCATGCGCGAACTGCAGGGCCTCGCAAGTCTGGCAGATGATCTCGAGAGCGACGGGAACGGAGGGACGCGCCTTGCGAGACACATCCAAAAGTGAGTAACCGTCCACATACTCCATCACGATAAAGAGATGCCCTGCTGCATTGCACCCAAAGTCGTAAATCGCGACGATGTGGGGGTGTTGCAGCATGGCCAGCATTCGGGCCTCGCGGTGGAAACTATCCACGAAAACAGTATCCGCCCCCATGTCTGGCGGGAGAATTTTGACGGCAACACGACGCTCCAGAGAGACCTGCGTCGCGGCGTAAACGGCGCCCATGCCGCCCCTGTCGATGTACTGGAAACCCGTGTAGCCGGGGAAGCACGATTCCAGTTCCCGAGCCGACGGGGGTTCCCAATCCGTGGACTGCCCGCCCAAAACTCCCTCCATTAACCCCAGCGGATCGAGTCCGCTAAGCATGGATGACTGAGTTCCATCAGGTGCGTCAGGCGAGTTCCGCTTGGCATTGGGAGTCATGGAGCGATTCGAAATGCTGGCTATTTTGTTTCAACTCTTAATAATTCGCTGACGGATGATCCGGCATCATAGCGTGCTTTGCAATGAAGCATGGAAATTGAAGCTGTGTGCAACTGTAACACTTGCCTCGAGGTTGATTTTTTGACAAATACGAAATCCCAAGATGAAAAGCCACACTCAGCATGGAGCATTCCCCGTTACCCGCTGGAGCATGGTGGTCTCGGTTCGGGATGGCGGGGACGCAGCCAGGGGCAGACTCGCACTGGATGAATTGTGCCGGATCTATTGGAGACCGATTTATTCGTACGCCCGCTTTCAAGGCTTGTCGCCGGCGGATGCCGAGGATCTCACACAGAGTTTCTTTTCCTTCGTCCTTGAAAAGGACCTATTCTCTACGGCGGACGAAGCTTTGGGGAAAATGCGGAACTATCTCCTGACAGCTTTTGGACGGCATATCAAACACTGGCAGCGACAGGCTTCGGCATTGAAGCGCGGTGGAGGTCGGGAGATTCTATCCATTGAGGCCTCCCTAGCTGAGGATGAAATGTCGATCCAGCCCGCCGACCACCGCACGCCGGAGTCAAACTATCAAAGGATGTGCGCTTTGAGAATCATCGAAACTGCCATTGAAGAACTCGCCAAAGAACAGGAAAAAGCCGGCAAGGGGGAAGTCTTTCAGATGCTGCGGCAGCGTCTGGATCCAACCACAGCCGGGTCGGGCAATGACGCGGAACTTGCCCAGCAATTGGGAATGAGCCACGACGCGGTCCGGCAGGCAATCTCGAGAATGAGAAAGCGCTTTCGTGAAATCATGCGGGACATGGTGGCCGGGACACTGGCCTCGCCGACCGAAGATTCGGTGCAGGAAGAACTGGCGGCGCTGCGCAATGCGTTAGTTGGCCGCCATTGAGAAAAAATAAATTTGTCACACCCCGAACAGGACCGGATATCACACGCACAGCAGAAGGCATTGAGCCGGACAGCAAACTACTGACAATACAACACATCCACACACCTATTCGAGATGAACTCCATCGCCATCGCCACTCTTGGCACCAACATCCTGCGCTTCACCATGCCGCTGGCCGCTTCCTCCAGTGACCTGACGGACAAGTTTAGCGGTGTCATTAACATCCTTAACCTCGTCGGCCTCGTGCTGGCCTTTGGCGGTCTGCTTTTCGCTGCAGTCATGTTCATGATGGGCCAGACGGAACGCGTTCTCTACGGACTCGTTGGCGCTGGTATCGGCGGTCTGTCCTTCATCATCATCAAGGTGATGTTCTCCACCGCTGGTGGTTCCAGCGACGTGGACTCCCTTGAAATGGGGTCAGGAACTGACGCCTCGCCAGGTAAAGTAAACGTCACTATCAGGCCTCCCGGCTCAGTCAGCCGGGAGGCCTCATTCCACACGCCTTTATGGATCAGCAGAGTGTTCGCCTAAACGAGACCAACGAAGGACGCGAGACCCAGCAGGGAATTGCGGGCTTTGAGGGGGCCAACGCGTTCTATTTCATGATCGCCATCGGCTTAGGCATGCTGTTCTTCCGCAAGATGTCCGAAGGCACCAATCCCAACATGCTTCTCGCAGTGGGGGTGGCTTCCATTCCGATGCTGGTGGTCATGGCCTATGTCTTCGGATTGAAGCAGGGGAAACCTGCCTCGTATGACGTGGAGCTCGGGGAATGGCTGATTATCAAGCTGACCAAAAATCCATACTTTTCCCCACGTCAGGTGGAGCCCATGAGTCTGCCCTGGGTTGACGATCCCATGCAGAAGGAACCCACCGGCAAGGATGCCAAAAAACAGGAAAGCTGACGCATGGCAAGATTTGTGAATTCCTACCTCGACGAGGACCTGATCATCTATCGGGGCCTGCAGCGGGGAGGCGCCATCGGCAAAGGGTACAATGTCGAAATGCCCGACACGGAGAACACCGATGCCTCCTGGCTGATGTCTCTGGAGGACAATCTTCGTGTCTTGCTGCGCATGGTGCGGCCGGAGCTGCGCCTACAGGTGTCTTGGAGCGTAGACAGCGACTACCGGAAGGAACTGGAGCGCTACCGTCAGAAAACTGAGGAATTGCCTCAGGACCGCTGGTCCACCCGTCAGCGCGAAGAACGCTACAATCGCTATGATCGAAAGATTCGCGAGCATCTGCTGCGCCGCGAGCATCTTCAGTTTTATTTCACCTCCAAGATTCAAGGACGCGCCATGGGTGGTGGCAGGCAGTACTACGAAGAACTGTTGCAGGCGGCCAAACGGGAGCAGGGCGAGCTGGAAGAAGCCCTGAGGCAGCAACTGGGCAGCCTGGGTGGACGCGTGGCTCCGATGACGGACATGGAGCACTTCGAGGCGTTCTACCGTTATTTCAATCCCAGCGCTTTCGAAAACGAGGCCCTTGTGCTGGAGGACATCTACGATCCCAGCAAAACGGTCTGCGAGATGTGTTTCAACAGCGACGCAGCGCCCTATCGCATGGGGACATCCACCTTCAAAATGGATGGATTTTATCAGGGCATCTGCGTGATGAAGACGCTCCCCAAGTTCACCTACATCGGGATGATGCGCACGCTCACACAGCTCGACATCCTGGACTATCAGGTCGTGGTGAACATCGAGGCCGGCGACGTCGAAAAGGACCGCATCACTACGGAGAACAAGGTGGCACGTCTGGAGCGTGGCAAGATCACGCCGTCACTCGAAGCAACGTTGCTGAAGCTCCGAACCCGCATCCGTCGTCTGACCACCAACGAAGTGGTGCCCTATCGCATGCATCTGGTCGTGCGTGTTTGGGACAAAAACGCCGACGCCTGCGCCAGCAAGCTTTCCGCCATCAAGAATTCCGTGCTCAAGCTCGGCGGTGCGCAAGCGTATGAGCCGACGCTGCCGACCAGCGTGCGCAATTACTGGCAGCTCTGCATGCCAGGCTGGAGCTGGGCCAACTACAACGATTTCAAACTCTACGTCGAGGATGTGAACCTCGCCGACTTGCTGCCGATCTCCAGCACGCCCACGGGCGACCTGGACGAGGCTGAAGCGATTTATGACGGTCCGCGTGGTGCGCTAGTTGGCTGCACGACATTTGTTGGCAAGGAAGGAGCCATGCGTCCCGAGCACGGCATCATGTTCGGGGCTTCAGGAGCCGGGAAATCGGTGTTTACCATTGATTTGCTTACCCAGACGGCGCCTTACTACGACTACACGGCGATTGTTGAAGAGGGCCTTTCCTACAACCTTTTTACCCGCCTTTACGGCTGCAAGCCGATCATCGTGCAGCCCAATGGTAACCTCACATTCAACTACTTCGACACGCGCGGTCTGCCCTTGAGCCCGGATCAGCTTGGCGGGGCTACCGCGGTGGCTCATCTGATGGCCGGGCCGCCACCGGACATCGACAAGGATCGCATCCGGCAGGCGCTGCTCGCCAAGCAGATCGAGCGTCTCTACATCGACCAGTTTGAAACCTGGGCTGGGCGGAATCCGGATCTGCGGGCCGAGTCCGCTCGCCGCGTAGCTATAGCCGACGAATGGCGCAAAAAGCGGATGCCCGGCGGCACGGTGTTGTCCGATGCGTGGCTGGATTTTCGCTCGGAACTCATGGAGGGAGATCCCATGGCCAGCGACCTCGACCGCATGGGGGTCGATTCCGGGATGCTTGAGGACTTTTTGAACAATCCCGGCAACCAGTGGGACCTCATGAGCCTGGGCTACACCTTGATGAAGCCCGAGGACATGCCCACTCACAGCCAGTTTGTGGAGCTGTTGAATTTGGAAAGCCGCCAGCGTCGTGCACACGAGGACCTCGGATTGCTTCGGATGCTGCTAGAGCCCTGGGGCCGCACCGGGCGTTACGGTGCCATTCTGGACGGAGTGAACAATGTCGATCTCAGCGGCAAGGTGGTTCACTTTGAACTCAGCTACATCCCCGAGTCAGCCAAAGAACTGCGCACGGTGGCCGCGTTCCTCATCACCAACGACCTGCGCAAGGAAATCATGAGCCGCCCGCGCTCCACCCGCAAGCGCGTCATCCTGGAGGAGCTTTCCGCCTTCCTCGCCATGCCGGACGGTGACCGCATCACCCGTGAGTACTACGAGCGCATGCGCAAATACTCCTGCTGGGTGTTCTCGATCATCCAGCAGTTCCAGCGCATCAAGGACCACCCAGTACGCTCTTCAGTCGTGGGCAACTCGCGCGTCATGTTCATGCTCAAGCAGCCGGATCAGCGCGATGTGGAAAGCATGAGCGAAGGATTCCGCGTCCCATCGATCACGAAAAAGCAAGTCACCAGTTTCCCTGACCCGTCAGAAATGAAGACTGACCCCTACGGCTCTTTCGTGTATTATCACGAAGCCACGGGACGCCCGCGCATCGCCATCGGCCGCCATCAGGCATCGAAGGAGATGATCCTCGCCTCGGCCACCTCGGGCGAAGCCTTCGAGCGGCAGAACCAGCAGCTCAAGGAATACGGTGACGACGCCTACAAGATGATTCTCAGCCAAGCCAAGTCAAAGTCCAAGCCATGAAAGCACACTCCCTCCTCCTAGCCGGTCTTTGCGCCCTGCTCGCCTCCTGTGCGAACAGCGACGGGACCACCAACAAAGGCCTGCTCGGCGCCGCCACAGGAGGTCTCCTGGGTGGCATTTTGGGCGATAGCCTGCTCAGCAACAACAATAACAACAACGCCGCGGCAGCTGGTGGTGCGGTCGCCGGCAACAACGGCAGCAATTTCCTCAATGACAATGCCGGCCTCATCACAGGGGCGGTCTCGGGCTACGCCGCCGGAGCGGTGGCGGACAGCTTCAATAAAGCCGAAGTACGTCAGCGCTACCTCGACGGCTACAACAAGGGACGCAGTGATGCGATCAAAGAGCTCTATTGGGTAAAGAGGGACGCCGAACGCCCCAGCGAAGACTCCACCATCCAGCGCCGCTACTACGAAGTCCCCGTTCCGGAGCATGTGACTACCGACGGCGTGCTCGTCGAGCCGAAAAAAGTCGTCATCGAAGTCGTCGAATGAACTGAATTTCATCCCCCACACCGTCATGAAAATAGCCGCCACTCTTTTGCTGGGACTCCTCGCCTGCGTGAAAGCATACGCGCAGGATTCGGTGGTCGTCACATCGGCCCCTACGCTGGAATCCGGGCAGACTCAGATCACCGGCAAACTCACGGACCTGAATGCCACCCTCACGCAACTGCTCGACGAGGCCAGCCAGCAGAACACCAAGTTGCAGACCAGTCTGGACCGGATGGGGGACCCTTCAGCCATTAACCTGCCGGCGATTCAAATGATCAAGGATGACATCCTTTCCTCCGCATCAGCCTTGAAGACGAAGCAGGAGAAGCGGGACCTCAACGCTGCGCTCACAGGCAGCGAAGTCTTCGAAGATGATGCCAACGGCCTTCTGACGCCGATCGGTTCCACATACACCAAGGAGGACGGGACGGTGGTCGACCGTGATCCCGAGAAATACAAACTCGAAGCCGCTTTCATGGCGGAGATCAAGGAATACAAAGAGGTTCGGGAGAAAGCCATCGAACAGCAGAAGCTCCTCAGCGACGAACTGGCCAACGTGATGCAGGACCTCAATGACGCACAGGATTTCTCCTCCGTGCAGAAGTACAACTCCATGATCAGCGCCCTGAATGGTCAGATCGAGGATTGGAACCAGAAAGTCCTGATGGCGCGGGCCGATGTGGACATGGCAGAGAAGGAATATCAGAACACCGCCCGGGTGGTAAACAAAGGCAAGCAGGAGGAAGCAGGCAGTGGAAGCGGCCTGACTCCGGCCGAAATCCAAGCCAAGATCCAGGAACTTAGCTTCGGCAAAAGCTCCACGGGGCGCATGCCATGGGGCCGTAAAGGCAGCCAGTCCGTCGGCGAGGAGCCTTGAGTTTTTTGACCCGCACCTTCCACGCCCATGACGATCATCATCGCAGGACTGGCAGATTTCGGCGAAGCCGGGGGCAATCCGCTGTACTTCTTCTACGAGCAGTTGGCAGATGTCTGTACACGCTGCAGTGATGTCATGCAGGTTCTTGCCTTCGTCATACTGTTCGCGGGCATGATGGTCCAGGTGTACAAGGGAACCTTCGGCGGAGACATCTCCGGCATCTTCAAGCACCTGTTGCTCACGGGACTGATCATCAGCATCATACCCTACTATGCGGAATGGTTTCTGGAGTTGCAGCTCGTCCTCGGAGATGACCTACTGGAGGCTCTTGAAGTCGATCCCATCTCGCTGCTTGAAAACTTCGGTACAAGCTTTGCCGAGGCTCCCTTCGACACGGGCAGCGCTCCAGACATTGTTTTTGGGATCATTGATCCAGTGACGTGGTTTGAATACTTCGCCAAAATCATCGGTGCTTATGCGATGGTTGCTTTTGGCATCGTTATGTACTGCTGCTTTTATGTGGGGTTCCAGATTCAGATCATTGCCATCTACCTGGGATGCGCGGCAGGACCTCTCTTTCTTGCCATGCTTCTGTTCGAGCCAACGCGAGACTCAGCGGTGAAGTATCACGTTGGAATGGTCGGTATCTGCTTCTGGCCGCTCGGCTGGGGACTTGGTATGCTGTTCGGTGAAGCGATGATGGAAGGTGGCACCGCACTGATGTACTACATTTGCTACTTCCTGACGATCGCTGGCGGTATAGTTGGCGGCGTGCTAGGAGCAATTGCCTATTTCCTCATCGTCTTGCTGGTGATCACATGGATGCTAGTCACACTTTTCGGCGCTCCGAAAGTGGTCCAGAAAGCCGTTACCAGTGGTGCTCAGATCGGCATGAGCCTCGTGCAGGGCGGTATCAGCACCGGCACCACGATTGCCACCACCGCGATCTCCAGTGCCACGCAGATGGCCTCCGGAGCCGCCATGGCGGCGGGCGGCGTTGCGATCACCGCAGCAACAGGCGGCGCGGGTGCCATGGCTGGTGTCGGCATGGTGGGCAGCGGTCTTGGATCAATGGCGGGTGGGGCTGCCTCCGCAGCCGGCGGCGTTGGCAAGGCCGTTTCAGCAGCCAGTGCCGCAGCGGACAAGAATTGACGACTTGAACATCCATGAGAGGCGTGACCGACATTTTCATTTCCAAACAAAAACTGGCCATCTTCTGGTTCATGGTGGCGGTGGGCTGTCTGGTCGGCACGGCCTATTATCTCTATGACGTGGCGCTCGAAGGTCGCAGCCGCATGCTGTATGTGCCGATCGAACGCACGGACACCTACATCGACGGCGGTCTCACCTCGGAAGACCTCGACAGCTTGGTGGATTTTCAGACCCGTCTGACGCTGGAAACCTTTCTCAATCGCGGGCCAAAGGGGCCGGTGACCCCCGACCGTCTCCGCCTGCTGTTCAACGAAGCCGGTTTCGAGCAGGCAGTGCAGGACATCAAAGACAACAGCTACGACTTCCGCACGCGGCAGATCCATCAGATGGCGGAGATCGGTGAAGTCAGCGTTCTGCATGACACGGACGGCGGAGCCACCACGCGTGCTGGTGGCCAGATCATCCGAGTGAGCATTGACCCAACAGAGAATCAGGCCATCACCCAGTCCTTTGTGCTGACGGCGATTCTGAACTGGGAGCGCAACCAAAACCTGCGTGACAAAAAGCGCTTCATCTTCGTCTGCAAAAACCTGACTTACAGCCTCAAGGAAGTCTCCAGCTCCGAGAAGTAACTCCCTCATGCTCAAAGCATCTCCAACTCCAGCTCCTGAAGCCCCTTCCAAAGGAAAGGCTGGCCCTCGTCGCAAGAGCGCGATCGACACGCTCGTCGCGCGGGATCAGACGGCGGTCTTCTGGTTTCTGGTGGCATGTGCCGTGGCCGGTGGCTGCGCATGGTATCTCATCATCATGGCGGAAGCCCTGAAAGCCCGCCCCCCCTTCGTTGTGATGGACCAGTCCGGCGCCTACTATGTGGCACCCGGCGTCAACTACAACACGAGGGATGACACCGGGCAGATCATGAATCCCATGCATGTGGATCTGACCCAGCTGGCAGTGCGCACGATCTTTGAACGCACGCCCCTGGGGCTCACGCATGCTGATCGCACGGGCAAGCTCTTCACCAAGAAAGGGTCTGTGATGCTCGATGAGATTATCAAAAAGGAAGATCCCTATTTCATCAGTCAGAAAGTCGAGCAAACGGTCGAGATTCTTCCGATTGCCGACGTGATGGCCATGCCTCCCGAGTTCCTGCCCACGGGGGGAACGCCCAAATCAAACCCCGCAGTGCTGACGGCGCTACCCACAGCGGTCGCCACCTGGTCAGCCGGCATTGTGACGCGGCACAGCGTGTTCAAAGGCCAGCCACAGGTGGAGCGTTTCTTCTTCAAGGTCATCTTGTTCTGGAAGCTCAACCCCGACATGCGCGGCAATGATTCCTACCCCTCCGTCGTGGACAAGATCAGCACCTACAAACTGGAGAAAATCAGCGATTCATGAACACGACGATTCATCCCGTTCTTCTGGCCGTCCTTTGCTGCCTGCTGGCCCGGCTTCTTCCCGCCCAAGTTCAGGAAGGTCATGAGTTGGTCATGCTGGACCCCAAAAAGCTCGTCAATGAGGTGGCCATCAACACCACGGTCGCCACCACCATCACCTTCCCCGAAAAGATCACGCTGCTCACCGGCTTCGGTCTCGTCACCGACCCGTCGGCGGCAAAGCATCTGGAGCAGAGCAAGGTGGCGCTGGTCCACTACGACAACGTGCTCTCCGACACGCTCGTCGTGCGTTTGGTGAAACCCGGGGAACCCTGTCATGTGACCGTGCGCACGGCCCACCACATACACCTGCTGCGCTTCGTCCCCGCCGAAGAGGCAAACCTCGCCGTCATCGTTCCTCCACCAATCGAAAAGAATGCCGCCGTGCAGACTTCGCCAGAAAAAGTCGTGCAGAACAGGATTCGCTACAACACGGAGGAACTCGTCGGCATGCTCAGCAAGGCGCGCAATCGCAAGGCCCTGCAGCCGCTCAATCCCGGCCTTTTCAATGGCTGGCAGGAGCGCAACGGGCTGGACATGAGCGTGACCAGCAATGATCTGACTGCCACGATTTATGAGATCCAGCGCAATCCGCCGAAGGACACCACCGTATTTCGCTGCTGGATCAACAACCACAGCGGCAAGCCTTACGAGTTTGAGCCTGACGGCGTGAAGGTGCGTGTCGGCGAACGCAGCTACAACGTCCAACTGGCGGACAGTGGCGGCCTCGTGCAACCCGGTGAAAAAGCCCCGCTGGACTTGGTTCTCCAGGGAGGCCCCGGAGGAGGGCGCGAAGGCCTTTCCATCAACCAGGATTTCCGCATTGAACTGCCGGAGCCCGGACGCAAACCCGCCGCTCCGATCCTCTTTGGTGATGCCACGCCTGAAGAGCTCGACTCCAAATAAACCCGATCTGCGCTCGTCATGAAACAACTTCAAAAACCCGGTGTGCAGATGGGACTGCTGGCTCTTGTGATCCTGATCGCAGGTGGTGCATTCATGCTAACGAAGCGTCCTGCACCGCCGGTCAACAGTCCCCCGGTTGTGGAGGATAAAAAGGGTAATGTTGTGGAGCCGGAGACGCTGGCGATTGAAAACAAGAAGGTGACGCTGGGTGAGGACCGCACCGCCCGCATGGGTAGCGACCAGCAGGTGGAGCGCTTCACCGTGCCGACCAAGAAGCCCCCTCCCCCCACGCTCATCAGCACCGGACCTTCATCCAAAGAGAATGACAAGGGTCCGCCGCCTTATCCGAAGCTGGTGCATGTCACGAATCCCACACCTGACCCCTTCCAGCCCAGCGAGCCTCGGTTTTTTGCACCGCGCGGCATGTTGTTCAAGGCCGCACTGGTGCTGACGGTGGACTCCTCCTCGCTGAACACGCCGGTGCTCGCCTTGGTGACGGAGGACGTTTACTGGAACGGGCGCTTGATCGTTCCCGCCGGCACCCAGGTGCATGCCACGGCCGGTCAGGGCCGCACTCGTGACCGCATCGAGGTGAACGGAACCTACACCTTCATCTGGGCGGATGGTCGCGAATACAACATCAACTGCACTGCACTGGACCATGTGCGCCTCGAAGACGGCAGCTACGGCATCACGGACGGCTCCGCTGGCATCCGGGGTCAGATCGTCAAGAATGATCAGTATGCCGAACTCAAAATCCTCGTCGCTGAGGCCCTGCAGGGCATCATGAACAACAATCAGAGCCAGTTTCAGACGATTTATGGGCTGGCACCTCAAAACACCAGCCGCAATGCGGCGCTCGGCGGTGGTTCCCAGGCGGCCAGCGCGTATTCCCAGTTGTTGACCAAGAAACTGGACCAGGATCTCGATTTCGTGCGGGTTGCCGCAGGAACACAGTTCTACATCTTCACCAAGGACGTTTTTGAACCCGACCTCGCCAGCATCGCCGGACTGAAGCAGGGCGGGCGGGCGACTTCAAGCTGGCAACTCGCCGAGGAGACTTATGCACGGGCACAGGCGCAGGCTGCGGCCACCACCGAGCAGGCCGCCACCGTAGCCGAGGCCGCCCGCAAGGCTGAAGAACAGCGCCGCACCGCTGAACGCGCCGCTCGTGTCAGCAACCTCGTCAACCCTTCCGCCGCCAGCAGCACTGACGCGACACCTCACCCCACCAGCAGCACGAATCCATGACCCTCTTCACCCGACTCACCCTCGCCGCCGGCGTCCTGCTTGCCGCCTCTTGTTCATCGGACGAAGTGAAACTGCCGGACGATCCTGTCGCCTTTCCTTCGCCAGAACAGGAGCCGGCCTACATTCCGACCTATTCGAAAAGTGTGCTCGCAGACTGGCCCAAGGGCCGCTCGCTCGATCCGTATGATCGCTCCCGCGTTCGACTGGGCGAGGAGGTGCATGCCTACCATGTCGGTCGCCTTCCCAGCCATGACCGGCAGGAAATGCACGAAGCCCATACGGTTTACCGGGTGGAGCAACCGGCGCGGTGGGACACCCGCCTGCCCGCCACGCCCATGCAGTCCCGTGGCGTGGTGCTGGGCATCGTGGAACCCTCCCGCAACGAGGTGCCAAAGAGTGCCATCATCGAGCAGGAGCGCCAGAGCCTCGCGGCCAAAACGCAGTCCCTGCAAGCCACGATGAACAAACTTACCGCGCTCCAGCGCGACCTCGAGAAAAAGCGGACCGAGTTTGACGAAGCCGAGAAGGAGTCCAAGGAAATCCAGGCTTATCTGGCCAAGACCATCGGCGAGCGCGACCATCTGGAAGTCCAGTTGCAGCAGACCAAAGCAAGACTTGAGGAACTCGAGGAAAACGAGCGCCTGCGGGTCCGCTCGTCATCCCAGGGGTTTGGCACTGTGAAGAAGAAATAGCCGTCCAATTTTGAGCATGGCAGACATCGAACTCATCCGCGGCCTCCCACCGTTCCTACAGGAGCGCATCATCGGCCAGGATCATGTGATTCCCAAAATCGTGCCGATCATTCAGAACGGCGAACTCGACCTCAGCGATCCGAAGCGGCCTAAAGGCACCTTTCTCTTTCTGGGCCCCACCGGTGTCGGCAAGACGGAGATCACGCTGCTCATCACCGAATACATCTTTAAGGATGTGCAGAAGCACTGCATCCGCCTCGACATGTCCGAGTATCAGAATCAGGACTCGCTGGGCCTGCTGCTAGGCCAGGACAACAGCAGTCGTGGCAACATGGGACGGTTCTACGACCGTGCGGAAGGCCGAGGCGTCATTCTGTTCGACGAAATCGAAAAGGCCCACCCGCGCGTGCTCGACATCTTCCTACAGGTGCTCGACGCCGGCCGTATCACCGTCGCCAATGGCGAGACGCTCAACCTTTGCGACTTCTACATCGTCGCCACCTCGAACATCGGGGCAGACGCTCTCATGGAGCTCAAAAACAGCCCCATGAGCACCGTCGAGCGCTTCATTGAGGACCTGGCCGCCGCCGAACTTCGCCCTGAAGTGCTGGCACGCTTCAACGTGCGTTGCGTGTTCCAAAAGCTCGGCTACTTCGCGCAAAAGCAGATTGCCGGTATCATGCTCAACAAGGAACTCAAGAACTTGAAATCCAAGGGCTATGAACTCACCGCGGGTGAAGGCGTCCTCGATCTCCTGGTTTCTCAAGGCGTGGAGCCCCGCCTCGGCGTCCGGCGAATGCGCGCCACGGCTGAAACCCAGTGCCGCCACGCCGTGCGCGAGGCTCTCATGGATGGGCGGCCCACCTCTGGAACCCTCATCGCAAAAAATGGGCATCTGGTCATCGATTCGTGACTTCTACCGCCGCTGGCGCCCGGAACTACTCCTTTACGGTCTGGGCTTCCTGCTGCTGGTCAGCGCCCTGAGCCTCGGCAAACTGGCTGCCGCCATGGTGGTCTTTGTCCTCATGTGCATCGCTGATGCCATGCGCCGCTGGGGAGAGCCGTATCGCCAGCATGGCAAGGCGCTGCTCGAAATACGGAGGCGAGCCCACCAGCAGGAGATCGCGGAAAACGTCGCCTGGTTCATGGCGCGCTTCCATAAAGAGGCTCCGCCCCCGCCAACGCCACCGCTGGAATCCCCCACACCATCTGCCGAGGAAGACGCGCCTGAAAGTCCCTCAGGTCCGCTGCCTGACGTTTCTCCCGACAAACTGCCGCCGCCCCCTACAGGATCGGTCACACACGAGACCTGAAGGGGTAATAACCATGTCGCCATGTCCGATTCCTTTTCCATTCGCCACCCTGTGATCGCCGCTGTCAATGGCCTGACGACGTGGTGGCGCATCGTCAGCTTCAGTGCGGTGCTGATGCTCACCGCCTGTTCGCAACCCGCCTATTTGGGTGATTACGAGGACATTCCGGTGGGCAGTCGTGTCGAGTTCTGGGTGGACCACGATGATCACGGCTGGGTGGCCTCGAACATCCACATCGCCTGTCTCCCGCGGCCCATGTCGGGTGCCGAAGCCCGGTGCTGGGCGGAAGGCGTAGCGGATCGCGATGCCGGCATCAAATGGACGCGCTATTACATCCTTTCCACCCCGCCCGAACCCGCACGCCCGCGTCGCACCAGGGTTCACACAATCGGCGGCAAGAGGCTTTACTGAAGCAACCCAATCCACGCCATCCATCATGTCTGACGACCCTTTCAAAACAGCCGAAGCAGAAATCAAAAAGTGGATCGAACAGATCCAGGCCCTCATCAAGGCCTTCAAGGAGGAACAGGCCAAGCAGCAGGCCAAGCTCGCCCAGGAAGCCAAGGACGCCCTGGCTGCTCAGCGCCATGAAGAGATGATGCAAGAGTTGCGTGGCATCAGGGAAGGTGCTGCCAAACTGCCTGATGGACCCGAGAAAGAAGCCCTGAACAACCAGATCGACGCGGCAGAGAAGCAGTTCGGCCAGGAAATGGAATCCATGGGGCAGGATGTCGATGTCAGCGAACTTAATGAAGTGGTAGGCCCGGATGTGGAGAGCACCTTCGCACCCGATGTGGACACTGCCGCGCTCAACGAAGTCGCCGGGCCGGATGTGGAAGGATTGTTTGACGGTCCGGGCGTCGAAGGTGCCGCCGAGGGTCTCGAACAAGCGACGGAAGGCCTTCAGGAGGCTGTGGAAGGCATGCAGGAAGCCGTGCAAGAAGGTGTCGAAGGCATCTCCGAGGCTGCAGAATCGCTCGGTGGAGGAATGAGTATGGGGGGGATGGATCTTGGGGGTGGCGGTGGCATGGACCTCGGTGGAGGAGGAGGCATGCCGGGACTCGGTGGTGGCGGAGGGGATGGCCCCATGCAGGCTGCGGGTGAAAAGGCCGGGGAGACCATCGGTGCCGGCGTTGGCGAAGCCGGGGGCAAGGCCATCGGTGGTGCCATCGGCAGCGTAGTGCCCGGAGTTGGAACCGCTGTCGGAGAAGAGATCGGCGGACAGATCGGGAAGCAAGCCGGCAAAGAAGTCGGAAAACAAGTGGGCGGCGCGGTTGGCAAGGCTGGAGACATGGCCGTCGAAGGTGCCGCCAAATTCAAACCCGGATCGGTCGGAGACTCACTCTCCAAGCAGGGCTATCCAGTCCAGCGCGCAGGTGGTCCCAAGATGGGCCAACAGCGTGAGCAAAGTGTGAAAATTGGCGGGCATCGCCGGTAAAACCTGACTTTTTACTATGGCTGCTTCATTTCAGGAACAGGAGGCTGAGCGTCTGGCACTTCAGCGTGCAGAAGCGGACAAAAAGCGGCTCGCCACCAACGCCCGTGATCTGGACCGCGACGGCGATGTCGATCTCGCTGACAGCGTAATCAACGACCTCGACCGTGACGGACGCATCGACGGAGAAGACCGTGAGCAGTTCGACATCGACAATGACAACGACATCGACGCCACGGATCACAAACTTGCCGGCAAAAAGAGTGTCGGTCAGTCTCTCGGCATGACCAAAACCGACCAAGGCTGGCAGCACCAGGCGGCGCAGGCACAGCAACAGTCAGTTTCCTCCCCCAAGGTGGGCTGAGGGCTCCATGCGTCAGCGGTTGGCCAGATCCACCAGCTTGTCGTTCATGTCGCGCATGCGTTTGGACAGGCAGGTGGTGATGCGTGTCAGCAGTCGATAGGCCACCTTGGGATTGGCTCCGTGCAGACGATCGAGACTGTTTTGAGTGATGAGCCAAACTTCTGAATCGGTGCCCGCACGAACGGTCGCACTCGCAGGGCCGGGATCGAAGATACTCACCTCGCCCAGTGAATCGCCCGCTTCGAGAATGGCCACGACTTTGTCCGCACCATCAACTTCCTGAAGCACCTCTAGCCTTCCTTTCAGCACCAGATAGAGATGATCGTTCTCGTCCCCCTGGCGGATGACGATCTCCTCGGCTTCAAAGGAGCGTGAATCTCCGAAGCTCGAGAGCAGTTGAAGTTCGTTGGCGTTAAAGTTGGCAAGAAGGGGAGTGAGGGAGGGCATGGTGTGGGAATTGATTGGTACGCTTGCGATGTGGGACCAGACGAGGCTTATCTGATTTTAGGGCCACTTTGGCTATTGGAGTTCTTGTCGATAAGTTTGATCATATCTCCCACCTTGCCCTCCTTCTGGCTAAGGGCGATTTTTTCGAGTTCTGCTTTGTCGAGAGATGCCTGGCCGACTTTTTTGAGTCCAGCGAGTTCGGCGGTGCTCTTAACGGAGGCGAGGTCATCGCCTGCTTTGGGGCCGTTTAGCTGGTTTTGGGTTGCTCCCACTTTCTTGAGACCGAGAGCTTCGGCGGTGGAAACTTTGCCAGCTCCATTGAGATCGGCCGCTGGATCTTGTGGTTTGGCGGCCTCCATCTTGGCTTTTTGGGCGGATTCCTCCACGGTTGGTGTCTGCCGCGCGGATTCTTTGACTTCCGCTTTGTTGGAAACTTCCTTCTTCACCTCGTCGAGGTCGAAATCATCTGCTTCGTAGGCATCGGAAGCTAAGCTGTCGGGCTTTGCCTGCTGCTTCTGCGGCGCGGCTTCTTTGACTTCAGCCTTATTGGAAACGTCCTTCTTCACTTCGTCGAAGTCGATGTCATCTGCTCCGTAGCCGTCCGCTTGGAAGCTCAACTCCTCGTCATCCGTGTCATAACCAGGTGATTGGGCTTCCAGCTTTCCTGCTGCTTGTTTTTCCGCAGGTTTGTCCACTTCGGTATTAGGGACGCGATTCTTTTCGCCGATGTCCTCGGTGATACCCTCTTCTTCTTCGAGGTCGAACTCGACTTCATCATCGAAATTGATCGTTTCCCGGTCCGTGCTGCGCTCGTCTGGCAGGTCGGGGCGATCCACGCGTTTGAGGTCTGGCTGCCCCCGCTTCAGTTCCTCCATGACTTCATGGCGAGCGACAAAGGTCTTTTCGCCAGCACCTTTGAGCTTGGCGGTGCGGTCTTCATCTCCTGCTGCCTTTGCCAGTTCATCAGGTGTCGCACGTCCCTGCATGAACTCCTTGGCCATACCTTCAACGACCGCAGGACCTTTTCCGCTTCGGTGCAGGGTGAATTTGGTGTTGTCCAAGTCCACGCCCTCCCGGTCGAACTGATCGAGCGCCTGCTGGGCCTGCTCGGCGCCAGGCATGTAGTGGCCGCTGCGGTTGTTCACCTCTTTGAGCACAGGAACCTCTGCCAAGTTTGCGTCCACACCTTGTTCCGCGGCTTTTTCCGGACTCAGCGGCTTGTCACGCAGAACCGTGTTCTTGCCGACGACGAATTCCCCGGCAGCGGCGACATCTTCTCCAGCGAGGAAGCTGGAGTGGTGAACGTGGACCGGTCTGTCGGGAACGTTGCCCTCCAGGCCAGGAGCCTCACCTTCTTTAAGCTTCGTGGTGGAGTCCTTCTCGTTGTAGGCGTACATCTGCCCCTCGCCCTGCCGTCTGCTGTAGAGGGGATTGACCTTGTTAGCGAAGAATTCACCTCAGCCTTCTCCGCTGCTCTTCATTCATATGGAAGCGTGCTGGCGGCTTTTTCATTGGCCGCCCACTGGTCGGCGCTGATTTCAGGCGACATTCCTCTCCCACTCCTTTGCTCGTTTACGGCCTGCCGCTGCCATTCCCTTTTCCTTCCACAGAGACCTCCGCTCCATCCACTTCTGTGGTGGCGGGAGGGGCGGGTCTTTTCTCCTTTCACATATTTCTCTCCCAGGGGCTTCATCTCCTGGCTGCCGGAGTTCAGGGGCAGGTGAGGACGCATGCCCACCTTTTCACTGCGGGGCCATACTCTGCTGAGCTATTGCTTTGTGGCGGCGGCGGATTCTGCCCGAAGAGCGGCGACCTGGGCTTTCTCACTTGTGGTTAAGAGCGCCGATTTTATCACCCTCGGCCTGGAGGCTGACTGGCGTTCCTGTTTGATGGCATCAATCTCGCGGGTGATCTGCTTGATCTCGCCACCTACGCCGCCATGACGCAGGGCTTTGAGCTTGTCCGTGAGGCTGCAGGGTTCTTCTGTAGATGATCGACAGCCTCCAGCTTCTTCTGGCGGTCTTCCCAGGGATTGGAAGGCACTGTCGTTGGCCAGACTTGGTAGCCACGGCGGTCTTCTCCTTCTGGCGCACCAACTTCAGGCTGGCGAGGTTCAACGTCTGTTGTTTGAGGGCGTCCTGAGCTCAGGTTAAGGGTGCAGCGTTCAGCGGGTCTGGATTGACCTGAGTCTGCTCCAGCTTGCTTTGCAGGCCAGCATGTCGTGCTGGTCACCTGGTTCTGCGCCTTGTTCACGAGGTCGTCATAGCGTTTTTGCGCACGCCGTGCATGCCGGCCTCGCGTGCGCGCTGGACTCATGCCCTGCTGCTGGGCCGCCACCAGGTGGACGGCGGCGGAATACTCGGCGATTGCGCGGTGCTTCGTTTGGCAGGCTGGTCCAGCGGACGTGAGGAAGGCCGAGGTTCTTGGCGTCTGCTTCAGCATCGAGGCGAGCCACTTCAATTGCGCCGACCAGCAGGAGGTCTTAGGGCATTTGATGTCGTGCTGTGCCGATATTTTCAGCCGAGACGCTTTCGCCCGAGACCCAGCTTGCCATCATTGGGAGCGTAACTTTTCAGCGCATCCGTATCTGCAGATC
Organism: Prosthecobacter sp.; assembly: GCA_041395065.1. Lineage (GTDB taxonomy): Bacteria > Verrucomicrobiota > Verrucomicrobiia > Verrucomicrobiales > Verrucomicrobiaceae > Prosthecobacter. The sequence continues at coordinate 21,237 of JAWLBG010000028.1, read as the reverse complement.
CACCGCTTTGCTTGATAATGGAGTTTTTTTGTCAAGGTGGTGACGATGTTTTCCCCTTCGCCTCCAAGCTCCTTGATGTGGTTCTGCATCTCTTTGAGACGCTCCACCGAGCCATTGATCTCTTCTGGCGAGAAATACGGGCTGGCCGGGATTGTCCGAATGCTCGATCTTCGAGCTTTTCTCGCAGCTCTTCAGGATCAGCAGCGGCGATTTTTTCCGCCGTTTCCTTGTGCATGAACATCGGCAGGTTGGCGACGGCCTTGTTTCCGCGCTGCAACGTTCGCACGATCGTCCTCTGGGAAGGCCAGATCATTGTCGATGCCCTTCACCGAGCCGCTGTCAGGATTGATAGCGATGTTTCCCGGATGGCGGTCGATCTGACTGGCCGGTGATGTAGTCCAGCGCCTCCAGTCGTAGAGCCCTTTCTGCACTTCATGGCTGGCGTAGTCCGTGCGCAGCATGCGCGTGGTCAGGTCGTTCTTACCGTCGATTTCCACGGGGGAAATGCGGCTGACCTGCGCACCATCCGCCGCCACGCTGATACCCATGAGCTGCCCTTCGCCGTTCACGGCCAGTTTTTCCTCGGAACAGACATCTGTGCCGATCAGTTTGTCCGTCTCATAAGAGGCGACGGAGCGGCCGAGGAAGGTCTTGTCGATCTCCGCGACCTTGGACTCGTCAAAGCCCTGCCCGTAGCCGGTTTCAGGCTTGAAGAGCGCATTGGCAGCCCCGCGGCTGGTGCTGTCCGCCTGCTGGGACCCGCTGTGGGCAATCTGCACCTTTTTGTATTCTGGGAGCAGTGCCTCGACTTGAGCACGGTTTTGCTCAGGAACATTCGCCAAGCCCTCTTCTAACAAATCATCAATCCTTTGCCAGGTGTTGTCGATTCGATCCTGGTAGCTCTTTTTCAAAACGGGATCCTTGGTCTCAGCCAGCTTTTTCTCAAAATCTACCAGAGAGTTGTAAGGGCTGGAGAGCTTGTTCAGTGCTGCCAAATCGAAACCCGCGTCCACTAGAGACTGTTTCGATGCCATGGACTGTCCTTGCAATATCTTGGATCTTTCGCCCACCTGGAGCTTGGCATAGCCCATCGATTCGCCGCCCTCGCCGATGACCTTGCCCTGAGCGGCCTTGACTTGGAAGGTCTCGCTGGCCTGCATGGCGCCTTTCATTTCATTGGCACTCACTCCAGCCAGGTCGTCAGGCCCGGAGATTTTTCCAGGCTCAGGAATGCCACGCGGCGCTTCCCTGCCAGCAGCCTGCCCGGCGGGGGAGGCCTGCACTTTCTGCTGAACACGGGCCACTTTGACAGCCTCCGGGTGCTGCTCGATGGCGGCGGCTTTCAATTCAGGATCGACACCCTGCACCTGCTCCAAGCCGGAAGCCTTGGAGAGCGTGGCGGCATCGACTCGCAGACCACTCAGGTCACTCTTGCTCAAATCCAGCCCAGACAGGTTGGCACCATTGATGGATGGAGGATTTCCAATGTCGAGCAAGCTACACTCACGCACCTCATCGGCTACCTGCTCAGGGGTGAACTGCATCTGAGCCGCAAACTCCAATCCCTCTTTGGCGGCCATGTTAGGGGCTTGAGCTTTGAAATCTTTCGCTGCTTGGTTGAATTGCTTCTCAGCAGCTTTGAGCTGGGCCAGATTGGCCTCGATCTCAGGATCATGGTACTCTGGCACTCCTGCCTCCTTCATCGCATCCTGCAGATGCATGTAGTCAAAGGTGGCCTTTTCTAGCTTGCCGCCAAGCACCACCCCTGGGCTATCAGCAATGCCCATTTGCGCTTGAATAACGAGCCTGGGATTCAGGGCATTGTTTTCATGCTGCATCCAGGTGTCGATTGCCTCCACCATGTATTCCCTGGTCGCAGGAACATCGGGACCCTTTGGCACAGATTCAGGACCACGATTGGAAGTAATTCCTTTCTCCTGGAGATTTATCTGGCCAAAACGGTGCTCCAAATCAACATCCGCCAGCCCATTGATAGATGGGTTCAAGCGGCCTGCATCAAAGATGTCCGCCACCTGTTGATCACTAAGGCTGTCATAGTCTGGCTGTTGACCTCCCGTCTTTAGGTGATCAAGCGCTGCTGCTTGACGCGTAAATTTTTCATATCCCGGAATCTCATCAACAAGGATTTTCGTGCGCTTTACTAACTCGTCGCGGATCTCTTGTTGTTCGTCAGTCAGAGGCATGGCTTTGGCAGTTCGAGGTTTTGAGGAACTTTGTTTTCAGAGCAGTCGGCATCACTTCCACCAATCCGGAATCTTCCCGGCGCCATCCATGGCGGGGATGCGCATTTTGACCTTCTTTTTGGACGGGTGGACGATCCAGGCGGTGGCGTCCGGCATCTTCATGAGTTCGCCGGGCTGCACTTCGTAGTCCCATTCCTTGTTGACGGTCTTGCTGGCGTCTTTGCCGAGGAAGCCGGAGGACTTGGAGACTTTCTTCTTCTCGATCTTGGCGATGAATTCGGCCACGGCCTGGGCACCCTCGGGATCGGGCTGGCGGAAGGCGATGCGGGAGCGGCAGTTGAGCGTGAGCACCTGTGCCGTTTCTTTTCCGAGCACGGGGAAGAGGGATGCATCGCTCTGCATGCCGAGGATGAGGCAGCAGTTCGCGGCGCGGAGTCGGTCGATGACGTTGTGGTCGGAGATGCCGTCTTCGCTGGCCGTGGCGAGCGCTTGAAACTCGTCCATGAGCGCGATCAGGAGGTTCTCCGTCTTGCGCTCTGACTTCGGCTTGTCGAAACGCATCATCGCGTGTGTGTAGAAGAGCAGCTTGATGTAGGTATTGATGTAGCGGCGCTCGGTCTGGAAGGTCTGCGGCATCGCGGTGCAGAAAACACGGCCTTTGTCCACGTCCTGGATGTCGATGGTGTTCGGTTCGTCAGAGCAGAAGACCTCGGCGATGTCTGGGTGCGTGAAGAAGCCGAGCATGACTTTTAGCGTGCCGACGAGACCCTCCTTGTGCTCCGCAGCCTGGGCGCTGAGGAATGTCTGGTCGAAGTACTTGGCCAGCTTGATGCGCTCGGGAGTGCTGTCAGCATCGAGGAGTTCGTTGAAGAGCTCTTCCATGGTCGACTTGTCGGTGAGGAACTCATAGGCACGCAGCACGTTCACCGGTTTTCCCAGTGATTCGAGCAGCTCGAAGGCACTGGTGAGCGCCTGCTGGGCGGCGGGTTTGAAGAAGGAGCTTTGTTCACCCTCCGTCAGCGAGGCACCGGTATCGACGAGGTTCTTCGCATGCGTCGTGTAGGGCAGGCGTTTGTCGGAGACGAGGTTGTAGCGCTCCTTCGGTTGCCAGCTGCGGTCAAGGCGGTCAGGACGCACGGCCAGCACGCACACAGCCTCCGGTCGTCCGTGACCGGTGAAATGTTCCAAAGCAAAAAAGTGCTCGTCGCCCTTCGCGCCGAGGATCAGGCCGCCCCAGTTCGGACGCGAGACGGAGATTTGATGCAGCAGCGGATTGAAGCCCGAGGTCGTTTTGCCCACCCCCGTGTCACCCGTGATAAGCCAGTGACGCGTGAACTCGCCCGGCAGCCACTTGAGGTTCTTGTATTGAACGATGTAGTCCTTCTTGGAGAAATCCGGCTGCCATTTCAGCAGCACGAAGGCGCCCAGCACACAGATGAAGGCCACGCCGCCGGTGACCTCGTTGATGCTGTCGTATTGAAACACATACCAAACACCAAAGGTGGCGATACCGGCAGCGACTAGAAATTTGAGAAAGGAGAACATGTGGGAGGCGGCTGGGGTGAGATTAGCCGAGTTCTGGGAATTTGTGACGCCAAATCAGGCTGTCTTGATCGAGCCGGGATAGCCCGCGAGCCGATCCAGGCAGAACATCCCGGTACTTTGTGCAGCGACCGACGAGAATCCCGTCACAGGTGCAACCATTCCGGTAACTAAAGCTAAATTATTCCACCTCGCCACCATGCCTCCTCCATCCCCCAACGAAGCCAAGCATCAGGCGCGAGCCTTGGAGCTGAACTCGAACATCGTCAATAGTGCTCCCATTTTGCCTCCCTCCAAAGACGCGGCATCTTTGAGCGAAGTCATCGGTGACGGCAACGCTGCCTGGAGTTTCTCAAAGGAGGGCGGCACAGGGGCCATGCTGGTTCAATCCGGCGTGGAAACCAGCGGTGGAGCTGCCATCAAGGTCGAGGGAGTCTCGGCTGCAAACCAGGTGATGAAGTCTGCACAATTGATGGAGGTGTTTTTCAAAAACGCGCAGGGGGAAGCTCCGTTCAGCGCCCCGCGAGTCAATATCTACGGCGCCAACGGAGGTGATGGCCAGCCTCCTCCTGCTGCCGAACTCAAGGCAAAATTGGAAGGACTGCATGCAGCCAGTGACGATGCTACAAAGCTCCGAATTGGAAGGCAGCTTGATTCCCTCAAGGACATCGAGGCCGGAAAGGCGGCCATCGTCAAAATGGAGTTCGCGAAAGGCCCCACTTTCAACAAACTGTCACAGGACGAGAAAATGGCCCTGCTCAAAAGCGAACAAATGGGCAAGATGCTAGGGCGTGCCCTGCCTGCGGTGGTCATGCTGCATGAGAATGATCATCTGGGCGTGGATGGAGGCGGTTCGGGATTCAAAGCCAATCCGACGAACATGACCTTCGATCCGGCGACCGGCCAGCCGTCATTGATCGATCTGTCCACCGGCATGAACTACATCGGTGACTCCCCTGACAAGGCACCCCTGGCCAAACTGGGCCAGAGTGGAGTCGCCAAGACTCTTGAGACGATCCATGACTTTCAACTCGAAGCCTTTGAAAGCCCTGAGAGCTTCGAGGCGGCCATTGAGAAGATGGCAGGTGGCAAGGAGACGCCCTTCACATCCATGATGTCGGCTTTCACCAAGGAGACTGACGGGATGGCGTCCATGCTGAATCCAGAAGACGAAAATGCCGCAAAAAGCGAACTCACGCACGAGGACAAACGTCGATTCGCCGCCAACCTCCTGGTAGGCAGCGTCGACGGCATGGACTACGCAAAGCAGAACATGGAAGCTTTAAAAACCGCGGCCAAGGCCACGCATGAGACGATGCAGGTGATGGACAAGCAGACCAAGGCCGCCAAAGAAGTCCATGTGGAGCACTTTTATACCGATGCTGCACTCCAGGAACTTGATCAGCAACTGCAGTCGATGGATGTGGATGCCCTGAAGGAAAAAGCCGCCCTGCGCATGGATGAAATGGCGCAAAAGAGGAAGCAGGATGTCACTCAGCGACTGGGGGAACTCGACCAGGAGGCGGGTACGCTCCAGGCGCAGGCCCGTGAACTCGACAAGAGAATTGAAAAGCTCGAAAACCGGAAAGAAGGCATCCAGGACAAGCTGAAAGCTGCCTACCGGGGCCGGGACAACATGATCGATGAACTGAAAGAACGCAGGCAGCAATTGGGCAACCGCATGGATGATGTTCGGAAGGAGTCTGCCAGCATCATGAATACGGATGCATTCAACGACGCCATGAAAAAACAAGCGGAGTCCGCCAAAGCCAGGGTAAACATCGCTCCTGTTGTAGCTGACAATCATGCGCAACTCGACAATGACATGCATGCCGAGGGGATTGATGGCCAGAAAGCGACGGTCGTAGATGCGGGACCGAACGAGGAATCCCGGAAGAACAAGCAATCGGTCGCCGAAGCCCTGCGATCTCAGCGTGCGGAGAAGATGCACTCCGCATCAGACCATGAGGTGGGAGAAGACAACAGTGTCGGTTCGAAGATCCCGCGCCGTCAGTCTCCCGTCCTTGGTGGGACGAATTCCTCTTCCCTGCATCATTAAGCGCTCCACCCGAATTCATTCAGGAGCAGTTGCCGAAAATGAAATGTCCGCATGCGGTTCCTTCCGTCCGGATGCATTGCACAGCAAGCCGGTTCCTGCTGCGCTTGAAGTTTCCAACAGTGAACGCTCTCGAATGTTGTGACACAAACGGTGATGCCAAGATTCGGGGTGCCGCCGAGCCTGATTCATGCAATCGAACAAGAATTGATCGTGGCGCACTGCGGCGATTTCCAATCCTTGGCGGACTACGAGCGCAGCTTGGGCTGCTGCCAACGTCCAGCGCTTCACATGCAGGCGTCCATTTGCGATGCCAAATTGTTATGTGACACCAAGAGCTATGCGACTAAACTCCCGCCTTTCCGCCGACTCATGTCATGAATCCTTCGCCATCCAGCCCACCTGACGATTTTGACCAGACGATCAAGGTGCGGACGCCCCAGGCCGGGGCGATGTATTTCAATCGTTACAAACTGACGCGCATCCTCGGACGTGGCGGCATGGGCGTGGTGTGGTTGGCGGATGACTTGAAACTGGAGCGCCCCGTGGCTCTGAAATTCCTGCCCAGCCTGATCGGTCTCGATCCCTCCGCGGTAAAAGAACTCAAGACGGAGACGCGGCGTGGCCTGGAACTCTCCCACCCCAACATCGTCCGCATTTACGATTTCGTGGATGACGAGGACGTTGCGGCGATCTCGATGGAGTTTGTCAATGCGCGAACGCTGTCCGAACTGAAGTCGGAAACTGAGAGCGGCGTCTTCACTGCTGAACAAGTGGCCAAGTGGCTGCCCGGAGTCTGCGAGGCGCTCGATTACGCGCATTTTCAGTGCAAGGTCGTGCATCGCGATCTGAAGCCATCGAACATCATGGCCGGCCTCGGCGATGAAACAGCCAAGATTGCCGATTTCGGCATCGCCCGCAGCATCTCAGACACAATGAGCCGTCTATCGGTGTCACAGCTTGGCGTCAGCGGCACACTGCCCTACATGAGTCCGCAACAGGCAATGGGTGAAAAGCCAGCACCCACCGACGATGTGTATTCTCTGGGCGCCACCATCTACGAACTGCTTTCCGGCAAGCCGCCCTTCTTTCGCGGAGACATCTCCTCGCAGATCACATCCAAGACTCCGCCAAGCATGATCGATCGGCGTGAGGAGCTGGAGATCAAGGCCGAAGACTCCATTCCGAAGGAATGGGAGGCCGTGATCGCAGCCTGCCTGGAGAAAGATCCGACACTGCGGCCGCCTAGTGCTGGCAAACTGCTGGAGCTTCTCGGTCTCAAAGGAGGCACCAACATTTCCACCCAGACCTTCCATAGTCCGGGCGCTGCCGCCGCGCCGGCCACTGTCTCCCGGAAGCACCTGCCCGTTTACGCTGCTGCCGCGGTTGCAGTGATCGCTGCCGGTGCCGCATTCTATTTCAAATCCACCACCACGACCGCGCCGTCTGCCGCGCCAGTGGAAGCCACTGTCACTGCTCCCATCGTTCAACCGCCTGCACCGTCGAACGCAGCCCCCTCACCGCCCACGAGTCAACCGTCGGCGGAACCTGCGCCGACGCCCCCTCCAATGGTTGCCAGCCCGGCCACCACCGCATCTACGGTAGCCACGCCCGCCGTGCCTGAAGCCGCCCCAGCACCTGTTGCATCCGTTGCCGCACCTCCAGTGGTGGCCGTTGTTGCTCCGCCTTCGTCCGCCTCGACCTCCCCAGAGACTTCGCCGGAAAGCACCTCCTCTGCTGCCACGAATGTTCCCGCAAACCAGCCGCCACCAGCCTCCGCCGCGCCCGATGCACAGGCGGAGACCGCCGCGCTGCCGCCAGCGGCAATGATCCAGCCGCCTGTCAGCGAGCCGCCGGCAGGACACTGGCCATTGGAGATGATTTTCCCGACACCGCCACATGCCGCCTATTCGGAAAACGGTCGCCGCCATCTTCTCTATGAAGCGCAGGGAGTCCTAAAGGATCGGCAGCTTTATACCTCCACCCAGGATGGGAAGGAAGGCAAGGGTACCCACACTGCCATCATTCTGTTTCAGGCAAAAAACGGACTCATACCCAATGGCCTGCTCGACGGCCCCACGCTCACCGCCATGGAGCTCGCAAGCGTGCCGGATGATCCCGAGTGGAAAACACCGGCAGTAACGAGTTCGGGTGCGCGCAGAAAGCCTTCGGAAAAGGAGGAGCCAAACATCTTGCAGCGTGCTGGCAAGTCCATCGGGCGCCTATTCAAACGGGATTAACCTCGGCGCAGGTGAGCGGAGCGACAGGCCATTCGCGGAGATTTTGATGTCCGAACTGGCATCCTGCGGTACTGATTCGTTTTTCGCTCATGCGCACACGCCGTCATTTCATCGCCTCCATCACCGCCGCGCTCGGCGGTTCCGTTTTTGCCGCCAACGGAAAGCCGAAGACCATCGTCCTGCAGTCCGCGTGGGACACGGTGAACATCGGTGACATCGGTCATACGCCGGGAACGCTGCGCGTGATCGAGGAACATCTGCCGGAAGTCAACGTGGTGCTGTGGGCGATGAAGCTGGATGAGCGCGTCACGGCGATGCTCAAGGCGCGCTTTCCGAAGGTGGAGATTCTTCAGGGCAAGATCGACGGCAAAGGTGAGAAGGATCTCAAGCTGCAGGAGGCGATCCAAAACTGCGACCTCTTCATCCGCAACTCCGGCATGGGGCAGGACCTCAGCTACATGAAGTTCTGCAAGAAGCACGGCAAGCCCTACGGACTCTTCGGCCAGTCCTTTTTCCCCACGATGGTCCAGGGTGAAGGCGCGGCGGAGCGAATCGAACTGCTCAACGCGGCGTCGTTCATCTACACACGCGAGACGAAGACGCTGAACATCCTCAAGAACGCCGGGATCAAGACGCCCGTGCTCGAATTCGGACCCGACGGCTGCTTCGGCATCGACGTTCGCGACGATGACCGTGGACTCGCAACGATGAAGAAGCTGGGGCTGGAGGAGAAGAAGTTCATCACCGTCCAGATCCGCACCAACACACCCAAGGCTCCCGGCGTGGACGATCCGCGTCCGGAGAAGCTCAATCCGCTGCATCCCACGCCGCAGCAGATCGCCGATGACGAACGACGCGCGGCGAAGTATCGCGAACTGGTGACGCGCTGGGTCAAGAAGACCGGCGGCAAGGTGTTGATCTCGCCGGAGACCGTCAAGGAGATGGGCCACAACAAGCGTCTCATCCACGATCCGCTGCCGCCGGAGATCCAGAAGCACGTGGTGAACCTCGAATACTTCTGGAACGCCGACGAGGCGGCCTCGATCTTCGCCCGCGCGCATACGATCGTCTGCCACGAACCGCATTCACCCATCATCGCACTCGCGAACGGCACGCCGATCATCCACACCTACTCCGAGTTTCACTCACCAAAGTGTTGGATGTTCAAAGACATCGGTCTCGGCGAATGGCTGCTCGAAATGGACGAAACACCGGTCGAGAAGATGACGGAGACGCTGTTCGCCATCGACGACGATTATCCCGCCGCGCAGGCGAAAGTTAAAAAGGCGATGGCCTACGTGAACGAGTGCTTCGCGAAGTCGATGAAGCATGTGCAGGGCGTGCTGGGAGCCTGAGTTCCCGTGTTCGCGGTTTGATCTTGCCACGGTCGCAGCTGGATGGTGTTCTATCCGCGCCTGCGATGAACTCAACCGCCACCTCACGCCTTTTCTTCTGGTCCCTCGTTTCAGCGCTGGCTGGGTTTTTGTTCGGTTTCGACACAGTGGTCATCTCGGGCGCGAAGAAGACGATCCAGTCGCTGTGGAGTTTGAGCGACGGCCTGCATGGTTTTGCGATGGCCTCGGCGCTTTACGGCACGGTCATTGGTTCCTTGTGCGGCGGCTGGCCGACGGATCGTTGGGGGCGCAAGAAGACGCTCATCTCGGTGGGGGCGCTGTATTTTGCTTCGGCAGTGTGGTCGGGGCTCGCGCCGGATGTCTGGTCGCTCATCATCGCGCGATTCATCGGCGGCCTCGGCGTGGGCGTGTCCACCGTGGCCGCGCCGCTTTACATCGCGGAGATCTCGCCGCCGGAGCGTCGCGGACGGCTCGCCGGCATGTTTCAGTTCAACATCGTCTTCGGCATCCTCGTCGCCTTCCTGTCGAACTACCTGCTCGGCGGCATCGGTGCGAACGCCTGGCGCTGGATGCTCGGCGTGGAGGCGGTTCCTGCGCTGATCTATACGCTCATGTGCTTCACGCTGCCGGAGAGCCCGCGCTGGCTGCTGACGCGGAAAAGAACGACCGCACGCAGGGCCTTGCGGTGCTGCGCCTGATCCAGCCGACGGCGGACGAGCCGGTGATTCAGGCGCAGGCGGATCACATCACCTCAGAGGCGCAGGCCACCGATACCGTGGCGCACGCTTTCTGGAGCCGTCGTCTGCGCGTGCCGATCCTGCTGGCTTTTCTGATCGCGTTCTTCAACCAGCTCTCCGGCATCAATGCGGTGCTCTATTTCGCGCCGCGCATCTTTGAACTCACCGGGCTCGGCGCTGAGGCCGCGTTGCTGCAATCGGTCGGCATCGGCGTGGCGAATCTCGTCTTCACCTTCGCCGGGCTGTGGCTTATCGATCGCCTCGGCCGTCGAGCACTGCTCTACATCGGATCGTTCGGTTACATCGCGACTCTGGGGCTGTGCGCGTGGGCGTTTTTCACAGAGCACTACGCCATCGTGCCCGTGTGCATCTTTGCGTTCATTGCCGCGCATGCCATCGGCCAGGGCGCGGTGATCTGGGTGTTCATTGCGGAGATCTTTCCGGACCAGCATCGCGCGGGCGGGCAGTCGCTCGGCAGCTTCACGCACTGGATTTTCGCCGCGCTGCTCACCACCTTCTTCCCGAAGATGGTCTCCGCCTTTCCTCCCGGATGGGTGTTCCTCTTCTTCTGCGGCATGATGGTCCTGCAACTTGTGTGGGTGAAGCTCATGGTGCCCGAGACGAAGGGCGTGCCGCTGGAGGATATTGAGAAACAACTCGGGATCGTGTGATGTTTGGGCTTCCCGCCCGTAGGCTTGGGCGCGTCAGACAAACATCCTTTTGCGCCTGCTTGCCAAAAATTACTCATAGACCTCTGGCAGCTCGTTCCGGCGTTTGCGCTCCAGCCAGCTTTCATCGAGGCCTTCTGGTCGTGAATTGCCACCAGGGGGACGTTTGCGGTGGAGATCGGGCAGGTCTTCAGGGAAGCTCATCATTCTTTTCCACTCTTCGGGCGCGCATCGGGCCATGATCTGCAGACGGCGCAAGGTGTCGAACCGGGTGCGAACTTGTTCCTGAGAGTTCAATTTCAGCACACGAATGAGGATCTCACCGTCCTGGTTGAGAGGACGGACTTCACCGCTGACATCATCGACTTGAAGGCAGTTCCCATACGCAACCGCCACCGGGTCCGGGACGGAGTCCGCCAGCTTCCGATTGTTACACCACTGGCAGGTGAGGATGAGATTGTTGTAGTCGCACTCCAACTCTGGCGCGTCTGCCTGGGGTATCAGATGGTCCACGGCCCAGATGTCGGTGCGTGCCCACTTCTGACGCTTGAGGCAATACACACAGCGGAAAATGAACTCGTCCTCCAGCCATGGGCGGTAGTCGCGATAGTCTTTGTAGCCAGCAGGTCCATGCCGACGGCTCCGGGGCTGGGCCGGATAGCGATAGGGATGGGCGGTGAGCGCTATTCCTGCCATTTTCCTTCCCGTTTCAGGCGTTCGACCGTCCGCTCGATCTCGTCCGGCTCCGACGGATGCTGGATGTCCATCAGGGCGATCCGTGCGTCAGCAAGGGATTCAAGCCGTTGAAGTTCGGATTTCTCCTTCTCGCTCAAATGACTCTTCACGTCTTTGCGGATGAGATGACAACGGCGGCGATTGGTTTGTGTCCAGTCGGCAGTGATGGCGAGCAGATCGCTGAGGCGATCCAGATGGGTGAAGCCTTTGGGAAAGTACTCCATCTGCATGAAAGACACCCCGCGCCGTTGCACCCCGGTGAACAAGTCCAGGATGCGCCGCTCCATACTCGCAGGCAGGTCATAGAGCTTCAGCACCTCAGCATCGATGCGCCAGTGGAGATACTTCAATTCTTCTTCGGGTGTAGAGCCAGCGTCTTGTTCCCCAGGCAAGGCCAAGGAAAGTTGGTCATCCGGATTCTTGTTTTGAGGTTTCGCCTTCTTGGCCAGCGCTTTGGTGCCCTTGGCGGCCTTCAGATAGGCTTCAACGGCGGATTCCAACGCTTCGAGAGGAGTTTCTCCAAAGAAAAATACAGGCAGTTTCCGCATATCGCCGACCAGGACATGGCGTTTCGATGAATGCGAATAAGCGAAGGCGTTGGCTACCGGGGAATTGAGGATTCCCCACAGTGCTCTCGTCGAGGACCGGGCCTTGGTAAGGCGAACCACATTAAAGTCGGAAGTGACCGGGTGCCCTTTTGTGTCGATCAATGCCTTGAGCCGCCATGCCTCTCGGCTCACGCGAGGGTAGTTGAGCAAGACTTGATTTTTACCGACAGCAGTTCCATGCAAGGGCCTCCGAATAACTTTTGCATCCAGATTCAGCCACATCATTTTTGGCAATTCATGAGTGAGTTGGGTCTCATTCCAGCCTGCAAAACCAGCGGTCAGGCCTTCCAACTCCACGTCGCTTTCGCAGATCGCTCCCTTGGGAAGGTCTTTCCCTTTGTGCTGAAAGCCTTGACCGCCTTCCACAAAATCCCCCAGCTTGGGCCGGTCACTCAGCATCTGCCAGATGTCATTCATCTCCGGAACGAGCAGACTGCCATCGCGCTCCTCAAAAACACTCGATGGCATGCTCGTCTGCGTGGTCGGCACCAGCGTCTTCTTGTAGTTCTCGATCTGCTCCTCACGCACCCGCCGGTAGAGCACCTTGCCACGCTTCTTCGCTGCCCCAACCCGCCGGCCTAAAATCACAGCCGTCTCGGGCTCGCCGTAGTTGAAGATCTTGTCGGCAAAGAGGGTGATCTCGGAGATGTCATACTCGTCGAGAAGCTTGCGACGCAGCGCCTTGCCTTGCGTGCTGTGCAAGATGCCTTGGGGCATGACGATGCCGAAGACGCCATTCACAGGGAGCGCATCCACGATCTGACGGAAGGTCTCGTCCGCTTTCTTGTGCATGGCACCATCGGGGCGAGCGTCGCCAAATGGTCCGAACGGTGGGTTGGCGAGCACGATGCTGGCCTTGGAGATGGCGGTGCGGAGCGCATCCTCCTCGAACATATCCTCGTTCTTCAGCATCCAGCCGTTGTCGTTCGGCACATCGGCGAGGGTGAGCGAGAGTTTGGCCACTTCGTAGGCAAAGGAGTCGGCCTCGATGCCCTGAAGGCGCTGGCGCAGGTAGCTCTTGCGTTCTGGGGCACGCTCTTCGGGAAGGAGTTCACTCAGCAGGCGCATGGCCGAAATGAGGAACCCGGCATGGCCGCAGGCGGGCTCGAACACCCGGCGATCATCCACCTCCATCTCCTTGATCCATGGACTCAGCTTGGACACGATCTCATCCACCAGCCAGGCCGGTGTACTGTGAGTGCCAAACTCCTGCCGGGTGGCCCGGTCGATCAGCGCACTTTCGTAAACCCAGGCCAGGGATTCGGTGGTCACCGCGCCACAGTGCCCAAAGCCTTGAATCATCTCGGCGGCACCGAGCAGCGCATCACGACGCTTGGAGCCGTTGATCTGGACGGGGCGTGGCTCGTGCTTGTTGTAGTGTCTGGCAAGCTTGTCATAGACGGCCTCCAGATCGCAAAGGCTGCCGCGCATGAAGCCGGGCACATTTTTGTCTTTGAGAATCTTGGCCGCCAGAAGCCAGAACACCGCCTTCAGTAGCCAGCGCCCATTGTCTTCACTGATGTCCTGCTTCCAGCCCAGCACTTTCTTGGTGGTCGTGACCGCGCGTTCGAGAAGCTGACGCAAGTCTTCACCGGCAGTTTGTTCGACCACAGGAAGCAACCCAGCATCCACGAAGGTGAGTTGTTGGACTGTTTCATCGGTGCGACTCCAAACTTTGGCGCGGTAGAGCGCGTTCGGAGCAAGTTCCTCCCGATGAGCCTGAAAGAAGGAGGCAATTTTGCTTGCGGCAACACGCTCAACGAACTTTGGTGCCGAGGCGGTTTGCCTCCAAAACAGCACATGATCGTTGTGACACTGCGCCACCACCGGAGCACCCAGGGGGCGCAGCAACGGAATGGTGTCTTCACCAAACGATGAAGCATCCACTGCCACCAAGGTGGACGTGCGAGCATCAAAAGGCTGGTCGGCGTAGGCCACCAAATCCGCCGTTGTGGCAGGAGCCGAAGGCACGGGCACATCACGCCTGAGCCTGTCTTGCCGGTAATCGACGGCGAGCAGGCCCTGCCGGACGAGATCAAGGCAACGGGCGGGCATGGTGTGAGAACTTGATTGCCGTGAATAACTATCAGATCACGGCTGGGCTACCAGATATTTTGGCGTTCCGTTTTGATCGGTTGAGGGACAGTGTGGGGAGTAGCGAGGTGGTTTGTGATGAAGGGGGCGGAAGATGTCGCCATGTGTGTTCGTCTCTCTGGCATGACGTTTCTCCCGCGCCTGCTTGCCTGCCTCCTTCTGCTTGCCCCGCCATTCATCCACGCCGTGGAACCCGGCTTCGAGTCGCTCTTCGATGGCAAGACGCTCGACGGCTGGAAGAACGAGGGCAACTGGGTGGTGGTGGATGGCGAGATCGCACGGGTGAAGCGTGGCGGCTCGTTGATTTATGAGAAGGCGAAGGTGCCGGATGATTTCGAGCTGCGATTCGAGTGGAAGGTGTCGAAGGGCTGCAACAGCGGCGTGTATTACCGGCCGGGTCAGTATGAGTATCAACTGCTCGACAACGCGAACAGCCACTACGGCGAGAATCCGCGGCAGGCGGCGGCTTCGTTGTTCTTCTGCATGGCGCCGACGAAGGACGTGGTGAAGCCGTTCGGTGAGTGGAACGAAGGCCGCGTCGTGTGCAAGGGCACCGTCATCCAGCACTGGCTGAATGGCGAGAAGGTGATCGACTTCGACTATGCCGACCCGCGCTGGCATGCGGATCTGGAGATCCTGCGCATTCGCGGCGGTGATCTGACGAAGCGCGGCGCGAACCTGTCGCTGCAGGATCATGGCGCGGACGTGTGGTTCAAAAACCTGCGCTGGCGGGCGCTTCCGGCGGATGAGAAACTCTTGTCGGAAAACCTGACGCCGATGCCGATCCCCGATCTGGCGTTGCGACCGGAGCAGGGGCGCGTGGACAAGATGCTCGCTGGCAAGGAGGGCACTTGGAAGCACGAGGAGCTGAAGCGCTTCAAGGCCGACGAGGCGCATCAAGGTGTGGCCGTGGATGGCGAGCACTTTTATGCGATCACGAACGCGGCGATCGGCAAGTATCGCAAAGACACCGGCGAGCGTGTCGGCGGCTGGAAGGAGACGAAAGATGGACACATCAAGCATCTCAACGCGGGATTGATCCTCGACGGCAAACTGTGGTGCGCGCATTCCAACTACCCGGAGATGCCGATGAAAAGCTCCGTCGAAGTGTGGGATCCGAAGACGATGCAGCATCTGGAAAGCATCGACCTCACCGATGCGGGCGGATCACTCACGTGGGTGGACCGGCGCGACGGTGAGTGGTTCGCGTGCTTCGCGCAATACGCGAAAACTGGCGATCCGGCGCGGACGCGCGTGCTGCGCTTTGACACACAGTGGAAGAAGACCGGCGAGCTGGGATTCCCGCCAGAGATGATCGCGAAATTCGGCAAGAACAGCAGCTCCGGAGGCAGCTTTGGTCCGAATCGTCATCTGTTCATCACCGGACACGACGCGCAGGAACTCTACATGCTCGACTTTCCCGTCACGGGCGATGTGTGGACGTGGCGCACGGCGATTCCGATCAGCGCACACGGCCAGGCCTTTGCGTGGGATCGCAGCGAGCCGGGCGTGCTGTATTCGATCGACCGCAAGACTCACGAGGTGATCGTGTCGCGCGTATCAGTTGGCGACCGTTGAGGGATCCTTCTTCTTCCAGAACTGGAACCACTTCTTCTTTTCTGGCGGAGGTGGAGGAGGAGGCGCAGGTTCGGCTTTCTTCACCACAGGGCGCGGGACGGGAGCAGGCCCCTCGATGATGACCGGCATGCCCTTGCTGATGTGCTTCACGAGCCGCACGACGTCCCAGTTGGCGGTGCGCATGCAGCCGTGGCTGGAACTGCGGCCGATGGTCTGTGGTGAGTTGGTGCCATGGATGCCGATGCCCGGCTTGCTGAGGCCGATCCACATGACACCGACTGGATTGTTCGGGCCAATGGGGAGCTCGTAGGCGGTGTCCGTGCGCACGCCGTAGTTTAGTACGCCTTCGTCCCAGCGGAAGGTGGGCATCTGGGTGATGCCGACGATGCGCCAGCTTCCAGGCGGCGTGGCGAGGTAGCCGCTGCCGGAGGTGATGGGCAGGCTGGCGAGGAGCTTTTCCCCTTCATGGACCCCGAGGATTCGCTCCTTCGTGTCGATCTTGATGATGCGGCTCGTCTGGAATTCGGGGATCGCCGGCAGGCTTGGCACCGGTTCGAGGAGTTCGATCTGGAATGGCTCCTTCACGTTGGGCACCTTCACGACGTCGCCGGGTTTGAGGGCGCTCATCTTCGACGGCTGGTTCAGCCACTCGATCAGTTCGGGCGAGGTGTGGAAACGCTCGGTCAGGAATTCAAGCAGCGAGTCATAGGGCAGGTATTTCTTTTTGCTCTGCAGCGAGGGCTTGCTGGGCAGGTCGCCGACGAACTTGCGGTCTTCTTCGCGGAGAGTGTAGTTGGTGTAGAGGTCGGTGATGCCGGAGAGGGTCGATCGAATGGCCTTCAAGCTCAGTCTCAGGCATTCCGTGAGAGGCTTGATAGCGCTTCAGCGCCTTCGTGGTGAACTCGCCCGGACGTCCGTCCACCTTGCCTGGACCAAAGAGTTCGCCATCGAGGAAGATCTGCAGCTTTAGGATGGACTCCACAGGCTCGGGTGCCTTTGGCAGTACTGGTGCGGCGGCCTCCTCGGGCGCGGGAGTCACTTCGACGGCCAAGGATACTGACGCGAGAGAGAGGAGAAGAAGGGCGATGGGGCAGGCTTTCATCACTAGTGACGGAAGAGTTTCGCGGGAGAGAAGACTCCGCAACGGGTACACTCAAGCTTCCAGATAGCAACCTGCGGGCCGGGTTGATTTAAGAAGCAACAATGCTCACGGACACAGTATCGCCTCCGTCATTCGCAGCGCTTCGCGGTTCGCTTTGACGTCATGCACCCGGATGATGCGGGCGCCGTTTTCGCGGGCGCGGGAGGTCAGGGCGACGGTGGGCCAGTAGCGGTCCGCCATGCTGCCCGTTCGCAGCACTTTGGCGATCATGGATTTGCGCGAGACGCCGACGAGCAGCGGTCGCATTGAAGCCAATCGCTGGAGATCGCGCATGAGGACGAGATTGTGCTCCAGCGTTTTGCCAAAGCCGAAACCGGGATCCAGAACGACGCGCTCCGGAGCGATTCCTTCGCCCTGCAGCACGCGCAGCCGCTTTTCAAAATAACCGCGCACCTCTTCGAGGACGTCGTCATAGTGCGGATTGACCTGCATGGTCTGCGGCGTGCCGGTCATGTGCATGACGACGAGTCCGGCGTCGGTTTGCGCCGCCAGCCGCAGCATGGCAGAATCGCCCCTCAGTCCCGTCACGTCGTTGATGATATCCGCGCCGGCATCCAAAGCAGCGCGAGCGACGGCGGCCTTCATCGTATCGATGGAAATGAGCGCCTTGGTCTGCGAACGCACGGCACGAATGACCGGCAGCACGCGGCGCAGTTCCTCCGCCTCCTCGACAGGTTCGGCGCCGGGGCGGGTGGATTCCCCGCCGATGTCCAGGATGTCGGCGCCTTCGGAGACAAGCGTGAAGGCATGCTCCACGGCGCGGCCGTGATCGTTGAAGCGACCGCCGTCGGAAAAGCTGTCCGGCGTCACGTTCACAATGCCCATGATGAGGCCGCGACGGAAGAGATCGAGGTCGTGGGAGCCGAATCGCCAGCGGAACATCCGGCATGGTGGCGCGAAAATGCGTCCGTCCAACGAGAAAACTGGAGTTGCGGAAAGGTCTGCACTATGGAGCGGCGTGAAGCCCAACCCCGCCGCACTGCTGTTTATCCTCCTTCTCCTCGGAGGCGTGGCCGGTTTGTTTCTGTACGACCGGACGCCGGATTCGTCGCAGGACGGACCTCCACCCGCATCGGCTGACGAGCAGGATTTGAAGGACCAAATCGTGCTGTTGCAGGGCCAGATCGAGTACCTTCAAGGACAGAACGACGCACTGAAAGACGAGAACGCGGAACTGCTGCAACGGCTCGGCACGCTGGGCATGAAGGAGTCCCCGGCAGTCGTGATGAAGGACGACGTGGCACCGGACTTTGTGGGCATGGGCCTGGAAATGATGAAGCTTCGCAAGCTCCAGGCGCTGCCGATGGCGACGACAATGACAAGCCAGGAGGAGGTGGAAGCGTTGATCCTGGAATGGCTGAAACGCCAGCAGCCAGGCGACGAGGCGAAAAAACTGCCGCGCGCACTGGCAGCCATGGGCTGGATTCCGGAAGCCATCGACCCGCTGCCCATGCGTGCGGCGCTGCTGGCCCGCGTGCTGGGCGGATGGTACGATGACCAGTCAGAGACGATGCTGACGATCGATCCCGAAACGGCGTCCTCACCGATCGTGGTGGCAAACGAACCGCTGGCCATCGCGTTTGGCCAACTGCTGCGGGAGTACGGAAGCACGCTGTTTCAGCCGGAATACGGCCCCCTCACAACCGACAAGCGCATCGCGCGGGAGTCGCTCATTTCCGGGGACGCGGCGCTAACGCGTTTCCTATACAGCCTGCAGAATCCGGTTTCGAGTCCGCAGGACGATCTACCCGCCGGAGACCCGGACCATCCGCTGAACCAGGTGCCGATTCCGGTCTTCCTGCGGGAGCTGGTGCTTTTCCCCTTCAGTCGCGGCTTCGACTTCGCGCAGACGCTGCACAGCGCCGGAAACTTTCCCCAGCTCAACGCCGGCTACAGCCGGCCGCCGGTCAGCACGGCGGAGGTCATTGAACCCGAAGTGTATCTGAATCCCGAACGGCCCGCGCCGGTAAAGATCGAGCTGGACGACGTGAAACTCGGCGACGAGGCGCCCTTTCTCGACGACCAGCTTGGCAAATTTGCCTGCGTGACGGCCCTGCGCCGCTACAACACCGATGAAGCCGCCGCCGACGGAAGCCGCGGTCTGGTGGCGGACCGTCTGCTGGCCTGGACGACGGAAAGCGGCGGCCGACAGGATCAGGTGTTGTGGCAGACCCTGTTCATGGACAAGTCCAGCGCCGACGCATTTCACAGCGCTATGCGGAAATGGCTTCAGCAACACTTCCAGACTGAGAACGGCGACGAATTCGAGGCGAAGGGCCGGTTTGTGAGTCTCCTCCGGAATCGCGGAGGGGCCGGCGTTCTCCTGATCAATGCAGGTGGTGCCGACGCGCGCGACGCGATGAAGCTTTTGATGAAATGATGACTGCGAGACATGTCTTTTACACCGGCCGCGTCCAGGGCGTGGGCTTCCGCTACAGCACCAAGAGAATCGCCTCCGGTTACGATGTGACCGGCTCGGTGAAAAACCTGCCGGACGGACGCGTGGAGCTTTTCGCGCAGGCTTTTGAGGCAGAGGAAGTGGACGCGTTTCTGGAGGACATCCAAAACAGCAGCCTCGCATCCCACATCAGGGAGCGGGAGGTGAAGACCGCACCGTCACAGCCGGGGTTGCGCGGATTCAGCATCGTGCGTGATTAGGGTGGAAGTTTCGTCATGTCCGCTACACCCGCCGTCTCCGTCCAACACCTGACCAAGGTCTTCAAAGGCACCTTGGGAAAGGCGGCTTTTCGAGCCGTGCACGACCTCTCGCTAACGGTGAACGCGGGCGAGGTGTACGGACTGATCGGACCGAACGGCTCCGGCAAGTCGACGACCATGAAGGCCGTCCTCGGCCTGCTGAAGCCGACTTCGGGCGCCACCAGCATCTTCGGCGTGCCGAGCAGCGAGGTGGCCAGCCGCCACAGCGTGGGCTTCCTGCCGGAGAATCCGTATTTCTACAAGCATCTCACCGGCCGCGAGACGCTGCGCTTTTACGGCAGCCTGTGCGGGATGCACGGAGCGAAGCTGGCGGAACGTGTGGAGGAAATGCTGGCGCTGACGGGACTCGAAGACGCTGCGACGCGGCGCGTGGGCGGCTTTTCCAAAGGCATGCTGCAGCGCCTCGGTCTGGCGCAGGCTTTGATCCACGAACCGCGACTCGTCGTTCTCGACGAGCCCACTGCGGGAGTCGACCCCGCAGGATCGCGCAAGATTCGCGATCTCATCATCGAGTTCCGCGCGCGTGGCATCACGGTGCTCGTCACCTCCCACCTGCTGGAGCAGATTCAGGAAGTCTGCGACCGCGTCGGCATCATGGCGCACGGCCGCATGGTGCGGGAAGGACGGCTGGAAGATCTCATCGCCGTGGAGAACCAGACGGAAATGGTTCTGGAAAACGCCAGCCCCGAGCTTTTGGCCAAAATCGAGGCCTTGGTGAAACAGGAAGCGGGGGCCGCCAAAATCCTCCACAGCGGTCATCCGCGCACGACTTTGGAACGACTCTTCCTCGAAGCCACACACGAAGAGCGGAAACCCTGAGTCCGGTCGGTTTCGCCACTGCCTTACGCAGCCGGGCATCTCGGAAACGGTCGCCTGATAGAGCAGGGTAAAACTGTTCTATTGAACAGCCTTTAATTTGAGGCATGTTCGTGCCCCGACATGCCTCAAGCCGCCCCCAACTCCTCCACTCCCTCCGTGGACTGGCTGTTCCTCGACCTGAACAGCTACTTCGCGAGCGTGGAGCAGCAGGTCCGTCCGGAACTGCGCGGGAAACCGGTGGCGGTGGTGCCGGTGGACACGGACGCCACCTGCGCGATCGCGGCGAGCCAGGAGGCGAAGAAGTTTGGCATCAAGACGGGGACCAACATCGGCGAGGCGCGGCGCGCCTGCCCGGATCTGGTGACGGTGATGGCCAGTCACGACGTGTATGTGGATTTTCACCACAAGATCATCGCGGAAGTGGAGCGGCATTTCCCCGTGCATGTGATCTGCTCGATCGACGAAATGGCGTGCAAGCTGGACGCACCGCGCCGGGAACTGCCGGTGGCACTGGATCTGGCGCGGCGGATCAAACGCGGGCTGCGGGAGCACATCGGCGAATGCATCACCTGCTCCATCGGTCTGGCGCCAAACCGCTTCCTGGGAAAAGTGGCGTCGGACATGCAAAAACCGGACGGACTCGTGACCCTGCTTGCGGAAGACCTGCCGGGAAGGCTTCTCGATCTGAAGCTGCGCGATCTGTGCGGGATCGGCCGCCAGA